>SUYU01000006.1 GCA_015060245.1 Bacteroidales bacterium | reverse complement strand
GAACACTTCTGTAAGTTTGTCAAATGGTATTTATACTTCAATCTTCATAAATCAAAACGGAGAGTTAAAAAATGAAAGCCACCAACCACTTTTGTCACTATTACCAACCATTTTTGTCCACATTACCGCAATTCGAAAAGGAACAATTCGAAAAGCAGGTAATCATCCGACAAACCCGGAGGAAGAGAGATTGCATTACAATTTTATTTTGCACCAGTTTATTTCCAACACATTGCAATATCAACTATTATTACATAACTTTGAAGGGACATAAATATATGCTTTATGAAACAGCAAGTAGTTTTAAGTACGTATAGTTGGATTGTAACTATAATTTGTATCTATCTGAATCTATTCTTTATTTTCTTTAATCATCCCCCACGATTAATACAGTTGCTTCTGACTCTCCTGCTGCTTGTAATGTCAGCAGTTGGCCTGTTTTATATGCCTATGAGCATTTCTGCAGATAAGTCTGCGATATACATCAACCGCAGTCTGAAGATTAAGGCAATTCCTATGGCTGATATCTCCTCTGTGCGCATGTGCCCGCCTACAATGGGTGCTATGCGCATATTTGGAAGTGGAGGATTCCTGGGCTACTGGGGCTGGTTCCGCGAACGTGATTTGGGCAAATACTTTGCATATTACGGCCGTTCAAGTGATTGCTTTCTCGTAGAACTTAAGGATGGCCGCAAATATCTGTTGGGATGCAAGAATGCACCACAGATGGTTGAATACATCAAATCTCAACTATAGAGAAAACTCCCGTTCCTGTTTTGCATTTCAACAAATTATCTACTCCCCAAGATTTGGCGGATGATTCCAAATCCTGCACAATATAAAGATGCAATAAATAAACAACACACCCTGCCAAATGACTTATAACTTGACAGGGTGCGCCCGACTTAACCTAACTTAAAAAACTATTTCGTATAAATAACAACGGACAAGTTTAAAAGTTCAGTATCAATATTACATTGCTACAATTTTTCTATCTCAAATTCAGAAAGCCCAGTACACTCTGCAATCAAGCCAATATCAAGGCCCTTATTTTTCATTGATCTTGCTATCTCCTGTTTACCTTGAGCCACACCCTCTGCCCGGCCCTCTTCTCTACCCTTCATCAAGCCTTTCTCCTCACCCAACTCTATGCCTTGCCTGATGCCTGTCTCTATTGCATAGTCAAGACACGCCCTGTTGTCCCGGTAACTCTTCAGACGGGCCTCATACAATGCCTTGTCGCTCTTGGATAGCGACGCAAGGTTCGCCTCATCCAAGACATTCAAAAAGGTCTCACGGATCTCCTCATTAAGACCATGCTCATACACCTGACGTTTTAACTCCTCTATTGTACTCATACCTTTCTTCATTTGTAGCAACAAATATAACAACTTTTCATACAACATGTTACATTCTGACATACTTTTGGCTTCAAGACACGGCAACTGCAACATCACTATATGGATCCTGTCGGTAAACAGAGTGCCTGTATATGACTCCTGAAGCATAAACTCCCTTTTCAACACCGGATCCTGCTCATACATGAAGTTCATCAGACATATGCTGTAGACCTTGTCTATGTTATAGTTCCACTTCTCGCCCGGTTGGCCCATCTGCTCTATGAGTCGGCACGTATAGTAGAGTATCCGGTTCCGTATATAACTTATCGGGGCATTCTGTACCTCTATCAAAAATCGGGTCCCGCTCTTGTCTATACACAATACATCAAAAACGCACTCTCGCCCGCCCGCTTCATGAGGTATGTTCTCATTATTGAGGTATTCTACATCTACTATCGGGCACTCAAGTTCCAGAACCAGGTTCAAAAATCCAACAAGATTACGCTTGTTACGCTCGGTCCCGAACAGATACTTGAAACCCCAGTCTACAAAGGGGTTCATCACACTGCTTTGCCGATTGCTACCATCTGCTGCACATACGTCTGCCTCTACACGACTATTCGGTTTTGACAATCCGCTTACCTGCTCACGCTCTACTCCTTTTGCAAAACTTTTCTCTTTCAATCCCTGCTCAATGCTTCTGCTCGTTTCCATAAAATCTGTCATTTGATAAGATTAATAATAGCCGGCATTGAGATTTGCTGAAGTACAAAACGATTTGCTGTGAATCAAAGAATTTCGTCCTCTGCATGTCAAAATTGCTGTTCCACAAAGCAAAACGGCTGATTTTGCAAATCAAACTGGTGCTGCAGCAAATCCATTATGCCGGATTTTGATGATTTCAACATCGGCAAAACTAATCCTTAATGACGGTGGCTCAAAACAAAAGAGTAAAATTTACCCTTTTGAAACGATGATTTATTGAATTTTGGAAAAATGATTATGAAATTGGCAAATTAATTCCAAGCAAAGCCGGAAGTGAACCATTGTGAACTTGATTTAGACTTTTGTAATCATTTATTTTGTTTTATCTTAACTTAATTCAAGAATGTCACAAAAACTTATTATCCTAAGACCTAATAGTGGTGGAAACGGCTATTTAAGATTGGCCTTATTTACAGGAGATTTTGTCAAATATGTACAAAATTCATCTGTTTCTGGTCTGTATATAGACTTGGGGGATGGTATAAAAGATGTTAAAAATATCGCGACTTATGTTAATAACGGTTCTTTGGTAAATAAAGGCCTTATCAGTGATTGGTTACATAAAAAGGGATATCTAGAAGAAACACAACTACTTCTATTTGAACTAACTGCAAATGTCGATGATGGTATACATATTTACCGTTTTATCGGTCATAGAAACGACATATCAGATTTATTTTTACATGCTGAAGCCAGACTAAAAGAAAATAACAATCAATAAACCAATTGGAATTTATTATGATAACAAATCAACCGATTTACGAATCACCTAAAGTTGAGATTATTGAAATCTCTATAGAACTGGGATTCGCAAGCAGCGATCCGATTTTTGGCAATCCCTCATATAGCGAAGAAGATGATAATTGGAATTAAATAAAAAACAAGATGAGACATTTATTCTATTATATTTCTATACTAATTCTTGCTTCCCTAACCATTTCCTGCGAGAAATTAGACGAGGATAGAAATCACGACATAAACAACAAAGTAACACTATGTGCCAGTGTAAATAATAATAAAACCAAAACATGTTTGGGCTCTAAAGATGAAAACAATCTTTATCCTATACTATGGAGTGAAAATGATGCGATTGCTGTTATTAATAATGGCAAACTTTTTAAATTCATCATTTCAAATAAGGATGCCGGCAAAAGCGAGGGTATCTTTATATGTAACGAGGGAGATGGTTTTGATGCCAATGAAGATATTGTAGCATACTATCCTTATGAAGCGGTTACTTATGACAATGGCAAGATTACCTGCTCCATTCAACAAGAGCAGTTATATGTTGAGTCAAATTTTAAATCAGGTGCTGTTCCAATGTCTGCAACAAGAAAAAGTGGAGACAATAGAACTCTGACATTCAACAATCCTTTTGGAATACTCAAACTCCAATTAAAAGGCACAAGTGGAGAGTACGTCAATAGTATTTCAGTGACAAGTTCTACAGATCTTTGTGGTGAAGCATCTTTGAACTCTATTGATGGCTCTTTATGTTTAAACTCCACCGATGAGTCAAAAAAGTTACTTTTAAAATGCGAAACTCCAGTAAGCATCAATACATCCAAAGAGTTTCTCATTGTGGTACCTGCAGGAAATTACAAGTTTAGCGTTTCAATTATTACAACAAAAAATACTTATGTAAAAAGCACTGCTTCATCAAAAGAAATCAAACCTGGAGTGATATTAAAAATGGCTGAAATAGATATAGCAAACACTCTTCCTGCATATATTGACCAAGATGGGATAAATCATGGAAATGGCATTAAAATCAATAATTTAATTTGGGCGCCTGTTAATTGTGGTTATAATTCAGTCAATTACCCTTACGGCAAACTCTACCAATGGGGGAGAAAAGATGGCGGTGGATATAATGATGGTGATGTTCATAACAAAGAGAATCCGCAAATAGTGCAAGATAAGCCTTTCAGTTGGAATGGTACCGGTGATTGTCTGCCAGATCCAGATAATTTTTATATAGGGACAAAAGAGACTGAATTTGACTGGCTTACTTCGCATCATGATAATTTGTGGAATTCCGGCACAGCAAGTTCTCCTGTTAAAACCAAATATGATCCATGTCCGACAGGATGGCGTGTACCTACCAGTAGAGAATTCAAGGACCTATATGATGCGTATGATATATCAAATGATAATTGTTCTGACTTTATAGAATATAACGGACAAAAAGGAAGGTGGTATACCGGGAAAGTAGAATATTCAGAAAATGTACCTGAAAAAATTTTCTTGCCCGCGGCAGGCCATATAGGATCATCAGGCACTCCATATTATAGGTCATTTAACAACAAATCTATACATGAAACAGGATCTTACTGGACATCTGATCCACATTATTACGACAACAGATATAGGGCATATTCTTTTGTTTTGGCAGAAGGGTATACATGGATGATTGACAGCGATGTAAGGGCACAAGCAATGTCTATCCGTTGTGTAAGAGAATAACCATATGGAATTTGGCATATTGGCATATCTGTAACTTACCCATAAATTCCAACTGAAGAGGTTCTGCAATCTGTCATTTACATTTTGGCCAGGCTGCAGAACCCTATGCCGGTTCCAATGCGATTACGCATAAATCCAACATGTATGCGAAGCAATCCCGCTTGACCACACCACTCCCTGGAATTGCACAAAAGTGCAATCTCCCACAGTTCCTATGAATGGAATGCTCTTTAGCGGTTATATTCAATGTTTAAACTTAGAACCTATGTCACTTGGTTGTCCTGGAGCACAACATAAGGGGCTCCATTTGGCCCCGTGGCATAACCGGATCACTTTGAAGGCAAAACCTCTGTAACATCAAGAACATTGCCGTTTCTGTCAAGGAGTGTAAGTACCATTTTTTCAGGAGTTACCTTCATGTGCATGGCACCGACGGTATTGGGACCTTCGCTCCAACGGAACTTGATTTTATCGTCACTGTACTGCAAAGGTACTGAAGCATCAAAAGCCACTCCCCTTTCATTGTCTGATGACGGGGTTTGGATGTAGACTGTTCCTGTTGTGTTTTGCGCAATGTTTCCAGATTTGCTTTGCCCTACAGGTTTGCCCTCATAAAGGGCAGGTGTACTGACATAGATGTGGTTATTCCCGGCAAGCGCCAGATTTACACCGCATTCATCAAAGAGGTTGCTCCAACGTGAGTACTGCGACTCCTTTCCGTCATTTCCAAAGAACCACTGATAATGCTCACAAACAACGGTATATGGTGCTGGATTTTCCGCAACCACCTTCCGCACCCACTCCTGCGCCGCTGCCAGGCCCTCATCACTTCTCATATTTTCATTATTGAGCATAATGAAAAGTACATCGCCATACCTGAAGTGGTAACATACTCCCATCTCGCCCTCATATCCGTTCATAGGGTAGGCTGCAGCATCCCTGAAAAACTCATTTGTCGTACGGTCATAATTGCGGGTCATATTGTCATGATTGCCGTTGACTCCCGCCCACATATATCTCTTGAACGGCTGTTCTGTATAGAGATTCTTCCAGAAAGAGTAACTTCCTCCCCATGCTGTAATGTCGCCCAAGTGTAGTATCCAGTCAAACGGAAGTGAGTCGGAGTCGCGCTTACGAGACTCTCCGCCATTATTGCCGGCATATTTTTCTACGGTAGAAATCATTGCCATGGCCGCCTTTGTCCTGCCATATATGGGCGTATATACATGAAAGTCAGAAATTATACAGGCCTCCCACTCTTTTGCACCCGACGTCTTGAAATATCTCACACCAGTATAGTATGTATCGCGTAGAAACTCCTTGCATTTGCCGTTTTTGCCTTTGGATTCAAAACAATCTGCAAAGTTCTCTCCAGCAACAGCACCATCTGACGCATTGCTGCACAACAATGGATATACCCTGTATTTGTAACGGGTATCCTCTTTTAAACCGGCAATTGAAGCATTGTATTTGTTTATGACTGCATCCTCATAAAAATTCTCACCCTTAGGTCCTTTTGAATATACACTGTCGAACGTTGTACAGAGCCTGCCTTCAAAGAGGTGGAATGAAGATTTTTTCCATTCAGAATCACCGGCCGGAGTTATCTCAACAACAGCACGTTTCACAGATGTATCTGTTGCCCAACTGATATTGATTGCATTTTCACAATTCTCTGCCGGACAAGTTGTAACACTGAATATCCCGGCCAGTTTATCATGCTGTGCATAAGCAGTTGCCGTACAAAATAGAGAAACGGCAACCATAAGGTATAAAAACAATCCTCTCATAATAATATAAATTTCCCGACAGCCACATCTCTCTGCAAGTCGTACAGGAACGTAGTGTCGGGACAAAATGTACACTATTTGCTGCTTGAACAAATTCTCTCAAACAGGGACTTGTCGGCCATACTCTCATTTCCGAGATCAAGATGCCACCCCACCTCCTCCTTGAGCAGTTTTGAAGTGGATGACTGGGAATCAAGCCTCCAGTTGAGAAGAATGACTTTTGTTTTGAGTGCATTCAATTTCTTTGCAAGCATCTCATGGTCTGCATCACCTGTAACAAGGATTACAAAGTCAAACTTGCGTATCATTGAGAGTTCATAAGTCTCAAGCGCAAACCATACATCAATTCCCTTCTCAATTACGGTTGTTCCCCCCTTCTTCTCCAACTCCCTCAAGTGCTTGTAGTGAAAGATCACATCATTCTCAATAAGTGAATCTTCAAACAGACGCTCATCATAGAGCAAATTCTTATCCTGGGCATCGGAAGCCCTGTATCTGCCCCTGAAAAAGTGAGCCTCAACTATATGTATATCTTCGAGCCTGCTCCCTGACTTCTTTGCTATGCGCTCACGCATATACTCAAACAGTTGCTTTATATCCAACTGCTTTGAGAAGAGTCTCTGCAAGCCTTCGTTTATCTTTGCGTAGTATCCGCCATCAATGAAGATACCCACCGACAATTGGTTGCCTTCCATAATCATCAATTTTATTGTAATAATTTCTACAAATATCACTAAAGCGGTCTGCACCAGCACCTGCGGCGCATGAACTCCTCGTGGTCATAACTCTCCCATACTTTTATGGCTGCAGTATTGGTATCAATCTGAGGATTGGTAATTGCGTGGGCAATATGGTATTTCTGGAAGTTACCGCTCAATTGGGCATGATAAATTGCAGAGAGTCCCTTGAGAGCCCAGGCTGGAGAGGATCCTACCATCATAAGGTCAATAGTGTTGTACTTTCTGTACCCTTTAAGGATGTGATACCACCCGAACGGGAAGAGTGAACCCTTGGCCTTTTTCATAGCCTCCGACAGACTTGGGAAACACAATCCGAAAGCGGCAATATCATTGTTCTCATCAACAACCAGGCAAGTCAACTCCGGTTTGAGGAGTTTGAAATATGCAGAGCCGGTCTTCTTTATCTCAGAAGGTGTAAGCGGAATAAAGTTATGAACCGCCTTGAAGCACTCGTTATATATCTTAAAGAACTTGTCTATAAGCATATCACGCTCCTGGCCCTTTATTTTGGTAATGTCAAGCAGACGCAAATTATATCTCTGCATAAGGATATCCGCCAGACGGGTGAGTTTTTCAGGTGTTGCCTGCGATGCGTTCAATTTGTACTGGATCCAGTCACACTCCTTTTCAAAACCCATCTTTTCCATAAACTGCGGATAATATGGATAGTTGTAGAGACAATTTGTAGGCGGGGTATTCTCAAATCCCGAAACGAGCATGCCCTGTCGGCCCAAAGTATTATAGGCAAGAGGACCATGAATAACCTCCATACCCTGCTGTTTCAACCATTTTGAAGCAGTCTCCATAAGAGCCTTTGCAACCTCAATGTCATTTATGAAGTCATACCAGCCAAAACGTCCCCTTTTGGTGTGATAGAACTCATTGTACCGGGGATTTACAATAGCCTGAATACGTCCGACAACCTTGTTGTCTTTATAGGCCAGCCACATCTTGCGTGTGCAGTACTCCAGAGCCGGATCATTGGTAAGGGAGGCCTTCTGGTCAACATCCAAGGTTGGAACATAGGCTTCACAATCCTTGTACAACTTGTTCTGGAACTGATAAAATGCCTTCAGTTCCTTTGCAGTAGATACTTCTTTTATGGTAACTGACATATTATTCTTCTTTTAAAGAGACAAATTTAACACTTTTTTATCAAATGTGTTATTGCAGCCTGCGCACATACACACCCAAATACCGCAGGAAGATACGAAATTGTCCCTACCTGACTCTTTTTGTTGCGCTCCTCCATCGGCACAATTGCATCCTTATCGGGCAACTCCTCCGAAAAGACCACATCAAATCCCTTGGATATGCCAATCTTTCGCAATTTCTTCCTCAACATATAGGCCAACGGACAATTGAAAGATTTTGACAAATCCTTTATCCTTACGGCAGTAGCATCATATTTTGCTCCGGCTCCCATTGAAGATACAAGAGGAATGGAATTATCCATACAATACTTTACAAGTGCTATTTTGGGCGACAGCGTGTCAATTGCATCAACCACATAATCAGGCTTATAACCTCCCAACAACCTCTCCACATTATTCTCCTCAACATACTCACATACAAGATCAAGCACAACTTCCGGATTGATATCCTTAAGGCGTGCTGCAAGGACATCGGTCTTGTTTTTTCCGATTGTGGAGTCAAGGGCTATAAGTTGCCTGTTCTTATTGGTAACACTCACCGTATCGGAATCAAGCAGAACAAGCCTGCCCACTCCAGCCCTACAGAGCATCTCTGCAGCATATGCACCAACTCCTCCAAGACCTACCACTATGACCGTAGAGCCGGCTAAGGTTGCCAGGCCCTCTTCGCCCATCAATATCTGCGTCCTCTCCTGCCAGTTTTCCATATCAGAGTCCCTTTCTTTTTGCCTCATCCCAAATGGCATCCATCTCCTCAAGAGTCATATCCTTCAATGAACGCCCCTTTCTTATTGTCTGCTCCTCCAGATATGTAAACCTGTTGCGGAACTTCTTGTTGGTACTTTCCAATGCAGTATCGGGCTCAAGTTTGTAGAGTCTGGCTGCATTTACAAGAGAGAAGAAGAGATCTCCCAATTCGCTCTGGGCCTTTGCAAAAGCCTCATCCTTCTGCTCCTGCGTTGCATCATTGCTTCTTGAAACGGCATCCATCCCATTCATCTCAACCTCAAGTTCAGCAATCTCCTCCTTGACCTTGTTCCATACATCCTCCTTTTTGTCCCAGTCAAAGCCAACAGCCCTCGCCTTGTCCTGCATTCTGTAGGCCTTTATCATGCTTGGCATGCTTTGAGGCACACCGCTCAAAATGGTCTTGTTGCCATCCTTCTCCTTTGTCTTGAGGGCTTCCCAGTTCTGCACCACCTGACCTGCATTCTCCACCTCTGTTGTGGAGTATACATGAGGATGCCTGTAAATGAGTTTGCTGCACAACTTGTCAATCACCTCAACTATATCAAACTGGCCATTCTCCTCCGCAATCTTGGAGTAGAAGACTATATGAAGCAGAATATCTCCCAACTCCTTGCAGATGTTGGGCATATCATTCTGCATGATTGCATCGGACAACTCAAAGGTCTCCTCTATGGTCAAGGTACGCAAACTTTCAATGGTCTGCTCCCTGTCCCATGGGCACTTCTCCCTCAACTCATCCATAACGTCAAGAAGGCGTGAGAATGCCGCCATCTGTTCTGCTCTTTTTTCACTCTTAGTCATATTCTGTCTTTTATATACGTCACTTTTCAAAAGCAAACTTCATTACAACCTCCGCCGTTGTATCTATGCCCTCCATCTGAGCAAAGTTGCCACCGTTGATTGCCAGTTCAAGTTGGTCCAACGAGTTGAAGAAGGCGAGTTCCTCTCCCGGCTCCACGTCCCAATAACCTTCAGAGATATTCTCTATCTTCAGATATGGCCCCTGGACAAAAATCACGCACGATATATCCTTGGCTCCATTGACCATTGCAGATGTTACCACCTTAAAGAAACTCTCACGCGTGATGTTTGTAATTGCATTGCCGTAGGAATCAATGTAGACTACCCTTCCCACAATCCTGTTGGAAGTAACGGCCGCACATTCATTTACGGCACTCCTCAAACTTACTCTATCAAGTTCTTCAAGACTTCCTTCGAGAATATGCCTTACCCCCTCTTTAAAGAGGTCGAGGGCAGTGAAGCCCATTGGTGCCCCCTCTTCAGCATGGCTTCCCGACAGCCGGTAGGCCTGCTCCTTTCCATCCATTTTCAGCAACAGTGCAAAACGTCCGTCATCAGGTGCTATGAAATAGTGCCCGTCTGCCTTTACCACAACCATATCGGCCCCGTCATGCAGTTCACTCTCCACAGCAAGGATATGGATTGAACCGTCGGGATAATGACGGTAGGAGTTCCTTAAAATGAAACAGGCTCCGGAGATGTCAAACGGCTTTACTGTATTGGATATGTCTACAATATTGAAAAAATCAGTGGCTGGAATTTTATTTTGCTCTTTACAAGCAAGATACAGACTCATCAATCCACCCTTCAATGAGGGAAGATAGTAATCGCCGCGGCTCCAGTCACTTGTTATTGTCATTATTGGCATAGCGAGCACAAAGTTATTAAAAATGTTGCTTATCCACGTTAAAGTTTATACTTTTGTTGATTATTTCAATATTGGTCAACTTTAATCATTAAATAAACTTAAAATGCAGAAAAATATCAAATTTATCAGCGCAGACGAGGCTGTAAAATATGTAAAGAGTGGTGACCATATCCACTTGAGCAGTGTTGCGAGTGCTCCTAAAGTGCTAATTGATGCACTATGCCGCAGAGGTGATGCCGGTGAGTTGAGGGATGTAAGAATCCACCACTTGCATACAGAGGGCGAGGCCCCTTACACAGATGCAAAATATGAAGGCATCTTCTTCCATCAGGCATTTTTTGTTGGAGGCAATGTAAGAAAGAGCGTTCAGGCAGGTTACGCAGATTATATTCCAATCTTCTTGAGCGAGACCCAGAAACTATACAGAAGCGGCGTGCTTCCTTGCGATGTTGCTATGATCCAGGTCTCTACACCTGACAAGCATGGCTATGTTTCATTGGGTACATCAGTAGATGCCACTTTGGCTGCAATTGAGTGTGCAAGAGTTGTTATTGCAGTTGTAAACAAGAATGTACCCCGTTCATTCGGTGATGCAATGATTCCTATGAGCATGATCGACCACTTTGTTGAGCATGACAGCATTCTTGAGCCTGCACACTTTGCTGCCCCTTCTGACATTGAGATTGCCATTGGAAAGAATTGTGCTGCCCTTATTGAGGATGGCGCTACCCTTCAGATGGGTATCGGTGCAATTCCTAATGCAGTGCTTGCACAACTTGGCAACCACAAGAATCTGGGTATCCACACAGAGATGTTTGCAGACGGTGTGCTTCCTCTTGTAGAAAAGGGCGTAATCAACGGCGCAAACAAAGCCATTGACAAAGGCAAGATGGTCTCTACATTCCTTATGGGTTCACAGACATGCTACGACTTCATTGATGACAACCCTATGGTTGCCATGATGGATGTAGGATATACCAACGACCCGTTTGTAATTGCAAAGAACCCTAAAGTTACAGCAATCAACTCTGCCCTTCAGGTAGACATTACTGGTCAGGTATGTGCCGATTCACTTGGCACAAAATTCTACTCAGGTGTTGGCGGTCAGATTGACTTCATCTACGGTGCCTCACTTTCAAAAGGCGGTAAGGCCATCATTGCAATGCCATCTGCAACAAACAAGGGCATAAGCAAGATTGCAAATATCCTTACACCAGGCGCAGGTGTTGTTACAACAAGAAACCACATCCACTGGTTTGTTACCGAGTACGGTGCAGTCAACCTATATGGCAAATCACTTCAGGAGAGGGCAAAACTTGTTATCAGCGTTGCTCATCCAAGTGCTCAGGAGGAGTTGGACAAAGCGGCATTCGAGAGATTCGGTCCTCACTTCCACTATGTAGAGAAATAAACACACCACTGATAATACAGAAAAGGCAGCCGGACGGCTGCCTTTTCTATTTATACTGACCTGCGAATGTGATCTTGCAATATACTATATACTAATTCTGCTTCTTGTCCACGTATATGTCAAAAAATAGCATAGAGTAACCTGGGACTCCACCACCATTGTTACCCACGTTACCGTCGGCACCATAACCATATTTTGACCAGAAGAAAGTAACCGCATGGTCTTCATAAGTCATGCTCTTCAAGGCTCTGGCAAAGCCGGTCACATAACCGTTTCCGCTCTCACTGCCCTCGCTGCTCATGAGTTCATATTTTGACTCATATGAAACAGTAAGAGATGTGTAATTCGAAGAAGGATCGTAGATTCCATATTTTTTTGCAGTATCGGCTATATTGGTATCAAAGACGTAGCCGTCAAGCAATTTGCCCACATACCAGACATTTGCCGACTCGTTCTGCGGAATTGTATCCTTTACTGTTCCCGACAATTTCTTGAAATAATAGCCTCTTGCTGTTGAATCCACACCAGGATAGTGTATATCCCTGAATCTCTCCAACGAGTCAGTCTGGAACTTGAAGATATCACCTATTGTGTGTACAAGTTCTATTTCATAGATTTTGTTTACAGACGTTTGGGGTGTGTCATCAATATCATAGCCGTAGGTAAAATTCCTGTCATAATCATATGATGAAAGATGAGGAGGCACTATTATTGTCATCTTTCCACCCTCACGCATCATGCAGAGAGCCTCATGCATGCCTCTTGAGATTTTTCCGTATCCGATCTCGGCCAACGTCGGACCATAATACTCGGTTGATGAATATGTACCCAATCTCTCGGCCATTTCCTTGATGGTCGTATTCTCATAATTGCCGTCCAGCGTCTTTACACTGTATCTTATGTATGCACCGTCGCCATCTACCGGTGTTAGGCCCTTGCCCTCCTGATGTGAAAGGATAATGAGCCCGGATGCAGTTTTCATATACTTGTTTCCCGGATAATTCACATCCAGATAAGCCTGAAGGATTCTCTCCTGAATGGCCTTATTGCTCTCCTCCCTCTCCTCTGCACAAGAGAAGAATAGAATGCTGCACAAAAGGGCAGCCAGATATAATTTTATATTGCTGTACATAGGGTGCAAATATAATACTTTTTATTCAATATCTACTTTATTACTTTATCTACCCAAATTTCATAAAAGAGGGGCGACAACTTTGGAATATTTGCTACAGGAGTGTTGTTGAATCCATACTTTGCCGAGAAGACTATATAGCAGTGCTCCCCCTCCTTCACACCCTCCAATCCAAGTTCAAGTCCCTTTACAAGTTCCGTTTTTCCAAGTTTGATCTTCATGGGAGCCTCCTGCACAGGAAAACCGGCACTTTGAGCCACGCTCTGGTCGTTTGTGGCAAACAGCGGCCCCTTTCCCGATGAAAAGGTGTATCCTGCATACCTTATGTAAAGGGAATCACCCTTTGAAGCCTCGGTTCCATCAACACCCATTGTCACGACAGCCCTGTTGGAACCGCCTTTTCTCACTATCTCAACCCCTTGCAAAGAGGAGAGGTAACTGTCAATTGCTGCCTCCTGACTGATTATCGAGTTCTCCCTGTCCTGTTTTGTACAACAGCACAACAGAGCAGCAGAGAGCGTCAAAAGTAAAATTTCCAATCTCTTTCTCATACATTCCGCCTTTATTTGCAAATCGTGTGCCTGTATTTCTCCAAAGAGTCCAAAAAGTACTCCTCCACTTCACTTACCGGAATATATATCTTTCCTCCGGCCGCCCTCTCATGTCCTCCACCGTTGAAGAATGCACGGCTCAACTTGTTTACTGAAAAATCTCCCTTTGACCTCAATGATACTTTTATATAACCGTCAGCCTCCGTAAAAAGCGCAGAGACCTCTACACCGGCCACATTAAGGGCAAGGTTCACAAAGCCTTCCGAGTCTCCGTCCCTAAAATCAAATCTTTCCTTCAACTCTTTGGTTATAAGCATGAAACCTGCCTTGCTCTGAGGAAATACCTTCATATTCTCATACAACATATACCCCATCATACGCATTCTCTCCTCCCTGAATCCGCTGTATACCTTAAATTGTATATCCTCCTTGTCAATACCCAGTTCCAGAAGTTCACATGCCATCCTGAATGTTTCGGGTCTTACAGAATTGGCAAAGTTGTTCGTATCGGTCATCAGACCTGTATAGAATGAGATCCCCGCATCCAGATCCAATGATGCCAAACTCCTATCTGCCATCACCATCCTCTTTATAAGAAAATAGGCCACCTCACAAGTTGAGGAGGCACCCGGATCAGAAAACATGATATCAAATGAATTTTCGGGCTGAAGATGGTGGTCAATAAGCACTTTTGCACCATTAGACCTCTCTACAAGAGCGCCCAAATCATCAATCCGCTTCAACGAGTTGAAATCCATGCACAATACAACGTCCGCTCCTGAAAGCACCTTTGCGGCAGCCTCAGGGTTATCCTTATAGGTTATAATTTTACTCATGGGGTCAAGGAATCCCAAAAATTGGGGATATTTGTTGGGAACAACTATATCAACGACCTTTCCGTTGGACTCCAAAAATTTTTTCATACCCGTTGCAGAGCCAATTGCATCGCCATCGGGATTAACATGACTGATTATTACAATTCTCTCTTTATCAGTTAATAACAAATTAAAATCCTTTACCTTATCCACAATTGCAATAGTTTGAATCAGAATTTATTTGATGCAAAATTAAAAATATATTGCAAGGGAAGAATAATTTTTTTACTTTTGTCGGATAAAAAGACATATAAAATACACAGATATCAAATGAAAAAGATTTTAACTATCATCGTACTTCCTGCTATTATCATAGCATTGGGTTATCTTATTGTTGACAGCATTCAAGAGCCAGTAAGATTCAAGAATGACAGAGAGAAGAGAGAGAAAGTGGCTATCCAGATCCTTAAGGATATCCGTACTCTTCAGGTTGCCTACAAAGGCCACTATGGAAAATTCACTCCAAGCATGGACTCTTTGTTGGATTTCTACCACAACGGTCAAATCAAGATTGTAAAACAGATCGGTTCAATGGACGACTCTGTTGCAGTTGCAAATACTGAGGCTCTAAGAAAGAAAAACAGAAAAATCACTCCTGAGGAGTTGTATGCACACTACCAGAAAGGTTTGAATGTGGTTGTTGCAATTGAGACTCCAATTGCAGTTAAAGACACTTTGCTTAAGAGAGAGGATTTCAACCCTGAACTTCTTAAATCAATTCCATTCTCAGATGGCAAACCTATCGTAATGAATGCAGTTACAAAAATGGTTTCTGGCGTAGAGGTTCCTTTGTTTGAGGCTTGTATGCCTTTCAGCGACCTTCTTAAAGGTTTGAACCACCAGTTGATCGTTAACCTTAATGCTGAAAGAAATGACACTGGCCGTTATCCTGGTCTTAAAGTTGGTAGCGTAGATGCTCCTAACAACAACGCAGGTAACTGGGAGTAGTCCTTATATACATAAAGAATATGAAGGCAGTCTTGATGGCTGCCTTTTTTATTGCTCTCCCCAATTTTTTTTCTACCTATTTTTTACTACTTTTGAAGTTTGAGAACTTGAGCATCACTTTATATGAAAAACCATTTTATCACAGAAAAATTCACACTTGTACCTACATCCCTGTATAGCGAAAATTATCTTGCAGAGATGTTTAAACTGGATAAAGATGAAGAGATAAAGTCCATTGGCCTGGACGGGTACAATGCCACTCTTGCCTATGCAGCAAAAACCGCCGGAGATGATGCAGGGAAATTGCCTGTGGTCCATGCACTCATACAGATGCTCAATGAGATTCCCGACCACAACCGCATAGTGGTCCACTACTGCAACAGCAAAAAACTGCTCCATATTGTCGCTGCAGAGATGGAGAATCTTCTTCTTGCAAACACATACAGTTGCACACATATAAATACACTGCTCTACTTTCTCACACTCGTATGCCAACAGGTAATGTTCAATCCACAGATTACCGGCATCAACATGGCGGGCAAACTTGAAAAGAATGAGGAGGCCCTGCTGCTGCAATATTTTCAAAAAATAACCTACAAGGATTAAAAATTTCATTACATACCAACATGCGTATAATAGGAGGATCGCTTAAAGGAAAGACAATAATGCCACCTGCCAACTATGCAGCGAGGCCAACGACCGATTTTGCCAAAGAGGGATTGTTCAACATGCTCACAAATGAGTTTGATATTGAAGAGATCTCTGTACTTGACCTCTTTTCGGGAACAGGAAGTATTAGCATGGAGTTTGCCTCACGCGGCTGTAAAGATATCATAAGCATAGAGATGAACCCTGCGCATACACGTTTCATAAAACAGTGCTCACAATCCTTTAAAATTAAAGGAATGCAGGTGATACGCCATAATGTCTTTGACTTTATAAAAATATGTACAAAACAGTTTGACCTTATCTTTGCCGATCCCCCTTATGACCTTGAAGGGCTTGACACTCTTCCCGACAGAATCTTCGGTCTCAATGCAAACAATGCCTCTACAGAGGAAGGAAATTACCCTGAGGCAGAAAAAGATATCACGGTAGAGAATATTTTTGAAGAAAATTCCAAAAATCTTGTAAAAAAAGGAGGATACTTCATTTTGGAGCATCCAAAGTCCTATTCCTTTGAAAATCACCCATTTTTCTTCAAAGAAAAGAAGTACGGAAATGTCCACTTCTCCTTTTTTTCAAAAAAAGATTAATTTTTTTTGCATTTTTTTTGGAGTTTTAAAAAAGTTTCATACCTTTGCAATCCCAAACGGAAACAACCACTCCTGATGGGAAGTTCTTAAAACAATGGTGCGGTAGTTCAGCTTGGTTAGAATACATGCCTGTCACGCATGGGGTCGCGGGTTCGAGCCCCGTCCGCACCGCCAAAAAGGTAGTCAGAAATGGCTACCTTTTTTGTTTTCAAAAAATAGACTGTTTAAGTTTCTTCACCTTTTTTTTATTTGCAATCCCATTTTTTGATTGCTCCCCCCTTTTCAAATTGCTCCCCTATTTTTTCATTTTCTCTCTTCTCGATTGATTCTTTTTGTTTCTCTTTTACAGTTTTCCCTTTTCAATTGCCCTTTTCCAATGACTCCTGCATTTCAGAAAACTTTTTGGAGACTCCGGTGTTTCAGAAACATAGAATAATCTTTTTATGGACATTGCACTTTAAAGAAACCGAAAGTTATGAAAGAGAACAAAAACATCACAAGCAAAAAGGGAGAGCCACTTACAATCATGGGTGAGATGATTGAGATTGGACGCAAGGCTCCGGAGTTCAAAGCGGTTGACTCCCACGGCAACACAATAAGAGTCTCTGATTTTAAAGGGAGAGTTACAATAATCACTGCATTTCCTGCCATAAAGACCCCGGTATGCTCAATGCAGGCAAGAAAATTCAACAAAATGGCAACCTCCATTGACAAGGATATAGTGGTTATAGGCATTTCAAAGGATGATACAGCGGATACTCACGATTTCTGCATTGCAGAAGGTATTGAGGGCATACATATACTGTCGGACAAAAAATGGGGCGAATTCGGGCGCAAATACGGCTTTGACATTAAAGAACTGGGGCTTCTGGCCAGAGGTACGGTAATCATTGGCCCTGATGGTATGGTGAGTTATGTTGAGTATGTACCGGATATCACGCATGAACCCGATTATGGCAAGGCTATGGAATGCGCCAAAAATGCTGCTCTAAAGAACAATATTTTTTGATAGTTATGTGATAATAATTTAGTAATTTTGTAGAGCATGCACCGATTGCAGCCGCATCTTGCATGCTTTTCAATCATCAAACTAAATTAATTCACTGACAATGAAAAGGTTACTTTTTATATTACTCTCCATTCCACTTTTTTTACAAGCACAGAGTGACAGTAAATATATGTCAGGCGCGGTGCCTGTGGTAGACGGCAAGGTTGTTTTTACAAGATATCTGAATGTTGCAGATTTCAACCAGGAGCAGATTTACAATGCCCTGTACGACTGGTCTGAACGCACTTTTACAGGAACTTCAGACAGAATTCTTCTTGCCGATCCAAAGGCCGGAACAATCGTAGCCCAAACGCAAAATGAGATAGTGGTAAAAATAGGTCTTTTCCCGGGAAAGGTAAAGATGAACTCACTTGTAAAAATCATCTGCACCAACGGAGGCTGCACTATGGAGACCTCAAGAGTAAGGTATACAGGAAATCCCAGTTCCTCCAAGCCTACGGATGTAATTACTGCAGAAGAGTACATTACAGACAAGTATGCCTTGAACAAAACTAAGACAAAGATATATAAAGGCATTGGAGACTACAGAATAGCGACAATTGATATTGTTGACAATAATGCAGCACAGGCCCAGGCCGCTGTCTATACATTCAACAACAAGGCTGTGGCAGAGCACACACAGAATGTTACAAATGTTCCTGCGCCTACAATGGCTCCCGCTGCACAACAAGCCGCAGCAGTTCCTGCTGCAGTTCAGCAGCCTGCGACACAAAAGGAAGTTGGACAACAGGTTGCCGTTGCACAGCAGACAATGACACAACCGGCTGCCGATAATCAGGCAATGGCTGTCAAAGGCAAGATTGAGATAGCGGAAGATATTGCAAAGAGATTGGAGAGCGGCGAACTGGTGGCTTTCATCACCGCTGTTGAGGGCAAGCCTTTGAAGAGGGCCATTGCCGGAAAAGGAGCCCTTGATTTGAACGCACAGAGCCCTGCCGCTTCATTCAGCCTTGAGGAAGATGTTGACAATATCCTCTTCATCCTTGAAATGGCAAACAACTACACAATTGCCATATGCAATGCAGAAGATTCAAGTGCCCAGAATCCTGTAACACTCATAGAGTGCAAAAAGACCCGGCAGTTCGGCAAACTCTTCATTGGCGAGATAACGGGAGCCAAAGCCAGATAAACCCAACTTTACTAATTCCATACAGAGATACTACAGGCAACTATGGCAGCAACAAACATTATACTGATTGGCTCAATACTTATATTCGTAAGCATAATGGTTGGAAAAACCGGCTCCAGATTCGGCATTCCCTCTTTGTTGCTTTTTCTTATAGTAGGTATGGTATTTGGGGAGAGTTGTCTGGACATTATCCACTTCTTTAATGTAGACATTGCACAGTTCATAGGTATGATAGCATTGAGCATTATCCTCTTCTCCGGAGGTATGGATACACAGTTCAAGGATATCAAGCCTATATTGTGGCAGGGAGTTGCCCTCTCTACAATTGGAGTGCTGCTTACAGCCATTGTAACGGGTCTTTTCATCTTCTGGATTTCAGGATTTGAGTTTACAAACATATACCTGCCTCTGGCAACCTCAGTACTTCTTGCTGCAACAATGTCATCAACTGACTCTGCATCTGTGTTCAACATCTTGAGATCACAGAATATAAACTTGAAATATAATCTCAAGAGTACACTTGAACTTGAGAGCGGAAGTAATGACCCTATGGCCTACATGCTTACAATTGCGCTCATACAGTTCATAACCTCCTCTACACTTGGCATTGGAGGCGTGCTGGTAAGTTTTGTACTTCAGTTTGCCATAGGTGGTGCTGTAGGTTTCATTATCGGCACCTTTGCAGTAAAACTCATCAACAGAATACAACTCTCAATTCCATCGTTGTACTCATTGCTGCTTTTGAGCCTTATCTTCTTCACATTTGCCATTACAGACATGATAAAAGGCAATGGCTATCTTGCCGTATATATTGCCGGAATGATAATTGGCAACAACAAGATCGTAAACCAGAAGGAGATTGCAACATTTATGGACGGCATGACCAATATGGTACAGATGATCATGTTCCTCTCGTTGGGTTTGCTTGTAAAGGTTAATGAGATGATTGAGATTCTTCCTATAGGATTGGCAATTGGCATATTCATGATTCTTGTAGGAAGGCCTTTGAGTGTATTTGTCACACTTCTTCCCTTTTCCAAAATAAAGACAAAAGCCAAACTCTTCATTTCATGGGTAGGCCTTAGGGGCGCAGTACCTATCATCTTTGCCACATATCCTGTAGTGGCTGGAGTTGAACACTCAGACCAGATATTCAACATAGTCTTTGTAATAACACTTATGTCACTGATTCTCCAGGGAATGACAATTCCTTCTGCTGCAAGAATGCTGCACATTGTAGATTATTCGGTGAAGGAGAAAAAGAACCATTTTGGCATGGAATTGCCCGATGAAATTGATGCCAATCTCAATGAGATAGTCCTTACAGAGGAGATGCTCAAATATGGCAACCAACTCAAGACCATGCATCTTCCCGACAGAACTCTGGTAATAATGATAAAACGCGGAGAGAGAATACTTATTCCAAACGGTTCGCTTGAACTGCAGATAGGCGACAAACTGCTCTTTCTCTCTGAAGAGGAGCATAAAACGCTTCTTACATAATAAACGGTACTACAACTCCCTGATATCGGAAATCATTTTAGCGAACGCAATGAAGTTTACAACATCACCATTACGTTCGTTTTTCTTTGAAACAAGGCAGAATCCATATCCAGGAATATGTTCATAGAGATTATCGTCCATTGCTTCAGGACTCTGCAGAATGGCCAAATCAACGGTTCCTGCTGCCAGATTGCGTTGCAAAGAGTCAGGAGTATCATAAACGAGCGTAATCCTTACGCCGGCAAAACGCTCCATAAATGGTTCCACAAGAGTCTGCCCTACTCTCCTGATGAGACTCTTGTCTACACCCAATTTCAAATCCCCATCAAAAGTGAGATTCATGATTGCAGCCTCTGTGGAGAGATTGCAGTAACTGTCGAGCACCCTACGGGCATATTTCAAAAAGGCAAAACCCTTTTCGGTCAATTTTATCTTTGCTCCTGTACGGTCAAAAAGTTGGAGAGAATAGATGCTCTCCAACTCCTGAATATGTCTGGTAATTGCAGGCTGGGATATCTCCAGTTCCCTGGCTGCTGCGGTAAAACTCAAATGCTTTGCCACTACAGTAAAGACCTTTAGCCTGAAATCCATATCCCGTACCAGTTTAAAGGACCTCCACGCCCTGTTTTTTCAACAAATCAAGGCCTATATCCTTAAGTTTGAATTTCTGTATTTTTCCACTTCCGGTCAATGGGAAGCCCTCTACAAAGAGCACATATCTTGGAATCTTGTAGTGCGAAATCTTTCCTTTGCAGAACTCCTTCACATCCGATTCCTGAATATCTGCACCCTCGTCAAGTATAATGAAGGCACCAACCTCCTCTCCATATTTCTGAGACGGAATACCGGCAACCTGAACATCCTTTATGCCCGGCATCTTGTAAAGGTACTCCTCTATCTCTCGCGGATAAATATTCTCACCACCTCTGATGATCATATCCTTGATTCTGCCGGTAATCCTGTAATTGCCATTCTCATCCTTGTATCCCAAGTCGCCGGAATGGAGGAAACCGTTCTTGTCAATTGCCTCCTCTGTAGCCTGCGGATTGTTATAATAACCCTTCATGGTGTTGTAACCGCGGTTACAAAGTTCACCCTGCACACCAACAGGACACTCCTCCCCTGTTTCAGGATCCAATACCTTGACCTCAGTATGTTCAAACTCATAACCTACAGTTTCACACCTCTCCTCAAACGACTGTTCTATACGTGTATGGGTCATTCCAGGAGATGTCTCTGTAAGTCCATAAACCGAAGTCACCCTCAGGAACATCTTGTCCTGAACTCTCTTCATAAGTTCAATAGGACAGAGCGAACCTGCCATGATGCCTGTTCTCAAGCAAGAAAGGTCAAACATATCAAACATAGGGTGGTTCAACTCCGCAATGAACATTGTAGGCACACCATATACTGCCGTACACCTCTCTTTGTGAATTGAGGCAAGCACAACAAGCGGATCAAACTTTTCAACCATTACCTGTGTACATCCGTGGGTAATCACATTCATGGTTGCAAGCACAATACCAAAACAATGGAAAAGCGGAACGCAGCAGCACAACTTGTCATCTGCTGTAAATTTCATGTGCTCACCTGTAAGGTATCCGTTGTTGGTAATATTGTGGTGTGTAAGCATCACACCCTTTGGAAATCCGGTTGTTCCGGAGGTGTACTGCATGTTTACCACGTCATGGCATGAGACCGAAGACTTGATCTGCTCAAGTTTTGTATCTTCTGTATTCCTGCCCAAAAGAAGAAGTTCCGGAATATTGTACATGCCTCTATACTTGTCCTGGCCTATGTACACCACATTCTTCATCCTTGGGAAACGCTCACTCTTGAGGAATCCCCTCTCGCAAGTCTTTAGTTCCGGCAACATCTTGTAGGTCATGTCAATATAGTCTGTGTATCCGTCGCCGTCAATCACACACAGTGTGTGCATATCTGAATTCTCACACAAATACTCAAGTTCAGACTGCTTGTAGTTGGTATTGACCGTTACCGCTACAGCACCTATCTTTGCACAGGCATACATTACTGTAAGCCAGTCAGGCACATTTGTAGCCCAAATACCCACATGTGTACCTCTCTTCACTCCAATCTCAATGAAGCCCTTGGCAAGCGCATCAACCCTCTTGTTGAGTTGCGAGTAGGTAAATCTCAAATCCCTGTCTGAATAGACAATGGCCTCCTTGTCGGGAAATTCAGTTGCCCATTTCTCGAGCCATTGTCCTATGGTCCTTTCAAATAATTGATATTCTGCCATGTTACATCTTTTAAAGGGGACACTATGACGGCATATATATTACAGCCAACAATCTTGCAGATTGCGTATCTGATGCTGAACCTATATGATGTGGAACTATTGAATCAAAATAGATGCTGTCACCTACCTTAAGGATATATTTCTCCTTTCCGTATGATATCTGCGCCTCGCCCTCAAGAACATAAAGGAACTCCTCGCCTTCGTGTGAAGAGAGGGAGATCTCGCCAATGGCAGGTGTAACATCAAGTGTAAAGGTATCCATATGTCTGTTGCCCTTTCTGCTTGACAATGAGTTATATGTAATTTTCCTGCTCACTCCGTTGCGGCTTCTCATAACGCTGCTTCCAGATACATCCTCTGCCTTGTGTATAACAGGTCCTTCATCCTGATAGTCATCCATAAGCATTCCCAATCTTACGCCAAGCACTCTCACAATCTTTATAAGGTCACCCAATGCAGGAATCTCCTTGTCCTCCTCCAATAATTTGTAAAACTCAGCATCAATCCCTGTACGCGCCAGCATATCCTCTACCGATATATTCTTTGCCTCTCTGAGCATTTTGATTTTCTTTCCGATAAATGTAGGTTCAATGTTCATAATATCTATGAATTAATTTGTGATGGATTCAGTAAAATAAGCCACAAAAATAGCAATTTATGGCAAATAAATTATAAATTTGTCACTAATTGTTAGAGGAATGGATAAAATTGACCACATTGAACTTGAGCAGATTGTCACAAGAATTTACAACAGGTACAAGGGGTGCATCAATGCAGGAAAGGTAGCGGACTACATACCTACGCTCAAGGAGGTTGATCCGCGCGGCTATGCCATATCCGTAGCCACAATTGACGGATATGTATTCAATATTGGAGATTACCGCAATGGTTTTACCATACAGAGTATCTCCAAGGTTCTTACGCTCGCCATGCTGGCGCCCAAACTAGGAGAGGGGTTGTGGAAATTTGTAGGCCGGGAGCCGTCGGGAAACAGTTTCAATTCATTGGTACAACTTGAGAATGAAAGGGGCATTCCACGAAATCCATTCATCAATGCCGGGGCACTCGTGGTTACCGACAGGCTGCTTGACCTCTACAAAGAGAGGGATGACCGCAGATTGAGCACACGGGCAATTGCCAAGGAGGCAATAATCAAGTTCGTAAGGAATCTCTCAGGCGAAGAGAATATTGATTTTGACAAGATAACTGCACAGGCAGAGATCCTTACCGCAGAGCGAAACTATGCGCTTGCCCATTTCATGAAGAGTTTTGGCAATATAGGCAACAGCGTACAGGATGTCATAAACACATACTGCCACCAGTGCAGCATCAAAATGAACACCGAACAACTGGCCAAGGCCTTCCTGTTTCTTGCCAACGGAGGTGTCAATCCGCTCAACGGCGAGAGGGTTGTAGGATTTAGGGATGCCAAAAGGATAAATGCGCTTATGCTCACATGCGGTCTGTACAACGAATCAGGAGACTTTGCCTACAGAGTTGGCATGCCGGGCAAGAGTGGTGTGGGCGGAGGTATAGTTGCCATTATTCCCGGCAAATTGAGCATAGCGGTATGGAGTCCTGAACTCAATGTCAACGGAAATTCGCACAGGGGGATATCTACACTTGAAGACTTTACCACAGAGTTGGGAATAAGCGTATTTTAATCAAATTCCACGAGTGTCAAATCACAATCCTCTTCCACAAAAATGAGGGTACAAGTTTCATTAATGAAACAATTATTGACCATTTCCAGTCAATTACAGCCTCCCTTTTTCTCTTTTCTATTGCCTTGACAATACGCTCTGCAGCATAATGGAGTTGCATTGTAAAGGGGTATTTGCGGCTTATGAAATCAGTATCTACAAATCCGGGCATAATGGATGTAAGGGTAATATCCAAACCTATTTTATGGGCTCTCTGCTCCAAAGCCTCAAAATAGAGACGTTGGAATCTCTTTGTAGCGGAATATGAAGGCGTGGGACCCAAGCCGCGTACCGAAGCCACAGAACTCACTACAACTATCTGTGGGGATATCGGCCGCTTTTCTCCCGTCTGCACAAAAAAGTTGAATGCAGGCACAACTATATTCAGGAAGCCTCTTACATTTACATCAACGGTATGGTGTTCTATACTGCTGTCAAGCATCTCGCTGTATTTGCCGGCCCCTGAACAATATATCACAAGATCCACTCCCCCCAAAGCCTCAATCATGGAGCAGAAGAGTTCCGACGCACCTTGCGAAGTAACATCCATCACACAATAGTGGACATCGTTGCTGAACTTTGACTTTATCTCCTTGAGCGCCTCCTCCCTGCGGGCTGCAATACCAACAGCACAACCCTTTGCAGCATAATGTTCTGCCAAATATCTCCCTATTCCTGAAGAGGCACCTATGACTATCACTTTTCTCTTCATGAAGGCAAAATTAAACAAGTTTTTTCTATTTTTGCGGTTCCAGATAAATTTGAAAATTATGATAACATTTATTACAGCCATTACCCTGCTTGTATTGGGGTAT
Organism: Bacteroidales bacterium; assembly: GCA_015060245.1. Taxonomy (GTDB): domain Bacteria; phylum Bacteroidota; class Bacteroidia; order Bacteroidales; family UBA932; genus Egerieousia. Next base: position 118,316 of record SUYU01000006.1, on the reverse strand, counting down.
TTTGTATATGGCAAATTCCTTGACAAGTTTTTTGGAGCCTCAGAAAAGAATGTAACTCCCGCAGTTTCACAGGCCGACGGCATTGACTTTAAAGTATTGAGTCCGTGGAGAATCTTCATTATCCAGTTCCTCAATATTGCCGGCCTGGGCCCCATCTTTGGCGCTGTACTTGGTGCCGCATATGGTCCAATCGCCTACTTGTGGATTGTTCTTGGATGTATCTTTATGGGTGCTGCCCATGATTATATGTCGGGAATGCTCTCCATAAGGAATGGCGGCAAGAGCCTGCCTGACATTGTAGGGCAGTTCCTCGGCAATAACATAAAGAAGGTGATGGTATTCTTCACAGGCCTGCTTCTGCTTGTTGTAGGAGCCTCGTTTGTAAATGGTCCTGCCGGCCTTCTTGCCTCACTCACAGGCAGCAGCATGAGCATCTGGCTCTATATTGTCTTTGCCTACTATATTGTTGCCACCCTGCTTCCAATTGACAAAATCATCGGCAAAATTTATCCTTACATGGGTGGAGCACTCCTTTTCATGGCAATTGGAATCGGAGTCATGATTTTGGTAAAGGGCTTTGCCGGAGAGGTTTCATTGATAGAACTTACTCCTGAAACATTCAGGAACTACAAATCAAACGCATCTGAATATATGCTTATTCCAATGCTCTTTGTAGTTATATCATGTGGTGCAATTTCGGGCTTCCACGCCACACAATCACCTATGATGGCCCGTTGCTTGAGCAATGAGAAGTATGGACGTCCCGTATTTTACGGGGCAATGATTGCCGAGGGTATTGTTGCCTGCATCTGGGCAACAGCGGCAATGGCCTTCTTCAATGGCCCCGACGGCCTTAACGCCGCAGCGGCAGAGGGCTTGACTCCAGCCATAATTGTTGACAAGATCTGTAACTCATGGTTGGGAAAATTTGGAGCAATAATCGCAATCATCGGTGTTGTGGTTTGCCCTATCACAAGCGGTGACACTGCATTCCGCAGTCTGAGACTTGTCCTTGCAGATGCCCTCAAGTTTGACCAGAAGCCCATCAAGAACAGAATGATGCTGTGCATTCCACTATTTGTAATTGCATATATTTTGTGCAAGGTCAATTTTGCCACATTGTGGACATATGTAGGAATAGGCAACCAGTTCCTCGCAACCATAACACTCTGGACATGTGCCACATATTTTGCATCAGTGGGCAAACCGCATTGGCTCATGTCGGTACCTGCGGCATTCTTGAGTTTCATATGCGTATGCTTCTTCCTGATTGCTCCGGTAAAGGAGGGAGGAATGAACCTTGAACCTATGGTGGGCTACATTGCAGGCTTTGCAGCGGCAATCATGCTTATGGGCATTTTCCTCTACTTTACAAATAGAATCAAATCAGACGCAATCAGAAAATAAAGATTTTACAGCCATAGCAAATCCCTGCCGGAACCTTCCGCAGGGATTTTCCGTTTAATAAAGCACCATTTGAGTTATCTACAGACAAAATCCGGTCTAATAGAGAATTGCAAATGCCTTTGTTCCCTTTATGCCGGTATATCCGTGATAACTCTCTACCACATTGCCTGTAATGATTACAGCCTTGCCAAGATACTCGGGATAGGAGACCAGATTAAGGCCATCCCTTACACTCCCTGTAGGCAGTTCTACAACAAAACAGTTGTTCCTGTTACGTTCAAGCATGCTCGGGGCAATTACTATATTGGTCTTTGATGAGAATGGAGGTGCTATACGCATTGATGTCTCCGAAGCATCGCCACCAAGTATGAAGCCAAAGACTGTAACACTTTTTTCACCCACCATGCCTTTTGCCTGCTCTATAGTACAGGCACCTGTCGGGATTCTGTGTCCCACATTAAACCCCTCTGAGACCCACTCCCTTGCGGTATCGGCCGCAATTGATATGCTTGATGAGTTTTTGTTCCCCGGCGCATAGGAGAGATTGAGGGTGAGCATTCTTCCCTGCGGTATCTGGCGTGTACAGAGCAGTGTATCTGCGCCTGACGATCTGTAAATGAGTTCAATTGCCCCGGGCTCAACATAACAGAACCGGCCGGCAGTATATGGATATTCCATCTCCCCGTTCATATCCTTGAGCAGAAGTCCCGTACCGGCGAACTTTTTCCTGAATGCTTCTGTAAAGTTCAGACGCACTGCACTGTTCAACTGGCGGCAGGCCAACAGCACATTTACGCCCATGTCACTTCCTACCATTACAGTCTGCTCATCTCCAAACAATGGAGAGTCAAATGCGGGCGCATTGAATTCATGTGAATGGAGTTTTACATCATATGCTCCCGGTACCACAACAAACTCCCCAGGCCTCTTCCCATACTTTCCGTCATACACTTTCAGCCCGTTTTCAGAGTAAATGGAGAGTGTAAAATTATTGGTATCCAACTCTTTTACAACCCCGTCGGGAATACTCTGGAGAGAGCCTCCCCCCTTGAGTCCATACTCATCTGCACCACTGATTGAAAGGGTAATTGAACCGCTCCTTTCATCTTTGAATTCCAATGTATTGCAACTTGCCGCAATACACACCGCCGCCATAAGGCTGGCCAATTTCACTCGCTTCATATCCTGCTGTTTTTAATTATACAATTGCACCGCACAAACGGTACTTTTACAGCACAAACATAAAGCAAACGGTGGCGTGCAGCAACACGCCAGGCTCAATTTACATGTTTAAAACGGATAAATATACAATTATGGAATTTCTATCTCAATACAATACTCCACAACAGCCAAAGCCTCCCTGGCCTGCGGTATTGAATCGGCAGTAAGGGAGAAATACCCCTTTGCCCTCATGTAGTCGGCATTGATTGCACACCATACACCGCGTGCATAATCGGCCTCAGGAGAGTCACCGGCCTTTTCAAGGTAGCGTTCGGCTGCAGCCATATCACCCTTCTGCATGGCAGCATTTGCCGCATTTATATTTGCAGCATGATCCGACGGAAACATCCTCACAGCAATATCAAAAGCCTCGTTGAACTCATCACTGCCCGGTTCAAACACCTGTGAAGCCAAATAGAACTCCTGAAGGCTCAACTTGTGCGGAGACTCCTTCATGACCTCAACAATCTCCTGCGGATCGGTATATGAACGTATCGTATAATCAACTTTATAGTCTGTACGCCTCAAAAGAGGATAACACTCGTCAAGCAGGTACCTGTACTCTGTCTTGTACCTCGATTTGAGTACCCACTCCTTGTTGTCCGGCTCACGTTGCGAATTGATGACTGTAAGAATCTCCTCTTTGTGCGAAATGTCAGAGTTCTCTACAAAGGTTCTCAAATCATCCCAATTCTCCGCCACATACTCCGATGTTATGACTCCCTGCAACTTCGGTGCTATTGAAAGGAAATAGTTCTTCATTGACTCGGTACGCGCCTTTGAAAGTGCGGCATTTGTAGCATAAGGCCCTTCAGGAGAGGCGTATCCCTTTATAAAGAGGGAGCCTACTATAACATCCTTGTCGGAACGTACAGAGTCTATGGTAGTATTTATCTTTTCAAGTTCCTGCCTGTTGTTGCTGTAATAGGGGTTCAACGACCTCTCCCCTGCCGGGAAATTCACATATGCGCTTGCAGAGATTGATCTGCTCTTGATAACCTCAGCCTGAGGACTCACATAAACGAACTGCGGCTCATAAGTTATCTTTGGCATCTCCACATATAATGAGACCTGCCTTGACTTCTCCGGGTAGTTGCAGCACCACTCCTGCTTCTCCTGCATAAGAAGTTGTACAGGCTCCTTTTTCATCTTGGACAAATATGGAACAACATCACTATAATCTATCTGATACTGCGCACTCTTTGACATATACCTCATTGCACCGCCCTTTCTGAACTCAACCTTATTGTTGCGGATATAGTCATAATAAGCCAGCCTGCCATAAATGACAACCGGCTTAAGCGCAATTGTATCTGTACCGCATACAATCATGGGCATAAGCGTAACCCAACTGCTGCTCTTCAAATCGGAATATCTATGAAGAATCTTCATTGAAACAGTAAGTTCATTACGCTGCTCATCGGTTTGAACAATGCGGTCCCTCACCTCTACCTTGCCGTCAAAAAATGTCTGGGCATGCATGCTTATGCTTCCCGACAGAATAATCAATATTATAATGTAAAGAGTTCTCATAGGAATTTTATTAGAATAGGTACACAAGAGCAATTGAAGCCTTTGTAGGGCCGAGATAGTAGTGCTGTTTGCCAGTCTCCTCCGGCACCGCAGGAGAGTTTGTCCTTATCTTGTCATATACAGTATATGCAAAGCCGAGACCCACCTCAAACTCCAGGTTGAAGTGTGCTCCGAGCACGACATCATACCCGTAGGCCACGCCTGCACCAAAGAAGGTTCCGTCATAAGTATAATCTGTCAACTGGTAGAAATTTGAACCTAAAAAGATGAATTCATTTGGAATATTGCCTACAGTATAGGAACCGGTCTGGAAATGGATTCCCACAAAATGGCCGGCAAAACGGTTGCAGAACCAGTATCTGAACTCCGGCTGAACATACATATGCTCATAATATGCCTCACCTATAGGGTTCCAGCCGCCATTGAAGTTGCCTGAAATGTCCATAGTCCACTGCTTGCCTATACCAAACTCTATTCCCAAATTGGCTGTAGCGGTCGCATCATACAAAAGGTTTGTCTTGAGTGCCACCTTCTGAGCATAACTCCTCTGCACCCCTGTACCCAGGCAAAAGAGAGCCAGAAGAGACATAAATATTATCCTTTTTCTCATATTCACACTCCTGATTATCCAGTGAACTACAAAAATAGACAAAATCCGCCATTTGACAAACCGCTCCTGCCGCAATCATCTGCAAGGATTCTCCATTTTACAGCACAATACACTTAAGCCCTGTTTGCGCAGATATACTTCGGCCGGTATAAAACTTTACCTGGTCTGCACACAAGAGAGCAAATGCAAACAAAAAAAGAGTCCGGCAAAACCGGACTCTTTCCCAAAATATAATTGGTCATATTGTTAACCGCCAAAGTTGTCAAACAGAATGTTCTCTGATGCAACGCCAAGGCTATCCAACAAGTTTACTACCGACTGGGCCATCATAGGAGGACCGCACATCAAGTAAAGGATATCCTCCGGAGCCTCATGGTTCTTGAGATATGTTTCATACAATACGTTATGAACAAATCCTGGAACGTATGGAACTCCTGCCTTGTCTGCCTCAGGATCAGGTCTGTCAAGTGCCAAATGGAACTTGAAGTTAGGGAACTCCTTCTCGATCTGTGCATAATCCTCAAGATAGAATGCCTCCTTAAGGCTACGCGCACCATAGAAGAAGTTGACCTTCCTGTTTGTCTTCTCTGTCTTGAACAGGTGCATGATGTGTGAACGCATAGGAGCCATACCGGCACCACCGCCAATGAATACGAACTCCTGGTCTTCAGGACAATTGTCCGGAATGAAGAACTCACCGTAAGGACCGGAAATCATCACTTTGTCACCCGGTTTCAACGAGTAGATGTATGATGAACAGATACCAGGGTTAACATCTACAAAGCCACCTTTTGCCCTGTCGAATGGAGGAGTTGCAATACGTACGTTCAATTTGATGATATTGCCCTCTGCAGGGTATGTAGCCATTGAGTAAGCCCTCAAGGTTGGAGTAGGGTTGACCATCTTGAGATTGAATACACCCATCTTCTCCCAATCCTCACGGAATTGCTCATCAACATCAATATTTTTGTAATCAACGGTAATTGCAGGAACATCAACCTGAATGTAACCGCCTGAACGGTAGTTGAGGGTCTCGCCATCAGGAATCTTTACACAGAACTCCTTGATGAATGTTGCAACATTCTTGTTTGAGATAACCTCGCACTCCCACTTCTTGACGCTCAATGCGCTCTCTGGAACCTCAATCTTCAAATCCTCCTTAACCTTAACCTGACAGCCAAGTCTCCAGTTGTTCAGAATCTGTTTTCTGTTGAAGAAACCGACCTCAGTAGGAAGGATTGTTCCGCCTCCCTCAAGAACTCTACATTTGCACTGTCCGCAACTTCCTTTACCTCCACAGGCAGATGGAAGGAATATCTTCTCATTTCCAAGTGTAGAAAGCAATGAAGCGCCAGGTGCAACCTCAAGTACCTTTGAACCGTTGTTTATATCAATCTTTACTGTACCGCTAGGGGTAAGTTTAGCCTTTGCAAACAGCAATAGACCCACAAGAATTAGGGTTACCACCAAAAAGGCCACTACTGAAATTATAATAATCTGAGTCATATCTTATACCTTTTTTAGTGATTATAGTTGAATACCCATAAATCCCATGAATGCAATACCCATAAGACCTACAATAATGAATGTTATACCCAAACCTTTCAAAGGAGCAGGCACATTTGAATAAGCGAGTTTCTCCCTGATTGCAGCAAGCGAAACAATTGCAAGGAACCAGCCGATACCTGAACCCAAGCCAAAAGTTGTTGCTTCAGCCAAAGTCTCATAACCTCTCTGTTGCATGAACAAAGAACCACCCATGATGGCACAGTTTACAGCAATTAGAGGAAGGAAGATACCAAGTTGCGAGTAGAGGGCCGGAGCAAATTTCTCAACAACCATCTCAACCAACTGTACAAATGCCGCAATTACTGCAATAAAGATAATAAAACTCAAAAAACTCAAATCAATATCGGCATACTCTGCTCCCATCCATGATAAAGCACCATCTTTAAGCACGTACTCATTAAGCACATAGTTCAAGGGAACTGTAACACCAAGTACAAAAATTACCGCTGCTCCCAAACCTACCGCGGTCTTTACATTTTTTGATACTGCCAAGAATGAACACATTCCCAAGAAATAGGCAAATATCATATTGTCCACAAAAATGGACTTGACGAACAAACTTATTAAATCTTGCATAACTGAATGTGTTTATTATTTTTTGACCTCATCTTTCTGAAAACTTCTCTGTAACCAGATAAAGCATCCTGTTATAATCAATGCCATTGGTGGCATAATGAACAGACCGTTGTTCAAATACCATCCGCCATTGGCCAAATACCAACTCTCAGGAATAATCTGGAAACCGAATATGGTACCCGAACCTATAAGTTCCCTGATAAAGGCAATGGCAATGAGGATCAGACCATAACCTGCACCATTTGCCAAACCGTCAATCAATGAAGGGAGCGGTTTGTTTCCAAGTGCAAATGCTTCAATTCTACCCATAATGATACAGTTGGTAATGATAAGACCTACATATACCGAAAGTTGTTTGCTCACATCATAAGCAAATGCCTTCAAAATCTGGTCTACAAGAATTACCAACAAAGCAACAATAACCAACTGCACGATGATACGGATTCTGTTGGGAATTGTATTTCTTAGCAGTGATGCAATCAGACTGGAGAAACCTGTTACAGCAGTCACAGATATCGCCATTACACAAGCCGGCTCCAATTTTACGGTTACGGCCAATGCAGAACAGATACCCAATACCAACACGGTTACCGGGTTGTTCTTCAAAATAGGGTTTGTAATAATACTTTTATCCATTACTGTAACATTTTTAGTTGTTTTCTACTGCCTCCTGTGTCTCAACAACCTCGCCCTCAAGTGGCATAGGGGTTGCTGCAAGAGCATGAAGCGATTTCAAATATGGAAGGTAAGCCTCAAACCACATGCGGATAGATGCATCAAGAGCCTTGCTTGTGATTGTACCGCCTGAAATGGCATCAACCTCATTAAGGCTGCCCTCTTTTGCTCCACCTTTAACAATAGATACAGAGATAAACTCTCCATTTTCAAAGATTTCTTTTCCTGTGAATTGAGAGGCAAACCATGGAGTTGCAATCTCTGCACCCAAACCAGGAGTCTCACCAGAGTGGTCAAATTTCACACCTGCGATTGTGCTCAAATCAGTTTTCAATGAAATCCATCCCCAGATAGGGCCCCATAGACCTGCACCGTATGCAGAGAAGATGTAAGCCTGGGATCCGTCGGGAAGATCTGCTATAAATACCGGAAGTCTCAATTCTGCTCTGGCAGCCTCCTGCTCAGAAGCAGGCAAAAGTTCCATTGCCTTGATTTTTGAAGTCTGCTCAGCGGTGTTCAATTCAAATGCCTGGCTCTTTGCAATGTCTGATGTAGCGGTATTTATAACTTTACCGTTACCGTCTACAACAATTGCCTCTTTGATTACCTCATTGAAGTTGGCATCTGCACCAAGGCCCACGCTGGCAAGAAGATACTGCTGCTTCTCCATGCTGATATTCTCATTCTGTTTGTCCTTAAGACTCAAAGAGACAAAAGCAAGTACCGCAGCAACTACTACAACCATTACGATTGAGTAGATGATAGTATATGAATTTTTATTTGTATCCATCTTTGTTGCTTATTTAGTTACTGATCTTTTGATTCTCTTTTTGATATTGCCCTCTACAACATAGTGGTCAATTAGAGGTGCAAATGTGTTCATAAGAAGGATTGCCAACATCATACCCTCCGGATAACCAGGGTTAAACAGACGTATGATTACTGCAAGGGCTCCAACAAGGAAACCGTAAATCCACTTACCCTTCTCTGTCTGTGCAGAGGTTACAGGATCGGTTGCCATAAATACGGCACCAAAGGCAAAACCACCAAGTACAAGATGGTAATATGCTGGAACCGCTGCAAATGTACCGGGCTCTGCAAAACCGTTTACAAGGAAGCCTACAGCCAATGCGCCTACAACAGATGAAACCATAATTTTCCAACCTGCAACACCTGTCCAGATAAGGATAACAGCACCAAGAAGGATTGCAATTGTAGATGTCTCACCAATTGAACCAGGCATATTTCCAATAAACATCTGCATAAGTGATAGCGGCTCACCTGTAGTTGTTGTAAAGTCAACTATACCGTTGGCAGCCTGACCAAGAGGGGTTGCACCTGAGAAACCGTCAACGGTCTGCATTGCATTTGCTTTTGCTGCATTAAGACCCTCAACCCAGATGGTATCACCTGAAATTTGAGAAGGGTATGCAAAGAATACAAACGCACGTGCGATAAGTGCAGGGTTCCAGATGTTCATACCTGTGCCACCGAACACCTCTTTACCTATAATTACTGCAAATGCTACGGCCAAAGCCAAAATCCATAGTGGAACGTCAATAGGCATAATAAGAGGAATGATCATACCCGAAACAAGGAAACCCTCATTAACCTCATGGCCTCTCAACTGGGCAGAAATGAACTCTATACCCAATCCAACCACATATGATACAATAATAAGAGGAAGTACTTTAAGGAAACCGAACCATACTTTCTCTATGAATGTCATGTCAAGACCGAATGCAATAGAGTGCTGCTCACCAACATTCCAGATACCGAACGCCAAGGCAGGCATCAATGCCACAATTACAACGGTCATTACTCTTTTAAGGTCTACACAATCCCTGATGTGAGATCCGCTCTTTGTTACAGTGTTGGGAACAAAAAGGAATGTCTCGAAGGCATCAAAAGTAGAGTGCAGAAAACCGAACTTGCCACCTTTGCTGAAGGTAGGCTTGATTTTTTCAACTAAATTCAATAACGCTTTCATACTACTCTATGTTTATGCCATTTCTTTAATCATTGTTGCAATACCTTTTGAAATGATATCCTGAATGTCAATCTTTGAAGGACACACATACTCACAAAGAGCAAAATCCTCCTCAATCACCTCATAGATACCAAGTTGCTCCATCTTGTCGATATCCTCGGCAAGAATTGCCTTAAGAAGATATACGGGATAGATGTCCATAGGAAGCACCTTGCCGTAGACATCGGATACCACAAAAGCCCTCTGTCCGCCGTTAAGGTTTGTATCAACTTTATATTTCTTTTTAGGAGTAAGCCAAGAGAAGTAAGATTTTGAGAAACTGAATTTACCGAATCTCATTGGTTTTACCCAACCGAACATCTCATAATAGTTACCCTCAGAGATTACAGTTACCATATTGCTGTAGAAATCCAATGAACCATCAGCACCTACATTTGATCCGGTAAGCACGTTACCGCTGATATAACGGCAACCGGTCTCCTGGTCAAAGATCTCCACCTCTTTCTTGCTTACCAAGAAATCAAGGTCCTTGATCTGACAGCCCGGAACACATGTCACATAACAAGGCTTCTCAACCCTGTTGCCGGCAACTGCAATTGTCCTTGTAACATCGTAGATGCCTTGAGTGAACAATTTTCCTATTGCAACCATGAACATAGGGTCTACGGTCCAAACCACCTCGCCTTTGTTGATTGGCGCAATGTTGTTGATCTGCACACCAACATTTCCAGCAGGATGCGCACCTGTAAAGCCATAAAGTTTCACATTCTGCAACTTGCTGAACGGTGAAGCGGATGCCTCTTTACCGTTGACGCCTACAAAAACACCGCCCTTGGTAAGTTTGTTAAGGACATCAACAGCAACCTGAAGGTTTGCAGCCTCATCTTTAAGGGTAAAGTTGTAATCAGGTGCAAGCGGTGCAGAATCGAAGCCCGACACAAATATTGCCCTCGGCTCATCTGCAGGGTTTGCCACAATACCGTAAGGTCTCTGTTTGATTGCAGCCCAAAGACCGCTCTCCAAAAGAACCTTCTTGATCTCCTCTGCGGTGGCATTGCCTACAGCAGGGGCATTGAACTTGATGTAATCTGTAGTTTTGGCAGCCTTTACACGCACCTCAAGGAGTTTACGTTTTTCGCCTCTTACTACTGATTGGACAGTTCCGCTTACCGGAGAAGCAAAGCCAATCTCTGGACGATACTTGTCTACAAATAAAATACTTCCAGCCTTAACCTCATCTCCCTCTCTCACCAAGAGTTTGGGTGTCAGATTTTTAAAGTTGGTAGGTTTTACTGAAACAACATCCGAGACAATGCTTTTTTCAATCTTCAACTCTGCCGCTCCCTTTACAGGAATGTCCAGTCCTCTGTGTAATCGAATATTTTTAAGCATTATATCTAAATATGTTATAACATTATATTTTTAAATAGTCCGCAAAGGTACATAATAAATTGTTAATAAATTGTAAATTGTCGGGCAAAATAAGATTTTGATTTCATTTTTTTGCTCTGTAGATTTGCACCATTATGGAACATGGAGAAGCAATGATTTTTGAAGGATTGAATCCCGCCCAGAGAGCGGCGGTTGAGGATATTAATGGAGCGGCGCTTATCATTGCCGGTGCAGGATCGGGAAAGACAAGGGTATTGACTTGCCGTATAGCAAACGTTCTTTCGCACGGTTATGACCCGGGCTCGATACTGGCCCTTACATTTACCAACAAGGCATCCAAGGAGATGAAGGAGAGAATTGCAGCAACCGTGGGTTACGACAAGGCCCGCAGGTTGTGGATGGGCACATTCCACTCGGTATTCATAAGATTCCTCAGGGAAGAGGCCGAACTGCTCGGATTTCCAAAGACATTTACCATATATGACACCTCCGACAGCCGCAACGTAATAAAGGCCTGCGTAAAGGAACTTCAACTTGATGACAAGATCTACAAGCCCAATGAGGTGCATTCAAGGATTTCAATGGCAAAGAACAACCTTGTTACGGCAGAGGCTTACGCAAGGAACACCCAGGCCATTCAGAATGATGCGGCAGGCAAAAAGCCGCGCATCTATGAAATATACCAACTCTATGCAAAGAAGTGCAAACAGAGCGGGGCAATGGATTTTGACGATATTCTTCTCTATACCAACATACTCTTCAGAGATTTTCCGGAGGCGCTTGCACGCATACGCTCAAGGTTCAAGTTCATTCTTGTAGATGAGTATCAGGATACCAATTTTGCCCAATACCTTATAGTAAAGAAACTGGCACAGGAACACGGGAACATTGCAGTTGTGGGCGACGACGCGCAGAGCATCTACTCTTTCCGAGGTGCAAGGATAGAGAACATATTGAGTTTCAAGAAGGATTATCCCAACGCCAAGGAGTACCGGCTTGAGCAGAATTACCGCAGTACAAAGACCATTGTAAACGCGGCCAACTCGCTCATTGCCAAGAACTCAATGCAACTCAAGAAAAAGTGTTTCTCTGAGAGCGACCAGGGAGAAAAGATTGAACTCATAAATGCCTACACCGAGCACGAGGAGGGCTTTATGGTTGCCTCATCAATCCTTGATTGCGTATACAGGGAGAAGGAACCATACAGCAGTTTTGCAATCCTCTACAGAACCAACGCCCAGAGCCGTGTAATAGAGGAGGCCCTCAGGAAGAAGAATATACCGTACAAGATCTTTGCCGGCCACTCCTTCTACGAAAGGGCCGAGGTAAAGGATATGCTTGCATACCTCAAATTTGTAGCCAACGAGCGTGACGAGCAGGCTCTCTTGAGAATAATAAATTTCCCGGCAAGGGGCATCGGCGACACAACCATTGCCAAACTCAAGGAACTTGCCGCTGCCAGGAATATTACCCTTTGTGAAGCCATAAGGGGCGACCAACTTGAGAGCGCAGGCATAAAGGCTGCAACCGCCACAAAGATGAAGCACTTCATTGCCGGCATTGACCACGTGAGGGAGAAGTTGCCTTACACCAATGCTTACGACATTGCAGATGAGGTTAACAAGAGGTTTGGAATAGTGGATTCAATCCGTCAGGATACAACTTTGGAGGCACAGAGCCGTGCAGAGAACATCGAGGAGTTATTCAACTCAATCAAGGAGTTTGTAGAGGAGGGCGAGGCCGAATTTGAAAGCATGGCCGAGGAGGGATATGATGCCCCAATCATAACACTTGACCTCTACCTTGAGAATGTGTCGCTTATCAGTGACCTCGACACCAACAACAAGGAGGAGGACAAGAACAAAGTCTCTCTGATGACTGTTCACTCATCAAAGGGCCTTGAGTTCCCGTACGTATATATAGTTGGAATGGAGGAGAACCTCTTTCCTTCTGTGGGAATGGGCGGTCCGGAGAGCGAGATTGAAGAGGAGAGGCGTCTTTTCTACGTAGCAATCACGCGCGCTGAAAAGAGCGTAAAACTCTCATTTGCAAACTCCAGAATGAAATGGGGAAGCCATGTGAGCAACCGTCCGAGCCGGTTTATAAAGGAGATTGACAAGACATACATCCTCAACCCTCTAACAGACTTTGAAGATGAGTTGAGAACAAAATATGACCCGGAGGAGTCTGCCGTACAGGCAATTTACGGCAGAGGCAAAACCGTAAGGCAACCCGCCTCAAACGGTGCAGGACATCAATATGCAAGGCCGTCCGCTTCACGACAGGCCGGCATCCACTCCCCTTCAGGCAGACCACAGACAACCATACCGCCGCAACCGCGCACCCCAATGAGGGCACCCGACCCCAACTTTGTGGCAGATTCGCCATTAAAGATAAAGGCAGGCCAGAATGTGGAGCATGACAGGTTCGGTTTTGGTGTTGTGGTTTCAGTTGAGGGAGATCCTGCCAACCTCAAGGCAATAGTAGACTTCAAGAGTGGCGGAAGAAAGACATTATTGCTGAAATTTGCCAAAATAAGGATAATAAATTAGCGCCACAGCCACCTTTGGCACAGATTTTGCAACTTTTCACTACGAAGTTTTTCATAGTTTAAGTTTAGGTTAAGTAGCGAGGCCGTTTCAGAAATGAGACCGGTCTCGTGAAATTTAGAGGCTGGCCTTTTATCAAAGGCCAGCCTCTTTCTCTATAACCTCCCTTATTGAGGGATATGTATTTTTGGTATACTCCGCAAGTTCCTCTCTGTTTACCCACTTTACCTGCTCAATACCCTCCTCCGTCTGGGGAACAAGGTTTGCCTCTCCCCTATGCAGCATCCTGTACCACCAGGTATGCTTGAGCATGAACTTGCCCTCCATCCGGTAAGTGTGGTGAGTGATGCATATGAGTTCCTTCTGCTCAAGGCCGCCTATTCCGCACTCCTCCTCCACCTCACGAAGGGCTGTAAGTGCAATATCCTCACCCTCTTCCTGTTTGCCTTTTGGAAGGTCCCACATGCCGTTTCTCAAGATGAGCAGATACTGGTCCTTCTCATTCTGCACCACTCCACCGGCAGCATTTATTGGAGTAAAAGCAGAACAAACCGCATTGAACGCTGTTTCAATATTTGAAGAGTGGGCGCATACAACAAGATTTTTGATATTTTCTGAGCGCTCAAAAAATAGCGGAATCTCTTTGAGTACATCATCATTTGGGGCATTCAGATAGACCGAATTTGGATCTTTTTTCTGCAATTTGTCAAAATTGCCGATATTTAAGACTCTTTTATTGAAGTATATATTGTACATAAAACGGGATATTTACTATCTTTGTGCAAAGATACATTGTTATTATGGAATCATTAGAAAAAATCGTAGCAAAACAGTTGTTGGATGTCAAGGCTGTTAAATTGAGTCCTGAAAAACCTTTCACTTGGGCTTCTGGTTGGAAATCACCAATATATTGTGACAATAGAAAAATCCTTTCATACCCTGCTGCAAGAAAAGTGGTTTATGAGGCATTTGTAGAGATCATCAAAGAGCGCTTCAAGAGTGTTGACGTGATTGCCGGTGTAGCAACCGGAGCAATCGCTTACGGCATGATGGTGGCAGAGGTTATGGGCAAACCTTTTGTATATGTAAGACCAAAACCAAAGGATCATGGAACAGGTGCCCAGATTGAGGGCGATCTTCCAAAGGGTGCAAAAGTTGTTGTTGTTGAAGATCTTATCTCAACAGGCGGCAGCAGCCTTTCTGCAGTTGACGCACTTCAGAAGAGCGGTGCAATCGTTTTGGGCATGGTTGCAATATTCAGTTACAACTTCATAAAATCGCGTAGGGCATTTGAGTATGCAAACGTTGAGTTGTATACATTGAGCCACTATGAGGCACTTTTGGAGCAGGCAGTAGCAGACAACTACATAAAACCGGAGGACATTGAGATTCTCAAACAGTGGAGAATAAATCCTGAAACCTGGGGCAAATAGTATGGGTGCTACAGAAATTAAAGGTAAGTCGGTAACTATAAATGTACCGGCTTACGCTTTGTATCAGGCATTCGCAGATATGCGCAACTTTGTGCATAACCTTCCGCCGGAGAAGAAGGAGAGCATTGTTGCAACAGAAGATACAATTGAGGGAGATGTGCAGGGAATGAGAATGGGCGCTGCAATCGCTTCGCGCGTGCCATTCTCATACATAAAACTCAAGGAGCATGGCCAGACCCCAATACAGTTTGAGGTTGGTCTCTTCTTCAATGCCCTTGATGTACAGAGAACCGAGTTCCATATGGAGGCCAAGGCAGAGTTGCCCTTTATGATAAAGATGATGATAGGCAACAGATTGCAGGAGGTAATTGACAAGGTTACAGACCAGTTGGCCCTTGCTGCCGAAGGCAAGGTAAAACCGGAGGATTTCAACATGGAGAACTTTACCTCCAACATGGCAAACAACAGTTAAGTCAAAACAATACAGGGCATAGACAAAATATGCCGTTTCGGGCGCATGTCACTTGACAAAAAAGATACAGCATTGCAGCAGGCAGAACTGCCGCAGGAGTTTATAGAATTGGCTGAGGCCTCCATCGGAAAGGAGGCCTTGGCCGTTTATTTGAACCATTTCAACACCATTGCCTGCGAGAAACATGAAAACAGCACAAGTTCAGCAGCAATCACAAGCATAAGGCTCAACCCTGCCAAAACCTGTATCAATGCAAATCCGCCACAGGATCTGAACGCATCCAACAGCGCTGATTCTTTGCAGAATGGAAGCACTGCAATTCCTGCCGGACTTGAATCCCTTCTTGCGAATGCAGAGCCTGTTCCATGGTGCAGCACCGGCTACTATCTGCCACAGCGTCCCCAGTTTACACTTGACCCACTGATTCATTGCGGTGCCTACTACGTTCAGGAAGCCTCCTCCATGTTTGCCCAAACGGTATTTGACACCCTAAAATCAATTGACCGGGAGTTTGCCGCAACACCGTTGAGAGTGCTTGACCTCTGCGCAGCCCCCGGCGGAAAATCTACCCATATTGCATCACTCATAAACCAGGATTCACTGCTTGTATCCAACGAAGTCATAAAGAGCAGAGTTGTGGTGCTTGCCGACAATCTGGCCAAATGGGGAGCAGAAAATGTAGTTGTAACCAATAATGACCCAAAGGATTTCGGCCGAATAAAGGAGTGGTTCAACATCATCTTTGTTGATGCCCCATGCTCGGGCGAGGGCATGTTCATAAAGGACCCTGCCGCAATCAGGGAGTGGAGTCCGGCAAATGTAGACCTATGTGCTTCCCGACAAAAACGCATCCTCCAGGATATCTGGGGCTCGCTTCAGGAGGGAGGTTACCTTGTATACTCAACCTGCACATTCAACCGTTTTGAGAATGACGGCAACCTTGAATATATTGTTGGAGAACTTGGTGCAGAGGTGGTAGAGATGGAGTTTCCTGTCCCATCATGCCACAACGGCAGCACACCTTCTGCCCAACCGCAAATCATAAGGACTCCTGCCGGAGGATACCAGTTTGTGCCCGGGCTCGTTAAGGGAGAAGGGCAGTTTGTGGCAGTTGTCAGAAAAGTCTCTGCAAGAGAAGAGGGAGAGAATTGCAGGGAGCGCATTGGAAGCAACAGCGCCTTCTCAAAGGGGAAAAAGGAGAAGGGTGGCACCAAAACAAAGGGCTCTGCCGGCAATATGGTCAAGGGGTTCAACTGGTTAAACGGCAACGAATATGATTTTGCAATGCAGGGCGAACTTGTAAAAGCCTACCCCAAAAGGCTCGCCAACGATATAAAGTTTATTGAACAGAACCTGAAGGTTGTATCGTCGGGCATAGCGGCCGCCACAATCAAAGGAAAGGATTTCATTCCGCATGCCGACCTTGCCCTTGCGCAAAATCTGACAAAAAGAGTTGTGGCAACACATCTTACAACTGACAGTACTTCAGCAGAACATCAACCGGATGAAGTTGGGCAAAGGAGTGTAGAAGAGGGAAAAAACTCCAGGGCCGCAGCCACCAAAGAGTGCAGAGACCTGCCATTCCCAACTGTGGAACTTTCAAGGGACGAGGCACTGGCCTTTCTCTCAAAAGAGCCGCTCACCTTTGAAAAGAGCCCCAACGGCTACCTTCTGCTCACCTACAAAGGCATTCCGCTCGGCTTTGTCAAGAACCTTGGCAACCGAAGCAACAACCTCTGGCCCCAAGCCCGCAGAATAAGGATGGCACATTGATGAAAAGGCAGGTCCTTCAACTTCCATGAATTACAGGGAGAGGTGTGAATTTTTTCAGATTTATTGCACAAATGAGAATTTTATTTGTACTTTTACACTATCGTAACCGCTATTACGGTAATGTATATTACGATAAAATTCATAGGTATGATATTTTTTGATAGAGAACAAGAGTTTGAAAAACTTGGAGAAATAGAGAAACTGTCTCATGAAGCAGCACAATTTACCATCGTTACAGGAAGGCGCCGTATAGGCAAGACTGCGATGATCAAGAAGTTTTATGAGAACAAGACAATGGTATACTTTTTTGTTGCGCGTAAAGCGGAAGCCGATCTGTGCGGTATATTCATGGAGGAAATCCGCTCAAAACTCAACATACCAATGCTTGATAGCAAAGGAACCTCTTTTGCCGCGATATTCAAATTCATCATGGAATTGTCACATACCCGGCACATCAACCTTTTTATTGACGAATTTCAGGATTTCTATAGGGTGAATCCTTCAATTTATTCTGATATGCAGAATATATGGGACAGTTATAAGGACCAGGCACACATTAACCTGATCGTTGCCGGTTCTGTGAATACCCTGATGAATAAGATATTCAAGAATAAAAAGCAACCACTTTTTGGCAGACAAACAGGCTCAATGCATGTTCGGCCTTTCACACCTTCAGTTCTCAAAGAAATCATGTCTGAATATTGCCCAGACTATAAGAAGAGTGATTTGTTGGCCTTATACACTCTTACAGGCGGAGTGGCCAAATATGTTGAGTTATTTATTGACCGGAAAAAGTTTACTCAGAAGAAAATGCTGGATATGTTCTTTGAGCGGGACTCCTATTTCTTGTCTGAAGGCAAAAATATGCTTGTAGATGAGTTCGGAAAAGATTACGGCATCTATTTTTCAATATTGACACTCATCGCCCAAGGGAAAAATACACGTTCTGAATTGGAAAATGCCATCAATATAAAAGAATTGTCGGGCTACCTGAAGAATCTGTGTGAAGAGTATGGCTTGATAAGCAAGATGCAACCTCTCTATGAAAAGTCCAGCAACAAGAGTGTGCATTATACCATCAACGACCAGTTCCTGAAATTTTGGTTCCGATTTGTATATAAATATACGCACATCATTGAGGCCGGAGGCAATGAGAGATTGAGAACGATTGCAGAACGTGATTTCACTACAGTCAGCGGAAAATCCCTTGAAAACTACTTTTGCGAAGTGCTCAAAGAATCAGGTGCATACACACGCATTGGATATTGGCATGACCGAAAAGGCGAAAACGAGATTGACATTGTTGCCGAAGATGAGTTGGATAACAGAATTGAATTTATTGAGGTTAAACGACAAGCGAAAAACTTTGATGAAAATATCCTGAAGAGCAAATCGGAATTGTTCTTTAAGGCCGCAGGCTCTTTTAATGAGTACGAAATCATTTACAAAGGACTATCTATAGATGATATGTAATCCTGTAAAATTCCCTTTTCCGTATCGGCAACTCACTTTTTTTTGCAGTTACCGACAAAGAATCACGCATATCTAAAAAAATTTCCAAAATCTGGAGGCAAAATATAACGTAACAAAAGAGCGGATGCGCCAATACATTCTGCAAAAACTGAAAAGCCAGTAGAGCAAAATAGTGATGCAAAGTGAAATGACAAATCCCTGCCGGAGTTCAATTCAATTCCGGCAGGGATTTGATATTCATGGAGATGAGTTCCGTGCCAGGCACGGAACTAAATCTTCAATTCATTAATTATTCTCGGACACACCGCACAGAGCGCCCGTGTCCTCTAGGGTAGTCGTGGATAGGGACAACAGCGCCGTTGCTGCCGAAGCAACAACCTCTGGCCCCAAGCCCGCAGAATAAGGATGGCACATTGATGAAAAAATGTGCCTTTTTTATTTCCAATCAAGAAAAATATACTAATTTTGTAAACATATCTGTTAACAAATTGTTATTACTCCATTAAAGCAGTGTTGCCATAATGAACTATAATGTAGGAGAATATATACAAAATTTAGCAAGAGATTCCGGGTTTTCCCAATCTGAGATTGCACGGGAGATAAAGATTCCCCGTCAACTGCTGTGTTACATTATTGGGGGCAAACGTGAAATGTCTTTACAAGTTGCCATGAAATTGGAATCCTTTTTCTCCTTACCCGATGGCACACTTATGAAAATGCAGGCACAGCAATCTGTTCAGCAGCGTAAGCGCTCCATACGTAACCATTTGTGCGGGCAATTAGTGGCCAAAAATGCATTCTGGTCATTTGACGTTAAATCATTTGATGACATCCCCGATGAAGAACTTATTGAAAAATGCTTCACCGTACTTGATATGGATGACATCGATTTGATGTTTGAGATTTTTCCACGCAAGCGCATTCTTCAAGTATGGCGCGAACGAATGGCTATCCAAGGTGAATATATGCAGATGCTCAATATAATGATAGCAATGTACTACTTTGGAATTAATGAGCCTGAAAAATATTTGGCAAGAATTGAGAAACAACATTTCAATAACATATTGAAGAATTCGTTAAATGAGACAAGGATTAACTGCTAATATAGATGCCATTATTGAGAAAGTTTCCCAAATGGAATGCATTAAACCCTATATTCTATGCGGTGGCACTGCTTTGGCCATACAGATAGGACACAGAAAAAGTGAAGACCTTGATTTTATGATGTGGCGCAAATCCAAAACTGAGAAACCTGAAGTTGACTGGAGCGCAATTGAAAAGGAAATTAAGGAGAAAATAGGAGAAATAGAGAACTTCAATATGCTTGGATTTGACCAAGTGGAATTTCTGGTCAAAGGCGTAAAGTTTTCATTCTTTGTAAGTGACAACTATTCTCCGGTATCCACACCAGTTGACTACCTTGGAAACATACGTCTGGCAGATATTGAATCCATTATGGCAATGAAGATGGAGGTTATGTTACGTAGAGCAAAGTTTCGTGACTACTACGACATTTACTCAATTTTAAGGGAGGGATATTCAATTCACAATGGCATTGAAAAGGCACTTAAACTTTCACGTCACAAATTATCATCTAAGAATCTTATTGCAATGATGTTAGGCGGACAATTTGCGCCCGACAACAATTTCCAAAATCTGGAGGCAAAATATAACGTAACAAAAGAGCGGATGCGCCAATACATTCTGCAAAAACTGAAAAGCCTGTAGAGCAAAATAGTGATGTAAAGTGAAATGACAAATCCCTGCCGGAATTGAATTGAACTCCAGCAGGGATTTGTTATTCATGGAGATGAGTTCCGTGCCAGGCACGGAACTAAATCTTCAAGTCATTAATTATTCTCGGAGACACCGCACAGGGTACCCATGGCCTCTAGCGTTGGACCTAGTAGGGTAAACATCGCTGTAGTTGTAGAAGTAAAGGTAGTACGCGCTTTTATCGTTACTATTACTAGTAGAAGACCAGTAAAATCCGCTTAAGCCAACCTTGCTCAACTCCCCATTCCAGCGGTAACATGCAGCAGGATACCACGCGGCAGTCCCATCTGCCAACTCCCACATCCAACCGTTATTGGCGCCATCACCACTTGCTGATTTATATGCCAACTTCCAGAAACCTTCATCCCCGCCTTTTGGCACCTTGTATCCTACAGGGCAAGGGTCATACATGGTCTTTTCTGAATCCATCCAACGCTTTGTAGAGTCTGAAGCACCTGTACCCGTACACCACTCTGTACTCATTATAAATGTCATAGGATTCTCCTCTGCGTAATCTACGGTCTGGGAGCCGGAAACGCTTTTCCACTCTCCGGTTGAGGCTGCAAATGTATTTTCAGAGATTAAGCCTGCCCCCATAAAAGGATCCTTTCTGCCCCACTGGTAGAGAAGGCCCAAAGCGCCAACATCACCTGGAGTTGCAGAGGTTGCACCAAGGTTACGGTCCATCATTGTGCCGGCATTGTTGGCATATATCTGGTCTGTCCAGCCCTGCTCTGTTGACCATATATGCCATGACCATAATATTACACCTTTACTGTTGCGTACCGCAATTGAGGCATTTCCGTTTGCAAATGCTTCTGGAGTTGAAAAATAGACATAACCGTTCTTGTAACCGGCAGAGGCTATAATATCTCCCGTTTGAGGGGCAACATCTGTACCGAATGATTCCCAAAGGACCTCCACACTCTTTACATTGCCTACAGTAGCATCTGAATTTCCTTTAACAGCCTTGAACTTGTAGTTGCCTGCCTCCTTTATCATATAGCAGTTGGCAGTTCCCTCTGCAGAGAGATTGGTATAGATTGAGAGGTCAATGCCGTCATCCTCGCCCTCTGAGCCACCATCTTCACCGCCGGAGCCCTCATTGCCTATATTGTTCCAATCTTCTACCTCACAACCTATATCAACCTTGATTGATGTAGTTGATGTATTGAGTGTGGCAGTATAGGTATATGATACGCCGGGCTTGAAGTTGAACATATCTTCCAAGAGGTAAGAGACGCTCTTTGAACTTATCTCAATAAGAGGAACAGAGTTGGCAAGCATCTGCGGCACAACAATTGCCTCATAAACAACGGCATTGCCCTCTGCAAATGAGCGCACTCCAAGGTTGCGCATCTTTATTGAGTGTACTGCTCCATAAGGATCCTTTACAACCGATCCTGTAGAGAGCGATATACGGCTGTCGGTAACTGTACTGTGAAGATATACCGTTGCATCATCAGGCAATGAACCAACATACTCCTCACCTGCCATAATCTTTACAACCAGACGGCTCATGCAATGGCGCAATGCAAGAGATACCGCCCCATCGGATTGGGAGACTCCTGCAGCCTTTGCCCACAAGAGGTCAGATGCCTCATAACTCCCCATTGCACCATTGGCACCCTCCACACTCTGGTCGGTTGCAACGGAGAAGGGCTGGTAATCCACATCCTCAATATCTGATATGTATGGATAGTAGGCATAAACATCTGATTTGCCCTCACCCCAATAGATTGTACGCTCTGCGGCCCATTGTGCTCCGTCATAAAGCATCGCCTCATTATTTGCCCTGTTGCCCGATATCTGCAACGGAGCAGGTGTGCCGGCATCTGCATAGTCGGTCACATAAAGGCCCACCTTGTCTGACGCCTCAAATGCATTGTCGGCCACACGGGTATGCACGCCCGAAGCGGTAACTTTAAAGAACATCTCATTACCGGCACCCGGTTCCATGCCAAAATCACTCTGCTCGCACGAGACCATACCCAGTGCCAGAACAGATAGTATTGATATATATACTCTTTTCATAACTCTATACCATTAAAACTTTTTAATGTCAAATTGCGGTTTCTCGCCCATAAATTTAGGTTCACGCTGGCCATACTGAGATGATGGAGCGGCCAATACGCCATTCCACGCTTTTGTTGAGATTGCAGATGAAACAGTCAGTGACTCCTTGTCATTAGCCTTGAAATCTTCATACGAGTAGGTATTGCCGCTATATTCCATAATGCGTTTTACCATAGCCTCACGTGAGATTGCATTGTAGTAGGCAATATTGTTGTTCATACAGGAGGTGGCCTCTG
The DNA here is from genome assembly GCA_015060245.1 of Bacteroidales bacterium. Taxonomy (GTDB): domain Bacteria; phylum Bacteroidota; class Bacteroidia; order Bacteroidales; family UBA932; genus Egerieousia. Next base: position 95,555 of record SUYU01000006.1, on the reverse strand, counting down.
AACGGAACACTCCCCTTGTGTGCATGAATGCTCCCTCGTAAACATCCACTACATTAGAGTATTGTGGGTCATAGATCATGTGTGCCCAAGGCACCTCAACCATACTTCCAGTAAGTGATATGTTCTCATAAAAACCATAACCCTTCATGGTGTTTATCTGTTTGACATGGCCGCAACAAAGACAACTGCATGACTGGATAAAGGCATTGTGATATATGTACTCATCTGCCAGTTTGCCAAAGCCGTGGCCTCCCGCCTCGTGGTGAATAAGACCCTGGAAATCATACGGTGCAGGGTCTGTACTCATAGGCACAATTGCAACGGCAGAACCGTCGCCCCACATATAGCACAAGCCGCTGTACTCGGCACTGTTTTCAACCAGAATGATGAGTGTTGTTGCCACATCATCATCTATAGGGGCAACACAGGCACCGGAGAATACTGTATTGAAGTCTGGAGATACACCTTCATTCAAAGTGTACTGGGAACCGAAACGTGACTCCCTTATGGTATTTACAGTACCCATGCCGCTGTCGTATGACATACCTACAACAGAGTATACGTTAAAATAATCCTTATATGTTTTATATGGCTCAATGTCAAAGAAGTATGTGTATGCGTCCTTCATTGCCTGAAGATAATTGCCTTCGGCAATATCCTTGGCATCAAAGCAGTCGCCCATAATTACTATATTTACTCCATTGCCGGTCTTGGCTGTCTGGTGTGTTATAAGGTCACCATCACCATACTCATAATCATACTGCTCAACTGCAATCTTTGAACGGTACTCCTTGCCATTGAGCAAGAATACAACTTCTCCGCTGCGGTTGCCGCTCCCTTTGGCAAGTTCATTTACAGTAACCGTTACATTGGTCTTGCCCTCTCCCGATTGTGGAGCAACGGTTACCCAATCCGGTGCGCTCTCAACACTCCATGCCTCTGCGGCAGGAGCCCTTAGAACCAACTCCCTTGAATGTTGGCCATTGAGTGTACGGAGCAGATTGCGGCTTATAGAGAACTCCCTGTGTGCCTCTATGCGTTTGAACTCACTCCAGCCCGATGCAAACTTATACTGTTGCACAGATGCCTCAGGCACCTCTACAGTAAAGTTGTCTTTGGCTATTCCATTGAATGATGTTGCATCAATTGTTGGAGGGTTCTTTGCCTGGCATACAATTGATGTGATGTAATAGCAGTTTTGAAAGGCACCGGCCTCTATAACCTCCACATCCTTATGGAGGACCACACCCTCAATGGCGCTACATCCATAGAACAGGTATGATGGAATTGCCACAATATTCTCCGGAATTTCAACTGTGCCACTCAATCTCCAACAACCACAAAAGGCTCTGCTTCCAAGAGATATCAGTTCCTTTGGCAAAACCAATGTTCCATTAAATTCAGTTTTACTGAATGCACTACTGCCAATTGTTGTAACGCTTTCAGGAATATTCAATTCTCCTTTAAAATTAACCTCCTTAAATGCATTAATGCCAATAGTAAGCAATCCTTCAGGCAATGTAAGGTTTCCGGTAAATCCACAATCAACAAATGAATTGGTATTAATTACCTTAATGCCATCCGGAATTACCAATGAACCCGTTAGATTCCTACAGGAACTAAAAGCATTACCTCCAATAGTCTCAAGGCTATTGGGAAGTACCAAATTTCCTTTAATTGCGCTGCTATTAAAGGCAGCGGATCCTATTATTTTTAACGATTCAGGCAATGATATCTCACACATCAAGGAACTACAATAACTAAAGGCATCAGACCCTATCTCCTCCAATGTTGAAGGGAACTGTACATCTGTAATTTTAGTACTGCGAAATCCGCTTACATATTTCAGTCCCTCCGGCAATTGGAGCGCTCCTGTTAGAGATGTAACGGTGAATGCATTCACCTCAATCCTCTCCAATTTTTCAGGCAAAATACACTTAATAAGAGTCTTTTTCCCATAAAAAGCGCTTGAAGGAATTTGATATATGCCGTCAATCTCACTCTTCACCTCCCTTAGGTTAAGGCGCATGAGTGATGTCATCTTGTCACGCATAAAAGTATAATCTGCCGCTCCAATCTCACCTGTAATCTTGAGGTTCTTTATTGCAGTCACATCCATCTCATAACGGTCAACCATGGTCTTCTCAAGGCGTCCTGCCTCAGGAGAGTGAACAACAACATACTCCCTGGCATCATCCTGGTGTGTTACGTTGTCTGCCTCCCATGCAGTAATGCTTACAGCAACAAGTTCAATCTCATATTTGCCTGTGTTGGCAAGTTTGTTTACAGTCAGGTCAAAGTTTGTAATCTTGCCGGGCAGATACTCAGTTTTCTCTGTGCGCACATATTTGCGCGGGTAACCGTCAATTGTAATGACCAAAACATCTTTGCCTGCCTCAACACTCTGAGGTACAACAATTGCCCTGAACTCGCCATTGTCTGTAACCGGTATGATTCCATCCAATGGCATCTGGCCAACCGGAGTTACCTCACCTGTTGCAAGGTTTATGGTTGACTTGCGTATTGTATTGGCAACAAGCACCTCTTTCTTTACTGCCGCAAATTCAGAATCGCTCTCCCAGCCTTCGCCCTGAATGAAACGCACCCTTGCAGATGACATCTTGTGCTGGAACTTCATGGCAACTTTTGATGTGGTAGGAGTTATGGCCTCAGTTTTTGCCCACAAGAAATCAGATGCCTCATAGGCTGCCATCTGGCCATGTTCCGCCTCTTTTGACTGGTCCTTGGCCACCTCAAAAGGGTACTCATCTATAGAGGCAGGGGTTGCATAAGGGTAGTAACCATAGAAATCTACCTTGGTATCGTTATCTTTGTAGAAAATGTCATACTCAGATATCCACTTTCCCTGCTCCGCATCATAGAAGAATTTTACATTATCTGCCTGGTTATCCTCAAGTTCAAGAGTTCCAGGAGTATCACCATCGTAATTCACAAGATATATACCCACTGCATCACCGTCGCAGAAACCCTTTGAATCAACACGGGTTACCTGCTGGTCAATGTTTCCGGTAATCTCAACCTTGTGAAAAGTGCTTTCATCAGGAGATGGATATTTATCCAACTCGTTCATCTCACAACCCTGCAGCATGAGCAGGATTGACATTACGAATAAAGCATAGAACTTTTTCATCATACTGTATAGTTTGTTAATTAGATTTGGCCTTCTACACTCTCTCCGTTACCCCAGTTTCCTACACCCATACCTGTGCCTTCGCTGCTGATTGCAAGTTCTCTGGTAATGGTATTGTATTTGTTGCGGAGAAAAGTAAGGTTGTTTGTAATTGTAAAGTCCTGACTTCCGCCATAGAAGCCGTTAACTGTTATGGTAAAGCCATTAGGGAAATTCAGAGGCGGAACAACAAGCCAGAACTCTGTTGCGCTCTCTTTGGTTTGTGCAATTTCAACGCCATTGCCGCAGTCAAGTGTAATGGTGGTGCCTGTTCCCTTTACCGAAATTGCAGGCTCCCCGCCATAAACGGGTGTTATTGCAGCAATGCCCGACAATGCCTCGCCATTGTTTCCTTTAAAGACCACAGAACCTACGGTTTGCCCTGTTCCGTAGAGTTTCACGCGCAAATAACTGCATACGTTACGGAACTTCAGGTCAAAGTCATCAAGGTCGGCAGTTACCGCCACCATCAGGTTTGCCCCAGGGCCAATTGATTTTTCTTTGTATGTCTGTGTAGCCGGCAAGGTGTATTTGATATAGTCGGGAACCGGTACATCCTCTTCATCGCCATACCCATATTTGGTAGATGAGGCATAAGGATAAAGCGCATAGTAGCGGTCAATGTCATTGCCCGAGCCAAAACCGCTTTTATTAAGGTCAAAATCGCCGGCATTATCGCCATCATCTCCCAAGAAGATGTATTGTTTGTTTCGGGTTGTGCCCTCAAAGAGTGTTATAAGGTCGCCTGCATTCCAGCGTATGCGTATCTTGTTGTCGAGATATACACGCGTTTCACACTCTTCGTTGTCAATTACGGCATGAAAAATCTTTTTACCTGCGGTTTCTTCTTCCAAAGGGGGTGCAGGTTCAATTTCTGATATGCTGCATCCTGTTAATGCCAGCAATGCCGCAAAAATGAGTAAATGTTTCATGGCTATGCCTCCTATATTTCCCAACCCTCTTCAGGGTCTTCTACATTGGTTGAGGCAAATCCCCGTTCAACATTTACATAAAGAAGTTCGATTTCCGGGGCCAGATAGCCCTCATTTCTTTTTGTGCTCATAATATAAGTTGTTTTAAGTATAAATTTCAAACTCAAAACTATCCGCACCCCAATAGAGAATATGATAAAAATACAGAAAGCGTGGTGCTGGAAACTTATTTTAGAAAATCAGGTCTTAGGATACCTCTGCAATAAAACAAGCAACAGCACCACGCCACATCAAACGATATGACGCAGTGTCATGCAGCCTATTCTCTTGCAGTTCACGAAGTTCCTAAGTTCGATTTTCGAGAATAAACTTACACTTTCCGCGTAAATAGTATGTCAGGTGCAAAGTTAATAAACTTTTGACATATTGTGCATTTACGTGATTTTTTTTACTGTTGCCATTTATATGACGACTGAATTTGCAGGAATTACAATTTTTTCAATAAAAAATATATAAAATTGCATAAATGACAATGACCTCCAAAACTCTTTTTGAACTTTTGGAGGTCACGTCAATACTCTGTTCTGCCGGTCTTGCGGCAATTAATTTCCTTTAGAACATATAATCCCACACAGGAAGTTGTACCGGTTTCTTCTTCAATGCCTCAATGGCTTTTTCATTCAGGTATTTCCTGTTTATGACAATGCGGAACATATACTCGTCAAACCATTTGTCGGTAAAGGTAAGGTAGCCATTATGGCCGCTTGCAGGACCCCAACTGTTCTCAAACTCCCACTTTACAGGTTTGTCATTTTCATCTGTGTCACAGGCAATAAGGGCCATGGCATGCGATGATCCGCTCTGGCGGGTAAGGATACGTGCCTTTTTGTCCATGCCCAAGTCAATTCCCAAAAGTTGGGCAGTCTGGTAAAGGTCAGGATCCATTATGCCTTGCGAAGTATTACTCTGTTTGCCAACATCGCAAGAGGCATACATTGCCTCATTGTTCTTGATTGACTCAAGTGCAGCAGCCTTGATATCCTCATTTGGAAGGTTAAGATATACCCAGTTTATGCCCTCAACGGTGTTTCTGTAATTCTTGATGTCATACACCTGATAATAAGGACGTGTAGGGTCATTCATGATCATAACATAGTTCTGCGGATTATAATCTGCAGGAATTATGCCTTTGTAGAACTCCATAGGAGTGCTTTTGAGCGTCTGCACATTGCCATCCTTGTCTTTGTATCTCCAAGTAAACTCCACCGGTGGCTCGCCCAGACAAAGCGCAAGCACCCTGTACACATCTTTAAGCACTGCAATCTTCCCGGCACGCAAATCGGCCTCTTTCTTGCCTGCGGCAGCCATCTCCCTTATCTTGTAACCGCCGCCTCTGAGCCTCTCCTTAATTATACTCACCATCTGGTTGGTATTGTTTGAATGGGCAGTCTCCGGCATCACGCTCTGCGGCACAACGCCATACTTCTCAGCCACATTGTAAAAGAGGTTCCACACACCGCCGTCATCAACCGGAGATTTGAAAAATGTTACCACCTCGCGGTCATCAATATCCTTGTGGGCAGTGGCAATAATGTTTTCAAGGAAAAGGTTTGACTTCTCAAAAATGTCCCAGAAATAGTTGTAGTTGTGCGAAAAGTCAAAACTCCCCACATTATATTTCTCCATTACTGCCGGACGGAGCACATTCATAGAAGTGAACATCCAGCATCTGCCCGAACTCTTCTGGTCGGTAATGCCCTTCACATCAACCCTGTACTTGAAATAGTGGTCAATCTTGCCCTGCAGATCCCAGTTAAGGGTCTTGTTCTTGATATTGTTGTCTTGGGTAAGCATATTCTGCAAAGCCGCCGTATTGGCATCCTTCACAAAACTCTCCTTAATCTGCTGCAGTTCCTCCGCGCCAATTGTCTGCGCCCCCAAAGAGCCTGCACCTGCATACCCCATAACCGAGCATGCCACAAACACCTTCAATAAATTGCGTATCTTCATTTCAATATATTTTTAAATTGGAATTATGGTAACAAATATAGCACTTTTAACCGGATTTTTTGTTTTACGGGCCAATGCAGCAGATTTTGCAAGAGCCGCCGGCAAAAAGGAGGCAGAAATCAGCAAGTGGATGAGCGGACAGCATAATTTCACCATTAGAACTATTGCCAAGATAGAGAATGTTTTGGGTGATAAAATACTCCATGTAAAACAATTCCGCAGCAATACCACAAATGGGTCCCAGCATCAAATGTATAGGAATTCAACATCCTCATTCTCTGCAAGCATGCTGGCAGACGAGAAGAAAAGAGGATATAAGAAACATTGATGATAGAGATTCTTTCGCGCCGGAACTACTATACAGCCTACCTCATATCCGTTACAATTGCGTTGGGATAATCGCGAGGCTGGAGGGTGAAGTATGATGAGTCGGGGCTGTTGCCGGCAAGCGGTTCTACAGATTTGACTTTTACAGTATAGGCCGAGTTGTCCTTTGAAATGAAATTTATTTGCGACATGAGGCCGCCCGGGTCACGCTTGATGTCAATTTTTGACGCATCGCCCCCGGCATAACCGAACAGCGCCGCCAGATTGTGCAGGGCCTGTTCCAGAGATTTGTCGGCAGCAGAAACAGAAGAAGATGATGATGCGGATGATACACTTGAGACCGCAGATGACGCAGCCTGCAATCCTGCCATAGCGGCATCCATAATGATTATATCCTCACTTTGCGGTTTGTATATCCACAAGGTAGTTCCATCTGAAACCATTACGAGATCTTCAGCCACCTCCATGCGGAATCTGTTGCCGCTCATGGTTACAGTTCCGGCATCGTTGTAAATCAGGTTGCCACTGCGGTCTGTTGCTTCAAAATTGAAACCTATCGTTATTGGAGAATCCTGACTTTGGGCCGGATCTCCGTAAGCAATCTGACCAGTAATTCCGACGCCTGTTTCCAGTAAAGGTGATGCAACCGAAGGGCGAGAATGGCACTCGTCTGCAGCAATTGTTGAGATGAAAAAAAGACAAGCACACGGAAGGGTTTTCCGGTACTTGTCCAAAATGTATCTGATGTTTCCAAATAACATAAGCCTGCACTCAAGTTTGGCTGCAAAAAGCAACCGCAAATATCATTTTAAAAACCTCAAGCAAATTTCTAGCCATAAATATCCTTTATATTGGCAAGTCTTGCATCAAGTTCAGAGAGGTCTGAAACCAATACCTGTCGGGCCTTGCTGCCTTCAAACGGGCCTACAATTCCCGCAACCTCCAACTGGTCCATAATTCTGCCGGCACGGTTGTAGCCAAGGTTCATTTTCCTCTGAATGAGCGAAGTTGAACCCTGCTGGTGCATGACTATGAGTTTTGCAGCCTCTTCAAAGAGTGAATCGCGCTTGTTCAAATCTACTGCACCCACTGTTCCGCCGTCGCTCTCCTTGTCATCCCCGGTATATTCAGGCAAATAGTAAGGTGTTGTATAGCCTCTCTGCTCACCGATGAAGTCAACGATGCGTTCAACCTCCTTGGTCTCAATAAGGGCACACTGCACACGGGTAAGGTCGCCGCCTGTTGATATGAGGGCATCTCCCCTACCAATAAGTTGTTTTGCGCCAACCTCATCAAGAATTGTCTTGGAGTCTATGCTTGAACGCACCATAAAGGCAATACGTGCAGGGAAATTGGCCTTGATATTACCGGTAATTACAGCAGTTGTAGGCCTCTGTGTTGCTATGACAAGATGTATACCAATAGCACGTGCCAACTGGGCAAGACGGGCAATAGGCCCCTCAATATCTCGTCCGGCAGTCATGATAAGGTCTGCAAACTCATCAATTACCACAACAATAAACGGCATGAACTTGTGGCCCTTCAACGGATTCAATCTTCTCTGAAGGAACTTCTCGTTATACTCCTTTATATTCCTTACTCCGGCAAGCCTCAAGAGGTCATAACGGCTGTCCATCTCCATACATAGAGACTTCAAGGTATATATGACTTTCTGTGTGTCTGTAATTACAGGCTCATCGGCATCGGGCAGTTGGGCCAAAAAGTGCTTTTCAAGTTTTGAATACAACGAAAGTTCAACTTTCTTTGGATCCACCAATACAAGTTTAAGTTCGCTCGGATGCTTCTTGTACAGCAAAGAGGCAAGAATTGCATTCAATCCGACAGACTTGCCCTGACCGGTTGCACCCGCAACAAGAAGATGCGGCATCTTGGCCAAATCAAATGAAAAGACCTCGTTGGTAATTGTCTTTCCAAATGCAATCGGCAACTGGTAATCCGCCTCCTTGAATTTTGGATCATCCAAAACAGAGAGCATTGATACCACGCTCGGCTTCTCATTTGCCACCTCAATGCCAATGGCATTGGTTCCGGGCAATGTTACAACACGTACACCTCGAGCAGCCAATGACAACTGTATATCCTCTTCAAGCCTCTTTATCTGCGATACCCTCACGCCTGGAGCAGGCACAATCTCATAAAGGGTTACTGTAGGACCTATACGTGCCGATATTTTTGAGACTCCAATCTTGTAGTTTGCAAGAGTTACAACAATCTGCCTGTTATTCTTTGCAAGTTCCTCTTTTGAGACTTCATACCACTTGTCTTTATAATCCTCCAACAGATTCAACGGCGGTGCCTGGTATGACGAGAGGTCGAGTCTCGGATCAAACAGCGTACTCAACTCTTCATCAGAGAGTTCCGACAAAAAGTCATCTTCTCCCTTCGGTTTTTCAGGTTCAACCACAATATCATTGCCAACAGGAGTCTCCGGAGCAGAGAGCACCTCAAGTTCCACCTCTGCAGTCTCTTCACTGCCGGCATCACCTTTGGCATCATCGTCGGCTTCTACACTCTCCAATTCAAAAGGTTCATCCTCCGACAAATCAACAATACCCTCGTCGTCGGCCCCCTCTTCATCCTTTATCTCATAGGTAATCTCGCCAGTTTCGGTATTGACCCTCTCTCCACTGCCCAAATCAATATCTTCTCCCGACAATTCAGCCTCACCGGCAACCGCCATCTCTTCAGAGGCCTCCGGTTCTTCAACCACTTCATCTGCCTCTGCCCTCTTCTTCTCCTTTTTAGGACGCGGTGCAGTAATCCTGTCAATCCAGTTGTTGAACATGGTAACAAACTTTCTGTTGACCGCCACCATCCATGTGATTACAGCCAACAAAATTACAGATGCTGCACCAATATTTCCCAACAGCAACTTGAGCCACATGGTGATATAATGGCCATAGGATCCTCCGGCACCATTCCCAAACCAACTGTCGAACCTTGTAAATGAGAAGATGAAAGAGAATGCTACAGATAATATTACACATCCGAAGAGCGAGAGAGCAAAAAACCTCAACACCCTTATCTTCTTTATTCTCAAGCAAAACAGAGCCACTCCACCAAAGAAGAATGGAATGATGAATGCTCCAAGACCAAAGAGTTTTGATATCAGAAAATTGGCCCAAACCAATCCTATGGCTCCACCTCCATTTTCTACCTGCATTACGGTGCCAAAAACACCGTTGTTGTCAAAAAGGCTCTGGTCATCGGCCCATGTAAAAAGATATGAAATGAGTGATACCAGCGTATATACCGACAACGCCAATGAAGATAGGCCACATATAAGATAGGCCACATCCTTCTTTGCCGGAACCTCCGTTTCCAATTTGGCCTGCGCCCTCTCCTTGGCTGTCATCTTTGACTTGCCTGCACTCTTTGTTTTCTTGCTCACACTACGTTCTGCCATGACTATTTTTTCCTGCGCTTGTTATTGTTGTTCTTTCCTTTGCCGTTGTTCCGGTTAAAATTGTTGCGGGTACCATTATTGGAACTCCTCTGATGCCCGTCTGTCATTCCCATTCCAATGTGTACATCCTCTGGGACTGTAATTCTGCCGTCGGAGAGTTTATATATGTCATTGAAAATGGTCTCCTCAGATACCGAGTCCTTGTTCCAGATAAGATACTGCTGCTTCATATACGATGCCAGGGTCCTTATCATGTATGTCTTCACATCATCATCGGGTCTCTGCGCTATAACCTCAATCATATTCTGGATATTCCTTCCATAATGCGAAGCCTTTACAGGTGTTTTCTGCAATGGAATAGGATTAGGCTTGGTTGAAAGGGTCTCCCTTGTAGGTGTCGGATAGGGAGAATCTATATCAATATCAAAATCCGATATTATATGGACATGATCCCACAACTTGTGCTTGAAGTCATTGATGTCCCTCAACTGGGGATTGAGAGTACCCATTACCTGCACAACGGCCTGAATCTGCTCATTGCGCTTCTCCTTGTCGGGAATACTCTTTACATAATTGATCATATCCTGTACATGCCTTCCATACTCGGGCATCAACAGTTTCTCTCTCTGCGTATTATAATCCATCTCAATAAAATTTTCCGGAAATTCAAAATGCAGGGGCACTCCCCGCAAGTAAACAATGATATGCAAAGATACAAAGAACTTGCGTAAAAATGGCAGATAAAAACAAAAAATATGAATGATAATATGAATGATTACACACCCAATAAAAATACCTCCTTTCAAAAATGAAAATGCCTCCTTTCTATGGCGTAATTTTTAAAAATGTCTCCTTTCTATGGCGTAATTTTTAGGGAAACGCATCTGTGGCCGAAAAGTATTACCACATAAAACAATAAAACAAGGGCACCCCTTTCGGGTTGCCCTTAACTCTTCGGTTGCAGCTTCTGCGAATGCAGATCTACCTTTTACCGGCCGGAAATTGTACTATTATTCACTTAGCAAATTGACTTCTTTTTCTCGAAGTAAGCCTGTGGATGAGCACATGCCGGACATTTTACAGGAGCCTTCTTTGCTGTAAGTACAAAACCACAGTTTCTGCACTGCCACTCAATTGCCTCATCTCTCTCAAACACTTTGCCTGCCTCTACCAAAGCCAACAACTCCCTGTATCTCTTCTCATGCTCTGCCTCAACTGTTGCAATAGCCTTGAAGACTGCAGAAATCTCAGCAAAGCCCTCCTGTGCAGCAACCTCTGCAAATGCAGGATACATGTCTGCCCACTCCTCGTGCTCACCTTCAGCAGCGGCTGCAAGATTCTGTGCAGTTGTTCCAATTACGCCTGCAGGGAATGTTCCGGTAATCTCAACCATACCGCCCTCCAAGAATTTGAAGAATCTCTTTGCATGCTCTTTCTCCTGGTCTGCAGTCTCTGTAAAGATTGCAGCAATCTGCTCATAACCCTCTTTTTTTGCCACACTTGCAAAATATGTATATCTCATTCTTGCCTGTGACTCGCCTGCAAATGAAAGCATTAGATTTTTCTCTGTCTGTGTACCTTTTAAACTAGCCATAATTTTGTATGTTTAATATTATTAATATTGTTTATTGTTGTTTTCTCTTTATTTTCAATGTGCATCCCTTTCCAAATAATGGGACATTTTCAAAACTTCAGTTTCTCTTCAAGAATGCCTGCTCAAACCATCTGCCCGATAAGTTGTATATCTACAGACGATACTTTGAATCCAGGCAAATCCTTGTTGCCCAAATACTCATTTACAAGTCTTATGAGTTCAGGATCGGAGTAATCTGTATGCCTGTTTGACTCCACGTCGTAAAAATGTATATGATCATAAGTATTAACATCAAAATACATCTTATTGTTTGAACTGTATCTTCTCACAAGCAGTCCCTTTTCAACAAAAGAGTCAAGTACATTATAAATTGTTGCAATGGTAAGCGACGGAAAAACATTGTCAAGTTCCTCTATCACCATATCTGCGGAAGCATGCCCCAATTTTTGCATAGCACCGTAAATTGCAATTCTTTGGGGAGTTGCCTTAAGGCCGCTTTCGTGGATTTTTTCTTTTATCGTATACATGGTCACTCTGTTTTCTGGGAACAAAGGTATTTATAATTTTTATAAAATACAAATTTTTATCACTTTTTATTAAATTTTCTTTATTGACATTATAATAACAATCCATCCCCCAAAAAAGTAGACCCCGCACCCGCTTGACATATTATTCCAGCACTGTTTTAAATATAATTTTATGTAAATCAATACGGTAACAGGCCACAGAATATTTTGGAACCATTACATCAAACATTATAGTGACAAACTTGTTTAGAGTAGTAATTTTTGTAGAATGCAGAAATATATAACATTAAAAATTAATGAGTTATGAATAATTTAAAAGAAAAGTTCCAAGAGGTGGAAAGCAGGTTTGTAAAGGAGGATCCCATTCTCAAAACTGCTCCCGACAATTTTATTCCTCCAACTTCCACTGATCCCGAAACCGCCTACAAAATGGTAAAACAGGAGATGCTTTCCCAAACAAACCCTATGCTCAACCTCGCTACATTTGTCACCACATATATGGATGACTATGCAACTAAACTCATGAATGAAGCCATCAACATCAACTATATTGATGAGACCGAGTACCCGAGGGTTGCCGTAATGAACGGCAAGTGCATCAATATCATTGCCAATTTATGGAACTCACCTGAAAAGGCCAAATGGAAAGCAGGAGCACTTGGCATAGGCTCATCAGAGGCATGTATGCTTGGTGGAATATCGGCATGGCTCCGTTGGCGCAAAAAGAGGCAAGCCGCAGGCAAACCGTATGACAAGCCAAACTTTGTAATCAGTACAGGATACCAGGTTGTGTGGGAAAAGTTTGCACAATTGTGGCAAGTTGAGATGCGTACAGTACCTCTCTCCGATGAACATATTACACTTGATCCGCAGAAAGCAATTGAGTTGTGCGACGAGAATACAATCTGTATTGTTCCAATCCAAGGAGTTACCTGGACAGGTCTCAACGACGACGTGGATGCCCTCAACCAGGCATTGGACATATACAACACCCGCACAGGTTATGATATTCCAATCCACGTTGATGCCGCCAGCGGAGGATTCATTCTACCATTCATTGCCCCTCATGTCAAATGGGACTTCAGATTGAAATGGGTTGTTTCAATAAGTACTTCGGGCCACAAATATGGTCTCGTATATCCGGGTTTGGGCTGGGTTGTATGGAGAGACAAGAGTTTCTTGCCCGAAGAGATGAGTTTCTCGGTAAACTACCTCGGTTCCGAAATCTACCAGGTAGGACTGAACTTCTCAAGACCGGCCGCACAGATTCTCGGCCAGTACTACAACTTCATAAGATTGGGATTTGAAGGTTACCGTAAAATACAGACAGAGAGCATGGCGCTTGCAAAATATCTCTGGGGAGAAATTGGAAAGATGCCTCAGTTCAAGAACTATGCAAAGGAGGTTGTAAATCCTCTATTCATATGGCACATGGATCCGGAATATAACAAAACGGCAAAATGGACCCTTTACGATCTGCAGAACTCTCTCCAGCAGAGCGGTTGGATGGTTCCGGCATATACCCTCCCAGACAATCTCACAGATACCATTGTAATGAGGATTGTTGTCAAACAGGGCTTCTCAAGGGATCTTGCAGATATGTTGCTTAACGATATAAAGAGCGCTGTTGAAGGATTTGAAAAACTCAAATACCCTACCCAGACACGTCTTGCATACGAGAAGCAGGAGAGACAGAAGGGCCGCGTCTTTACCCATTAACAGGCCCTTATTGCATGTTACATAGCAATTGTCCTGTCTTCACAAATAATATGATGCCATCATAGGGCAATAGTACATTGAAAGAATTATTCAGTGACGTGTGCACAATAATGGTCATTAATATTGACAACTAAAATATAATATATGACTGAAAAGAGAAAACAGATTGCCAAACTGGGAGTTTTTACGTTGGCAATCATGAATGTGACTGCCGTTGTGAGCCTCAGGGGCTTGCCGGCAGAGGCGGAATATGGATTAAGTTCTGCCTTCTACTACCTCTTTGCCGCTATTGTCTTCCTTATACCTACATCTATGGTTGCTGCAGAGATGGCCGCCATGTTCCAGGACAAGCAGGGAGGTGTCTTCCGCTGGGTTGGTGAGGCATACGGCAAAAAATGGGGTTTCCTTGCAATTTGGCTCCAATGGATCCAAAATACCATCTGGTACCCGACAGTCCTTACATTTGGAGCCGTATCAATAGCCTTTATAGGAATGAACCAGAGTAACGATATGGCCTTGGCCTCCAACAGAATTTACACACTGGTTGTTGTTCTGGCCATCTACTGGATTGCAACCTGGATTTCACTTAAAGGTATGGGATGGGTTGGAAAAGTTGCGAAAGCGGGAGGTCTTGCCGGTACCATAATTCCGGCAGTTCTGCTTGTAGTTCTTGGTATTGTCTACCTGGCAACCGGAGGTGAATCACAAATGAGTTTCAGCGGAAGTTTCTTCCCCAATCTCAGCAAATTGAACAACCTCGTGTTGGCCTCTTCAATATTCCTATTCTACGCCGGAATGGAGATGAGCGGTATACACGTCAAGGAGATGGACAACCCTGCGAAGAACTACCCCAAAGCAATATTCATAGGTGCAGCCATAACTGTTCTGATATTTATACTGGGAACATTTGCAATTGGAATCATCATTCCACAAAAGGATATTAACCTTACCCAGAGCCTTCTTATAAGTTTTGACAAATATTTTGCATATATCCACGCCAGTTGGCTATCTCCAATTATAGCAATTGCATTGGCATTTGGAGTTCTTGCTGGAGTGCTTACCTGGGTTGCCGGTCCATCCAAAGGCATTTTTACAGTTGGCAAGGCCGGCTATTTGCCTCCATTCTTCCAAAAGACCAATAAAATTGGAGTGCAAAAAAACATTCTGCTTATACAGGGTGCAGTTGTCACACTGCTGGGAATGCTCTTTGTAGTTATGCCATCTGTACAAAGTTTTTACCAGATTATGTCACAACTATCAGTCCTGCTTTATCTTATAATGTATCTGCTCATGTTCTCAGGAGCAATCAGATTGAGATATATAATGAAAGATGCCGAACGGCCTTTCAGGGTTGGCGGCAAAGGGAACTGCATTATGTGGATTATTGGAGGATTGGGATTTGCCGGATCACTGCTTGCCTTTGTACTGAGTTTCATTCCTCCTGCCCAGATAAATACAGGCAGCAACCTTGTATGGTTCTCTGTTCTGCTTGGCGGATGCGTTGTAATGGTTGCCATTCCATTCATAATTTATGCAAACCGCAAAGAATCATGGCTTGCAAAAGATACAGAATTTGAACCATTCCACTGGGAGGAGAAATAACTGCACCGACTGTTGCAGTATGGTTACATCTGCAATGCCCAGGATTGAAAAAGAAGAGACCGGGTCAAAGCAATTTTGATCCGGTCCCTTTTCTGTTCATACAGATGACTGTGGGCCATCCTCATCTTTATGACATTTATAGCAAGGAGCCATAGGCTCACTGCCGCATCAGATTGTGAGTTTTTCGCCCTCCGACTTGGCAATTACAACTGCTCCGCACATATCTCCGTATGAGTTGGTTGCTGTACGAGGCATGTCGCAAAGTTGCTCAACTGCAAGTACAAGGCCAATACCTTCCAACGGCAATCCTGCCACAGTAACTGCTACCGAAAGCATTACAAGGCCGGCCATAGGAATACTTGCGGTACCAATCGCAGAGAACAATACAGTTACAACAATTATCATCTGCTCAATAAACGACAATTCAATACCATAAACCTGAGAAAGGAATATTACTGCAACACCCTCATAAAGCGCAGTTCCGTTCATATTTATGGTTGCACCGAGCGGAAGTGTAAAACTTGCAATCTTGTTTGAAATGCCGCACTTCTCCTGCGAATCCCTCAAAGAGATTGGCAGTGCCGCACCTGAAGAGCAGGTAGAGAATGCGGTAAGAATGGCTGTAGACATCTTCTTCATATGCCTCCAAGGGTTCTCCTTGCCCAAAAAGTATACTGTAGAAGGAAGAATTACAAAGAACTGGATAAGACAGCCAATCCACACAATAAGCACAAACATGCCGAGGCTCTGGGCTATCTCAACCAGTTTGTCCATATCCCCAGCCTGCTGCGAAATCATCTTGGCCACGATTGAAAAGACGCCATAAGGTGCCAATTTGATTACAGAAAGGGTAATCTTCATAATGACGTCAAAGACCGACTGGAAGACATCTATCAACGTCTCCCTTGATTTGTCACCCACCTGTGTTACAAAATATCCAAAGAGAATGGCAAAGAAGATAACGGCCAAAAGGTCGCCCTCCGCCAATGTACTCACTATATTGTCAGGGATAATTGTTATTATGCGCTCGCCAAGTGAAATTTTGTCTGCAGAGGCAAGTTGGGCCTGGGTATCGGCCTGAGAGACCAACGATGAGCCCACTCCTGGTTTAAGTATATTTACAAATAAAAGACCTATCATAGTTGCAACAACTGTAGTTGTAACATAATAGGCAAAGGTCTTGCCGGCAATTCTTCCCAAACCTCCGGTCTTGCCTATACTTGCAACACCAACCACCATTGACGAGAATACAATTGGTATCACAATCATCTTCAACAGGCGGAGGAACATATCACCTGCCCAACTGATATATTTTACATACTCATGGCAGAAAATGCCAAAAACAACGCCCAACACAAGGGCTATAAGTATTTGCCAAGGCAATGCAATCTTAATGCTTTTCATAGTTTTAAATTTTTATCCCTGTTCAGCATGTCAGGTTTTCCTCTGTTTCCCGACAAACATCTATTTATAATACAACTCCCTTATACATCCCTCTGCCAAGGCCTCAAGACATGAAATGCCCATCTCCTTGTCGAGCCCTGTATTTGCATAGGCAATAGGAATCTCTGTACAGGCACCCACAACAGGAAGTTTCTCGATCTCCCAAAGACGCTCCACAATACCCCTGAATTTCTCGCCTGCCTCCTTATGAAGACCGGCCTTTACCATATCGGTAACATCATGGATCTCCACCTGCATATCGTAATCAGGAATACGGAAATTGTATCCGCTATCTTTCGCATGCTTCTGATACAATCCTGTCTTCATTGTTCCAAGAGTTGCAGTAAGCCATGCTCCCTGAGGAGATACGGTTGATGACTTGAGGATTGTCTCGTCAATGATATGCACAATCGGTTTATCAATCTCATCCCTGAAACCGTCAATAAAATAGTGGGCTGTATTGCAGGTTGCACACAAGATATCGGCTCCCCAACCAATCAGGGTCTTAAGACCATCTTTTATATACTCTGTAGGATCAGGTCCCTTACCTAAAAGAAAGGTTGTTCTGTCGGGAGTGACAGTATGGGAATAAACAATCATTCTCGGATGCTCCTGATCTGTTCCTGCAGGAGTCTTCTCTGCAAGCACCCTCAAAAAGTCTGCTGTTGCAGCAGGGCCCATTCCGCCCAAAACGCCAAGTGTCTTATCTGTATGCATGTTTTTCTGAAATTAAGTGGTGCGAATTTACTAAAAGATTCCTAACCTTAAAAGTTTAACGTCTTTAAATGACTATCTTTGTCTGACAAATATATTTGAATATGGTATCTGTAGACGGACTTACTGTAGAATTTGGCGGAACGGCCCTCTTTAAAGACATATCTTTTGTAATCAATGACAAGGACAGGATTGCCCTTATGGGCAAGAACGGAGCAGGAAAATCGACCCTGCTGAAGATTCTTGCAGGCATCAAGAGCCCCACAAGAGGCAAGGTCTCTGTAACCGACGGCGGCAAGGTAGGCTATCTGCCGCAGCACCTTATGGTTGAAAACGGCCGCACGGTCTTTGAGGAGACAGCCCAGGCATTTGAGCATCTGTTTGCCATTGAGCGCAAGATTGAGGAACTCAACAACCAACTCACAACCAGGACCGATTACGACAGCGAGGAGTATATGGCGCTCATTGAGGAGGTTACAGCCCTATCCGAGAAGTTCTACCATATAGACCTTACCAATTACGAGGAGGATATTGAACGCACCCTCATTGGCCTCGGTTTCAAAAGAAGTGATTTTACCCGACAGACCACCGAATTCAGCGGCGGCTGGCGCATGAGGATTGAACTTGCAAAGATACTTTTGCAGAAGCCCACACTGCTGCTTCTCGACGAGCCCACCAACCACCTCGACATTGAATCAATCGAGTGGCTTGAGGAGTTTATAATTAACAGCGCCAACTCGGTAATGGTAATCTCCCACGACAAAGCATTCGTAGACCACATTACCACCAGGACCATTGAGATAACAATGGGCAAGATTTACGACTACAAGGTAAACTACAGCAAATACCTTGAACTCAGGGCAGAGCGCAGGCAACAGCAGCAGGCCGCCTACGACAACCAGCAGAAGATGATTGCCGAGACCAAGGAGTTCATTGAACGTTTCAAGGGCACATATTCAAAGACAAATCAGGTGCAGTCGAGGGTAAGGATGCTGGAGAAACTTGAGATAATTGAGGTTGATGAGATTGACAGAAGTGCGCTCAACCTCCGTTTTCCACCGGCGCCACGTTCAGGTTCATATCCGGTAATCACCAAGGAACTCGGCAAGAGTTACGGAGACCACAATGTGTTTGCCAATGCCTCAATAACCATAGAGAGGGGCGAGAAGGTTGCTTTTGTGGGAAAGAACGGAGAGGGAAAGACCACCATGGTAAAGGCCATAATGAACCAGATAGATTTTGACGGCGAACTGCAGTTGGGCCACAACCTCAAGATTGGCTACTTTGCACAGAATGAGGCATCGCTTCTCGATGAGGAGCAGACAGTCTTCAGCACAATTGACAATGTGGCCGTTGGCGACATCAGAACCAAGATAAGGGATATTCTGGGAGCCTTTATGTTTGGCAGGGATGACTCGGAGAAGCAGGTGAAGGTGCTGTCGGGAGGAGAAAGGACAAGACTTGCAATGATAAAACTGCTGCTTGAACCTGTAAATATGCTTATTCTTGATGAGCCTACAAACCATCTCGACATAAAGACCAAAGATATTCTTAAAGAGGCCCTCAAGAACTTTGACGGTACACTTGTTGTGGTCTCCCATGACAGGGATTTCCTTGACGGACTTGTTTCAAAGGTCTATGAATTCTCCAACAAGAGGGTCATTGAACACCTCGGAGGCGTATATGACTTCCTTGAGAAAAAGAAGATGGAGAACCTCAGGGAGATAGAGCGCAACAAATAACTGGGTTCCGGCATAATCATAGATGATAATAAACAAATCAAATTTACAATAAAAAACGCACCATGAAAACCTTAAAAAGCACTATTAAAAACTTAAGTTCCAACTGGCTGCCGGCCATTGCCCTATGCGCCATAATAGCGGGCTGCGGATCAAACAAAGAGAATGGTGGCCAACTGCCGGTCATTGATGTAGCAGGCGCATACAGCAACATTACAACCGTAAATTTGAGTGAGTATGCAAGCGCAATAGATTACATACCTTTGGAGACCTCTGAATCGTCAATGATACAGGGAGATGTCATAACCATGTCCATAGCCCCAACCAATGAAGGTGTCGTTATCTACCGTCCCAATACCTCCCAAAGACCTCTCCACTTCAGCAATACCGGAAAATTCATTACCGCAATAGGAACGGAAGGCCGGTCAGAAAAGGAATTCGACTTTATGTATAATGTATTTACACACAATAATTTTATTGACATTGCAAGTCACAATAAGATAAATACATATAATCTCAATGATGGCTCTTTTGTAAACAATATTCCAACCATAATCCAATCATTTGAGATATACAGATATCCTGACGGCACATATACATATCTTAATATAGACATGAATACAAAAGAGGACAATATCATTGTACTTGACTCCAAGGGAGATACCATTGCAACAAGGCTAATTAAAGAATTTGTGCCCGACAAGTTATCTGCAAAAGATATGGAACAGACAGAAAATATAAAGGCAAGAGGAGTTTCATTCTTCGTTGCGTCAAAACCCAACCCTAGTGCCATATATGCAGGTCATGATTCTCCGTTTTTACTTGTCAATGAAAAGGATACACTCTACACCCTGGATAAGGCGGCACAGATGCATCCAAAATATCTTGTAGATTACGGTGAGTTCAAGCCCGGATTATATTGGATAAATTTTCTGTATGAAAATGATAAGTTCATAACAGGAAGAGCCCTGTTCAATGCCCTGGTCTATCCAAACATAGATAAAAAATACAGATTCATCTACTTTGTCTATGACAAACAGAGCGGCACAACAAGGGGCATGAAGTATGATGAGGACCTGAAATCTGCAGGATTCGTAAATGACCTTGACGCCAATGGCATTGCATTCTACCCTAAAGCACTGGTTAACGGCAAGATGTACCAACTTGTTGATGCCATCCAGTTTATGGATATTGCAGAAAAATCATCATCACAGAGGATGAAGGAGGTGGCTGCCACTCTTACAGAGGAGAGCAATCCGGTACTTGTTGTTGCTACTCTAAAATAAAGAAGTCAAGGAGTCCATTAATGGCAAATTTCTGCCAGAACCGTATGGGGGTCCGACATAATCATAGAGATAATAAACAAATCACATTTACAATAAAGACAACGCACCATGAAAACCTTAAAAAGCACTATTAAAAACTTAAGTTCCAACTGGCTGCCGGCCATTGCCCTATGCACAATAATAGCGGGCTGCGGATCAGACAAAGAGAGTGAGGGCCAACTGCCGGTAATTGATGTGGCAGGCGCATACAGCAACATTACAACCGTAAATCTGAGTGAGTATGCAAGCGCAATAGATTACATACCTTTGGAGACCTCTGAATCGTCAATGATACAGGGAGATGTCATAACCATGTCCATAGCCCCAACCAGTGAAGGTGTTGTAATTTACCGCACAATCTCCAACCAGGCACCTCTCCACTTCAGCAATACCGGAAAATTCATTGCCCAAATAGGAAAAAACGGACGCTCAAAAGAGGAGTACAACTTCATTGAAGAAGTTTGTACACACGACAATTTCATTGACGTTGTAAGTTACGACAAAATAAATACATACAATCTCAATGACGGTTCCTTTGCAGAGAACATTCCAACCGGAATACCTGAGCACGAAGTATACCGCTATCCCGATGGTACATATACATATTTGAGTACAGACTTCAAGACAAAAGAGGACAAAATCATTATCCTTGACCCTAAAGGGGATACCATTACAACAAGACTCATCAAAGAGTTTGAGATAGACAAACCCTCTGCAAAAAATTTGGAGAGAGCAGAAAAGGCGGAAAAAGATGGGACGGTAGGTTTATTCCTGGTAAGGACCAACTCTCCGAACCTGCATACAGGCATGAATTCTCCATTTTTGCTTTTCAATGAAAAGGATACACTCTACACTCTGGATAAAGCGGCACAGATACATCCAAAATATCTTGTAGATTACGGTGAGTTCAAACCGGGATTATATTGGAATTCCTTTTTGTTTGAGAGTGACAAGTTCATTACAGGAAGAGCATTGTTCCTTTTCAAAAACTATCCGAACATAGATGAAAATTACAGATTCATCTACTTTGTCTATGACAAACAGAGCGGCACAACAAGGGGCATGAAGTATGATGAGGACCTGAAATCTGCAGGATTCGTAAATGACCTTGATGCCAATGGCATTGCATTCTACCCTAAAGCACTGGTTAACGGCAAGATGTATCAACTTGTTGATGCCATCCAGTTTATGGATATTGCAGAAAAATCATCATCACAGAGGATGAAGGAGGTGGCTACCACTCTTACAGAGGAGAGCAATCCGGTACTTGTTGTTGCTACTCTAAAATAGAAGTTTTAGTGGTAAGGAACTCTAAATAGAGAGTGCATCGGCATAAAAGAGTGACTCTGAAATCACCATCATAAATGGCAAGTCCATATCAGGAGAGCATAAAATGAACCCCAAAAGTTTTACCAGACTTTTTGGGGTTCATGTCATTTTGTCCAAACTTTGGAGTTCTCTCTATTTTTCCAACTTTTTGGAGAAGATTAATAAGGAGTCTTGTCATCCTTTTCTTTCCACTTCTTGAATACCTTGAGGGCCTGATCACGCATAATGTGGTCACACTTTATGGAGCGCTCTTCATAAGGGAGTGCCAACTGGTCATATATGAAAGAGTCATCAAACTCTATCTCCTTTGCATCCTGCTTTGTATTGCCGTAACAGATACGCTCCACACCTGCCCAATAGAGTGCACTCAGGCACATCGGACAGGGCTCACACGAACTGTACACGGTACAGCCGTCGAGTTTGAATGTTCCAAGAGCACTGCAGGCATTGCGTATTGCAGTAACCTCGGCGTGGGCGGTAGGGTCATTGTTGGGAACAACCCTGTTCACACCTGTTGCCACAATATGGTTATCCTTTACAATCACAGCCCCGAATGGGCCACCACCATTATCAACATTCTCGTCAGAGAGTTTTATGGCAAGTTCCATAAAACGCGCATCCTCTGCTGAAAAATCAAATCTTTCCTTTTTCATACTCCCAATCAAATATTTCTCTTTACAGGCAATCAGAAATTTGCCTTTATATAATCTTTAAGTTTAAGTTTTCTCTTCAATTCGGGCAGCCCCGGCTGGTCAACCACTGTATTTGCAATAAACTTTTTACCATCAAATACCGACTCTTCAATAAAGGCTGCAATCTGCAGAAGATTCTCCTTCATTGGAGATACAGCAACTGTATGTGTTGCATTCTCAAATGTAAATAGAGTGTGCGGTGCAGTCATCCCTGTCAATTGGTCTGCAATATATTTTGAACCATAGAGGCTTCCAAACGGGGTCCAGAGTTTGTCATAAGGTACATTTGAGTCGGCTGTTCCATGAAAGAGCATCATTGGCGCAGGCCTGGAACTCCATTTCAATTTGCCGTTTACACTCATTATTGCCCCGGCAAAAGAGACCACTCCTGCATATTTGAATCCCGACGGAACATAGTTATAAGGTTCAACTTCCTCTCCCCCATTACAGAGTGCATACTCAGCCTCAAGCACCGAGATTGCCCCTGCACTTGAACCGCTGGTCATAATCATAGAGGTATCAATCCCCCACTTTTCTGCATTTGATATGATAAATGCAGTTGCCCTGAAAAGATCCTCGACCGCCATATCTATACTTTTGCGCAAGAGGCCTACCATCTGCCGCGCCGCTGCAATTTTGCCGCTCTTTCTGCCCTTTCCGCCCTTGACACCATCCACGGGACCGGCGGAATGTGCCTCTTCCTTACCACTTGCTGCACCCTTCATCTTTTCAACCAACGGAGCCAACCCCAGCCTGTAATCTATTGAGAAGACCTGAATGCCCCGGCTCGCCAGAAAATGGAAATATGGCAGATACTCCTTACGGTCACGCACCCCGGTATAGAATCCGCCTCCAAACATGAATATCATTGCCGGAGTTCTCCGGTCTTCCGTTACCGCAGAGCAATGGGCTCCTGCTTCAAGTACGCCCTGCCGTTGACCATTAGTGGAAATCCGACCTCCGGTTGTAGTCTCTGCGGCCGCTGCAGGAGCGCATTTGCAAGAGTTCCGAAGGTCTCCGGCATGCTCATCAGACCAGTACCGGTCCAGATATAACCCCTCATGGTACTTGAGAGTCTCTCTCCTGACCTGTTGCGCATTTGCCACATCAAGTGCCGCAAAAAGGGCAACCACAACGAGCAGCATGTATTTCAATGCACCAATTTTTTCCTGTTTATGATACCTACGCATCCTTTTACTTTTACTTTTACCCTTATCTTGCTTTTACTTTTGCTTTACTCCATCGCCTATAATCAACAGCACAAATTTAACCAATTAATCAAACAACACCTTATTGAGAAACACAAAAATCTGTCGGGAAAATTGTGGGGAATCAAACAGCCCTCCTCCATGTCCTGTTGAGGGCAACAACAGATACTCTACAAATTGGTTGCCAATTGCACTTTTCAATTCAGAAGCAAACGCCTCTGCCTGCCTATATGGAACAAATTGGTCATTTTCTCCATACATAAGGAAAAAAGGAGGCGTCTGTGGAGTAATGAAGAGATTTGGCGTAACGTTTCCTCCATTGTGTTCAAAATAGCCGTACAGGTCAATAACTGCCTGTACTTTGGTGCTGTTGTTGGTATTGTCTGCTCCAAACGCAGTCGCCAATTGCTGCAGATGCTGTTCCGATGCCTGCGCCTGCGCCATGCGGTCAGAGTCATAAAACTCCATTTCGGTATTGAATCCCTGCAGATATGTACCGGCACATGCTGCAACAGCTGCAAGATAACCGCCATGGGAGTTGCCCCAAAGAACCGTTTTTGCAGGGTTGAGCCTGTATTTGCGTCCATTCTCCTTTATCCACTTTATGGCCGATATTATATAATGCACACCCGCAGTATGCGCTGTATCATGCTCTATAGCCACTACAGCATAGCCGTAATCGAGCGCCTGAAGCATGGCGGCAATTGCAGAGGCATCTTTGCTTCCATCACCAGAGACTGCAATTATAGCCGGATATGGAGTTGAAGAGTTGCCCCGTCCGCTCTTTGTAATGGCAAATCCCTGTGGCAAGTATATATCGGCAACTTTAGGAAGAGAATCGTCAGTAAACGGCAAATCGCTGAAAGCCGGTGCAACTGAAGCATAATGCACTTCACTATAAATATTGGAGGACGAAGATCTCCTGTGCAACATGGAATCTGCCATTGGGGCTGACTTCAAAGTTGCAGCCGCCACAGACAGGGCAAGAAAAAATAACAAAGAGTGTTTCATATTGAGTTTTTATACTACAACAGAAACACTCCATAATGGTTTTGACTGAGTGGTTCAATTTCCTGTCTGGCAGACAAGGGTGCCGCGGCAGATTTTATCCGATAATTATCTAATTTACAATCTATTGAACTCTTTTTCAAATATTTTACATTAGCCTGAAAATTTACTTATCACTCTATTGTAAAAGTACCGGTTCCATGGAAAGAGCCTCCATAAATGCAAATAGTATAATAGCCTGGCGTTGCTGGAGTCTGCAATCTTACAAGCGGCTCAATAAAACTGTTGCACTCATAATAATTTACAGTAATGCCGGCAGAATTGACTATCTGCACACACACTTCGCCTATATTCTGGTTGAAAATAACCTCAACCTCGCTGTCGGCCCTATAAAGGAATACCTGCACCGGGGCAAAGAGAGAGCGCTCAAAACCGGGATTGACCGGTGTGGTAACAGCCCTTACAGCCACCTCTTCCGGAGGAAGATTGGTATTTGGATCCTCATCTGGAGCGGCCAGAAGATTTGTGGTGCACATGACTGCAAAAAGGGTAACATAAATTCCTCTTAAAATAGTTCCAACAAGTTTTTGTGATTTCATAAGTCTTAAGTTTAAAGTTTACATTAATTGCTTTTCAGATCTGATGCCTGTTGCGAAAATAGGGCTATTTATTGTATGTCATCATACAGAAAATATCATACCTCATTTTATAAATACCTAACAACCAATCAATTACTAAACAAAAACATAATACCAACAAAAACTTGTATAAATACCAACTTTTTCATTATATATCCCTACCGCCTTTCAAGAGACATCCCATACCACAAGTTGCTGACACCAGACATCTTATAAATCCAACAACAGAACATTGCAAATCTCCGCCCCACTATGATGCAACTACATATCAATATCATTTGCAGAGAGGGCGTGAGAACATAATATAACAGTTATATAAGTATATAAGGATTACACTATATAATATTACTCTTATATTATGTTGAGATGACAACTGTAGTAAGAATGCAGTCTTTTGTATGGAACTTCTGGTGCAGCAGCCTTTGGTTTATACTATTCCCGATGATTTTACGTGTTGGAAGAACTGTTTGTATCCTTTACAAAGATAGTTCTTGCGTTCCACTCCGTAAATGGTCATCTGCTCAAGAATGCGGTCTTTGGGACACCCTCCAAAACAAAGGTTGGCAACACTGCAATGCAAACATTCAGTAGGAAGACTTTCCAATTTGTACTCGCCAAATGCGCGGTTGCTCTCCATCATTTGCTCAAGATTATTGTGCATAATGTTTCCAATTCTGTACTGGTCAAATACAAAGCGGTCACAACGGTAAACATCGCCACTTTTTTCCACTACAGCGCAGTGGCCGCAAACAGATTCGTGCACACACAATCCGGCAGGGCGTCTTGTAAGGTTTCCAACAGTTGATTCTATTATTTGCACAAATCTTTTCCCAAGATCTTTTTTAAGCCACAAGTCAAATACCTCACATAGGAATTTTCCATACCCCTCAGCCGATACATTGAATGGAGCAAACTCCCTTGCTTTAACAATAGGAGGTGTATCTATACCTGGCGGAATGGTTAGCTTGTTCTCTGTATTCATACATTCAACTACAGGAAGGAATTGCATAAAAACTGAGATTGTGCGGAGAAATTCATAAATATCTTTACCGTAATTGGAATTTGCCGCATTAACAGTAGTTAAGGTGTTGTATTGTACGCTATGCTTTTGGAACAGGTTTACTGCCTCCATAACCTTAGAGAATGTGCCTTTGCCAAATGAATCTTTTCTGTAGACATTATGAATATGCTCTGGCCCATCTATGCTAATTCCAATTCTAAAATTGTTTTCTGCAAAGAAACGGCACCACTCATCATTAATAAGAGTGCCGTTAGTTTGTAATGTATTCAGGATTTTTCTATTATGCCCATATTTTTTCTGCAGTTCCAAAGCTTTTTGGTAAAAAGGAATACCTGCTATTGTGGGCTCTCCTCCATGCCAGGCAAACTCTATTTCAGCCATTTTTCCGTGAATGGAAATAATTTGCCTAATATAGTTTTCCAGCACATCGTAACTCATTATACCGCTACTGTTCCCCGATTCTTTGTTCAGGTAATAGCAGTAATCACAACAAAGGTTACAAGAAGAGCCTACCGGCTTTACCACAACTGCATAGTGCCTATGGCTGTTATTTGGCATATGATTTTAAACCTCCAATAAAATTATCAGTCTCTCTTCCGTCGTCTGTCCCAATTTCTTTCTCTATAAGGGCATTCAGTTTGCTGTTGTAAGACTCTACAAGTTCCTTGTTGTTCCCTTTTGGCCATGCAAGGTTCTCTGTCTCATCTGTATCTGTTTTGTACAGTTCAACCTCGTTTTGTGAATACAGAGATTCAATATTGGTTGGAGTATTAAAATTAAGTGGAGAGAAATATCTTGCAAATTTGTAATCTTCTGTAATAATACCTCTCAAGTAACCTTTTTTGCTTAGGTCAACTTTAATGCTAACCTTGTCTTGAGAGACCGGTATTACAATTGCATCTTTATCCATCATAGAGATCATATCGTACACAAACAAAGCTCCGCTTCCGTTGCGCACATCAGTTGCCGGATTATTAACTGCAGGCATAAGGCTATATCCTTTAATTCCGTCTGTAATTTCTGTCTCTTCTGTACTAGTCTCTGTTCCCATATCTACAAATGTAGGAGCAAGATCAAGATGAGATGTTACGTGATTGCAAGAGCGTCCGCCAGGATACTCAGGATGGTAAATTACAAGTGGAACATGAATATTGTTTTCATATATGTTGCCGTTCTTGCCTTTCATTCCGTGACTGCCCAGCATCTCACCGTGGTCAGATGTATAAACAATAATTGTATTCTTTAGCAAGTCATTCTCTTTAAGGTAATCAAGCACCTTTAGCATATAATTGTCACAATCCTGGATGCAATTGAAATAATAATCCTGGAATGTTTTCCATCCTGTCTCCGATGATGGGTTTTTGCCGGTGGCAATTTCCCATTGAAGTGTATACTCTCTATGTGAGCTTGGACGGCCCTCTTTATCCAATGGCTCGTTCCAAGTAGGGGAGACTGGCGTCTGGTAAGATGTTTTGTATACAAGAACATCTGGTGCAGGTGTTGCCTGTCCAAAATCTCCACCACCACTTTCATTAAAGTACATAATGTCGTGAGGGTTTATAAAGTTGATTGCAAGGAAAAAGGATTTGCCCTCTTTATTCAGATTTTTTCCTTTCTCTTCCAGCCATTTTATGGAGTTTTCTGCAATAGTTGCATCGTGGTTGAATCCTTCAAGTGGAGCACCATACATATCTCCTTCTGTCCAGTCTGCAAAACCGTACTCTTCCAAAGAAGTATCGCCTTCAGAAATATGCCATTTTCCTTTATATGCAGTATAATATCCTGCCTCGCGCATCATATCTCCCACAGTTTTAAGATCTTTGCTCATATTTGGCTGACAAGTGATATTGGTGTTGTCTAGCATTAGGGTTTCGGTAACGTGTCTTCCAGTGTAGATTACAGATCGGGAAGATGTTGAAACATTTGAGCAAGCATAGTGCTTCTCAAAGGAAGTTCCTATTTTTCTTAGCCTCTCTCTCGCCTGATAGTTACTTCCCTGAGGATATGTTCTCATATAGTTTTCCTGGTCTGTAGTAAGGAATATGATGTTGTATTTGCCGTCTTTGTTTTTTACAGGATCTGCCAGCAGATTACTTTTGTTTTCTGCACAACCGTTGTATAATACCATTGCAGGAACCAGTACAGATGCAGCTCTAAGTGTATTAAACTTCCAGTTTCTCATATTGTTAATTTTAATTTTTTCAAATATAATTTATTTTTTTGAAAAACCTGTATAAGATTAGGTGCAAAGTTTTTACTCCACATACGCCAACGTAGCAATACTAACCTCACATCCCAATTCCTCCACCAGAATTGAAGCACTGGCCACCAGGGTTGCACCGGTGGTCAGAGCCATATTGGCTACAAAACCATAGCGTTATATTTTAGAAGAGTTATTATTAGTACATTTGCATGAGTGTTATTAATCATCCGTAATGTTCCAATTATTTGAAAGGTCAATCAAAATCAGTGTAGCGGCCCTGCTGATTTTACTTATACTTGCAAGCATAAGTTGCTCTTCTTCCAACGCAGTAAAGTACAAATTGGAAAAGTCAGAGATGCTTATGCAGGATTTTCCCGACAGTTCACTTGCCATTCTTCAATCCATTACCACTGAACAACTTGCAGGCAAAAAGGAAAAGGCCCTCTATTCATTGCTCTATTCACAGGCACTTGATAAAAATTACATCGATATCACAGATGACTCAATAATCAATATCGCTGTAAATTACTACTCAAACAGGAACGATGAGATGAGGAAAGCCCAGTCATGGTACTATTTGGGAAGGGTATATTATAATGCCAATAACACCAAGGCAGCCGTTGAATCCTTTTTGAAGGCCAAAGCGGCGGCAGAAAAGGGTGATAACCATTTTTTGACCGGACAGATTTACAGCATTTTAGGCAAACTGCTCTATGACCAGAATTTCTTTATTGAATCTGCCGATGCCTATAAGAGTGCAGCAAAATTTTTCAAGGATGCAGAAGAACCCGGCAGATGTGCCAATTCCCTCTCCTATGCTGCAATAAATTACCATCTCATTGGAGAGGATTCTGTTGCCCTGGATTATTATGGCAGGGCAATTGAGTTATATGAGCAAATTTCAAATATCAAAGCAGTTGTCGACAACACATATTGTAAAGCAGCCGTACTTTTAAAGTTAAAGAGGGCTGATTCTGCAATAAATTGCATCCAAAGGGTAAAACTCAAGTATAATATAAGAGAAGAAGCATTGGAATATTATCCTCTTTTATGTGAACTGAATTTTGAAAAGGGCAATTATGATAAGGCCCGCTTTTACGGAAAAGCCTATCTGGATTCAGAAATCTCCAGAAGTGACGATAAAAACAGATGTGGAATTCTATGGATAATGAAAAATGTATCACTAAAGGAGAACAATCTGTCAGACCACCTGAAATATGAAGAGGAGTATCTGAAACTGAATCACAAAATGTTGAGGGAGAAAGAGCAAACTAATATCAAGGCAATCGAAGCCAGATACTCCCACACAAATCTTGAAGAATCATACTCCCTTCTGGAAAAGGAGGGACGCAGGAATATGTTCATTTACACCATTGCATTGGCCTTGATATTGGCCGCTTCTGTGGGTATATACATATACAGCAAGAAAGAGGCTCTACGTGCAAAGCGGAAGTATGCATCAGATTTGAAGATTCTGGAAAAGGTCAACAGCAGTCTGAAACAGCAGTTGGATGATATAAAACAGAGGAGTGAAACTACAGTGGAGTGCGATGACGCTGTAATTGGAGGATTGGCTTCAAGAATAAACTTAATAAAGGATCTTCTGGAATATTCCTATGTGACAGAAGGGCATCCCGACAAATTCTATAACAAATTTCAGGACTATATGGCAGAGCACAGGAATGGGAGTTTTGATGATATAATTTTTGTTGCAAACAAAATGTATGGTGGGGTCATAGAGAATCTGAAGGAACAATATCCGGCCTTGAATAAAAAGGAACTCCTGTATTGCAGCATGATATATTTGGGGTTCTCTTCAAATGCAATCAGGGCAATGTATATGCATCAGAACGCCACAAGCATTTACAACACGCGCAGCAAAATAAACAAGAAATTGGGAATCAAAAACATTAAGTTGGACACCTATTTGAGAAACTTTGCCACCGATTTAACTCCCAAAAACAAAATAATATAAAACAAAAGTTAATGTACCAGGTGAATGTCTGGAACTCATGAATGAATAAGCAAACAATGCCAGTGCAACAAAAGGTACTTTTCAACATCAGTCGCGGGCATGAATTGACCGTTTTACAGATGGGCAAAAAGTAGAGATAAAAAACATTAAATTGGAGACCTTTTTTGAAGATTTTTTAGTGCAAAAATAGGGTATGATATTTTTGTTTTGTAATAGACTAATTATCAATATTTTACAAAATCAAGTATTACATTTAATTTTTGCTGCTGACAATTAATATTAATACCTTTGTAAGCAATACATGGCCATGTAATACTTATTTTTTGGTAATTAACAAAAATAAAATATCATGAAAAAGTCTTATTTATTATCACTGATGCTATTGTTAATGCTTCCGGTTTTCTCCTTTGCGCAAGAGGGTAAGGAAAAGAGGGCAAACCATGAGTTCAACTTCTTGGCAATGGGCGCAAATGTTTCAAAATATAAAGGAAGTCTTGCTGCCAATTACACCTTTTCATATAAATTAGTAAAGGATTTTGGTATTGGAGCAGGAACAGGATATGAATGGATGAGCCAGGATGCATGGCTTGGTGACGGAAATACAAAAACAAATTCTTATTCGGCAATTCCATTATTTATAGATTTGAGGTATGATATTCCACTCAATAATAGAAAATTGTTCCTTACAGGAGTCGTTGATACCGGAATGATATGTACAATAGGTGATTGGAAAACATATGATTCATCATGGATCATAACACCACAATTGGGTTTGAAGATCAAATTGTACAAATCCCTCTGTTTGAATATCAGATGTGCTTACAGACATATTCACACCATTAATGCAAATTCAATTGGCGCAAACATTGGCATATCATTCTAAATAGATATTAAACCCTTTATGTCTGACCTGAACCCTAAAGTTTTTATCTAACTTTAGGGGATTCAGGTCAGCCCCGTCAAGGGTATTTTGTTGTGACATCTTGTTCCGGAGGCCCCATTCATAACTCCGAAGTCATTTACTGAATTCTGAAATTACTTACTGAATTCTAAAATCACATGTTGAGTTCTGAAAATCATTTATTGGATTCTGAAAGTACTTACTGGATTCTGAAAATCACATGTTGAGTTCTGAAAATCACCTGGAACATTTCAAAAACACAACACACTACAAATCAACGTTTTAAAAACATCATCCGTTCCAGGTGAGCCAAAATTGCTTCACCTGGAACATTTATTGTCCCCCAGATGTCATAAAACAAAGGTTAATGTACCAGGTGAGTGTCTGGAACTCATGAATGAAACCTCCCGAACCTTACCAACTATATTGAGGAGACAACCCAAAATGCATGTATCATAGCAACTTATTGGAACAAACAAGACTTTGAACTATGCCAAAAGATACAGAAACTTGTCTTTCCAAACGGGTTAAATTTGAATAAAGAGAATAGAAGTTATTGAACCAACAGTACCAACGCCTTCTTTGACCTGCTTTTCGAATTGCTCCGAAATTTAGCGCTCCACCTACTTTTCGAATTGCTCCCGAATTGCTCCTATCAAGCATTTATAAAAATGCAACTACACAAAAAAAGGACAAACCTTGCGATTTGTCCTTTGTAGTAGCGGAGGCAGGACTCGAACCTACGACCTCCGGGTTATGAGCCCGACGAGCTACCAACTGCTCTACTCCGCGGTGTTATTGGACTGCAAAGGTAATGTTAATTACTTTACAATCCAAATTTATTTTCACTTTTTATTCAACTTTCTCAAACAAAGGAGTATATTAGCCTATGAATGAGAATATTGCATTTTTATCCAATTGCACTTGCTCGCCTGTTTCCAGGTTCTTCACGTTTACTTTACCGGCATTGATCTCCTCCTCACCTACAATTGCAAAGTATGGAATTCCCTTTTTGGTTGCATAGTCAAACTGTTTCTTGAGTTTGGTATTGTCGGGATATATCTCACAATTCAAACCCTGTGCCCTCAACTCCGCTATGATTGGAAGAGAGTATGCAACTTCGGCTGCTCCCATATTGGAGAAGAGAATCTTTGTTCCAACAATAGCCTCTTTAGGGAACTTCTCAAGTCCCTGAAGCACATCATAGATTCTGTCGGCACCAAATGAGATGCCCACTCCACTCATGTTTGGAAGGCCAAAGATTCCTGTAAGGTCATCATATCTTCCGCCACCGCAGATGCTTCCTATTGCAAAATCCTTTGCCTTTACCTCAAAGATCGCTCCGGTATAGTAGTTGAGTCCCCTCGCCAATGAGAGGTCAATCTCAACCTCCTGTTTGATTCCGGCTGCCGATATGTAGCCAAAGAGTTCCTCAAGTTCGGCAACTCCCTTCATTCCTGCCTCTGAAGATGCCAGAATGCCCTTCATCTTCCCAATTTTCTCAGCCGCACTGCCCTGCAGAAGCAAAACCGGTTCAATGGTGCTGATTCCCTGCTCGTCAATTTCCCTTTCACGCAACTCATCCTTTACTGCATCAAGTCCAATCTTGTCTATTTTATCAATGGCAACGGTTATATCAACAAGTTTGTCGGGATGGCCAATGATTTCACTCAAGCCCTGCAATACCTTCCTGTTGTTGATTTTGATGCAGACATTCACTCCAAATTTTGCAAAAACCTCATCTACAATCTGCACAAGTTCCAACTCGTTTATAAGAGATTTGCTTCCAATAACATCCACATCGCACTGGTAGAACTCCCTGTATCTTCCCTTCTGCGGACGGTCGGCCCTCCATACAGGCTGTATCTGGTAGCGTTTGAAAGGGAATACCAGTTCATTCTGATGCTGTACCACATAGCGTGCAAACGGAACGGTAAGGTCGTATCTGAGACCCTTCTCGCACACCTTTAACGAAAGTGCATTGCTGTTTGACAACATCTCAGGCTCCACTTTAGCAAAAGCATCGCCGGAATTGAGCACTTTAAAGAGAAGTTTGTCTCCCTCATCGCCATATTTGCCCAACAATGTTGAGAGATTCTCCATTGAAGGGGTCTCAAGCGGTGCATATCCGTACTTTTTGAATACAGAGCGTATTGTGTCAAATATGTAATTTCTGCCCGCCATCTCTGCTGGGCCAAAATCTCTGGTTCCCTTTGGAATACTTGGTTTCTGTGCCATCTATTTTAACGATTTAATATATTCATCAATTGATTTTGCAGCCTTGCGTCCGGCTCCCATGGCCAAAATTACGGTTGCTGCTCCTGTAACGGCATCTCCTCCGGCAAAAATGCCTTCACGAGTTGTTTTGCCCTCTTCAGTTGCCTCAATGCCGCCCCTGCGGTTCTTCTTGAGACCTTCGGTTGTATTGGCCACCAAAGGATTTGGAGAGGTACCCAACGACATTATAACAGTATCAGCCTCTATTTCAACCCTTGACCCCTCCTTTGGAGTTACGGAGCATCTGCCGCTTGCATCAGGTTCACCCAATACCATCTCTTCACACACAAGACCCTTTACCCAGCCCCTCTCATCTCCGGCAATCTCCACAGGATTTACAAGGAAGCGGAACTCTATACCCTCCTCCTTTGCATGATGTATCTCTTCCCGACGGGCCGGCAACTCATTCTCTGTTCTTCTGTAAACGATTGAGACCCTGTCGGCACCAAGACGCATGGCAGTTCTTGCAGCATCCATGGCGACATTGCCACCACCTACAACACACACCTTTCTGCCCACAAAGATTGGAGTATGCGACTCCTCCTTGTATGCCTGCATAAGGTTGTTTCTGGTAAGGAACTCATTGGCCGACAACACTCCGTTGAGGTTCTCGCCCGGTATGTTCATAAATTTTGGAAGGCCTGCCCCCAGACCAATGAACACAGCCTTGAATCCCTCCTGCTCAAAGAGTTCGTCAACACTCAATGTGCGTCCTATAATTACATTGGTCTCTATCTTTACACCCAATGCCTTTACATTCTCAATTTCCGCAGCCACCACCTTGTCTTTTGGCAATCTGAACTCCGGTATGCCATACATGAGCACTCCACCGGCCTTGTGCAGACTCTCGAATATTGTTACATCGTAGCCCATCTTTGCAAGGTCACTTGCACATGCAAGACCGCTCGGACCACTGCCGACAACTGCAACCTTGACACCGTTAGGCTCATCTTTCTCAACAAAAGAGACCCCGTTCTCCCTGCTCCAGTCTGCCACAAACCTCTCGAGTTTGCCGATTGCCACGGGCTCACCCTTTACGCCAAGCACACAAGAACCCTCACATTGGGTCTCCTGCGGACAAACCCTTCCGCAAATAGCAGGAAGCGAACTGTCTATTGATATAACTCTTGCAGCCTCTGCAAAGTCTCCTTTTACAATCTTCTCAATAAAGAACGGAATCTTTACCGATACAGGACAGGCTGTCATACATGAGGGCTTTTTGCAATTCAAGCATCTCGACGCCTCAAGAACGGCCTCCTGCTCATTATAACCGTAACTTACCTCTTCAAAATTTGTTGCCCTCACCTTTGGATCCTGCTCTCTGACGGCAACACGCGACATATTTCTAGCCATTGCTTCTCTCTATTCCAATTTTACACTTGTGATCACTCTCTATCTCCTGGGGCTTGTACATTGCCTGCCGGCGCATTGCCTCTTCAAAATCAACCTGATATGCGTCAAACTCGGGACCGTCCACACAGGCAAACTTTGTCTGGCCGCCAACGGTTACCCTGCACGCTCCGCACATGCCGGTACCGTCAACCATAAGCGTATTAAGGCTCACTACAAGCGGCAAATTGTATTTGGCGGTTGTCTGTGCCACAAACTTCATCATGATCATAGGGCCTATGGCTACTGCTTGGGTATACTCCTTGCCACCCTCAACAAGTTTTGACAGCATTGCGGTAACAAGCCCCTTCTCTCCTTTTGAACCGTCATCGGTACAAATGTAAAGATTATCGCATACTGCCCTCATCTTATCTTCAAGAATAAGCAGTTCTGCTGTTTTGGCTCCAATTATGATATCGACACTGGCTCCTGCTTCGTGCAGATACTTTGCCTGCGGATAGACAGGTGCAACGCCAAGTCCGCCTGCTATAAAAATATATCTTTGCTTTTTCAGTTCCTCAACCGGCACTCCAACAAACTCCGACGGCTGACCAAGCGGTCCGGCAACGTCTACAAGGCAATCGCCTTCGTTCAATGAGCATATCCTTCTGCTTGATGCTCCTACAATCTGTGTAACAATTGTTACCGTTCCCTTCTCCCTGTCGAAATTACAGACAGTCAAAGGCACCCTCTCGCCCTCTTCGCATGCACGCACAATCAGGAACTGGCCTGGTTTTGCAGCATGTGCAACTCTGGGAGCCTCTACCTCCATAAGGCAAATGACAGGACTCAAAATCTCTTTTTTTACAATTTTATACATTGCTATAATGTTAATGTGGTTCCAATCTTCTCAACTATTCAACATCTTTCAAGGACTTGAACGAGTAGCCCCTTCTCTTCAGATACTGAATTATTTCACCTAATCTGTTATATAATCTGTCGGTCCTTGACTCATCCACTCCCGGATGTATGAGTATTACAGCCCCTTTAAGCCCGACAGCCTTTTCGTATGTATACAACCGGTCAATAAGTTTCTGTGAACTCTGGTAGTTTTTCATTGACGGTGTTGTATAATCTGCAGGTGTGGCGGTTCCAGGTGTATAGTTCAACACCTTATAACCCATATTTTCAATAATGTTCACACACTCTTGGTTATAATACTCATATGGAGGCAGATACCACCTGCTCTCGTCTACAGTCACATCAAAATGCTCAAGTTCACGGGCATTCTGTCTCAAATCATTAACAAGTTCATCCCTTGATACAAGCATGGAATCTCTATTCTCCCACGCACAATAGAGCAAATGTCCGTTTGAATGGCCTCCTACATAATGGCCGGCCTTGATTATGTCGTTTATAAGATTTCTGTGTTCATCCATCCTCAAGCAATTGCCTGTAAGGAAGAATGACCCCTTGATTCTCTCTTTCTTAAGGGTTTTCAATATCTTTTCGCCACCCTGGAACATTGAATCTGCAGTAAACACAAGGTAAATATTCTTCTTTTCCGGCTCAATTCTCACTATTGCACCATAATTGTCCTTTTCAACTTCAAGGCTGCTCTGCTCCATTCCAAGTGACTCCATTGTTGCAAAATAGTATGCCAGGCCTGCAGTTCCGTCCATTGTAGGCTCATTGCTTGCGTAGTCGCCAATATCATCATGGTAAACTGCTATGCCCGCATTGAATACTGCATACTCATCATCCTTTGTAAGGGAGCCTCCCGCCCTCTCTTCAAAGACAGTTCTGTAGACAGGTCCGTCAACCAGGCCTCCGTATGTAAGGTCACCGCTTACAACTGTATATGATGAATGGGGCCACAAAGGCACATCGCTTCCGCCTGCAGGGTACCCTACAATCATTGTTGTACCCCATGGGTTACAGCCAAGCAGCCAATCCCTCAAGGCCGCCTCCATTTCAACAAAAGAGGTATCGCCGGTTACCTGATTATAGAGTCTTGCCTGTGTTATGGCGGCAGAAGCAAGATTATTTGAGCACCAGATATATGGTATTCCATTCATGAAGGGATCTCCGGCCGCCCTCTCCTTCAAATCAGTGAGTCCCTGCTTCATGAATGCCTGATATTTTGCAGCGACAATGCTGTCGGGAGAAGAGGCAAGATAGTAATGGCCCAGATTTATGAAAGGGTAGAACTG
Organism: Bacteroidales bacterium; assembly: GCA_015060245.1. Taxonomy (GTDB): domain Bacteria; phylum Bacteroidota; class Bacteroidia; order Bacteroidales; family UBA932; genus Egerieousia. The sequence goes on along the minus strand of SUYU01000006.1, from coordinate 58,212 downwards.
GTAGTGCCTTCCCCGGCCCAACTCCATCCAAGGTGATACAGGTTCAAGTTCTCCCCAATAGTCTGCCCTCTTGAGCCACTCGTCAGATTTGTAGGCATCGTACATGGTTGCTGCAGCAAGTTCTATATCATCCACATACGAATCCTCCTCATAGAAATATGGTGAAACCAGACATGCGGTCTGGGTATTTCCAGGCTCCTCCACAGCAAAGTCATAGGCCTGCATTGCCTTTACCATCATGGTTCTGGCGAACTGCGGGTCAATCTTTTCAAAGAGTCTGGCACCCAAAGCGAATGTAGAAGAGAATTTTCCTGCAGTAGAGGATACACCGGTTGTTCTGTTTATCCATTTGCCGAGCCCCTGAGGCTTGCCGGTAACAAAATAGACAGGTCTTCCCATTCCAGGGCCCCAACCATAATCTACAGAGTCTCTGTACGGCACCCTGAATCCGGCATGATCCCTGTCATCTGCAATCTGGTTGAACATGACCCTATCTTCGGGGTTCATCTTCATCATCCAGTCAAGGCCCCATCTGGCCTCATCAAGAATATCAGGAATGCCGTTTGCTCCCTTGCGGCCCATGGCATCATACAGATCCTTGAACATTGATTTATCCTTCTGCTGCATGTAAGCGAACATCAGATGGTATGTTGTAGTGGCAGAAGTTGTAAGGTACTGCAGATAGTCTGTTGCATCGTGCCATCCGCCGGTAACATCAATCCTCTCTCCGCTTCTTGTAGGGTGATCAACAATATAACCGTCATGCTGATGGCATAGCGTATCATTGTACGGATTGTAGCCGCATCGCTGCTGCCTCAAATATTCCAACAGGTAATCTGCAAGTCCCTCATATACATCAGGAGATATTTTGAACACTTCAGATTTTGCACCGTTGAAAACCACATAATATCCACCTTTTTTTGAAAGGTTTGAGAAATCGAGTCTGAAAGCGCTCTTCATGCCCCATTTTGCAGCATCTTCGGCACGGCTTGCAAACGATGTATATACCGGTTTCTTGGTAGAGGCATCATACACAGAAAATACCCCACCGATAGACTCCTCCGTAGAGATGAAGACTGCAACTTTTTTATCAGCCGGAAGATATCCCAACTGATTGACCCTGATCCACTGGTCCGCCATTGCCGTTGCTGCAGATAAAGCAAAGGCAAACAGAAGCAAAACTAACCTTTTCATAATCCAAATTTTAAGTTGTGCCACCTTATATATTGTCCGGCAAATTTACTAAGATTTACATATACTCACAAATCAATCGGCCCATTAAAAATAAAGGGAGAGCCGTGCGGCCCTCCCTTTCCGGTAACTCACCTGCTGAGACTATTTCTTCTGTGCAGTTTCAGGTTTAACCTCTGTTCCAGGGTATCCCAATTTTGCCAACTCAGAACTCAATTTCTGTTTTGTAACTTTTGAACCGTCAAATTTGAACCAGATTGTATTTGCGTCCATATCTACTTTGAAATCCTTTACACCTTTGATGTAAGGAAGATTTGCCTCACATTTGGTCTTGCAACTCTCACAGTGGATATCTACTGAGAAAGTAACCTCTTCCATTGAGCCTTTTTTCTCTTTCTGAGCCTGTGCATTGAATGAGAATGCAAATGTTGCAACCAATACAGCAACAAAAATTTTAAATGCTTTCATAATACCTGTCATTTAGTTGTTTTTACAAAATTATCACTTTTTCAATTAAATCAAACTATTTTTTCCACAAAGTAAGTCTCATGCCTGCGTAGAATTTTCTTCCCATAAGAGGACCCCAAACCATTGAAGCATTGAAATCTGGAGAGTATGGATCTTCTGCGCTGATAATTGGATTCTCCTGCATGTAGTTTCCTATGTTCTCAACACCTACATAAACGTCAACTCCTCTGAACTTCTTGGTAATCTGGGCATAGAACATAGGGTAAACCTCTGACTCGCCGCCACCCATGAACAATGGAAGCGGTGCTGGGCCGTTCAACTGTGCAGTCACGTCAAATGTCCATTTATTAAGGTTTGTAGCATACTGGATGTTCAATACACCTTTGTATTTGCTCATCAAAGGGCGGTTTACAAGGCCTTGACCGTCCATCTCAACCTTAGCATTTGTATAACGGTATGTAAGGATTGCTGTAAATCTCTTGAATGGCTCAACTGACAAGTCAAACTGGTATGTATCTGTGAATGAACGGCCATGGCAGTTGTAAACAGAAACGCGGTTCTTGTCTGCAGCCTTGTCCCAGTCAACAACAAGTTGGTTATTGAAACTGCTGCGGAAGTAGTCAAAACTTACATAAGAGTTCTCGCTCTCGCCCAATTTGAAGTATTGTGTAAAGTTACCTCCAAATGTCCAGGCATCCTCCATATTGATATCTTCTTCAATATCTATCTCCCTTGAAGATGACATAAGGCCAAGATTGTCGGCAATTATATTTGCATGTCTGAAGCCTCTGCCACCGGTAAGTCTTACAATGGTATTATCTGTAAATGAGTACTTCAAGTTTGCTCTTGGGCCAAACACCCAACCGCCTTCAGAGTGGTAATCACCTCTTGCACCTACCACTGCTGTAAACTTGTCATTAGTGAAAGTATACTCACCAAATACGCCAAACATCTTATCCTCGATTCCATTCAATCTTGGAGAAGTTACTGCAGCAACAGGATTTTTGCCTGCATCAAACATCATGCTCTTGTAATCCTCGCTTATTTTGTCATACTGGCCGGCAATACCGAAAGTGTAGTGGTGGTTCTCATGAATCTGGTTCTGGTACATAGCATTTACAAAAGCCATGTTCTGGTGTCCCTTGTAATATTTTGTACCGTAACTTGTATTCATGTCGTAGTATGAGTATGTTGCAACGAACGCAAGGCTCTCGGCACCCTCGTTTGAAAGAGGAATACCCAATTTGAAGTTGCCGTCAATACCTGAGTTGTGGATCTCAGAACCCCAGATACCTTTTTTGAATGCGTCAAATACGCCAAAGTCATTCATGCCCTCCTTGTAATCCATCTGACCGCCGATTCTCTTGTCAGTGAATGCCTTTACACCAAAACGGATCTGTACTCCACCAGGAGCAGCCTGGTACAACCATCTGTTGTCAAAGTTCAACTGTAGAGTCTTAGGCTCATCTTTAAAGCCGTCATCGTTGCCGTCATGCTCTTTTGTATCACCTGAAGCATGAGCCATAATTACAGTGCTCCATTTCTCATTCAACTGAAGTGAAGATGCCACATTTGCCTCAAGTTTCAACTCCTGGTTGGTGAACAAGTTTACAAATAGAGGATTCTCCGCTGTCGGTTTGCGGTGCTCCATATTGATAAGACCTGTAATGCCCTCCAAGCCATTGATTACAGATGACGGGCCCTTTGCAATCTGGATGCTCTCCAACCACTGTCCCGGGATATATGTCAAACCGAATGGAGATGCAAGACCTCTCATGATAGGCTTGTTCTCATCCAACATCTGCACATATGTTCCCGACAGACCCAACAATTTGATCTGCTTTGCACCCGACACTGCATCTGAATAACCCACGCTCACACTTGCCGAGTTCTCAAAACTCTCAGCCAAGTTACAGCAGGCCATCTTGCACAAACCGGCAGCAGTAATCACCTCTGTACGCACAGGTGTACTCTTTGAAAGGTAGTTGGCCTCCTGACGGCCTGTAACCACCAAGGCACCCAACTCATTCTCATCCTTAAGGTTGAACTCGTGGTACTCATGAGGAATGTTTACAACAACTGTATCTTTTGTGTAACCGATAAAAGTTGCATAGAATGTAGCCTTCTCCAATTTTACCCTCTTGAAGGCGAAGTTGCCATCCATGTCAGCCTCTGCAACCATACCGTTCTCAATACACACGATAGTTGCAAAGCCAGCAGGCTCTTTCTGGCCATCTGCATTAAGCAGAAAAACCTTTCCTTTAAAATCCTGTGCATTTGCAAATGAAAATGCGAACAGGCAGAAAAATAGAATAATTAATTTCTTCATGTTTTATTAAGTATTTGATTATTTCCTATGATTTAAAATTCTCCGATGATTTAGAGTCCAATCTGCATGGATACATATCTGGGGAGACTGATTGTGAACACAAAAAGAGGAGTCATACAAAAATGTACAACCCTTGGGAGCCCGAACGGACCCTTATATCCTAAATTGGGAATTGATTACATGAATGGCACAATCCTTTACAACAAAGCCAGTTGGAAAGATTACGCCTGAATATATCTGAGATTCACAACCGTTTGAAAATATTGTGCTGTTATGTACAAGATACGCACAATCTAAAAACGGTGTCTGGTCAAAGTCATTGTTGGAATTTACCTGGTCCTGCGAAAGCACAAAAGTTTCAGTAGTGCAGCATCCGTCATGGGCCACCCCGCAACAAGTGCCGTCTGCGGAGATGTGCACAGGGCAACACCGGCACTCCCGGGCATCCTCCTTCTTGGCATGCACATACTCGCATGGTGTCTCGCCAAAAAGCAAAATGACGTCATTGGAGCCCTCAAAGGCACATTGATGTATACCATATCCCATTGTAGAGAGCATATACACTCCTACAAGCAATACAGAGAAAAGATATGATAACACCTTCTTCATAAGCACAAATGTAACACTAATTATCAAGATTTGTCCAATATTTTAACTTTTTTTTCATTTTTTTTATTTTTAGAGCCACTTTAAACAAGTTTTGAATAACTTTGTGGAACTTGGAGTAGTTCAGTTTGCAAATATTAAAACAGTTGATATATGAAATCGTTCCTAAAATCACTTCTTGCGGCTATAATAGGTACATTCATAGCCCTTGGAGTATGTATGTTAATGTTTATTGGAATAATCGGTTCACTTGCTGCTATGGGATCCGACAGCGCAGGACCTGTAATTCCAGAATCGGCAATCCTCAAGATTGACATGTCAAAACCAATAGCGGAGAGAGCAAACGATGACCCGTTCAGCGGATTGTCATCATTCTCCTTTGAACCGGCCTCAAAATCGCTCTCAATCCTCAATGCAGTAAAGGCAATTGAGGCAGCAGCAACAGACCCTTCTATAAAATTTGTATACCTTACAGTGACATCTGTGAATACAGGTATCTCGCAGTTGGAGGAGATAAGGAATGCCCTTGTCAAGTTCAGGGAGTCCGGCAAACCTGTAATTGCATATGCAACCAACTATACACAGGGCGCATACTATCTTGCAACCGTTGCAGACAAGATATACATTCAACAGGACGGCAGTGCACAAATCCTCGGAATGAGTTCGAACATAATGTTCTTCAAGGATCTTCTTGACAGATTGGGCATTGAGTTCCAACTTATAAGACACGGCAAATTCAAGGCAGCAGCCGAGCAGTTCATTGCAAACAACATAAGTGAGGCCAACAGGGAGCAGAACCAGGTTATGCTCAACTCAATCTGGGATACATGGTCAGATGCAATCTGCAGCAGCAGGGAGATTACCAAAGAGGAGTTCAACTCACTTGTAGACAACCTCGAAATAGGCAATGCCCAGAGTCTTCTCGACAAGGGACTTGTCGATGAGACAGTAACATACAAGAGCATTGGAGAGAAACTCTGTACACTGTTTGATGTTGAGAAGGAAAAAGACCTCAAGATGGTATCATTGGCAGAGTACGCAAAGGCCAGAGTAAAGAGCAACACCAAGGCCAAGGAGAAGATTGCCATCCTTTATGCCGACGGCGAAATCACCATGAGCGGCAAGGAGGGAATCACCGCTTCAGAGTTCTGTCCGGCAATCACAAAAATAAGGGAGGATTCAACAATCAAGGCATTGGTACTCAGAGTCAACTCTCCAGGCGGTGATGCACAGGCAGCCGAAATGATTAACCACGAACTGCAGTTATTGAGAGAGACAAAACCTATTATTGTAAGTTTTGGAGATTATGCAGCAAGCGGCGGATACTGGATCTCTGCAAAATCTGACTGCATCTTTACAAACAGGACAACACTTACAGGCTCTATAGGTGTATTCAGCCTGATGATAAACTACGGCAAAGGCTTGAAGAAGCACCTTGACATCAACACTGTAGCAATCAACACAAATGATCATTCAGACATGTTCAACGGCGTAAGGCCTCTTGACATCAAGGAGCAGAAATACATGCAGGGATTTGTGGAGGACATCTATGTCAAATTCACAGATCTTGTTGCCCAGGGCAGGGATTTGAGCACAACTTATGTTGACTCGGTAGGTCAGGGACGCATATGGAGCGGAGCCGATGCTCTTCAGATAAAATTGGCCGACAGATGCGGCGGGCTGTATGACGCCATCCAATACGCTGCGGCATCGGTTTCTCTTGAGGATTACAGAATTGTAGAGTATCCGAGCGCAAAATCGTCCATGGACAAATTCCTTGAGAAACTTAATGAGGCATCAGCCTCTGCATATCTGCTTACAGAGCCTTACAAGGCGTTTGAAAAGATATATGGCGAACTTGCTTCATTCAATGGAACAAAGAGTTACGCCAGAATGCCTTATGTATATGAGTTTACATATTAACGGAGGGTTACGACAAGGCACATTCTGCTCTTGTCTGTAACTCTGTATCTGTTGGAAATCTGTAGTCCCGGCATGCAAACGACATTGCCGGGGCTATCTTTTTTACTGCTGTCGCACAAGACCTGGACATTTCCTTTAAGGATGTTGTCAAGTTTTATATCAGATAGATAATCGTTGAGTTTCTTTACCCCTGGCATCCCAAACGGAGAGAACCTGTCGCCCGCCTGCAAAGGCCTCAACACCAACGGAAAGAGAAGTTGGTCGGCATCTGCAACAAGCCTTATATCGGTCTCCCCAACCGGAACCTTATCCACTGAACCTGCAGGAAGCATCTCCAATCTCACGAGCACACCACATGCACTCCGCGCCTCAAACGGTTTATCAAGGTTCTCAATGACCATTGACGGCTCCAGGGCCAGAATTGAATTGCAGTACACCTTTATATAACCCCTCTCCTTTACAGCCGTATGAGTCGGTGATACTATGCGCTTGAGCGTATCATTGCCGAGTGAGCCCGCAAGGTCATCGGTCTGTGCAGAGTTGAAACGGCACTCCTTGAGGAACTGATGCAGCCAGTATGCATGCTCCTTTTCCTTAAGCAGTTGCTCCACTGATATATGGAACTGATGGTGCGGCTTGAGCATTTTGAGAATATAGGCCCTTGCAATAGTGCTTTTTATGTCCCTTATCAATGGAACCTCACTGTTGAGTTGCCCATTGCAGAGCAGCACTCTCTTCTGCTGCGCCAACTCTTCAAGGATTGACGATGCCGCCGCAAAATACTTCATGTCGCGGTTGAGAACCTGCACTACTGACGGGTTTATCTTCTCAAGTTGGGGAACTACCTGGTTGCGTATTCTGTTTCTTGCAAAATCACTCTCAAGGTTTGTGTGGTCTGTTCTGTAAGGTATTGCATTCTTTGAGAGAAAGTTTTCAATCTCCTGTCGGGAAGAGCCAAGAAGTGGCCTTATGAGCGAACGGGCTGAATCAATCTCCTTCATACCGCCTATTCCATCAATTCCTGCTCCCCTTACAAGATTGAGCAGAAGCGTCTCCGCATTGTCATTTGCATGGTGGGCAACGGCAATGAAATCATATGAATGGTTCTTTTTTAGGGCATTGAACCAATTGTACCTTATCTCCCGGGCCGCCATCTCTATTGAGAGGGAGTTGCTCTTTGCATAGGCAACAGTATCGGCCTCCATTACATGACACTCAATTGAGTGGGAAGCCGCCCATTCCCTTACAAACGCCTCATCTGCATTGCTCTCCTCGCCCCTGAGATGAAAATTGACATGCGCTACCGAAATTGCAATATCAAGGTCTGAACGACGTAAAAGTTCAAGAAGACACATGGAATCAGCCCCGCCGCTTACGGCTACAAGAATTCTGAGTTGCCTGTCCAAAGAGGGAAGCAACTGCTCCATATGCTTATTGAACCTGTATTGCATAACGGCTATTTTACAAACTCGCCGAACGTATATGTGAATGAGAGACTAAAGATCTCCTGGAACTGGACACGAGGTGCAGAATGGCCATTCTTGTCTGCAATGAGAATCTTGTCATCATAAATAAGGTTGGTCCTTAAAGATGAACTCAAGAACTTGTTGATCTTCAAATCAGCCCTGAAATCCCACTTGATCTGCACATTCTGAGGTTTATTCAGATAATCTGAAAAGAGATTGAGCGTTGTGGTCAATTTGCAGTTCTTGAATATCTCATACTTGAGGTTTGCCGTCAACTGCGCACCAAGTTCAAATCTCACTGCCTCATCCGGAGCATTGCTGTACCTTGCCCTCAACAATGAATCTGTAACAATTACAGTAGAACCTGTAAGAGGTGCGAAGTTGAGTGAGAAGACCTCTCCTTTTCCCGGCTTGTAGTCAATACCGAGACCCAGTGACATATATGCCGGCGCAAACATCTTTGATACCATTGTGGCGGTACCGTCAGACGCATATTTGAAACCTGGGGAGAACTGCGATGTAAAGTTGAAGACTGCCGAGAAATAGAACTTGTCAACAGCCCTGTAACCGAACTTGCTGTCCAGCACAATCTTGTCGCTGCTCTTTCTGTAGCCATCCTGGAAAGACTGCACAAAACCATAAGTAAACTGGCCCCTGTTCTCCCAATACATATTGCCTTTGGCATAGTTGATATGGGCATTTACATAGGTATTTAGTGCCACCGAACCCGATCCACCGGCTGCCCAGTTGGTCAATGAAACCTGTGAGAAGCCTATCTCGGTAAGGATTCCTTTTTTCCAGAATTTTGGAGGTGTCACCGGCTCATAGTTTACAGTAGGCACTGCAAACTTTGATCCTATTACCCTACACAACTCCTGCTCGCTGTTGAGGCCCGATACCACAACAACCTCCTTCTTCTCCTTTTTCTCCTTGGAGATGAACTGTGCATCTGCCATAACAGGAAGAAGCAGAAAAACAATAAGATATGTTAAAATGCTACGATTCATTCTGCCAACTCCAATACATCGTCGGAATTATACTTGTAACCCATACGTTTGCCGGTCTGCATCCTTGAACTCTCTATCTTTGCATTGATCTGGTCTACAGATGCAACCTTTACAAGGTCATATGGAGGTACAAGAAGGTCAAATGACAACGAGTACAACATTGCCGACTCAACAAAATTTATAAGTTCCTCCTTCGTAAGAGGGTACTTGCCGAACTCCGACACCTTCTGGCGTTTCTGTCTTTTACCCTCTATGAAGAAGAATTTGTCCTTGTTCAAAAACATTCTGGCAACCAGGTAGCCCAAATCCTCAGTCCTGTTGTATTTCAATGAATCGGAGAGGAAGTTGTATACACTTATGACTCCACAATATGAGTTGAACTTGTCCTGTTTGACATAACTGGTCTTCCATATTGAATGGTCCTTGTCAAACTGGAAGATATCGGTATGCATACTGAAGATGAGGACATCATCTGCAAATTTCAACTCTGCCTCGAATTTTCCTCTATCCCTGTACTCCAACCTTATCCTGCGGTTGTGCTGGGTAGTGTCATCCAGCATCTCATTGAGGTCGTTGCTCATCTCGCTGAGCACCTCTTTCAACTGGTTGAAGACTTCAAGAGCCTGATCGTATATATTGGCCTTCATAAAGGCCTTTTCCTTCAATTCCTTTACAATCTGCTGCTGCTTCGGTAACGGGTCTGCTGCCATTTTTTCTCTATTTATTGATTAGTATGATCTTGCAAATATTACTCTCTGTTTTGACGGTTTTCCGGAGTAGATGCATTTGCCCTCCTCCATAATCACGTTGGTATCCATAGGAATGCAACGGATGGTTGCTTTTGTCTCCTCCTTGATCTTCTCTTCGGTTTCAGTAGTGCCGTCCCAGTGGCAAAGAAGGAATCCGCCCTCCTCAATCTTCTCCTTGAACTCTTCCCATGTATCAACCACGTAGGTCTTGCTTGCCCTGAACTCCAAAGCCTTGTTGTAGATATTCTCCTGGATCTTGTCCATAAGTGCTGTAACGTGCTCCACTACCGCATCTGCAGACATTGACTCTTTTGTAAGTGTATCTCTTCTTGCAACCTCAACTGTGTTGTTCTGCAAATCTCTTGGACCTATTGCAATACGTACAGGAACACCCTTCAACTCCCACTCTGCAAACTTGAATCCGCTTCTTACATTATCCCTGTCATCAATCTTTACTGTAAGTCCATTCTTCTCCAATCCTGCCTTCAGTTCCTCCATCTTTGCAACTACAGCCTTGTGCTCCTCATCTGTCTTGAAGATAGGTACCATCACCACATGGATAGGAGCCAATTTTGGAGGCAATACCAATCCGCTGTCATCGCTGTGTGCCATAATGAGCGCACCCATCAATCTTGTTGAAACGCCCCATGAAGTTGCCCAGACATAATCAAGAGTCCCCTCTTTTGTTGAATATTTGACATCAAATGCCTTTGCAAAGTTCTGTCCGAGGAAATGTGATGTACCTGCCTGCAAAGCCTTTCCATCCTGCATCATAGCCTCAATGCACAAAGTATCAAGTGCACCGGCAAATCTCTCGTTTGCAGACTTTTTGCCCACAACCACAGGAACAGCCATATACTCCCTTGCAAATTTGGCATATACATTTACCATCTTCTCTGTCTCCTCAATGGCCTCCTCTCTTGTAGCATGCGCTGTATGGCCCTCCTGCCACAAGAACTCCGCTGTACGCAAGAAAAGGCGGGTACGCATCTCCCATCTTACCACGTTTGCCCATTGGTTGCAAAGAATAGGAAGATCCCTATATGAAGTAATCCAGTTTTTATATGTATTCCAGATAATTGTTTCAGATGTAGGTCTTACAATAAGTTCCTCCTCCAATTTTGCACTCGGGTCAACTACAACACCAGTACCTTCAGGATCAACCATAAGTCTGTGGTGTGTAACTACTGCACACTCCTTTGCAAAACCTTCAACATGCTCTGCCTCCCTGCTCAAGAATGACTTTGGAATGAAAAGCGGGAAATATGCATTCTGATGACCGGTCTCCTTGAACATCTTGTCAAGTTGCGCCTGCATCTTTTCCCATATTGCATATCCGTAAGGTTTGATTACCATACATCCCCTGACAGCCGAATTTTCGGCCAAGTCAGCCTTGGTCACCAAATTATTGTACCACTGTGAATAATTTTCTTCTCTGCTGATTACCTCTTTTGCCATATCTCTGTTTTGATATTTGGAATAATTTTTGATACATTTGTCTTAATAAGCCACAAAAATACAAAATAAATTAAAACACGGAGGTAAAATGAGAAACAATATTTTATTTGCATTATTGACAGGAAGCCTGTTTTTGTTTTCCTGCGCTACAGCCAACCGTGCATCATATGGCTCCCAGGGTTTTGTAAACGGCATTTACTATAAGCCTGACGAAGATCAGACCAGGAGGGCGGCTCTGGCAAAAAATGAATTTGAGGAACTTAAAGAGGAGACAAATAGAGCCTTGGGCAAATCACAGCACCATAACTTTGACTCAAGTACTGGTGTCGAGACAATATATATTGGAGACACCAACACTGTAACAATAGACTATAATCCATACAAGACCTATCTGCTTACTGACGATATGGAGAGTTATATGACCCGTACCCAGAAGTACAACTCACCTTTGTATACAGTAAATATAAATATGGGAGCATCTTATTATGACGGCTGGTATCGTCCTTATTGGGCATCTTCCGTACACGGATGGTACAGTCCATACTGGGGAGGCTACTACTCATGGTGGGGCCCGTCATTCCACTACCGCCCTTATTACGGCTGGTATGACCCTTGGTATTATGGCAGCGGATGGTATGATCCATGGTACTACAGTTATGGCTGGTACGACACTTGGTGGGGTCCCGGTTACTACCCTGGTTATTATCCCGGCTACTATCCAGGTTATTACCCCGGTTATTATCCCGGATACTATCCTGTACCGCCACACCACGGAGGCGGCAGGGACGTCTACTACGGCAAACGTGAAAACGGCAGCGGCAATTCCAACAGCAGTGTCCGCAGGAGCGGAGGAAGTTATATGAGAAGGGATGCCTCCATGACACAGGTCAGGGGCAACGGCAGGAATGACAATGTGTCATCTGCCACAGCACCGTCGGGAAGCAATGGGGGAAGCAGATACCGCAGATCCGCTACGGAGGTAAAACGCAACGAGACTGCAACAAGACAGGAGAACCGCACAAATCCGCAAGGTACCTCTTATGGAAGAAGGAGCACACAGCCGCAAAGCGGCAGCAACTCATCTGCGACATTCAACAGGAACTCATCATCGGGGTACAACAATTCCGGTTCATACAGGAGCAACAACTCCTCCGGAGGAGGCGGCAGATCGGGCGGTTCATCATACAGAAGATAGTATTGGAGAGCATACCTTTTAACTACTAACATTTGAAATTATGAGAAAGATAAGAATATTTTTGGCTCTATCAGCCGCAATGTTGCTCGGCAGCACTCTGCATGCGCAGAACATGTGGGATGCCTACAGATATTCGCAGCAGTTCAATGAGGGTACTGCACGAAGTGTTGCCATGGGAAATGCCTCTGTGGCTTTGGGTGGCGACATGGGTAACATTTCCATAAATCCGGCAGCCTCGGGTGTATACAGATATCATGAGTTTGTAATTACCCCTACCCTTACCACTGCCAACAGTTCGGTTGAGTACCTTGGAAGCACAACCGATGAGAACAAGACCCGCTTTGGATTCTCAAACTTTGGATACCTTGCCTCTTTTGAGACCGGCAGACGTGGTTACGGACTTGTAAACTGGAATCTTGGCATTGCCTTCAACAGAACAAACAACTATACATCACGCACAGGTGCCTATGGCCGGACAGCAGAGAGCAGTTGGCTTGGCAGCCTTGCCCAGAGGACAAACGGAGTATATGCTCCAGATATGGACATGAATGACTACAACGACCCGTTCTATGGCGGCAGCGGTTCATGGACCTCAATTCTGGGATGGAACACCTCACTCCTTGATACACTTCCCGATTCCGATTCCTACTACAAGGGTGCAACCGAAAACCTCGACGGCTATTCAATTGTACCGGGCGGTGAACTTGAGCAGTTCTATCTTAAGGAGACCATTGGCAACACATCAGAGGCTGTTCTCAACTTTGGCGGCAACATATCAGACAAACTCTTCTTTGGTGTAAACCTTGGAATTGTAAGCATCTGGTACAAACACAATGAAATGTATTCTGAAAGGGCTGTGAACCCCGGCCAGTTCCAGAGCGGTTTCAGCAGTTTCAGACACAACTACAACTATACTACATCAGGCACCGGATTCAACCTTAAAGCCGGCATAATCTATCTGCCGGTTGCAGGCTTGAGATTGGGAGCCAGCATCTCCACCCCGACATGGATGTATCTTCATGAGGAGTACGAAGAGACCATGGAGTCTGAATTTACAGACGGCTACTCTCAATGGATAGCATCACCTCTTGGAACATACGACTACAGAATAAATACTCCATTCAGATGGAATATTGGAGCGGCATACACTTTTGGCAGCGTGGCTGCAATAAGCATTGATTATGAGAGTGCAAACTATTCAAGGATGAAGATGATTGATGACAACTACACAATGGCCTTCTACGATGAGAATGAGGCTATAAGAAGAGAGTTCAGATCATCTGACATAATCAGGGCAGGTGCCGAGGTGAGGATCAATCCTGCATTTGCAGTAAGAGCCGGATACCAATATTATACAAGCGGATACAAATATGACAACACCACAATCCAGATAGGATCATTGGGTTTGGGTTACGCATCAGAGGGAGGCTTCTTTGCCGATCTCGCTTACCAGCAGCAGATAAAGAAGAGCGAGGAGAGTTTCCAGTTGTATGACGACATTACAGACAACGGAACAACAATAACTACTGCCCCTGTAGGCCAGAACAGATTTGGCAACTGGAAACTGCTGCTCTCTGTCGGCATCAGATTTTAATCTGCAGACTCGACGTCATATTCATGAAGAACGGAGGTTGACCCCAACGTCATATTCAAGAAAAAGGAAGAGGTTGACACCAATGTCATATTCATGAAGAACGGAGGTTGACACCAATGTCATCTCTATGAACAAGCGAATCCCCATTAGAATATACTCTAACGGGGATTCGCTGTTTGATGATAGACCTTCTGAATCACCTCTCACTGCTTGATACAGACTTGAGGGCCACACAGGAATAGACCTTATTTCAGGGTTGCTACAACTATTACAGGATTGGACTCTTCTGTCAATGTTGCCGCAACTTTTTTCATTTTGTCAGACGAACTCTTCTTTGAAAATTCAATAAAACTTGCGGCATCAATAATCTGATACATTTTGCCCTCCGCTATTTTGACAGGCAGAAACGGAGCGCCATTATCAATATCGTTAACAAATCCGTGTATATCGTTTTCATTTTTGGCCATCAGGGTTGATGTGCCGTCTCTCTTGTCAAACAAAAGATAATTAAGCCTCTCCTTCGGAGGGATATTATCAAAATAGTCTACAATATGTATTGTCTGCAAAAGAACAAAATCTTCAGTTTCACCTTTAACGTTTCCACCAACAGTGATTTTCCTTTTCTTGCCATCCTTATATTTTCCAAAATTCAGGGCAAATGCAGGCTTTATATCCAAATCAGAGGTTACCGAAAAGATTGTATCAACACTCTTATGGATTATTCTGGCACCATTATCATAATAGAAATAGTCCTCTGCAGAGTCAAACTTATCAACATCATTGTATACTAACAATTCACGCTCACATTTCACTATACCCAAAGAGTCGATTCCCAACGCATCAAGAGACAACATATCTTTTTTGCGCGTTAATAAAAAAACATTTCCATCAAACTGCAGAAAATCACGCACCTTACTATACTCTGTCAAACTCTCTACAGGAATTTCATACAAGAAATCCCCCGCGAGTGTATATACCCAAACTTTACCGTTAATGTCAACAACCGTAAACTTCCCACTTGTCTCATCATAATGAGAGATTCGTGCTGTCGGATACTCTCCATAGGCCCTGCCTATCCTGCTGACACTGTTTATAAATTTACCTGATGCATCAAAATTATAAAGAGGGCTTCTGCCCATTTTTGGGGTAAAGACAAATCCACTCTTTGTTGGTACCAGATCAAAATGTTTATAACTTGGTAAAAATACAGTATCGGTTTCCAACGCAATATAATCAAGGTCAGAAACCCACTCACTTAAATTTACACCCTTACGTTGGCCATCAACAGCCTTTTCAACATCAATTGTAAGAATCTCATTCTTGGGAGCATTGCTGCATGAGAAGAGAATGGCACAAGCCACCACCGCTGTACATAAAATTCTTAACATCACAAATTAGATTTAATATTTGATGAATTTGATTATTTTTTCAAAAAACTTATGGAATTCGGGCCTTCATTGCTTAGCAGGTCAAGTATAGAGAGGTTCCCGACAAAGCCTCCCTTATTTGAAAATACCTGGTAATAAGGTGAGTCAATCTCCAATCTTTGCAACAGGTTTTCACCCTTGTTTTTGGGATGTATTGTGTTTCTCAAATCTGCAAGATCCACTCCACCCGACCAATCCTGCTGCTCCAGGCCATTGGTATCAGCAGGAGTCCACTCATCGGTAAAACCGATCTCTGCGGAGAGGCCTGTCAGTTCACAGAAGAGTTCAAGAAGTCTGCTGTTGAGATTGAAAAGATACTCTTCTCCACTGTCAAGTACAGCAAAAATGTCATCCCTGTAATACTCATAGAAAGGACTGGTCATATATGCCGCATCCATTGCCCTCTTGTGCTGCAGCAGCCATGGCTTGGAATAGTCAATCCTTACTTTGTCAATTTGAAGTTTATGAGTGTGCATAACACTGGTGCTGTTGCCGCTTGCACCAATGGTCATCCTCTCCTGATTACCCGTTTCCACATCCGCCTCACCCCTGAGAACAGGAACACTCAAACTGAGCAACCCGTTTGCACCATAGATGTGGCAACGGGTCCTGTATGACTGCTTCTGAAACACTTCACACTTCTCAACAAGAACTTTTCCGGAGTTCGCAATTGCAGCAAAGTACTCTACAGGTGGAAAATAGGCCGTACTCAAAAGAGTACAGCCAAATAACTTTTCATGAGAAGCGGTGCTCCTACTCTTCTCCATTTCCGCCACCATTGAACCTGATGATGCCCCTGTCTGATTTTGCTATGAAATCGAGTATGGTCCTCTTCTCCACGCTCTCCTCAAACTCGGCCTCAACCTTTTTGCAGGCATCAGAAACATTGAGATTGCTCTGGTATATTACCTTATATATATTCTTGATGGTCTCTATCTGCTGTGCGGTAAAGCCTCTTCTGCGCAAACCTACTATGTTGATTCCCGCATAAGAGAGAGGTTTTCTGCCTGCCAAGGCATAAGGAGGAACATCCTTGCCTATCTCGGAACCGCCGGCCACCATTGCATGGGCTCCAATCTTTGTAAACTGATGTGCCAAAGAACCGCCGCCTACGATAGCCCAGTCATCAACATCTGTCTCTCCTGCAATTCCCACATAACTTGTAAGAATACAGTTGTTGCCCACTGAACAGTCATGTGCAATGTGCACATATGACATGATGAGGGTGTTATTGCCTACAGTTGTCTTGCCTTTGCCACTGGCTGCAGTACCCCTGTTTATGGTAGCACACTCCCTGACTGTAACATTGTCACCAATCTCTACATAAGAGATCTCATCCTTGAACTTGAGATCCTGAGGTATAGCACCTATAACTGCACCCGGGAACACTTTGCAGTTCTTTCCAATCTTCACATAGTCAAAGATGGTCACATTAGGGCCTATCCATGAGCCCTCTCCAATCTCCACATGCTCAGCAATTGTTGTAAAAGCCTCAATCTTGACATTTTCTCCAATCTTTGCACCTGGATGAACTATATTATTCTGCATATAATTTGTTTTTAGGGGTTATAGTCGTATTATTTATTCTTTATTACCTGAGCAACCATATCGCTCTCGCAAGCCAATGTATCACCTACATAGGCCTCTCCATGCATACACACAATGGAGCGTCTCAACGGCTGGGTTATTGTAAGTTTGAACACAAGCACATCACCGGGAACCACTTTTCTCTTGAACTTGGTATTGTCAATTTTGGCAAAGTATGTAGAGTATCTCTCCGGCTCCTCAAGGTTGTGAAGCACAAGAATACCGCCAACCTGGGCCATAGCCTCAACAATAAGTACACCCGGCATCACCGGCTCTTCAGGGAAGTGACCTATAAAGAAGCCCTCGTTAACGCCAATGGTCTTTATTCCAACTACATAATCCTCGCCCACTTCAGTGATTCTGTCTACCATAAGGAATGGCGGACGGTGAGGCAAAAGTTTTTTAATGCCGTTAATATCAATTACAGGTGCCGCATTGGGATCATAATGCGGAATTGTGTTATTATTCTCCATATCTTATATTTTTACTGTTACATTTCAAATCATATTCATCTTCCCGACAGTTCCAGCGCTGCTCTCTCCCGCTCCACATGCCGGACGGGCCTACTCATTCCCCTCAATCTCACTTCTCAATGAATCCCTCACCACTTTGGCTATCATGGTATTTATTCCATGACCGGACTTGTAGGCAATGACCTTGCCGTTGAAAGGTACACCCACCAATGAAAAATCTCCAAAGACATCAAGCACCTTGTGTCGTGAACACTCATTGGGGAACCTCAACTGCAGATGGTTAAGATACCCTTCCGGAGCCCTCTCGAGGGTGTGTACACCAAACAATGTTGCCAACCTGTCAAGTTCCTCCTGAGGCACAGGATTCTCAACAATTACAATTGCATTGTCAAGGTCACCACCCTTTATGAGGTTATTCTTGAAAAGAGGCTCAAGTTCATGGAAAAAGACAAAAGTCCTGCAAGGAGCAATGTCCTTTGCAAAATCGGTAGCGGCATCATAGCGTGCATACTGGTTGCCGAGAACTTTTGAGTTGAAGTCAATCATCAGGTCCACAGAAAAATGGTCATCAGGCAAGATTGTTATCTCAGATCCTGTCTGCTCATTCCTGTAATGTATCTTCTTCTTTATGTCATACACCTTTCTTGGCGCATCCTGCTCCTGAAGACCATCCTTGCAGATCGCTTCAATGTACGGCAGTGCGCTACCGTCGAGGATAGGCACCTCCTGGGCATCAATGCTCACAAGCACGTTGTCTATTTCAAGGCCTTTGAAAGTTGCCATCAGATGCTCAAGGGTAGATATCTTCACATCGCCTTTCTCAAGGGTAGTTCCGCGTGCAGTAGTTGTTACATAATCAACAACGGCATCAATTACTGCATCTTCGCCTAAATCAGTCCTTTTGAACTTTATACCGTGGTTTACAGGCGCAGGCTCCAGAATCATTGTTACCATTCTTCCGGTATGCAGGCCCTTGCCCTTGAATTCATATTTTCCTTTTATGGTATGTTGCTTCTCCATCATTTTCATCAAGATTTTTTCAACTTACAAATCTAATAAATTTGGGACATCGGACAAAGGGCAATTACTTGCTTGTCGCCTGTCTTTTGAAAATTGCGTATGCCTTCATATAGGTCCTGTAATCCAACGCCGGAGAGCCCATCATCACGGCCTTCTCCCGTTTCACACTTCCCTGCACACCGGTCTGTGCAGCCAACTGCACACCGTCGGCAATCTCAAGATGGCCCGATACTCCCACCTGTCCGCCAAACATACAGTTCTTGCCCACTTTTGTAGAGCCGGCAACACCGCTCTGTGCAGCAATTACAGTATTCTCTCCAATCTCCACGTTATGCGCAATCTGAATCAGGTTATCGAGTTTGACACCTTTCCTGATTACAGTTGCACCCATTGTTGCACGGTCCACCACTGTATTTGACCCAATCTCAACATTATCCTCAAGAATGACAATTCCGGTCTGCGGAATCTTCTTGTAAGAGCCGTCCTGCGTAGGGGCAAAACCGAAACCGTCTGAACCGATAACCACATTTGCATGGAGAATGCAGTTGTCACCAATCTTGCAGCCGTCATATATTTTGACACCGGGATAGAGAATCACATTCTTTCCGATGGTAACATTGTTTCCTACATAAACCTGGGGATAAATCTGTGTATTGTCTCCTACCACACTCTTTCTTCCCACAACAGAGAACTCTCCCACATATACACCTTTGCCTATCTTGCTGCTCCATGCACACCTTGAGAGCCACGAACGGCCTCTCTTCTGCTCCCTCTTCAATGTATTGAGCAGATCAAGCAATGATGCCACCGCCTCATAGGCATTGTCAACCAGAATGAGAGTTGGCTCCACCGGCTCCTTTGGTTTGAATGTTTTATTGATTATAATTACACTCGCCTTACAAGTGTACAGATAATTTTCATATTTAGGATTTGCCAAAAAGCAAATGTTTCCAGGTTTGCCCTGCTCAATTTTTGCCACAGAGGAGACCTTCACATCAGGATCTCCAATAATTTCACCGTTGAAATGCTGCGCAATTCTTTCCGCTGTTACTTCCATAGTCCAAATTTAAAAATCAAACAAAAATAGTAAATATTTGACGTATTTCCTACAAGTGGCAATCCAACTCTTTGCACAATACGGCATTTATGATAATTTTGAAACAAAATACAGCACAAATATCACTTTATCATGAGCCATAAGCACCTTTTACCGCTTGCAGCAATACTCTGCCCACTCCTTTTGGCATGCCTCTGCGCCTCATGCAGAGATTCCAAAAGCATGGTTCACTCCGATTCATGCCGCTCCCTTGAAAGGGCAAAGATTGAAGAGCATTTGAGCCTGATACTGAAGAAGTACCCAAAAATGACACTTGCAGACATCTACAAGGGTGCATTCCAGGACTACATGGGACCTGCCCATATTATTCCCGACAGCAAAACTGCACTCTTCTACATTGAGAAGGAACTTCAGGAGGCCGACACACTCCCGGGTGATTATTACACTCCATGCGGATGGTACGGCAATTACCGCAGGGTGAACCTGCGCATCATAAAGGAGGGGCTCATAGGAGCATCCGATTTTGCCCACGCCTTTGCCAGGGGTGCAACGGGAGTTGACAGCACACGGATCGCACAATGGAGGGATGAGTGGACAAAAGCCATGGAGACAATAAGCGGCAGGGCATCAGAGATTGAAGGATTCAGTGCCGACTCCGCCGCCATAATGGAGATGCTTGAAAAGGGGGAATACGTTGTACACCACAGCACTCTTTTCAATGCCGCCTATCGCCCCCATTACAGGATAATAAGAGAGGATATTTTTGAAAAAGAGATTCTTCCTTTGCTAAAATAGGTGCAAATATTTGCTTTTTACACAAAAAATTCTTTTCTTTGCGCTTGAAATGAGAGGCTTGAGGGTGACCGCGTGCGGTTGCCCTTTAGTTTTATTTGCAAAGGATATGATAACAAAGGAAGCATTAAGCGGGACTATTGCCAGTTACCTGGATTACAACGGGTTGTTTTTGGTAGACATTGAGATAACCAAAGAGAATGACATAACCATAACCATTGAGCGCACAGAGGGCTCAGTCAAGGTTGATGACTGCATTGCAATTGACAAGATCGTTGCCACTGCATTTGACAGGGATGTGGAAGACTACTCCCTTACAGTCTCTTCGGCAGGACTTGACCAGCCGTTCAAGGTTATAGGACAGTACAGGAAATTCAACGGCCAGGAGGTTGAAGTTGTGATGAAACAGGGCGGCAAGGTCAAGGGAATCCTTGGCGGCATAACCGAAGAGGGATTTGAGATCACAACCTCAAAGATGGTAAAGAAAGAGGGTGCAAAGAAAAAGGTTCAGGAAGACACCGTTACCCCTTACACCTACGGGCAGATAAAGTCATGCAAGCCGGTAATCAAATTCAAATAAAAACAGGGCAGCAGCCACAAAGGCTGTCGGGAAAGATAAAATATTAAAAATAAGATATATAAAAATATGGAAGGGCTAAATTTAGTAAGCACATTTGCAGAGTTCAAGGAGCTTAAGAATATTGACAGACCAACAATGATGAGTGTTTTGGAGGATATCTTCCGCACACAGTTGGCAAGAATGTACGGTTCATCAGATAATTTTGACATTATCATCAATATTGACAAGGGCGACTTTGAAATCTGGAGAAACAGGACAGTTGTAGAGGTTGTGGAGGATCCTAACACACAGATCTCAAAAGATGAGGTTGACAAGATTGACAACTCATACGAGATTGGAGAGGAGTTTGCCGAGGAGGTAAAATTGAGCAGTTTCGGAAGAAGAGGTATCCTCAACTTGCGCCAGAACCTTCAGGGAAGGATTATGGACATTGAGAAGGCAAACCTTTACAATGCATACAAAGAGAGAATAGGCGAGATACTTGTTGGTGAAGTTTACCAGGTATGGAAGAAAGAGGTACTTGTAATTGACGAGGATGGCAACGAACTGCTCATGCCAAAGAGCGAGCAGATACCTTCTGACTTCTTCAGAAAAGGTGACTCTGTAAGGGCTGTGGTTGCCAGGGTTGAGATGAAGAACAGTTCACCTGTAATCATACTTTCAAGAACTGCCCCTGCATTCCTTGAGAGATTGTTCGAGCAGGAGGTTCCTGAGATCTTCGACGGCCTTATCACAATAAAGAAGATTGTGAGAATACCTGGAGAGAGAGCCAAGGTTGCAGTAGAGTCATACGATGAGAGAATTGATCCGGTAGGAGCATGCGTCGGTGTAAAGGGTTCACGTATCCACGGCATTGTGAGGGAGTTGAAGAATGAGAACATTGACATCATCAACTGGACAAGCAATACTCAACTGCTTATCCAGAGAGCATTGAGCCCTGCAAAGATTTCATCGATCAAGATAAGCGACGAGGACAACAAGATCTATGTTTCATTGAAACCTTCTGAGGTCTCATTGGCTATCGGCAAGGGCGGTACAAACATCAAGTTGGCAAGCATGCTTGTAGGCAAGGATATTGAGGTGTTCAGAGAACTTGATGAGGAGGAAGAGGACGTTCTATTGTCAGAGTTTACAGACGAGATTGATCAATGGATCATTGATGCCCTAAAATCAATAGGTTGCGACACTGCCAAGAGTGTCCTTGCGCTTTCTGTCCAGGACATCATGAAGAGAGCAGACCTTGAAGAGGAGACTGTAGTTGATGTACAGCGCATTCTTAAAGCAGAATTTGAAGATAACAATTAGTATAAAGGGAGGAGGAGTATATGACAGCAAACGATCAGATCAGAATCAACAAAGTATTGAAGGAGTTCAACATTGGAATGGGTACCCTTGTTGAGTTTCTTGGAAAGAAGGGAATTACTATTGAAGCCAATCCCAACGCAAAAATTACAGGCAGTGCCTACGCTTTGGTAGAGAAGGAGTTCCGCAAGGAGCAGATTGTGAAGGAAGAGTCAAAGAAGGTTGCCATGAAGGTTAAGGAGACCCGTAAGGAGCAGGTTGTAAAGGAGGAGCCGAAGAGCCTCTTCATCAAGACAACCGTAGAAGAGGTAAAGGGTCCAAAGATTCTTGGAAAGATAAATCTTGACAAACCGGCAGCACCTGCACAGCCTCAACAGAGCACTCCTGCGGCACCAAAAGAGCCACAGGCAGAAGCAGCACCAAAGGAGAAGTCCGTACAGCAGGAAGTCAAGCCTGCACAACAGGCGTCTGCCCCAGCAGTAAAACCTGAGGTACAGGAGAACAGGGCGCAAACCGCTCAAAATAATGCTCAACAAGCAAAAACTGTTGTCACCCCCCAACCTACCCAACAGGCAACAAAGAAAGACGATACTCCTCAACCAGTTGTTATTGAGCATATTGAGACAAAAGTTGAGAAACTTACAGGCCCTAAAATCAGCGGCACCATTGACCTCTCTCAGTTTGAGAAAAAGAAAGAGAAGAACAAAGGCAAACGCGAACGCATACACAAACAGAAAGAGCGTGTAGATGTTACCAAAGAGGCTGGAAAGAAC
Organism: Bacteroidales bacterium; assembly: GCA_015060245.1. Taxonomy (GTDB): domain Bacteria; phylum Bacteroidota; class Bacteroidia; order Bacteroidales; family UBA932; genus Egerieousia. The sequence goes on along the minus strand of SUYU01000006.1, from coordinate 35,215 downwards.
CCTAACAAACAACAGGGCGGCCAGAACAACAATGGCGGAAACCACAGCAACTCCAACAAACAGAACCCTAACAAGCCTCAAGGCGGAAAGGGCGGCAACCAGCAGCAAGGTGGTGGCAAACACAACAAGAAGGATAAATTCAAACCTGTAAGGGTTGAGATTGACGAGGACGAGGTACAAAAGCAGATTAAAGAGACCTACCAGAGAATGGTTGAGGGCAAGGGCAAGAGCAAGGGAGCAAAATACAGAAAGGAGAAGAGGGAACTCAACACCCAGAAGATGATGGAAGAGGAGGCTCTTGAGCAGCAGAACAGCAACATCTTGAAGGTTACAGAGTTTGTGACTGTGAATGACCTTTCAATAATGATCAATGTCCCTGTTACAAAGGTAATTGAAGCATGTATGAACCTTGGTTTGATGGTTTCAATCAACCAGCGTCTTGATGCTGAGGCTCTTGTGCTTGTTGCAGAAGAGTTCGGATACAAGATTGATTTTGTTACAGCAGAGATCCAGGAGACAATCAACGAGGAGAATGATGTTGACAATCCGGAAAACATGGAGGAGCGTCCTCCTATCATTACCGTAATGGGTCACGTTGACCACGGTAAGACCTCATTGCTCGACTATATCAGAAAGGCCAATGTGATTGCCGGTGAGGCAGGTGGTATCACACAGCATATTGGTGCATACAACGTAATGCTTCCAAGCGGCAGAAGAATCACATTCCTTGATACTCCGGGCCACGAGGCGTTTACTGCAATGCGTGCCCGTGGTGCAAAGATTACCGACTTGGCCATCATTATCATTGCTGCCGACGATGCCATAATGCCACAGACCGTAGAGGCGATTAACCACGCCCAGGCTGCCGGTGTTCCTATGGTATTTGCAATCAACAAGATTGACAAGCCAAGTGCATATCCTGAAAAGATCAGGGAGCAACTTTCACAGATGAATATCCTTGTTGAGGACTGGGGTGGAAAATACCAGTGCCAGGAGATCTCTGCAAAGAAGGGTATTGGTGTTGAGGATCTTTTGGAGAAGGTTCTTCTTGAGACAGACATGCTTGAACTCAAGGCCAACCCTAACAAGAAGGCAATAGGTACTGTAATTGAGTCTTCATTGGATAAAGGTAGAGGCTACCTTGCTACAATCCTTGTACAGGGCGGTACACTCCATGTAGGAGACATAATCTTGAGCGGATGCTACACCGGTAAGGTCAAGGCCATGTTCAACGAGCGCGGACAGAAGGTTACCGAGGCCGGTCCTTCAACTCCGGTTTCAATTCTCGGTTTGAACGGTGCTCCAACTGCAGGTGAGACATTCAATGTATTTGACGACGAGAAAGAGGCCAAGGATATTGCAAACAAACGTGAGCAACTTTTGAGAATCCAGGGCTTGAGAACCCAGAAACACATTACCCTTGAGGAGATAGGACGTAGAATTGCCATTGGAAACTTCCAGGAACTCAACGTAATTATAAAAGGTGATGTTGACGGTTCAATCGAGGCACTTTCAGACTCATTGATCAAACTCTCAACAGAGGAGATTCATGTAAACGTAATCCATAAGGCTGTAGGTGCAATCTCCGAGTCTGACGTATTGTTGGCTGCGGCTTCAAATGCCATTATCGTAGGTTTCCAGGTAAGGCCTTCGGCTTCTGCACGCAAACTTGCAGACAAGGAGGAGATTGAGATAAGACTCTACTCTGTAATCTATGATGCCATCAATGAGGTCAAGAGCGGTATTGAGGGTATGCTTGCTCCAGAGGAGAAAGAGGAGGTTACAGCAACAGCCGAGGTTAGAGAGACCTTCAAGATCTCAAAAGTGGGCACAATTGCCGGCTGTATGGTCAAAGAGGGCAAACTTACCAGAAATGCAAAAGTGCGCGTAATCAGAGACGGTATTGTAATCTACACAGGAGTTCTTGGATCATTGAAACGCTTCAAGGATGACGTCAAAGAGGTTCAGAGCGGATATGATTGCGGTCTTAACATTGAGGGCTACAATGACATCAAAGTTGGTGACGTTATTGAGGCTTACCAGATTGTAGAGATCAAGAGAACCCTATAGAACGGTTCTGTAACGGATAATTGGACAGGTTGACTTAAAGTCATCTCTATAAACAGCAAATCCCTATTAGAGTGCTTTCTAATAGGGATTTATTATTTAACAAGGGAATTTTGGCGTTATCCTCTTTGTTTTCAAACGGTAAATTCATCTTTTCAAGTGGATACAACAGATCCTACTTTAAAGTGGCTATGACAAGTACTGGATTTGACTCCTCATTCAAGGTGGCAGCCACCCTCTTCATCTCTTCAGAGCCTGATTTCTCCGCATAATCAATAAAATCAATTGCCTCTATACAATCAAACATAAGATTGCCGCAGAAATAATTTGGCATAAATGGAGCACCATTGTCAATATCGTTTACAAAACCTACCTTGTTGTATTTTCTGTCAATCTTCAGGGCATAAAACTCCTTGTCGGCCTTGTCATATATTACCATTGTCTTGTTACCATCCCAATCAAGGTCTGCACCAAAGATGCCGGAAGGATATACCATATATAACATGAGCATTGCATCATTCTCCTTTACAGGGAATTCTGTGCTTCCTCCTATATCCAGTATCTCTTTGGTATAAACAATATCCTTGTTGTTCATCTCTTCAAGGAGGTATTTTTTGTATTGGCCATAATCCATCACGTAAGCCAACTCCCTTTCAAAAGATTTGTCATACCTGTAAATTGTGTCACTGGATGAGGTTGGAACATGAATTGAATTGTCATACATATACATCGCCACAATCTTTGACAAGGTAATCATTCCATCCTGCACCTTAAAATTTACATACCTGTATGGAGGAAGTTCTGCGCTCTGCAATATATTTGATTCCTGATCAATCAGGCACAACATATTGCGCTCAGGAACGCTGTCATTGGATGCGGTCAATGTTGTAACGGCATACTTTCCGTCGCCCAAATAGGCAGATGCATCTATTGCCTTAAAGCGTTTGTTACCTGAGAATTCTGTAATTTTATCAAATGAAGTTTCAAAAACAAGTGAATCATTTTCAAGGTTATATGCAAGCATCTTATTGATGGAAATAAGAGCAATGGTATTGTCTTCAAGTACCGCTATATCCAGAAGCCTTATATACTCACCCGGCCCCCTGCCGCTCTTGTGCAGTCTCTTCAGAAAGTTGCCATTCTCATCAAATACAAGTATCCAATTTTCATTGAGTTCACCTACCATCATGTATATCTTCCCATTGGAATATCTAAACTCATTGACTTTGTCTATCTGTGACTCAGTGCCAGTCTCCAGCGGTATATATTTTATATCTGAAGCGAACTTGCTCAGATTTGCAAGTCTTGCACCCTTTACAGCCTTTTCAAGATCAAGTTTCACAACCTCTGATGCGGCACTTTGATCTTCTGATGATGATGTACATCCAACTGCCGCAATACCCGACAATACAACAATGGCTGAAATGAATGCCATTGCACTGCCTTTAAAACCTTTTACCTCCTTCATCACTTTACTTTTCATTTTACTTTTCATTTTACTTTTCATTTTACTTTTCATTTCAACAACTCCTCTTTTACCGCAGATTTTTCCATCATCAGATCTCTTCCCAAAGATGGATATAAAGTTTTGGCTCACAACTGTCGGGAAGAGGATTTATTTAAGCGTTGCCACCACAAGCACAGGATTGGAATCCTCATTGAGTTTTGCAGCAACCTCCTGCATAGCCTTTGAGCCGGTTGACTCTGCACGTTCAATGAACTCATACGCATTCACAAGTTGGTACATTTTGTCTCCTCTTATACAGATCGGGTGGAAGAGCATACCTCCATCCAGGTCATTATCAAATCCACAAGCCTTATATGGGGTACCCGACATATACTCTTCATTGACCGGAAGCCTTGTACTCTTGCCTGTTGACTTGTCATACAGACACAACGGTATTCTGTCTTTTACTTCCAAATTCGGATATCCGGTTTTACTGAATACCGCCCTATACAGTACAAATTGCGGTGTCTCAACAAAGAAAGCACGTACCTCAACACAATCCTCATTCCTATGATATTTGCCATACTGCAACAGATACTCCTGAATAAGGGTGCCGTCAGCAGGATTTATTGAGTATAGGGTATCTCCATATCCGAGAAGCATAGCCTTGTCATTGTTCTGGTATATCATAGGATTGGTGCTTCTTGTCATTATAGGAGTCATTGACCCGTCTCCGGTAACATCACGCATATGTGTCACCATCTCGAATTTGCCCAAACTCTTCTGCAATCTCACATTATAATTGCTGTCCTGTATGGTAATTATATCCTCACCTTTTTCGGCATCCTCCATTATATATATGAACTCCCCATTTATATATGCATATCTGCCTAAAAATTTGAAACCGTTACCATCCAAAGGAAATGAATTTAGATAATTGCCCTCCTTGTCATACTTTAAAACGGAATTCCAGTCAATCATGTATACATTATCTCCATCAGGTACAAGATTAAGGCCCTGCGTATACTCACCCTCTGCCCTGCCGCTTTTTGCCTTGAACGGCAAGTTCTTTCCGGTATAGTCAAAACTGTATACATCGCTGGCCCCCACACGCGGGGTACTGCTTATATAAATGCGGTCATCAGAGGGAAAAATGTTGGTCATACTGACATCTGTAACCAGGACATCGGCCGATGTTTCAAGAGGTATATATTCTATATCTGAAAAATATCTGCTCATTTTTACCGGAGTGCTGTTTTCCATTGCCTGCCCAATGTCAAGCACTGGAAGTGATTGTACGCCGGCATTGCCATTACCGCTGCCACAACCTGAAGCCAACCACATTGCCACAGTAACTGCAACTGAAGCAAGTCCAAATTTCAAACTTTTCATTTTACTTTTCATTTTGCTTTTCATTTTACTTTTCATTTCAACAACTCCTCTTTTACCGCAGATTTTTCCATCATCAGATCTCTTCCCAAAGATGGATAAAAAGTTTTGGCTCACAACTGTCGGGAAGAGGATTTATTTGAGCGTTGCCACCACAAGCACAGGATTTGAGTCCTCATTCAGTTTTGAGGCAATCTCCCGCATTTTCACGGAACCTGTAGCATCCGCCTGTTCTATAAACTTGTATGCATCCACCAACTGGTACATCTTGTTGCCGGAAATGTGATACGGGAAGAAAGGCATGCCGCCATCGATGTCATTCTTGAAATATGGATCATTTTCATCATTCTTTGCAAACTTGATTGTCCTGCCCGCAGCCTTGTCAAAAAAGATATAATTCATTCTCTCTGATGGTTGCAAATTATCAAAATACTTCATGGGGTGGACAGTCTGTAAAATAAGAAAGTTTGGAGCCTCATAACAATATCCACCCATAGAGACTTTCCTTTTGTAACCATCCTTAAGGTTGCCCATATCAAGTACATATGCAACCTCAGCACTGTCTGTACCTCTATATGAATAGATTGAATCCGTAAATTTGTGCAGCAACAGATAATTTTCTGAAGATTTTGAAATTACCTCCACTCTACCCCTTACAGACGGATCTGTCCAATACTCCTGAGGAAAAGTGCTGTAATCAATCAATACATTGTCTGAAACAACATTACCACTGTCATCAACGTCCAAAGCATACGTACTATATCCTTCTTTGGCACTCTTCATAAATTGCACCTTGCCTCCCACATACATAACAATAGTAAAAAAGCCATAATCAGGGAGATCCAAATTAATGGATTTTACAAACTCACCCTGCGGAGTATAAAACTTTACAACGGTCTCTTCGTTTACAATCAGTTGGTCATTAGCCTTGTCCAGTACAACACCCATAGGGATAACCCATTCATTCTCCGCCCTTCCTACGTGTTTGAAATGAGAAAGCAATTTACCATCTGCCGAAAAACGGAATATTGGAGAGTTGGGAAAATTCGGTTTCGGAAAAAAATAAATTGAATTTTCATCAACAGCCATCTCCAAAAAATTATAGCCTGGCAAAAACTCCCCACCCATATCAAGAGGTATATACTCAACAGAAGTAGCCACCTCGCTCAATGCAATCTCCTGTGGATTTGAAGCCAGAGCCTGTGCCATCTCAATTACCTTTATTTCATCTGACTCCCCCGAACCGGCCCCAGAAGAACATGCCCCCAAAACATACGCAACAAACGCCACTCCACATAACAACAACATGCAGCATGAAGATTTGATTACACTTTTAACTGCTTTTTTCATTTTGACTACTTTTTTCATTTTGACTACTTTTTTCATTTTGACTACTTTTTTCATTTTAACTACTTTTTTCACGAGTTAATTGATCACCTTATAATATGCGTTATCTGCATTTACCAATGCGGGATACACAAAAGTAATAATTAAGTGATATAATCACAAAATTTACGTTCTAATCGCCGATTCTATAACTAATTGATTTTCAGTATATATTTGACACAAAAATCTCATCATGCGACATTTGTGACTACTACATCATCTGTTGCGCCCCTCTTTTTTTTTGTTGCGCCCTATAAATCATGGCTGTAAAATACTCAAACTTAACAGAAAGTCCGTTCAGAGATGATTTTCTCCACAAAATGGGGCTGTTTTGTGGATGACGGCTTGCGAAAGATGGCTTTCTCCACAAAAAGCGGGTATTTTGTGGATGGACGGTTCGCAGAAGATTATTTTTTGAGCAGTTTGTAGAGTTTTACGCACTCAACCGCCTCCTTTACATCGTGGACACGCAAAATATCAGCACCAAGCATGAGTGCCTGCAGATTGAGCGCGGCTGTTGCGCATAATGATCTTTCGGGGGTTATATCAAGAGGCTTGTATATCATTGACTTGCGTGAAATACCCACAAGCAGTTTTCTTCTGTTGCTGCTGCTGTTGATGCTCACACTAATACTGCTACTGCGGCTATTACCGCTTCCGATGATGCCGCTACTGATGCCGCTACTGATGCCGCTACTGATGCTGCTACTGATGCTGCCACAGTTACCTCCATTACTGATGGCACCACCCGTTGTATGGTGTGATTGGCCCGCATCAGCAGAATCACCCTCAAGGCCGGAGTTGTTGGAAGCGTGCTTTGCCTGGCCGCTGCCCATTCGGGATGGCTCCACCTTTCCCGAAACTATATCCATAAGTTGCGGCATTCCCATAAAGAGTTCGTAGTTCTGCTCCACACTCTTTGCAAAGCCGAAGCCGGGATCGACAATATAATTCTCTATACCGCTCTCCGCAGCACGCTTCTCAAACTTAAGAAAGTACTCTGCAACCTCCTGCACCACCCCACGAGGATAGTCACATAGTTGCTGCATTGTTGAAGGAGTGCCCCTCTTGTGCATTGCAATATATTCCAATCCAAGTTTTCCCACCACAGGCAACATCTGCGGATCATCTTCTCCGGCAGAAATGTCGTTTACAATAAAGTCACCTATTGTATCATAAGCCCTGCGGACAATCTCACTGCGGAATGTATCTATGGATATACGCGGCGGGCAAACGCCCGGCGCAGCCGCACATAAACCCGATTTCGCAATATGCTCAAGCGGTTCTTTAAGCAGTTTCCACTCCTGATCCAGAGTAATTGGAGTACTGCCCGGACGGGTAGAACAGGCACCTATATCAATTATACCTGCACCGGACGAAAGCATTTGTTCCAACTGTCGGGAAAAGGATTGGAGGCTGCTGCACCTGCTCGCGGAGTAGAATGATTCTTCATTCACATTTATGATACCCATGACAACCGGCATGTTGCACATCTCCCCTTTTGCCGGTCCTTCTGCCGGAAAGTCGTGTATGCTGCCGTTTGCCAACAAGTTGTGCATGCTGCCACAGGCCGGTCCTTCAGCCGGCTGCATGCTTGACAATAATGTTCTGTTCCTCTGCATTCTTTTGATTTTATGGCCGTTATTTATCCTCTCCAAATAATGGACACCTGCCCCACAGGGGAACAAAGATATAAAACTTGAGATTTTTAAACCCGTTTCTCCAAAATAAAATCTTCAACTCACATTTAATTTTTAAATTTGTGTCGGTTTGCGGGAGTGGTTTGTGGGCTTTTTTAAATTTCATTCATTGCAAAAAAGAGAGATTGTATGCTTATTGTATTGGAAGGGCTCGACGGAGCAGGCAAGAGTACCCAGGTGAAACTTCTTAAAGAATATATTCAAAGCAAGGGCAAAAGACTTGAGTATCTTCATTTTCCACGTTTTGACGCTCCCGTTTACGGAGATTTGATTGCAAAATTTCTAAGAGGGGACTTTGGAGCCATTGACCAGGTTCATCCACAATTGGTTGCCCTTCTCTTTGCAGAAGACAGAAGGGATGCTGCCAAAATGATTAGGGAGTGGCTCAATGACGGCCGTTGCGTTCTGCTCGACAGGTACGTCTACTCCAACATTGCGTACCAATGTTCAAAAATAAAGGACAAGGCAAAATCAAAAGAGTTGAGGGACTGGATTTTTGACCTTGAATACAACCGATACGGCATCCCAAGACCCGATGTAAACCTTTTCCTTGATGTCCCTATCTCTTTTGTTGATAAAAAACTCAAGGAGAACCGCGAAGGCGAAGACAGGGAGTATCTGCAGGGCAAAGAGGACATTCATGAAGCCAACATCCAGTTCCAGATTGATGTGAGGGAACTCTATCTTGAGCAGACTCATCTTGACAAAGATTTTGTAAGGGTAGAGTGCAGCGGTGAGGATGGCACAATGCTTCCGCCCCAGGATATTTTTGCAAACATAGAAAAGGCTCTGGAACCCCACTGGAAATAGCAGTTTCGGCCACTCTTGCTGCAGAATCGGACCGGAACAGATTCAGGACCGGAACAGAAACAGGGCTATGAACAGGACCGGAAACCGGAAAGAAAAAATCATAAAAACAGGCGAATTCACATACAATCCCAAAAAGTGAGAGGATTTACAATATGGCTATAATCAGAGCAATCAGCAGGTTTGTAATAGGAATCACGTTTATATTGTCGGGATTCCTTAAGGCAATAGACCCGGCAGGAGGTGCGCTTAAAATTGACGAATATCTAAAGGCCTTTCATTTGGGGTTCATGGATTTCTTGGCCACGCCCGTTGCCATACTGCTGGCATGCACAGAATTCCTGATTGGTGTATGTGTACTTAAGGGCATAAAAATGAGATTCTTCTCAACCGCCGCCCTTATTTTCACATCATTTTTCACGCTCCTCACCCTTTACTCCGCCATCTTCAACCCGGTACAGGATTGCGGCTGCTTTGGCGAGGCGCTCCATCTGACCAACTGGCAGACCTTCTACAAGAATATTGTGCTTTTGGCATGCTCCATTGCAATTTTCTGTCAACGCAACAAATTCAAGCCAATAGCAGCCAATATCTGGGAAAAGATATATATAACAGCATACACATCATTTATTGCAGCGGTTGTCACCTACGCCCTTGTATTCCTTCCCCAGATTGACTTTGGCCAGTTCAAGCCGGGAACAGACCTTGTTGCAATAATTGAAGATACGCCACAACCAGAGTACAGCAGCACATTCATTTACTCCAAAGATGGCATTGAGCAGGAGTTCACACTTGAAAACCTGCCTGACTCAACATGGAGTTTTGTAGAGACCCGCACAATAGTGTCAAACGGGACTGAATCAGATGCAGGCACACTCAATTTCATATTGAGAGATGCAGATGGGGCCGACATCACACAACAGATTACAGGCTCCGGCCTGCCGGTTTTTCTCATTTCCATCCATAATCCCGACAAATTGGATGCAAAGAAGATAGGAACAATCAACAGACTTGGCGATTCAATTGCAACCTGTGGTGCATCACTGTATCTGCTCAACGGCACCTCTGAAGAGATTGACGGAGCACTCTATCCTGTACTGCAGAGCGACTACAAGAGTACAATGGCACTTAACCGCTCGAACGGAGGAGTTACATACATCAATGACGGCATCATTGTCCAGAAGTGGAGCGCCAGGAGTTATCCTTTTGCCAAAATAGACAAGATTCTCTCTGAAGATGCCGAAATTCTCACAGCAAATGTCATTATGAAGGAGCAACTCTTTGCCGAAGTGTGCATTGCAATTATACTTTTGATGATTCTTATAATCCGATTCATTTCAAAAAGGGTCTATTTCAGGTATCTCGCCCGTAAAGAGGCGGTGCCTGAAGAGAGCACTTCAGCAGATGTAAAATAATGGTCCTGACTATTTGAATATATCGCCGATTATTGTATTTTTGCCATTTGTTCCTAAACCTTAATAGAGATTATCATTAATAGATTACGTTATGTCAAACAACGCATTGATGGCCGTATCTCCCATTGATGGCAGATACCAGAAGCAGGTGGCTGAACTTGGCCAATATTTCTCTGAATATGCACTTATCAAATATAGAATAAGAGTTGAAATTGAATATTTCATAGCACTTTGCAATATTCCTCTTCCACAATTGGAGGGATTCAACAAAGAAAACTACACAGCACTTAGGGATATCTACAATACTTTTACCCCGGAAAATGCGGAGGAGGTGAAGGAGATTGAGAAGGTTACCAACCATGATGTGAAGGCTGTCGAGTACTACATCAAGAAGAAATTCAAGGAACTTGGAATTGAAGAGTTCAGCGAGTTTGTACACTTTGGCCTTACATCACAGGATATAAACAACACATCTGTTCCGTTGAGCCTGCTTGAGGGCATCAAAGATTGTTACATGCCGCTTTTGGATGAGATAATTGATATTCTCAAAGGCCTTGCCAAAGAGTGGGAGAGTGTTCCTATGCTTGCCCATACACACGGACAGCCTGCATCCCCTACCCGCCTGGGCAAGGAGATATATGTATTTGTAGCAAGACTTGAGGAGCAGAAGAGATTGTTGGCAACAGTTCCATACTCTGCAAAATTCGGCGGTGCAACAGGCAACTTCAATGCACACAACTTTGCATATCCGCAGTTTGACTGGAATGCATTTGCAGCCTCTTTTGTAGAGGGCACTTTGGGTCTGAAACGCTCATACCCAACAACACAGATTGAGCACTATGACAATCTTGCCGCCCTTTTCCACAATCTTGAGCGCATAAACACAATCCTCATTGACCTTGCCCGCGACATGTGGACATACATCTCAATGGAGTATTTCCGCCAGAAAGTAAAGGCAGGTGAGGTAGGTTCATCGGCAATGCCGCACAAGGTAAACCCTATTGATTTTGAAAATGCAGAGGGCAACTTTGGCGTGGCAAACGCACTATACGCCCACCTTGCATCCAAACTGCCGGTTTCAAGGTTGCAGAGGGACCTTACAGACTCTACAGTTTTGAGAAACGTGGGTGTTCCATTGGCACACAGCATGATTTCATTCAGGTCATTGAAGAAGGGACTTGGCAAACTTATCCTTAACGAGGCTGCCCTTGACAGGGATCTTGAGGCTAACTGGGCTGTTGTTGCGGAGGGTATACAGACTGTATTGCGCAGAGAGGGATATCCTAACCCTTATGAGGCACTTAAGGCTTTGACCCGCGGCAACGCAGGCATTACCAAAGAGAGTATACAGGAGTTTGTAAAGGGACTTGAGGTCTCTGATTCAGTTAAGAATGAAATTCTTGTAATTACTCCACAGAACTACGTGGGAAAGTAATCCTACCCATCTCCATTTAGAGGAACACTATAGAACTGAAGAAACAGATCAGATGAATCATATTCTAAAAAAACTATTCTGCCCGCTTTTGATGTTGTTGCCGTTTACGGTTTCTGCACAATGCGGGCAGAATTGTGCATGGTCCGGAGAACAGAGTGCACATCATAAGGTTGAGACTCCATATAAAGGGGCAATAACCAAACAGGATATCGCAGACAATCCACAATACTACAGCCACTTTACCGACGGGCAGTTACGTCTTGACCTGACTTTTGCGGGCAATGGCAAGGAGCAGAATGTGTATCTGTCGGGATTAAAGGCAGAGCCTCTATGGGCAGGCACAAGAAAAAGGCTTGTTCCGGAGTTTGAGTATGGCGAGTACAGGCTTGAGGTAAGGGATGTCTCTGACAACGGATTGCTCTATGCTACAGGCTTCAATACTCTCTTTCAGGAGTGGCGCACCACTGACGAGGCCATAAACACCTCAACCGCAAGGGCCTTCAACAGTTCATACAGAATTCCTTTTCCAAAGCACAAGGTTAATGTAATCATATATGAACGTCTGAGGGAGGACGGCAGTTACAGCAGACTTGCCACATTTGAAATTGATCCCCAGGACAAACTCATAAACCGTGAGCAGGAGAACAGTTTTGCGGTTACCCCAATACTTGACAACGGCCATCCGCAGAACAAAGTTGACATTGTATTCATAGCAGAAGGATACACCTCTGCCGAAATGGAGAAATTCAGGGAAAATGTAAGGAAACATGTAGGCTATCTCTTTGACATTGAGCCATACAAGAGCCGTAAAGATGATTTCAACATCTGGGCTGTAGAGTCTGTTTCACTTGAATCGGGCACTGACATTCCGCACCATGACATCTGGAGGGAGACGGCAGCCAATTCAAACTTCTACACCTTCCGTTCAGACAGATACCTCACTGCAGAGAACCAGACACTCGTATGCAAATTGTGCTCAAATGCGCCCTGCGATGCAATGTATGTGATAGTCAATACAGAGAAGTATGGCGGCGGCGGTATCTTCAATTTCTACGGACTTGGAATGAGCGACCACCGCACTACCCCTATGGTTTTTGTACATGAGTTCGGCCATAGTTTTGCGGGCCTTGCAGATGAGTATTTCTACGATTCCGATGATACCTACCTTGAAATGTACAACACAGCCGTCGAGCCATGGGAGCCCAATGTGACTTCGTTGGTGGAGTTTGAAAAGAAATGGAAAGACATGCTTCCTGCCGGCACTCAGATTCCTACAGTGGCAGTTGAAGGCAAGCCGCAGGTTCTTGGTGTTTATGAAGGGGCAGGTTACATGACCAAGGGTCTGTACCGTCCGGTAGACAACTGCAGGATGAGGAGCAATGAAGCCCCGGGATTCTGTCCGGTATGCCAGAGGGCCATAAACCGCATGATTGACTATTTTACAAAATAACCGCTCTTCCCGACAACTGCAGAATCATACAAATCATTCAAACCTGATTGCAATGGTAAAGGAGTACAAATACTATCTTTTTGATATTGACCGCACTCTGTGGGCATTTGACCTCAATGCCAAGAATGCCATCTTTTACCTTATTGACGAGTTCAATCTGGCAGAGAAGATTGGGGTTCATGACAAGGAACTCTTTTTCAAGCGGTATGAAGATATTAACAAGGTACTTTGGCAACGCTACGAACGCGGCGAGATTACCAAGGAGAGACTCCGTTCAGAACGTTTCCAGGAGACGTTCCTGATCTTCTGCATAGAGAACGGCAAACAGGTAAATTTTGGAGAGAATGCCCAAGAGCAGCAAAAAAACATCTCTGCATTTTCCGAAAGATTTGGCGAGGCTTACCTTGAGCGCATGATTTATGAAACCGCTTTAGAGCCAAATGCCAGAGAGGTACTTGAGACATTGAAGGCGCGCGGATGCAGGATTGCAGTAATCAGCAACGGTTTCAAGGAGGTCCAATACCGCAAGATGCGCAATTCAGGGATTATCGGCTATATAGATGCCTTTTTCATCTCCGAAGAGGTTGGTATACACAAGCCCTGTCCTATAATCTTCAAAAGGGCATTGGAGGCCTTGTGCGGAGCAGATGAGTATGCCAACCGCGAAAAAAGGCCGGAGATAAAATCCCAGGCCCTTATGGTTGGCGATGACTTTACTAATGATATAGAAGGGGCTCAGATTTTTGGCATAGACCAGTTCTACTACAATCCATACCACAAACCCTGTGACGGAGGCCCAACATACGAATCAGACAATCTGATTGACCTTATCTCCTGAAGAACCTCTCGTTTGAGTTGTCAATTCCCTTTTCCTTCTCCTCCCTGTGAATCTTCTCCAGGTCAAACATCTCATCATTTGACGAATTTGCAGCGGTCACGCCACTGCCGGCACTCTGTGCAAAATATCCTCCGGTCGTATGATGGTGGTTGTGAGAATGGTTATCGTGATGATCGAGGCAATGGTTCTGGCCGTGGTCGTGGGAATTACTATGATGATCGTGGCTGTCATGGCAATGATCGTGGTGACCATGATGATTGTCATGGGGAGCATGGCTTCCGCCACCGCAACACTCATGGGATCCGGAACAATCATCATCGCAGCAGCACTCATCATCGCAGCAATCGTCATCACACTCTTCATCTTCAAACTCTTCATCTTCAGGATCCACTCCTGAGCCCTCCGGATAGTCGCTATCATCTTCATAATAGTTCATATAGAGATCTTCCTGCTCACCGAATTGAGGCATATATGCTTGAATAATAACCGTTTGTCCGTTGTCATCAGAAGATGCAGCGCCATTGTCGCCGGCGGGCAATATTCCGGCCTGTTTAAGATTTGCCGGCAGAAGCATGAACTCTCCTGCGGCAATAGGAGAGATATTGCCGTCGGAATCCTTCACCATAGCAGAGCCTTTCAGGCAGAGCAGTGCAACAAAACTCTCCAGAGCCTCTGGAGATACCTCAATCTGCCCATTACTGCTTTCTGCCCCCTCCGCAGCCTTGCCAAGCATATTCATCTTTACTATAAAGTCTGATGTGTCGGCTATTGTCAGGTTTCCGGAGACATTTCTGAAAAGGCACCTTTCAGCATCAAAAGGGGTGTAATTTATCACATCTATTGCCTCGGCAATCTCCATCTGGAAATCATCTGCGCCTGCAGTTCCAAAGTCATACAGATGGTATGTCACCCTTGAGTTCTGGGCAATCTCTATATACTTTATCTTTCCAAGAGCGGAATATACTGTTCCAGGCTCAATATATATGCAGTCTCCTGCCTTTGGCTCAATGAAATTCAGGCACTTCTCAAGTTGGCCGTCAAGGCATCCTTCATAAAAACGCGATGCATCCATCTGCTGGGAAAAGCCCAGGCAGATACGGGCATCCTTCTCGGCCCCGAGAATATACCATATTTTTGCACAACCTATTGAATCATATCTTTCGAGCGCAGTAAAATCATTGGGATGAGCCTGCAAAGGCATGCTTCCCTCCGACTCGAGATATGAAACCCTCAACGGGAACTCACCTTTATAGTATTGGAATACCTCCCTGCCAAGAAAATCTTCAAGGTAAGTTTCAATGATGTCATCTATACTGTTGTCGGCCAAAAAACCGTTTGAAATGATGGAGTTCTGGTCCAACACCCGGGTCTCTTCCACAAATTTAAGCGGATATAGTCTCTTTACTTTGCCCATTTCCCAAATTTTTATAAAAATAAAAGATTATAGCAGCCAATATGGCCAATGATGCCGTATAAATGCCTATGTAGGCCTCAACGCTCCATGACTGAATTATAATATCCATAAGTGTGGTCTCAACATCCATTTGTGGATTGAGAAGCGTAAACAGCACACTTGAGCCGTTGTTTACAAAATGTATAAGTATTGCAAGCCACAATGTGCCCGACCTGTAGTAAATCCATCCTATAAAGAGTCCCATAATGAAGGCTCCAAGTGCCTGATAGAGATTCATGTGTATGAGGGCAAAATAGAATGCACTCCAAAGGATAGCCTTCAATGGAGTTGAGTGCTGCAGCATTCCCCTCATAATTGTACCACGCAGAAAAAACTCCTCCACCAAAGGGGCGGCGACAGCAACGCTCAATGATGTCCACAACATGTTTGAGAGCATATTGGCATAAATCTGCTTGACGCTGTCAGGCATAGGTACAAGTGAATTGAGAGGCTCAAGCACAATCATAAGTGCAAATGTTGCCAAAATGACCAGCAGGAAGGCCACAGCCGGAGAGACCTTGCCAAAATTGAATGTATTGAAGGGTACCGGTTTTACAATCCTGTCAAACAGTCCCTTCTCCATCAGACGGCCATTCTCCTTTACCGTATCTGCGCCCTTGTACAAGATATATATCAATGGAGGCACAAACTGGCACAGGTACATTACAAGTGGATTTATATCTGCCATTGCAACGCCCGCTGCTCCATAGCAAACAGCCAACAATATTCCCATTCCAAGCCCACCGGCCACTATCAGAAGAAGGACTATCAGCAGGGACTGGTTAAACGACGGGAGAAAATATTTGAGATTCCTGAACATCTTCATAACATAATTAGAGGGCGGTAAAGCCACCCTCATTGCAATTTCCTAAAACAACGGACTCGGATAGAGTCCCTGGTCTGTCATCTGTTTCAATTTTTCTATGACTACAGGCCTGTCTTCCTGGTATGTAACCCCGAACCATTTATCCGGACTGTCCAGCACCTTTACGGTTGAAAGACCGGTATTGATTGTTGTATTCACAATGAATGGAATATAAAACTCCTTTTTAGGATCATCCACATTCTCCTTGAGGAAATCAATGAACATCTGCTGGCCATACTCAAACACATCGGGCGTGAAACCCCACATGTTCATTGAAGCATACGCATCGCCGTCAAGGATCTTCTCTTTACCGTCCATTGCAACTCCTGTAATGGTTCCATTGTTCTCCTTGACCTTGTGATGCTCCTCAACAGTTGTGAGGTAATTCTCATCATTTACAGAGCAGATTCCCCGTGACACCTCTCCACTCTCCGACAATGTCTTGCTGAGGCAGAAGCCTACCATACAATACTTGCCCCTCTCGCCAGCCTGTTTCTTGAGAAAATCGGCCAACACCTGAAATGACGTTGCACCATAGAAATCATCTGCGTTGATTACCGCAAACGGTGTATCGATTACCGGAGCAGCCATCATTGTGGCATGACCTGTACCCCAAGGCTTCTCCCTTTTTGGATTGAGCGCAAATCCTTCAGGCAGTTTGTCCATCTCCTGCTCTACAAGTTCTACCTCTATGATATTATTGTATTTGGCTACCACCTTCTGCACAAACTCATCCCTGAAATGGTTCCTTATGACAAAAACCACTTTACCGAAACCGGCACGGGCGGCATCGTATACAGAATAGTCCATTATGGTCTCCCCGCAAGGTCCTACCCCTTCAATCTGCTTCAGTCCTCCGTATCTACTGCCCATTCCTGCAGCCAGCACCAACAATGTAGGTTTCATAATCACTCTCTTTGTATATTCGGTTTATAATTATAATTGATAACCATACAAAGGTACAAAAGTTTTTAGTATTTTTGCTGAAATTTCTAACCTCTGTGCAATGTCCGTAAAATCATCTTTTAAAAGGCTCCTTGATTCAAAGATCGTCAAGGTAATAAGGAACAAATACTTTCTTTCAACGCTATTCTTTATTGTCTGGATTCTGTTCATAGATACCAACAATCTTATAAAGTGGTATGCCGACCTAAAGGATGTTGCTGCACAGGAGCGTCAGAAGAGATACTATAAGGAGGCCATCAGGGAGACTGATGAGCAACTCAAGGAACTCCACTCGAATCTTGACAGTCTTGAAAAGTTTGCCCGTGAACAATACTATTTCCACAAGGCGGATGAGGAGATTTTTATTGTAGAGGATTCATACAAAAAGAAGAGTGAAACAGCAGAATAATCCGTATGGCACAAAAAGAGTTTGCACCCGAAGTCAGGATTGACAAATATTTGTGGGCCATAAGGGTCTTCAAGACACGTTCCGATGCTGCCGAGGCGTGCCGTACAGGCAAGGTACAGGTTGGAGGATTTGAGGCAAAATCTTCCAAATGCATCAAGGCCGGTGATGTAATTGTTGTGAGAAAAGGGCCAATCAGATACCAGTATCTTGTTGTTTGCCCCATAGACAAGCGTCAGGGTGCCCAGATAGTGCCCCAGTTTGCCACCAACATAACACCCCAATCGGAACTCGACAAACTTGTTGCTCCAAATGAGACACTATTCCTCAAAAGGGATCGAGGAGCAGGCAGACCAACCAAAAAGGAACGAAGAGAGATTGAGAATCTTCTTGACGGATTTGAAATGCCGTTAGAAGATGACTGGGATGAGATCTGATGCGGAGAGAGGTTTCCCTATTTCTCTTCTGATTTAGGCTTGGTATTGCAAACATTCATAGCCCTGTCGGGCCCCATAAAGGCATAAGCCTTTACAGCATCAATGGCACGGTCAAGGATAAAGGGCAACTCCTTCTCCTCCTCGCTTTTCCATTTGCCCAGGACATAATCTACCTGATGCCCCTTTGCAAAGGAATCACTTATGCCTACACGCAAACGGGCATAATTGCTGTTGCCCAACATTGCAGTTATGTTTTTAAGGCCATTGTGGCCACCGTCGCTACCCTGCTTGCGCATACGCAAGGTTCCAAAAGGGAGAGCAAGATCATCAACTATCACCAACAGGTTTTCGGGCTTAATCTTGAGTTCCTGCATCCAGTAGTTGACCGCTTTCCCGCTAAGGTTCATATATGTTGAAGGCTTGAGCAATATAAGTTTATGGCCTCTGTATGAGACCTCTGCTGTAGACCCGTACCTACCGGATATAAAAGTGGTGCCGGACTCCTTTGCGAAGGCATCCAGCACCATAAATCCAATATTGTGACGGGTATTTGCGTATTCTGCGCCTATATTTCCTAATCCGGCGATTAAAAAATTCATACCCTTTTATATTGTTAACAATTATTTCTTGGCAGCGGCAGCAGCAGCGGCAGCACCAAGGGCAGCACGTGTCATCTTGACAGCACATACGATAGTGCTCTTAGGAGAAACCATCTGAACGCCCTCAAATGACAAGTCACCTGCTACGATAGTTTTACCCAACTGCAAGTTTGTGATATCAACTACCAACTCGTTAGGAAGGTTCTCGATAGGAGCGCAAACTTTAAGTTTTCTTGAAGAAACCATTAGTTTACCACCCTGTTTTACACCCTCTGAGTTACCTGTGATAACTACAGGAATATCAATTACAACTGGTTTATCAGAAGAGATTGACAAGAAATCTACGTGAAGAGCCTCGTCAGTTACAGGATGATATTGAGCCTCGTGGAATACACAAAGATGCTCAGTACCGTCAATCTCCATGCTGATGATATATGATTTTGGAGTATGGGTGATCTTCTTAAGGTCTTTTTCGTTGATTGAGAAGATCAAGTTGTTCAAGTTGTGACCATACATAACGCAAGGAACCTCTCCTTGTCTGCGAAGTTGTTTTAGGGTCTGTTTGTTGCCGATTGTTCTGGCAGTACCTTTAATTTTAATTGAATCCATTGTATAAAAATTTAAAAAATGTGTTACTCAGTCCGGGGTTTCCGGACCCCATTGCACCAAAAAAGATGCTTTTTTGAGAGGCGCAAAGATATATCTTTTTGGGCAATTGACCAAAATTATCTCAAATTCAATCCATTCATCCCAATCCGGTGCGCTTTAATTTGCTTTTTTGTGCCATTTTTCCAAAATTTGTTTGGATTTTAATTTTTTATTTTTAACTTTGTATTAACAAATAATTATTATAATCTTCCCGACAGGGAAACAGAATGAAATAAATCAATAAACAATTAAAAAAATAGAAATCATGAAAAAGAAATTTATCTGTACAGTATGCGGTTACGTTCACGAAGGAAATGAGGCTCCTGAGAAATGCCCTCTATGCAAAGTTCCAAGAGAGAAATTCAAAGAGGTAGTTGAGACTGAGGGTGAGACAGTTTGGGCAGACGAGCACAGATTGGGCGTTGCGCAGGGTTGCGATCCTGAAATCATGGAGGGTCTTAAAGCACACTTCACAGGCGAGTGCACAGAGGTTGGCATGTACTTGGCAATGAGCCGTCAGGCAGACAGAGAGGGTTATCCTGAGGTTGCTGAGGCTTTCAGAAGGTATGCATTTGAGGAGGCTGAACACGCAGCAAGATTTGCAGAACTTATAGGAGAGGTTGTATGGGATACCAAAACTAACCTCAAGAAGAGATGGGAAGCAGAGGCAGGTGCCTGCGAGGACAAGAAACGCATTGCAACTCTTGCAAAACAGCAGAATCTTGATGCCATCCATGACACCGTTCATGAGATGTGCAAAGATGAGGCTCGCCACGGACAAGGCTTCAAAGGTTTATACAACAGATACTTTGGCAAAGAATAATTAAAGATTTGAATTGAATTGATGTTAAAAAGAGGCGGAGCAAAATTGCTTCGCCTCTTTTCCATTCCTTACGGCAGTCCAATTGAAAATGGAACAATACGTCCAAAAACAAATAAGCCTATGAAACCAATTATTTCAACTGGAATACAATAGGGAATGTATAAGTTACAGGAACGGCCACATCATCAATTCTCGCAGGCACCCAGTCAGGTGATGATTTGATGACCCTTACAGCCTCCTCATCAAGCACTTTGTGGCAACCTTTTACAACGTTCACATTGGTAACCTTTCCTTTTTCATTTACCACAAACGAAACAATGACACGTCCCTGAAGTTTCTCTTTTCTCGCCTCATCGGGATAATCTACATTATTGAATACCCACACAGTGAAATTGTTTTGGGTATTGGGAGTATAAATACCCGAATTTGAACCAATAGTAAACAATGGAGAGACCATTGTCCCTTTTGAATAGATAAAAGCACTCTCATCACTGCCTTGTGCAGCAGCCTTTACCGGCTGGAAAACGATTGGAATTGTAACCCTTGACTTGACACGTTTGCCATCCCTCTCTCCGGCACTCCACCTTGGCGAATTTGACACAACACTGAGGGCAGCACTGTCCAGAAAGCGGTTAGAGGAACTCCTTATAATCCTTGGATAACTCAACCACCCATCTTCATTGATGACGAACGAAACCAGAACCCGTCCTCCAACATTACTTCCAATGCACTGTTCGGGGTACCTTATATTTGAGTATATCCATTTGAGAAACTCATTGCTGCCTCCTCCGGCAAACCCTGGCATTTTGGAAAGGAGATCCGGAATGGCCAAATAGACCCCATCACCCAATGAGGCGAATCTTTCACCTGCCAAATAAGCCTTTTCCCCCGTCAACTGGAAAATGACCGGAAATACAATTCGTGTAGCACACGTCCTGCCACTAACATCAACTCCCGGCGACTCCCACTTTGGAGAGGATTTTACAAGCCTCAAGGCCTCCGCATCAAGTTCAGGGTGTACTCCCCTGAGAACTTTTGCTCCAGTCACATCACCCTCTGCAGTTACAATGAAACTGAGCATTACACGCCCCTGAATTCCCTCTTTTTTACAATTCTCGGGATATTTCATGTTATCGTAGACCCATCTTGTAAACTCGTTCAATCCGCCATTCTTCTTGAATTTGATCTTCTCTGCAACAAAAGCCAATGGCACAGGAAGATCATTTGAGACTGAATCCGCTCCCCTGTAGGCTACCGTATACGCTTTATATTGAGAAAACAGATTGGAACTCAAAAGGATGGCACACAAAAGCACCAGACACCTCATGCATGAAAAACAGCAACTTTTTCTATTCATAATAAACCTGTTTTTATTGTTATTTCAATATTTTGAATTTTCTTTTACTCTTTATGGAATCTCCATTCTGGGCCATCTTGTTCCTGATTCGGGTCTTTATTGCCCTTACAGAGTTGTCTGAAACGCCCAAATGGAGGGCAATCTCTGCTGTTGTAAAACTCTCTTCACTCAATATGAGCACAAGTTTCTCCTGTGGTGTGAGGAATTGAAGTTCCTTTATATACGGGTAACTCGACAGAAATTCATTATCATTCACAATCTCCACTATTCCGCTCTTTCTTGCCCCCTTTACCATATCGATTGCCTCCTGGAATTCATCATACAGCGATGAGGAGAATTTTATGCTCTTTCCACTCAACTTGTTCACCTTGTCTGTAAATACCGGTAGGGTTGCCGCCTGCTGCGAGAGGAGTTTCTTTGCAAAATTCTCTTTTTTCATTTTTGAACTCACTTTTCTGTATATATAGTACGCCAAAGCAGATACCAAAACAACAATCAGAAGAATGAGTGATACCAGAATGGTATTCTGCTTCTGTATATCTGCCAACTTCACCACAACGGCATCAAGTTCATACTTGTATACCATAACCGGTTTGACAGTATCGGGAACATTTCCATATATCTGGTCCCAACCCTCCATAAATTCCAGAGTGGTCTCCTCATATTCGTAACACTCCACCGGCACTGTAAGGCAGGTTGAGTCCTGCGGCGTCAAATCTGTTTCTTGGTTAAATATATTTTCCATTTCAAAATTCAGGGTTCTTGCAACACAAATATAGAATTGATTTCATCAAAATGCACACCCCATTCCCAATGTTGCGGCCATATAACCGACAACACACTAATTCATAAACAAATAAGCGCACAGAGTTGCATACTCTGTGCGCTCCAAAATATCCTTTTTATTCAAATTATAACAGTGAAACAAGTACAAAAACCCAGTGCGCAACAATGGCGGCCACGAGGCCTCCTATTGTATGTGCAAGTATGGCCTTTGACGTAAGTTCCCTATATCCCAAAGAATCAAGCATGGCTGTGTGAGTACTCAAATAACCGCTCCAGCACATTCCTATTGCAGTACATACAGCAATTGCATTGCCGTCCATCCAGCCCTGGGCAACAAAGTTTGGAACAACTCCCAAAGCAGCACCTACAGCACCCAATGCGGTAATTGGGAAAGCAATCACATGAGGATCTGTAAAGCCAAAGAGATACTCAAATATGAATCCTACCTTGTTGGCAAGATATGGAAGCAGTGCCACACCTTCATAGGCTGCACCTGTATACTCACCGCTCTCCGAAGGTCCAAAAGTAAGGATCATTACGAATGTGGAGATGATCAATACTCCGGGAATAATTGCAATTCCTACATCAACTCCTGATTTTCCGCCATCAAGCAGAGAGTTGAGGATTCTGAGGAAGAGTGATTTCTCCTCAACTTTTGTCTCCTCCACCTCAACTTCGGGCAACTCGGCGGCACACTCCTCTTTGTATTGAGGATATGCCTTTAGTACAAAACGCTGCATCAGGCGTGTAGATACAATACAACCGCACATTGCAGCCACAAGGCCAATTACCGGCTCCTTGAAGAATCCCTGGCCCATCATGAATACCATAACAAGCAGACCCATTCCAAAGGCGGTTCCAAAGTTTGTAAGGGAGATGAATTGATACTTCCTGAAATATCTTGCGAAACTCTTGTCCTGAGCCAGTGAGATAATTGCCGGATTGTCTGACAAAAATGTAACAACAGCACCCAATGAAGCAACACCAGGCATATTGAAAAGGGGTCCCATCAGCGGTCTGAGGAGTTTCTCAAGCAACTTTACAACACCAAACTCTATGAAGAGTTTGCCCAAGGCACCGGTTATTACACATATTGCCATGAGGTAGAACACGGTATTGAGCAGAAGATCATGTCCTGTCTTCATTATTGTATTGAGCATATTGGGCGTACCCATCTTTGAGCCCAGATAGTAAAATATACCTCCTACTATAAGCAGGCACGGAATACCTGTAGGGATATATTTTGATAGTGATACTTTTTTCATTGTTCAGGTTAAAAGTTTATCGTGTTAAAGTCAGTTTGTTCAGATTATTTCTTTCTTGGCAGCGACAGTATATTCATTTTCCATTTCACTCCCAAATCAACGATCATGCGTTTGTCAAGCATTGTTCCGTTGGGATTTCCATTTGTTCCCTCCGAATAGAAGCAGTTTGCATGAAAGCGCAGATTCTTTGTCTTTTTCAACGGATAGAACTCGAATCCTCCACCATACATTGTCAGTTCTGTTCCAGGCAAAACACAGAAATCGGCCATCCGGTCACTCTTGTTTACATCGTAGGTGACCTTTGCAAAAATGTTCATCCAGTGAATTGGCGAGTATGACAACTCACCCATCACAGAACAATCCTTGAAGAGGAATGTCTGGTGCGAAGTTGCCCTGTTCATGAAATCAAGGTTGATATTGAAATCACCGAACTTGAAGTTGTTGCCAAGGGCTATATAGTTTATGAACTTGCCGGTGCTGTACTCTATCATGTTGACAGACCAGATTGAGTTGAACCAGCCATGGGAACCGTACCACATTAAGTTGTATGCATACGTATCCTCTCCATACACATCCCTGAAAGGGCTCTGGCAAACCTGGAAGAGCAACTGGTCCTTTGAATCATTGAATTTGTAGCCGGCATTCACTCCAAACTGGTAACATGGAATGTTGTTCCAGAACTCTGAGCAGGTATAAAGGTCAATCGGAGCGCGATCATACTCATATCCACCGATTCCCACAACCAGTTTTCCGGCAGAAAAATTCCAGTGCTCACCCGGAGCAAATGTCAGATATATCCAGTCTGTAGCATCAAAGAAACTTTGTGAAGAGTGGGCCTTATTGAGCCTTTGCCTGTAAGAGTATGAGAATGATTTGCTTATATTTCCGTTCAGGATTACATTGAGGTATTTTCCCTTAAAACCGGTATTGTCATGCACTTTACTGCCGTCGAGCCCCTCATACTGATAATCCACCCTGACCTCGGCTTGAAGATTGACTATATTTTCATCCTGTGCCACAGCATTGTCAGGCACAGATGCCAATAATGCAAAAACAGAAAACAATAAAGTTAATATTTGTCTCATCTTTTGAGTCAGTTCTTACAATTCTTTAGAAATAGCGTGATTTACATTTAAAATTTGCACTTTTTACCAAAAGGCACGCAAATATAATTTATTTGCACCTATAAAAAAAATTTATCTCACTACGGGAAAATCCTCTTTCCTGGTGGTATAGTGGGGCGACTCATGCCCGTGGGTATTTTTTATGAGACCGTCACCTAAAGAGCCCAACTTTACAGTACCCTTTCCGTAACAGCCGTTGATTGCATCCATTGCCTTCATGAGCCTGCTATCCTGCTCATATAGAGCCACATCCTCAAACAAAGAGCCTGTAACTCCATCTTCGGGCATAATCCTGGAGGCTGTAACACCTGCTTTCTTGTAGCCGCACCCCTTTACAAAAATCCTTCTGGCGCCATTTATGGCTGCATCCACTATTCTGTTGGTACTGTTTGTCGGCACCAGAAAAGTTATGAGTTCATTTGCATACACCTGCTCTATATCATCCTTGAAGCGGTTAGTACGCACAAAAACCGCAAGATCGGAACATACGGAGTGCTGTTTCCTGAGTTTTTCGGCAGTCATTGTGGCAAACATCGCTATCTGCTCCGTAAGTTCATCAATATCGTAGATCTCCTTTGAAAAACTACGTGTATTGCTTACCGACTGGTTGGCAACCACAACATCCTCAAACTTTATGGCCGGGACTCCACGCAACTCCTTCCATGTGCGTACCCCCATTATGCCAAAGAGATACTGAACCCTTTTCTCATCCAGAAGTGTAAAGTCATAAGCACTCCTCACTCCAAGGCTGTGAAGTTTTGCGGCTGTACGCCTGCCAACACCCCAGACATCCTCTATTGGGTATTTCTTGAGTACCTTTTCAATATCCTCACTGCGGTACATATAGCACCCTCCCTTGAGTTTTGGATACTGCTTGCACAATTTTGCGGCAATCTTTGCCAATGTCTTTGTGTGTGAGACACCAACCGAGACCGGTATTCCGGTACAGCGCCGGCACCTGTATGAGAGGTCCTTGGCAAAGGAATCGAAATTGAGGTCCATGCCGTTAAGGTCAAGAAAAGCCTCGTCTATGGAGTAGACCTCTATTGCAGGCACCGCAGAACGCAGCACCTGCCGCACCCTGTTTGACATATCGCCGTACAGGGGCATATTGCCGGAGAATATTGTAACATTGTACTGCCTTACAAGATGCTCAATCTTGAAGAGAGGATCGCCCATCTTTATTCCAATGGCCTTTGCCTCATTGCTCCTGGCTATTGCACAACCATCATTGTTTGACAAAACAATAACAGGTTTCCCCTCAAGATCCGGACGGAAAACCCTTTCGCAGGAGACAAAAAAATTATTGCAGTCGGCCAGTGCGTACATGATGACATCCCTTCAGGGAGAGACTCCCTACATTTTCTTTATGACGTAAGTGACAATGCCCCATATTGCAAACTCATCCTCCGGTGAGACTACTATTGTCCTGTACTTTGGATTTGAACTGTTCATGGGAACCAGACGTATTTCGCCGTCACGGATCTGGACATACTTGACGGTAAACTCCCCGTCGATGTAGCAGATTGCCTTGCAACCGTCATAGGGTGCGAGGCTTTTGTCCACTATGATTATATCCCCGTCCTCCATTCCGGCATCTACCATTGAGAAGCCGTCTACCTTAAAATAGAATGTGGAGGCTGGATGCCTTACAAGCATGCCCTTGAGGTCAAACTCCTCCCTTACCTCTTCGGCCGGAGAGGGAAAGCCTGCCTTTACATCACCCAGAAGGATTCCGTCCCAGGCAGAGCCGTCTATTGCTTTTGGTTCAAAAGTACCCATAATTACCTTAATCTGTTTTTCAGGAAATTGCCCCTGGAGTAGAGATAGAAGAGCAATACACCCAACACGTTCACGCCGAATGCGGTCCAGAAGGCCTCATGATATCCAAAATGCTCCGCAACACTTCCTCCAACAAGAATTCCGAGTCCCACTCCAATGTCCCATGAGACAAGAAGGGTTGAATTTGCGGTTCCCCTCTGCTCATTGGATGCAAGGTTTATGAACATGGTCTGAAAAGCGGGAAACATGTGTCCGTTGCCCAATCCTATAACAAGTGCCGCTCCGTAATATCCCCAATGATTGTGCAGTGCGGCAAAAATAAGGTATCCCAACAATGCTACAACCACTCCGCCTGAGGCATTCTCCACAATCTTGCCCTCTCTCAAAGATCTGTTGCCAATAAGGCGCGACAATATGAGTCCTATTGACAGCAGCATGAAAAAGAGCCCTGTTCCTCCGGTAATGCCCAGTTCATTCTTGCCATAGATTGCTATATATGTTGCCAACACACCATAGGAGAATGCATAGCATATCATGCATACTCCCTGGCTCCATCCCTTGAGAAGTATGAATCTGTCCAAAGAGACAGGAGCCTTGTCCTTGACCTTTTCCCTTGGCTTGAGGTCGAGCGTACTGTTTATAATCAAGCCTGCAGCAGCCACAAGCAGGGCAATCACAAAGAGGACATCATAACTCTCGCACACTCCATATATCATTAGGGCAACCGTAGGGCCGATTGCTGTTGCAATATTGTTGCTCAATCCATAGTAGCCTATTCCCTCCGCCCTTCTTGACGGATGGAGGACATCAATGGCCACAGTGCTGTTTGACACGGTTGATGCCCCGAACGGGGCACCATGCAGGGTACGTATTATTGCAAAAAGCAGCAGAGATCCCGCAACCAGATAACCGGCAAAGAGGAGCGTAAAAAGGAAATAACTCACCAGCAATACTGTACGCCTTGGGAAACTGTCTACCAGAAAACCGCTGAAGGGTCTTATTATAAGGGCAGTAAGCGTATATCCCGACAGCACTATGCCAATCATCTGCTTGTCGGCCCCGAATGTTTCACTCAAATACAACGGCAATAAAGGTGTGAGGAGCATGAACGAAAAGAATATCATGAAGTTCGCGCTCCACACCTTCAAATAGTTGCTGTTCCACAACTTTGGCCTACTCGAATGAGTATTTTGCACCATACTCCAACATCTGTTTCAAGAAATCACTGTTGTAAACCACTTTGTAATCTACAACTTTTCCATTCTCCTCAACAGGAACAATATCCGGATTTATAAAACCTTTGTAAGATTTTAGTTGCAATGAAGCGTAACGCTCCCTCACCTCCTTATGAAGTTGAGGGTCAATATTTATTGCATAGGTTTCAATAAGTTCTTTACCGGCAGCATAATCGCCCTCTGACTTGATACGCTGGATCTCTGCAAGAAGTTTTCCGAACAGGCCTCTCAATGCCTCATAATCATTGATTACAAAGTAAGTCTTGCCGTCACGTACCCTCTTTTCAATAACATCCCTCTCCGCGCCAGGATTGTTTGCCTTCAAACCCTTTTCATAACACCAGTCAGCAATGAGTTTTCTGTCCTGCATGTGCGCCTCGGTGTTGGTCTTGCCCAACTCAACCCTGTTGAACTGGGTAAACAGGCCGTTGACAATCTGGCCAAGATACTCTGCCTTGTAAGCCTCGGCATCAGGTACAATTCCCAACTCCACCAACTTTGCATCGGCAAGGTAATACAGGGCGAACAAATCTGCACGGGCCTCCTCCAATGCCGAATTATACTCTCCCAATGCACTTGAAGAGACTCCTGGCAACAATTGTCCCGAGCCATGGCCAAGACACTCATGCAAATCGGTATGCAGGTCACCTGTTATGCCCTTGTATTTCTTTATAAGTTCCTTGTCGGCCTCATCCCAGTAGAATTCATCTGTAGCACTCCTTGGAGCCTCTTCCGCTGCCTTGTTGTAAGCATCTGTAATATTTGCGATCGTTACTGATTTTGAACCGTAATCCTTTCTGATCCAGTTTGCATTGGGCAAATTGATTCCAATGGCTGTATAAGGGAAACAGTCACCGCCCAAACTTGCCACAGTAATGACTTTGGCCGATACGCCTTTAACTGTCTCCTTCTTGAAACGGCTGTCAATAGGCGAGTTATCCTCAAACCACTGTGCGTTTGCACTTATGGTCTCTGTTCTCTCCGAAGCCTTCATATCCTTGAAGTTGACCACCGACTCCCAGGTAGCCTTGCGTCCAAGAGGATCATTGTAATCCTCAATGAAACCATTTACAAAATCTACCTGCGAAAGGGTATCCTGCACCCAAGCAATGTTGTACTCATCCCAAGTCTTGAGACAACCTGTCTCATAATACTTTATAAGTTTTGCAATATAATCCTTCTGTACATCATTCTCCGCAAACTCCGAAGCATTCCTGAGATGCTTTACAATCTCCCTGATACTGTTGCCGTAAAGGCCGTCTGCCTTATATACGACCTCCTTTATCACACCATTCTCCTTTACAAGTTTGCTGTTCAGGCCGTAGGAAACAGGTGTGGTATCCTTGGGATCCTCCATCTTCTGATAGAACGCATTTGCCTCATCCTTTGTAATGTTGCCGCAGTAGAAATTCACGGCAGATGCCTGCAGCAAGTCCTTATCTTTGCCTGTATATTTGCGCTGTGCGTAGAGTTCCGCATCAAAAATTACAGGAAGAAGTTCAGCACATACGTCACCTTGTCCGGTAGCCTCCATAAGCCCCTTGAAATACTCCTGTGAACATTGCGGAATGATCTTGTCTTCGGCATAGTGATGGTGTATGCCGTTGCTGAAGAATACCCTTTTTGCATATACAAGAAAGTTTCTGTACTCTTCACACTCCTTGTCACCGCTATAGTTGTTGATAATCTTCTCAAGCGACTTCCTTATCTTAAGATTATACTTGCAGTTCTGGTCAAAAAGAATGTCCCTGCCACATTTTCCGGCCTCACTCAAGTGATAGATAAAAGCCTTCTGGTTGAATGTCAAATCATCCCATCCCGGGATCTGATAACGGAGAATCTGCAGGTCGGCAAATTCGTCCACCACATACTTGAACGGTTCCTCTTTTGTCTGGGTAGTGCCGGAACATGATGCAGCAATCATACCCAAACCGCATAAAAATGCCATAGTCTTCAATTTCATTATATTAGTTTTTTAAGTTTAATTCCTCTTTTTTTCCCCGACAGCCTGCTACCCCTCTGTCCCGGCCTGCGTACTCTCACCGGTGCCCGTTCCTACAGGTGCTGACGTGCCTGCATACGTCTCTTCTGCCGCGGATGCACTCCCTGAATGGTTGCCGTCCCTGCCTTGGAACCAGTTGCGTACAAACTCATACCCCTGCATGAAATATTTGGCAAGATACTCAAAAGAGTAGAGTTTTGAGACAAGCCTGTTTATATATGTGACCGGATTCATCGCCTGCTTGAATGCACGCACATCCGCATCAAGTTCATACTCCTTCAACTCAATCCTGTTGCGGAGCCTCTCTCTGGCGGCATGCAACTGTTCCATATTTGATATGGCACTGTAATCTATACCACTGTCATATCCCTTGCTGAAAAATCTATTTCTGTCCATCGTCAAAGAAGAGTTTGATGAATATTCTTATGAGTTGGTTTACAAAGAGTCTCTTTCTGAAGAGATAGAGAACCAGCACAACAACAATAAAAATTGCACCCATAATTGTAAAACCCAATGCGGTAGAACCTGTTGCCTCGCCTATCGCATATCCTGCGGCAAGGCCAAGCATCTGCAGGGCAACTCCGGCAACAATGGCTGCTATGATTATGAACAATACGGTATTGAAGAGAGTTGAAAGCCCTTCAACTCCCCTGAGTTTGTACTCGTCCATCTTGAGGTTCACATACTCTTTTGCAGAATCCGCAATCTCCTCAACAGGACTCTTCTGTCTGGTATTCTCATCCATATATACAAGAGGTTATTGTAAATTATCAGTTAAAACGGGCAAAAGATTGGTCTGCCGGCTCCCGCAGACAGACCACATCAACATCCGGCACCACTATTGTGCAGCCGGTTCTTCCTTCTGGGCATGGCAGCACTCCTCTCCCTTCATCCTGGCCTTAAGGCTGTTATATTCATCCTCCGCTCTCTCTTTCATTTTTCTGCGGATATTCTCCCCTTTGTCGGGAGCATACAGCAAGGCAACCACTGCACCGGCAAGTGCTCCACCAATGAATGCCAATAATGTGTTTGGTCTCATAACTTTTTGCTTTATTAAAACTTTGCAGGGAGCAAAAGCAAATATATGCTTTTTTTTCCTACTTTTGTCGTTTGTTTGTAAATTTCCTTACAACTTTAACCGCATAATTCAACAATTGTTTACTTAAGGAGAACATATTTAAAAATATTATGGGCAAGGGTGCACTTACTATACTTTTACTGATTATTTCAAACAGTTTCATGACAATGGCCTGGTATGGCCACCTGAAGTTCAACACCGACAAACTCCTTCCAAAATGGGGACTACTCGGTTTTATTGTAATAAGTTGGCTTATAGCATTTTTTGAATACTGTTTTCAGGTTCCGGCCAACAGAATCGGCTTCAAATCATTCGGAGGTCCCTTCTCTCTCATGCAACTCAAAATCATACAGGAGGTAATCACTCTTGTGGTATTTGTACTCTTCTCGCTCCTCTTCTTCAAGACCGAAACTTTCAGGATGAACCATCTTATAGCCTGCGTCTTCCTTGTTCTGGCAGTATACTTCATATTCAAGCCATAAACAGTACCAGAAGCAGCATAAGGCACAGATTTTGAAGAGCATTTCCATGACCGGCCTGCAGGCATCAAATATATGAACCCAAAATAGAACACCAAAGACAATGACAAAGCATCTACAATACATACTGCTCTCCATTATGGCAATTCTTCTGTTTACATCTTGCGAAGAGGTAAAGGGAAGTCCTGAAGAGTTCCAGAAAAAGGGCAAGACAATTCTGGTATACATGGCAGCAAACAACAATCTGAGCGAAGATGCCAGGAACAATCTTGCAGATATGCAGAAAGGACATGTTCCCGGCGATGAGGGCAATCTTGTTGTCTACTACCACTATCCCAACCAGAATCCGCTGCTGCTCAATATAACACACAATGAAACAGGAGCCGTAGCGGTTGACACTGTATACCGCTTCCCGGCCCGCAACTCTGCTACGGCCGCATCACTTCAAAGTGCAATAAACGTTACTGCCACCTATTTCCCGGCCGACGAGTATGGCCTTATCCTATGGTCTCATGCCACAGGATGGCTGCCTGTAAATTACTACGCATCCAATCCTCAGACATCGTTGGCCGTAACCGGAAGCCATCCATTTGACAACTGGCAGCAGAAGAACCAGACCAATCCCCTTCAGGGATACATGAACGGTGATGATCCGTACGCCGACATTGTAAAGATGGTAAAAGGGAACCGCAACGGAATACTTTCGCGCAGTTTCGGAAGCGAAGAGGGCTCTGAAATAGACCTTAAGGAGATGGTAAATGCACTCCCTTTCAAATTCTCCTTTATAATATTTGATGCCTGCCTGATGGGAGGTATTGAGGTTGCCTACCAGTTGAAGGACTCTACCGACCATATCCTCTTCTCACCAACCGAGACATTGGCAAACGGAATGCCCTACTCTGTAGTGATGCAACATCTGTTCAGCAATCCTACCGACCTTACAGCGGTTGCAAAGGAGTACTATAACTTCTACAATAGCCAGACATCACTCAAATATGCTACTGTTTCGCTTGTAAAGACATCGGAGTTGGATAACCTTGCATCAGTCGCCAAAGAGATATTTGACACAGGCAGAGACAATATAAGTTCCATAAACATACGTGGCATACAGCGCTACTACAGGGGCAACAAGCATTGGTTCTATGACTTGGGAGACTTTATTGAAGAGATTTCCACACCTGAACAATATGCCAGATTCAATGAGGCAATGAAAAGGGCTGTAACCTATAAAGCGGCTACTCCCTACTTCATTGACATACCTATCAACTCATTCAGCGGATTGAGTACATATATTCCATATTTCAACGAAAGCGAACTTGACCGCTACTACAAGACCCTTGAATGGAACAGAGTCTGTGGCATGATTCAGTAAAGCAAGTGTATACAGAATGAATAAACTAATCAAACATATCCTGCTGATTTCAGTATCATTGTTTGCATTATCATCATGCTCGACCGGTGCAGACAACAATAAATTTGGAGAGGACTCTTCCCTCAAAGGCTATAATTTAATAGAATCGGAGATCAGGACTTTCTCTGAAGATACACTGCAGAGATATAATCCTTACTATTTCCACCCCAACTACAAACCAAGCCTTCCTTTGCTCATATCTGAACCGGACATTACAAAAGCCATCTTATCTAAAGACAGTCTGGGATATGACATAAGGCTTTCCGTTCCAAATGATGAAGGGTCAACACTACTCAGGGGCTCCATATTCTCATCTCCACAAACAAAAAATGAGAAAAGGAGCATAAGACAAGAACTTCATCCTACCGGACATTACAATCATAATGCATTAAGACTGATGATCACCGGCAACAACTATGCCTCAAACGGAATGTACTTTGAGGCAATGAAAGCATATAAGGAGGCTGAAGCGGAACTTGCGCTCACACCCGGCGACGAGAATACTGCAGCATTGGTATCAGTAAAGGAGTGTATCGCCCAACTCCACCTCTATATATACTCCAATCATGATGCTGTGATATCAAAATTCACTGAAGCGATAGAAGAGTGTAAAAGAGGAGGCAACAAAGCAAGACTGCCTATGCTGTATACCAATCTTGCAACAGCATATATGTTTACCCAATATACCGACAGTGCCCGCTTCTGCCTGAGGGAGTCAATCAGACTTTCAAAAACGACATTCGTTTTGAACAATACTGTTGAGACTATAAACTTTACTCTTCTGATGGCCCTCAACAATCTGGAGGGCAAATATGACAAATCACTGCTGCTCGGAGAAAGGATCAAGAACCAGATATACGAGCCAAATGTAACATACAGGCTTGCTGAGAGCCACCTTGGAGTTGGCAACCTTGTGGAGGCGCGTGCTTATTATGACAAATACAGCAAAGATTGGAGCAGGATCAAAGAGTATGTATTCCTCTCTGACTATTACTCCAAGACCGGAGAGTTTGAAAAGGCTCTTGAATATGAATTGCTTGAAATCAGATTTACAGACTCTGTAAGATTGTCCAGGACCTCGCAGAATATTGCCAACCTTGAAGAGGTATATAACCATCAGAAGGCTGTAATTGAAAGACAGAAAGCAGACATAAAGGCCAACTCAAGACTTTTCATTATAGTAGCCATGACTCTTGTTCTGGTTCTGACAATTTCTGTAATTATCATATTTGTCCAAAAGAGAAGAAGGGAGAATGAGAAATATGACTCACTGATTGAGCAGATGCAGAATGAGAAATCATCTCTCCAGTCGCTCATACAGTCCCTTTCTGAGAACAAGGCACACAATGACGGGAAACTCATGGAATCACTACAGCGAAGGCTTGACACAACAAACAAACTTCTCAGCAGTTCATACCAGTTCATTGACTATCCCGAGAAGTTTGTCAAGCATTTCAAGGAGGCCATGGAACTTGACAGGAGCGCTACATCAAACATTGATGACATCTGCGCAATTGTAAACCTACAATACAACGATATAATCGGCCGCATAAGAGAAGACTACCCTACCATAACTCATGATGAGGAGCGTCTTTTGGCCCTTATTTGCGCAAAATACTCAACTATGTCAATTGCTGTGCTCTTCAATACCACCAACCTGGGCACTGTATACAATAAAAAGTCAAGGCTGCTCAAGAAACTTGGCATCCAAATGCCGTTGGAACAATTCATAGAGGAGTATAAATAAATTTCAAATCAGTTTTTATCTGAGGATACGCAATGCAGATATGCAGATACCTGCACCGGATGGTCTGCTGCAACAGAGCAAGGTTGCCAATACCGGCAGATCCGGTATTGCAACTCTGCACCGATACCAGTGACTGGCACAATACTTAATGTCAGTCGTCTATCTCTACAAGTTTGAACGAACTGTTGAATTTGAGGTCCAGTCCATTTGAAAGTTCCACTTCATACGCTCCCCTCTCCTCCTTGTCAATCTTTCTTATTGCAGCATCCTTGTAATTATTGTTGACATAATCAAGAATCTGCTTTGGAACTACTGCATCAGGAACCGCTGCGTTCCTGCTCTCTATACTGGTCCATACGCCCTTTCTGTCAAATTCAATATCATCGCCATTGCTGAATATCACATCATAACTCTTCCCTGCCACCTCCTGGTCAACCGTTACAAGAGATGGAGTTCTGTCTGCAAAATATTTTTTCACAAACTCCTGCGCCAATTGTGGCAACTGCTCAAATGTAATGGGTTTGTCATCCGACGCCTTTGCGGTAAAGAGAAATGCAAAGAGCGAAACCAGCACAATCATAATCTTTTTCATAGCGGTAATTTTTTTTGTTAATAAACTGTCAGGGACTCCATTCAAGGAGTCTCCCCGCTCCATTTTTTACTGCAAAAATAGGGCAAAACTCTACAAACATCAATCAATTTTAAAACACATGTCATTGCTGTCCGGTAAAAGTTCCGGACGATTATTATAAAGTTTAACAATTAAAACAAACTTGGTTCGGTAGAACCATCCAGTTCATTGACAATATTGTAGTTAGGTTTTGCAAAGAGGTCTTTAA
>SUYU01000005.1 GCA_015060245.1 Bacteroidales bacterium | reverse complement strand
CCCGTTTTAAGAATACAAGCACTGTGCAATTGATGCAGCACTTGATTCTGGGAGACATTACACCAATTTATAATGATGATATTTTGGCGGAGTATTACTCTGTTTTAACCAGACCGAAATTTAATTTGCCGGAATCGCTTATAGATGAGACTTTAGAAGTTGTCAAGAAATTTGGTATAAATTCATCAAGACATGAGGTTGAAGAGAACCTCCCGGATCCAAAGGATATTGTTTTCTATGAAGTTGCTCTTGCAACTGAAGATTCATTCCTGGTTACCGGCAATACAAAACATTTTCCAAAGAAGCCGTTCGTGGTTACTCCTGCAGAGATGCTTCATATTATCCAAGAGATGAATTCGCCTAATCACGGTTTGCTTTCTGAGCCTTCTGTGCGCTATGGCAGGAAGTAGGCCTCAATCATTATTCTTATATCACTCTTATATTATCTCCTCACCTCAGGTGCAACCCTCGATGCCTGCGCCAACCTGCTGCTCGCCCATTATGACTGCAAGGTCTATATCGCAACGCTGGCGTATGTGGAGTGATAAAGGCGCTTTTCCTTGATAATTCAAGTAAATTTGATGGCATGTATATTGCAATATGACGTCATTTATATATCTTTGTAAAAATGACATGACTATGGGACAGATAGCAACTACCATCAGAATGGACGCAGAATTGAAGGCTGAGTTTGATAAACTGTGCGAAGAATTTGGCATGAGTGCCAATACGGCATTCAATATATATGTTAAGACAGTTATACGTCAGAGAAGGATTCCTTTTGCAATAGAGGCTGACCCTATTGATGACGTGATGGAGAGAGGAAGAAAAGCATTCTATGAAATGCGCAGAATTGCTGCAGAAAATGGAACTGCGGGCATGAGCCTTGAGGAGATTAATGAGGAGATAAGATTGGCCAGAAGGGGAGAGTAGTATGAAAATATATGCAGTTATTGACACCAATGTGATTGTATCAGCGCTTTTGTCGCGCCACCATGATTCAGCAACAGTCAAGGTTCTCAATTATCTATATGACAGGGTTATTGTACCAGTCTACAACAACGAAATAATTGAAGAGTACGTAGCCGTTTTGAAAAGGCCCAAGTTCAATTTTTCGGAAGAAACAATCAGTGCTGTCATTGATGCTATCAGGGAAGGTGGTATAGATTCTCGGAGAATTGGCAGCAATGAACAATTCCCGGATCCAAAGTATATTGTTTTCTATGAAGTTGCTCTTGCAACTGAAGATTCATTCCTGGTTACCGGCAATACAAAACATTTTCCAAAGAAGCCGTTCGTGGTTACTCCTGCAGAGATGCTTCATATTATCCAAGAGATGAATTCGCCTAATCACGGTTTGCTTTCAGAGCCTTCTGTGTGCTATGGCAAGAAGTAAGTTTGTTCACATTCGACTTTTTGACAGAAATTTTGCTATCTGTCAAAAAAATGCATAAACTTGACAGATTGATCTAATTTGTAATAGACTTATATCACTCTAATATTGTATTCTCACTTCAGGCGCAACCCTCGATGCCTGTGCCAACCTGTTGCTCGCCCATTATGACTGCAAGGTCTATATCGCCACGCTGGCGTATGTGGAGTAGGCCTGATGGAGCCCTGAAATACTTTCCCAGTTGATGCTTGTCAAGAATTCAAAAGGCGAATAATAAAATTATATTCACAAATTAGGCGGCAGTAGGGCGTTAGTTCCTCTTTTTTCTTAACTTTGAGGTTGCTTTGTTGCTGGTGCCCTGTCTGGTGGCGTTCGGCTGCCTGTGCCGGACTCTCTGTACGGCATGCATGTGACATATATGCAGGCTCTATTTGTTAATTTTTAATTGTTACGCTATGTTTGATTTTATAGATATTCAGTTGATAGATGTCATTGACATTATTCTTGTGGCCCTTCTGGTCTACTATGTCTATAAGTTGATAAGGGGTACGGCTGCAATAAGCATTTTTTCGGGCATTATTCTGATATATGTTGTGTGGATAATTGTCAATGCGCTCAACATGAGCCTGATGTCTGCAATAATCAACCAGATTCTCGGTGTTGGTATGATTGCCCTAATTATACTTTTCCAGCAGGAGATAAGACGTTTTCTGCTTCATCTTGGAAACAAGTATGTGAGTGGCGGACATGCCAAGATCCTCAGGCGTATTCTTGGCCGAAAGCAGGAGAGCATGGCATTGGGTGCCTTGGACGAGATTACCCAGGCTTGCCGCAAGATGAGCGATACCAAGACAGGTGCGCTTATTGTGATTGCCCACACATCATCTTTGGAATCAATAATAGAGACCGGAGATACAATAGATGCCAATATAAACAGACGTCTTATTGAGAATATCTTCTTCAAGAACTCGCCACTTCACGACGGTGCCATGGTAATAGCAAATGACCGTATAGTCGCTGCGCGTTGTACGCTTCCGGTAAGCGAGAATCCCAACATCCCGGCCCAATATGGTATGCGCCACAAGGCAGCAACCGGCATGACAGAGCAGACTGATGCTGCAGTTGTTGTGGTATCTGAAGAGACCGGCAATATCTCTTTTGTACAGGGAGGTGAAATCAGGAGGATGAACAGTATTACCGAGTTGCGTCTTGCTATAGAGAATTCTTATAAAGAGTCATAGTAAATCCTCCGCATTCATGGCATGGCATATATGGCTATAATCAATTATAGCAGGCTTACTGACAATATTCAGATATCAGATAAATTTTTCATATTGCCGGTATTTGCGATATAGAAATAGGAGTCATCACTGCAGAATTGGGCAATTTCACACAGAAGTGCAAATTCTGTGGTTCAATAGGGCAATGGGGCTGACTTAAAATCTCTCTCACCCAAAGAATAACCCCTACTAGAGTACTTTCTAATAGGGGTTTGCTATTCATAGAGATGCCTTTTGGGGCACCCTCAAGTTCAGTAATATTGCTGAAAACAGTATAAAAGCACTTTGTGGTGCAAATTATTGTACTGCAGATTATAACTTGAATGCCTTCTTTATGTCATCTACTCTGTCAAGAAGTTCCCAGCCGAAGAATTGTACCTCTTTGGTTATGCTCTTGCCATTTTCAATGATCTCCACCTCTTTTTTGTAAGGTGTGCGGCCCATGTGTCCGTAAGCGGCTGTCGCCTCAAAGATAGGGTAAGTAAGTCCGAACTTCTCAACAATCTTTGCAGGTCTGAGGTCGAAGATCTCGCCCACAACACGTGCAATCTCACCATCTGTAATGTTGATGTTGCTTGTGCCTCTGGTGTTGATGAAGATGCTTACAGGTTTTGCAACACCAATGGCATAGGCCAACTGTACGAGCACCTCTTTTGCAACACCTGCAGCCACAAGATTCTTTGCAATGTGACGTGCTGCATATGCTGCGGAGCGGTCTACCTTTGATGAATCCTTGCCTGAGAATGCTCCACCGCCATGTGCGCCACGGCCGCCGTAGGTGTCAACTACAATCTTTCTGCCTGTAAGGCCTGTATCTCCGTGAGGACCGCCAATTACAAATTTGCCGGTAGGGTTTACAAAAAGAATGAAGTCATCCTTGAAGAGTTTTTGAGTCTCTGCAGGCAACTGGGCAATTACCCTTGGAAGAAGAATCTTCTTGATATCCTCTTTGATGCGCTGTTGCATGGCCTCATCTGTATCAAACTCATCATGCTGTGTAGAGACAACAATTGTATGTATCCTCAATGGCTCATGGTCATCTGAATACTCAATTGTAAACTGTGATTTGGCATCGGGTCTCAAGTATGGCATAAGGTCAGTCTCCTTTCTGATTTTTGCCAACTCAAACAGTGTAAGGTGTGAAAGATAAAGCGGCAGAGGCATGTAATCCTCTGTGTCTGTGCAGGCATAACCGAACATCATACCCTGGTCACCGGCGCCCTGCTCCTCCTTGTTCTCCACAACAACGCCCCTGTTGATGTCAGGTGACTGTTCATGAAGTGCCGACAATATGCCACAAGAGTTGCCGTCAAACATATACTCCGCTTTAGTATAGCCGATTCGGTTTATAACGCGGCGTGCAACGCCCTGAATATCTACATAGGCCTCTGAACGTACCTCACCGCCAACGACTACAAGGCCGGTGCTTACAAAGGTCTCGCAGGCAACTTTACTTGAAGGGTCCTGTCTGAGGAACTCGTCAAGGATGGCATCTGAAATCTGGTCAGCCACTTTGTCGGGATGACCCTCTGAAACTGATTCTGAAGTAAACAAATAAGACATAAACTAAATAATTTAATGGTTATTAATTATTTAGAAAGGCTTTGACTTAGTGCTGCGTACTCTTTTTTCCACTATTTTAATCCCGACAGTATGGGATTCTCAAGAGATCGTTTTAGCATTTTTTAGCGTGGTTGCAAGCAGTCAAATCTTTCCACATTTTTTTCGGGCGCAAAGGTAATATATTTTTTTATTCTGCAATACATATGGAACAATATATTACATGACGGGTTAGTTGAATGTAGTTTGAGTGCAACATTTTATTAATTGTTTTTTAATAATTTTGTGTTGTAAATGAATCTGATTTAAACTATTTTTGCATGTAGCAAAATGGGGGCATCAGGCCAATTTTGCAATACGTCAAGCAAGAAAAAATAATTGTAAATCTATGAAAATTAAGAGAATGATGTTGGCATTCGCTATTGTGGTGTCGGCAGTCCTGGGTGCATGCAGCGGAGGTGATGAGCAGGTTCAGGAATCTGTTGTCCTATCCCAAAGCAAGATAGAGTGTGGTACAGACGGTATAACCGTACAGGTGGGCGTTACTGCTAATACAGCATGGAACGCCTCTGTTTTTGATATGCAAGGGAGTTGGGTGACAGTGACTCCGAAAAGCGGAACAGGCAACGGCTCAATAACGGTAGTCGTTTCATCAAATGCGAGCGATGCCAGAACTGCTACAGTGAGGGTCTTTTCAAAGAGTGCGGAGGCTTCTGTTGCGGTTTCGCAGGCGGCTGCTCCGCAGACAGATGATCCGGAGGATGATCCAGATGATCAGCCGGAGCCGGAAATTACTGTAACGTCTATCTCCAAGATTAGGGAAATCTATACTGGCTCCTCTGTAAAAATTAACGAAGAGGTTGTGATAGAGGGAGTTGTGATAAGCAATTTCCGTCGGGATACAGATGGTGGATTGAACAACTACTCCACTGCCAAGACTATTGTGGTATCGGATGGCACTGCCGGTCTGCAACTCTATTGTGCATCAGACAACAAGGAGTTTGCGAGGGGCGACAAAGTGCGTGTGGCTCTCAAGGGGCTTACTCTGGCTGTTTATGCAAACGGAGCGTTGCAGGTGCAGGGCGACAACGGAACGGGCATGCCTTTGACAGCAATTTCAAAAGTGGGTACAGAGGTGCCGGCGGCAAAGGAGATTGCCGTTGCAGATCTTGTTGCCGGCAAGCACGAATCGATGTATGTGTCGGTGAAGGATGTGCAGGTAGTTGATGCCGACCTTTCGAAGACATTTGCAACATCTGCTGCACATACAAGTATTGGAGTTGAGGCAAAAAGCGGTGAGGTGTTTGATATATTCACTTCAAAATATGCAACTTTCAAGGACCAGAAGGTTCCGCAGGGAAGCGGTACTCTCAAGGGCATTGCAGGTGTCTATAACGGCAAGACCCAGATAATGATTTCTGAAGTGGCGGATTTTGCGGGTATGACAGGAGCAAGGTTTGAACCGTCAGCAAAACTCTCGTTGCAGTTCACAGTAAAGGATGTACTCTGCAATGCAGGGGAGTTTGATGTCCAACTGGTATCTACAGGGGCATGGAAGGCTACATCTTCAAGTTCTGAATTTACACTCTCTCCTTCGGAGGGGTCGGGAGATAAAACCGTTACTGTTTCATATACCAAAAATCCAAGTGCAACTCAAGAGAGGAGTGCGCAGATTACTTTTGAAGCAACAAATGGTGCCAATTCCGGCAAGAAGGTTATCTTGAGTGTGAATCAGGCCAAATATGAGGCAATGGTCTCTGACGATGTGCACAATTGGATGGAGTTGCCAAAGGTGGTGGCTCAGGATGAGTTTGCATTTGTCTCTCACCGTACAGATGTAAAGGGCAAGGATGTGAGGAGTTTCTCATATTGGTACGACGGAAACAACAGAGTTGCCCGTTGGGTGGCCTATCCTATTTACAAGGATATTGCAGAGGATAATATCAACCGTACCGACAGTTGGGCGTACGAGCCTGAATTGCCATTGTGGTGCCAGCCTGCCCTCTTCAAGGGTTGGGGCGTGTCGGGATATGACAGGGGACACCAGTTGCCTTCGCAGGACAGGGTCTCTTCTGTGGCGGCCAATCAGCAGACATTCTACTTCACAAATATAATTGCGCAAAATTCAGACCTTAACCAGGGTGTTTGGGGCAATCTTGAGAACAAGATAAGGGAACTCTCCAAAGGTTGCGATACCCTATATGTTGTAACCGGAACGGTAATTTCTACAAGTTCTAACCCGCAAGTTGAGTATATCAGGGACAATGACGGCAAGCAGGTTGCCAAACCTGTGGCTCTGTTCAAGGTTCTGTTGCGCTACAAAGCCTCATCAACCGAGAATGGCGGTTATTCAGCAATAGGATTCTGGTATGAAAACAAGAAGCCGTCATCCGATGCCGTGACTGCCACCAATGCAAAAAAGGTGAAGGATATTGAGGCTCTTACCGGATTTGACTTCTTCCACAACCTTGACGATGCCATTGAGTCTAAAGTGGAGAGTGCATTTGTTCCCGGAGAGTGGGGATTGTAAAATGAAACTAAATTTAATTTAACCTATATAATTTATGAAACAAAAAATCAAATGTTTTCTTGCCTCTTTGGCTTGTATGTTTATGCTTGTGCCGGCATTTGCACAGGTAACAACATCCAGCATCAATGGCTATGTTGTAGACAACACAGGCGAAGAGTTGGTGGGCGCTGGAATAGTTGCTGTCCATGCCCCTTCAGGAACGAAGTATGTTGCTGTTGCCAATGAGAATGGCCGATTTGTCATTAACGGTATGCGTACTGGCGGTCCTTACAAAATTCAAATATCATTTATCGGTATGGCAACACTTGAGTATAATGATATCTACCTCAAATTGGGTGAGCCGTATGAGATAAATGCCGTTATGGAGCCATCAAATGAGTTGGATGCCATTATTGT
The DNA here is from genome assembly GCA_015060245.1 of Bacteroidales bacterium. Classification (GTDB taxonomy): domain Bacteria; phylum Bacteroidota; class Bacteroidia; order Bacteroidales; family UBA932; genus Egerieousia. The sequence continues at coordinate 137,699 of SUYU01000005.1, read as the reverse complement.
AGTGAGTGAAACTGCATTCAATGCTTCAAGGACAGGTGCTTCATCAAGTTTCAACTTGCAGACAGTTGAGGCTATGCCTACAATCGACAGAAGTGTTTATGATATTGCAAAATTGTCGCCACAGGCATCTGTGAGCAAGAATGGCGGTATCTCATTTGCAGGTACAAACAACCGTTACAACAGTTTCCAGATTGACGGTGCCATTGCCAATGACGCATTCGGCCTTTCATCATCAGGAACAAACGGTGGCCAGACAGGTGCCAATCCGGTATCTCTTGATGCAATTGAGGAGGTTCAGGTTGTAGTTGCTCCGTTTGATGTACGCCAGTCGGGCTTTACAGGTGGTGCAATCAATGCAATTACCAAGTCGGGTACAAACACTGTAAAGGGTTCGTTCTATACCTATTTCAACAATCAGGATATGATTGGTACAACAGCCGGTGATGTGGCAAACAGGGAGAAATATGACACTCAACTTTCACAGACATACGGTGTTACAGTTGGTGCTCCTATTATCAAGGACAAACTCTTTGTATTTGCCAGCGGTGAGTACTACAAAAAATCATACCCTAATGTATACTCTCCGTCAAACGGCTCTTACAATGATATAACATTGGCTGAAGAGGTATTTGACGCCGACGGCAATTCATTGGGCAGTGTCTTCAACGAGAAGATGGCGCAGGCAATGATTGACCATTATGAGAAGACTTATGGAATAAAAAATACAGGCGAGTCATTTGGCGAGCATCAGGTTGAGGACAGATCAATCAACGCCCTTTTGCGTTTTGACTGGAACATCAACAACAACAACAAGATGATGTTGCGTTACCAGTTTATGGATGCATTTGCAGACCAGTACAGTTCGGGACGTACTTCATATACATTCAACAACTCTGCCTACAAACAGTCAAACAAAACAAACACTGTTGTAATGGAGTTGAACTCACGTATCTCTGACAACATCTCCAACGAGTTGCGTGCAACTGCTGTATTTGTAAGGGATGAGAGAACCATTCCTTATGCCGGTCCGAACATCTATGTGAACAATGATGAGATTACCTTCTCTTTGGGAACCAACTACTCTTCGGGAGCCAATGCAATGAGTTCAGATGCCTATACCCTTACAGACAACCTTACAATATACAAGGGTAACCACAATATTACAGTAGGTACACACAACGAGTTGTTCAAGTTTTACAATGTATTCTTGCAGTATGCCTTTGGTGGTTATACATACAATACTGTAGCAGACTACTTCAACAATGTAATCAACCAGTTCAACTACAAATATGCCGATCCTGAACTTACCGACGGCAATACAAGATGGGGCGCAACAACCTGGGCTGCACAGTTTGGTCTTTACGCACAGGATGAGTGGAAACCAAACAAGAACCTGACAGTTACTTATGGTTTGCGTGTTGACATGCCTCTACTTTTGAACAAACCAACAGAGAATGCAGAGTTCAACCAGCACCATATAGCCACAACAAACAACTCGTATGTTGGAACAATCCCAAGTGCAAAGGTGTTGTTCTCTCCACGTGTGGGATTCCGCTGGTTTGTAAATGACAGCCACAAGACTTTGGTCAGAGGTGGTGCAGGCTTGTTTACCGGCCGTGTACCGTTCGTATGGTTGTCGAATGCTTACAACAATACAGGTATGGAGTCAAAATCAATCACCATGAATACTCCAGGTGCTGACTTCCCTATGACCGGCGATCCGTACAATGATGTTGTTCTATCGGGCGTTGCATCTGCAGGCGGTAAAGCAACCATCAATACAATGTCAAAATCATTCAAATATCCTCAGGTTTTCCGTGCAAATATCGGTTTGGACCAGGAGTTTGAGGGCGGATGGAAAATTACAGTTGACGCTTTGTACTCAAAGACATTGAATAACGTATTCTTCAAGAACCTTGCAATTACATCAGATAATGTTGTTTATGGTGTAAATGCAGCAGTTGCGGCAGAAAATCCTGGCAGTACAGCACCTTACTACACAATCAACAAGGACTACTATGCTATTGTGGACTTGGCAAATACAAACAAGGGTTACACCTACTCTGTAAGTGCTAAAGTGGAGAAGGCATTTGCATTTGGTTTGAACTTCATGGCTGCATATACATTCGGCCATTCATACTCTGTAAATGACGGTACATCATCAGTTGCATATTCAAACTGGAAATACAACTATTCAGTTGATACCAATGCACCTGAACTTTCATACTCAATGTTTGACAGGCCTCATAAAGTTATGGGAGTGCTTACATATACAACTCCTGTATATGCAAACGGCCTTCAGACTACCATTTCATTGACTTATGACGGTCAGAGCGGACAGAGATACTCATACACAATGAATGAGTCTTCTGATTTCAACGGCGACGGCCAGAAAGGCAACTCTGTACTCTATATCCCTACAGAAAAGGAGATCGGTATGATGAGTTGGAACTCTCCCGAGGATGCCGGCAAGTTTGAGAACTTTATCAGAAATGACAAGTACTTGAAGGCAAACAGAGGCAAATGGTCTGAGAGATACGGCGGAATCGGCAAATTCGAGAACCATTTTGACCTTCACATTGCACAGGATTTCTTCTATGACAAGAAAAACGGCCGCAAGTTGCAGTTCATTGTTGACTTCATGAACATCAGCAACCTGTTCAACAGGGAGTGGGGTCTATACTATTCAGGTGCATACAATTTGCAGATTCTTGGAGTTACAGGTCTTGCCAAGGATGCACAGGGCAACATGACTCCAACATACAAATTCTCTCCTCAGTCATTGTACTTGAGCGATTTCTACTCAAGATGGAGATGTCAATTGGGCTTTAGACTAACATTCTAATTTGAAAAGACGTATGAAAAATATATTTAAACTATTATTAGCATTTACCATTGGTGCTTTCATGGCGGTCTCTTGTTCTGAGGAGGAGGAACTTCTGGGAACAAAGATAAGCGCAGATGCAAGCATCCTGTTATTTGATGGTCAGGGAGCCTCATCACAAACAGTTTCTGTTGTTTCAGACGGTGACTGGATTGCAGTTGCTCCAGAGTGGGTTACAGTAACTCCAAACTTTGGTACAGGCAACCAGACTGTACAGATCTCAGTTGCAGACAACTTGGATGCAGACGGAACTTTGGCAGCGGAGAGAAAAGCGGGCGTTACATTTACAGTAACCGGCGGTTCATACGCAGTTGCAATCTGTCAGGCAGGAGACCCTGACAAAAAACCTGCGGAAATTGAAAAGATTACAGTAGCGCAATTCAATGCGGCTGAGGAGAATGATGCCGTATTCTATGAGTTGACTGGTGCAATTACAAGCATTACAGGTGTATATTACGGAAACTTCTATCTTGCAGATGAGACAGGTTCGGTATATGTTTATGGCCTTTATGACCAGAAGGGCGGCAACTACGGTTCAATTGAGAAGTATGGCCTTAACCAAGGTGATATCATTACCATCAGAGGTTACAGAGCCTCATTCAACGGTCTTATTGAGATGCTGGGTGCCTATTATGTGTCACATGTTCCGTCTTTGGTCTCAGCAACTCCTGCAGAGGTTGAATTGCCAATTGAGGGCGGTGAGTTTGAGGTTGCATTGGCTTACAAAGGCGAGACATTTGAGATCAATATCAACCCTGAGGCAAGAGGCTGGTTGAACATGGGTACAATAAGACCTGATGGCGATACAACCAGAATTACCTTCTCTGCTCCTGCAAACAATGGTTCTCCACGTGAGGCTACAATCTCATTCACTTCATCAAAGGGCTCTACAGTATCAACTGTCGAGACAAAAGTAAAGCAGGAGGGTCTCATTATTGATGCTACTGTTGCTGAGTTCTTGGCACAGGAGGTTTCAGATGTTGCCCTATACCGCTTGACCGGTAAAGTCAAGAGCATAACTGGTGCAGAGTATGGAAACTTCTATCTTGAGGATGCATCGGGTGAGGTATATGTTTATGGATTGACTGCAACACCGGTAGAGAAAAACGACAAGTCATTTGCATCTTTGGGCATAAAAGTGGGAGATATTGTAACATTGGTAGGTACAAGGGATGTTTTTAAAGGAACAGCGCAAGTAGGTGGCCCTGCATATTATATCAGCCATGTATCACATAAGGAGGCAACCGTTGCCGAGGTGCTTGCTGCTTCAGTAGGGGATGACTACTACAAAATTACCGGAACAATCTCAAATATGAAGAGTACTGAATACGGTAACTTTGACATTGTTGACGAAACAGGTTCAATTTACGTATTTGGATTGACAAAGGCTCCGGTAGAGAAGAATGACAAGTCATTTGCATCATTGGGCCTTAAAGAGGGTGATATTGTTACGCTTGTGGGCAAACGTTCAGAGTTCAAGGGTTCTGCACAGATTGGCGGTGCATACTATCTTTACCACCAGGAAGGCACAACAGACCCTGAAGAAGAGGTTGTAAAGGAGGTTTCAATTGCCGATTTCAATGCTGCAGCAGAGGATGATACCTGGTACAAGATATCAGGTGTGGTTATCTCTGTGGCAAATGCGACCTATGGACGTCTTACAATTAAGGATGCTTCAGGAGAGGTTTATGTTTATGGCGTACGTGGCGAAAAGGGAGGAAGCAACCAGGTATTTGAGTCTTTGAATGTCAAGGAGGGAGATATTCTTACAATCATTGCCAACAGAGGCTCATTTAAGGGTGATATCCAGGCTTCAAATGCATATATGGATTCAAACATAAGTGTAAAGAGTGCAACTGTTGAGGAGTTTATTGCTGCATCTGAAGGTGATGACTACTACAGACTTACAGGTACTGTAGAGAACCTCAAGAACACAGAGTTCGGTAACTTTGACATAAAGGATGCCACTGGTTCCGTATATGTATATGGCCTCTTGACAGGCTGGAAAGGTGCATCAAAAAAGTTTGCATCTTTAGGGATTGTGCAGGGCGACAATATTACATTGATTGGAAAGAGGTCATCTTTCAATGGTTCACCTGAAGTGGAAAAAGCGTTCCTTGTATCAAAGAACTAAACTGACAAACCAGTAAACCAATAAGGTCCGGTCATCATTTTGGCCGGGCCTTTTTACTTGTTGGTATAATTGGGTATAATTGCCTAAAACCAAGAATCCCCGCCAGGATATTCCGGCAGGGATCCGCTATTCTTACAGATGATTTTTCAGTCATCCTCTTTGCTGTTCATTTAGAAGGTTTTTAGGCCGGCCTATTGTTTATAGAAAATCATCTGCATCGGCCACAAAACCATTATTGACAAGGCATGTGACGGAGTTTAGTCCATCACAGCATATATGATCTCCAATTCAGGGTATCTGTCGGCCTTAGGGCCGTTTATTACACCCAAGAAGTAACTGTAGTTGTCAACATAGTAGTAAGTCTGGCCGTAAGAAGAATCTTCTTCATACATCAACGGGTAGAGCCAGAAATCATACTTGTTGCCAAGATCCTCCTTCTTTGAGTTCATTACCTTCTGCATAGTGCTTGATACTTCACACCTGTATTGGGCCAATGACCTGTTTATGGCACCCATAGAACTTCCCGACAGATTGTAATCACTGTAAGGATAGTAGAACTTCTCATCTGATTCCTCCTTGTTGGTAGCCCTATAGGCAGGGAAAAGGTATAAAGGATAGCGGTACTCGATCATGCTGATATCAGATGGAAAATCAAAAGGAAAGATCAGTGTAGCCTTTGAGATGAGGACCTTTGACGGGTCAATGTCATTCTTTGCGGCCCAGGCATCCAATGAGTCCTTAAGTGCAGCAATGTTTACATATGGATTGATGCCGGCACCACCCTCAATATGCAACTTCTCAAGTTGCTGTGAGGTCTCCAGACTCTTTGAACTGTATGAAGCGGTATTCAGACAGCCGCCGTAGCCGAATACGAAAGTGGCGGTGGTGTCTTTTCTCGCCAGACCCTCTTCCCAAGTAGGCTGGAAGTTGTATTTTACGTTAATGGTGATGCCTCCAACATTAAAGAGGTTCAATCGGCCGGCGTCAACGGCAGGAGGTGTATCGCATGTGATGTAGAGGCCGCCGTGGTTCTTTACAAAGAGTTGGAGGGAATCCCTCTCCTCTACAGTTGAACCCAACAGTTCTGCACCGTACTCATTGTTGAGATGGAAGGTCACAGAGTCTCCTCCAAAATAGGTTACGGCGCAGGAATTGATCTCTTCCGGAAAATAGTCATCGGCTGTAAGTGAAGAGGTATAGGCCTTTGTTGAATCAATAGCCTTCTTTAGTCTGTATACATGAAAATTCTGTGTAGTACCTACCTGTGAGGGCTCCAATGTTATGGATGTCCTCTCTATAGACGAGGTCGTCTCGGTAGTAGTGTATGTAGGATAGTAGTATGAGTAGTAAGAGTAATATGAGTAGTAGGATGAATAGTACGGATTGTTGTAGTATGAGTTAGGAGTGGTTGTTGTACTCATGGTCTGGTTGGCAGTGGCCAATGTCAGTGTCATTGAAGTTGACAGTACCTTTACATCCTTGCCCAAATCAAGACCGGTGCTGTTGGGGCATACATTGCCTGCAGAGCCAAACTTGGCCACACCGAATTCGCTTGTGTTGAAGGATCCGATTACTGCATATACCATTGATGTGCCCTGCAGACTGTCCAAAGTCTTGAGTTCCACAGGAAGCCTGAAACGCGCGGTCTCAACCTTCAGCAACTGGCTCTCCGGCACATACTCCGAGCCCAACGATTTGTCAACGGCAATGCATGAAAAGAAAATGGGGCCAAGAACGGCCATAAGTATAAAATTACGTAAGATATTCTTAAATAGCATTTTCACCTAAAATTGTGTCATAAAACTGGTTATACTCCTTGATGTAGTCAGAGTCGGCGCCAATCTCAACATATGGGAGTGATGGCAGTTTCAATGTATCTACATAAGAAACCAACTCCTCATTCATGGAGTTACTGCCAAAGATGATGCCGTCTGAATTCTGGATGGCTAATTTTGCAAGATTTATGCCAGTAGGCTGTTTGAGCAGTTCAAGATCCTTGGCCTTGATGCCCGGGAGTGTGGTTTTAGCCTTCATGTCGGCAGAGAACTCCACATTTTCAATCTCGTCGTATAGCGAAAGGACAAGTTTGCTCTCGGTAAAGATAGGATCATCCTTGTACACCTTCTTGAGGTAGAGTGGAAGTATATGAGAAATCCAGCCCTGGCAATGTATGATGTCTGGTTTCCATCTCAATTTCTTGACTGTTTCAAGCACTCCGCGTGCAAAAAAGATAGCCCTTTCGTCATTATCTTCAAAGAAAGTCCCATTCTCATCGTTGAAGATGAATTTTCTCTGGAAATAATCGTCGTTGTCAATAAAGTATACCTGCATGCGGGCAGCAGGTATGGAGGCTACCTTTATGATAAGCGGCCTGTCTATGTCATTCACGACAATGTTCATTCCGGAAAGACGTATCACTTCGTGCAGTTGGTTCCTGCGTTCATTTATACATCCGTAGCGCGGCATGAAAGAGCGTATCTCCTTACCGCTTTCCTGTATTCCCTGAGGAAGATGCCTTCCAACTGTAGATGCTGTATTTTCAGGCACATACGGATAAATTTCCGAATTTACGAACAATACTCTTTTAGGATCTTTCATATAGATAAAATTTTGCTCTGCAAAGATAATAAAAAAATTAAAGAAAATGATATTCAAATTTTGTATATCTTTGAGGTTTGATAAGATATGAGCAAAAGAGAGAAAAATATAATTGCCCGCCGTCTGGCACATTCGTACCTTTCGTCAATCATAAGCATCAGCCTTGTTCTGCTGCTTGTGGGGTTCTTTGCCCTGTTGGCAGTGAATGCTACCCAAGTGTCAAACTATTTCAAGGAGAATATTGCAATATCAGTAATCCTCAAGAGTCATGTTGAGGAGAAAGAGGCGCTTGAAATTGATGAGAAGATCTCGGCAATGCCGTGCGTCAAACAGACGAGATACATATCAAAGGCGCAGGGAACAGAGGAGATGAAACAGTTGCTGGGAGAGAATTTTCTCAACATATTTGAGAGCAATCCAATTCCAATTTCGCTTGAGGTGCAGTTAAATGCAGACTATTTTTCTCCCGACAGCGTTGCTCTCTTTACCTCTTCGGTGGAGGGGCTGCCGCAGGTGGACGAGGTGAGTTACCAGAGTTCGCTGATTAATGCCATAAATGAGAATATTGAGCGTATAGGATTGATACTCATGGTGTTTATTGCGCTTTTGCTCTTCATATCATTTGTGCTTATAAACAATACGGTAAGACTGAACGTATACTCCAAGAGGTTCTCAATCTATACCATGCGGCTTGTTGGTGCAACAAGAGCCTTCATAAGGGCTCCTTTTCTGGTCAAGGCTGTGTTCCAGGGGCTAATATCTGCTCTTCTTGCGGTGGTGATGCTTCTGGGCATGCTGGTTGTGGTCAGGGAGCAGTTTGCCCAACTCTTTTCGGTGCTTGAGCCGCGGATGCTGGCGGCGGTACTGTCGGGAGTGGTGGTTTTGGGAATACTCATTTGCGTGGCAAGCACATTTTTTGTTGTGAACAGGCTGGTGTCGCTCACAAATGATGAACTATATTATTAAAGTGTACAAAATTTAAAAGGAATAGTATGAAAAAGAAGAATGCTGCCGCTCCTGGCGGACAGGTTGATGAGAAGAATTTTGCAATACCCTTCAAGAATATCATGTATATCGCAATAGGCTTTGGCGTGATGGTTCTTGGATATATACTAATGTCGGGAGGCGGTTCGGATGATCCTAACCGGTTCAGTGAGGCAATGTTCAGTTTCCGCAGGATTGTATTGGCGCCTGTTGTGATTCTGGCAGGCATGGTTATGGTGATAGCGGCAATAATGTATAGAGGCAAGAGGGAGAAAAAATAGCATGTCCGGATTAGAAGCAGTAATTTTGGGCCTGGTGCAGGGCCTTACTGAGTTCCTGCCGGTGAGCAGCAGCGGTCACCTTACAATATGCAAGGAACTCTTTGGAATTGAGACCTCCAACCTCTCATTTGAAGTGGCTGTCCATGCGGCCACCGTCTTGAGTACCATTGTGGCTTTCAGAAAGGATATCTGGAGATTGTTGGGCGGATGCTTCAATTTGAAGATGAATCCCGAGAAGGAGTATATTTTCAAGATAGCCATTTCAATGATACCTATATTTATAGTAGGTCTCTTTTTCAAGGATTATGTCGAGGCTGTTTTTGGAAGCGGCATTGCAGTTGTAGGACTTATGCTGCTTGTTACGGCTTCGTTGCTTTCTTTAAGTGAAATATTGTCAAGGAGGGCGGCAAGAAGGAGCGTCAGCGCAGCGGGAGAGGAGCCGGGCAAGGAGATAGGATACAGGGAGGCATTCATTATAGGACTTGCACAGGCGTGTGCGGTTTTGCCGGGATTGTCAAGGTCGGGTACGACCATTTCGACAGGACTCATGCTCGGAATCAAAAAGTCCCAGGTGGCACAGTTCTCCTTCCTTATGGTTCTTGTGCCTATTTTAGGTGAGGCATTCCTTGAACTGTTGGGCGGTGAGTTTGCCCAGGGTGCTTCAGGAATTGGAGGAGGGGCGTTGGTGCTTGGCTTTGCAACGGCATTCCTGTCGGGACTCTTTGCCTGCACATTAATGGTCAATATGGTAAAGAAGAGAAATTTGTGGGGTTTTGCCGTATATTGTGCCATAGTAGGAATGGCTTGTGTAATAAGTACTTTGTAAATTGACTGATATTTGAAAACTGACACTCGTTGCATGGACGGAAAGAATCTATACTATTTTGTCTCAGATGTGCATCTTGGACTTGATTATCTTGATCCGGTTGCAAGGGAGCGCAGGTTTGCCGATTTTCTGCTGCAGTTGCCGGCGCAAACAAGGAAACTCTTTCTGTTGGGCGATATCTTTGACTTCTGGTATGAGTACAAGAGTGTTATTCCGCGTGGATTTACGAGAACTTTAGGGGCTTTTGCCCAGTTGGCCGACAGAGGTGTGGAGATTCACTTCTTCAACGGTAACCACGATATCTGGACCTATGATTATTTCCAGAATGAATTGGGTTTTATAATGGAGCGCCAGCCTGCCCTGATTGAACTGGAGGGCAAACGCTTCTGCCTGGGGCATGGAGATGGTCTCATGCCGGGCGACAGGTGGTACAAACTCATGAAGTGGGGCTTCAACAACCGGTTCCTGCAATGGCTCTTCAGTGCAATCCATCCAAGGTGGGCCTTTGCTTTGGGCCATTCGTGGAGCAGGCACAACAGGCTCACAAAGGGTGAGGATTTCAAATTCAGGGGTGAAACTGAGCCGCTTGTCAAGTTTGCAAATGCTTTTCAGGAGTCCAGAGGGGCAGAGGAGAGGGTTGATTTCTTCATCTTTGGCCATTACCACTATAAAGTGCAGCATCAACTCAAGCAGGGGGGGACACTTGCCATTCTGGGCGAGTGGATAAACCATTGCGATTACCTTGTGTTTGATGGCGAAAAACTCGAATCCCGAATCTTCAAGGGCTGATTTTTACGTTGTGTGGCGCTACTGGCAGATGTGGGGCGCTATTTGATGAACATCGAGTAGTACAAATAGTCAAAAGTGCCGGCATGGTACATCTGTACAAGTTCCTCAAGCAGCCTGTCTTCTCCAAACTTGTCATACTGCTTTTTCAGGTCTGAACCGAAGAGTTTTGCTATTCCCTGCCAGAAGCCGGCAGCGACACCTCCCCTGTAATTTTTTATAAGATAGAATCCGCTCAATCCCACCTCCCGGTCTATGAGTTTTATGAGCATCTTGCCCTGGTTGATGCTCATTTTGCTGAGTGGTTTCTCAAACTCCTTGAAGAGCCGCTTTTCATAACTCTTCAGATATTTTTCGCGCTCACGGGCATTGAAACCGGAGTATTTGAGGGTGCTGTCGGCATCCTGGATAATCACTTTTGCCTTGAGTGCATAAGGATATGTCTTCTTGAAATTGTATACGGTCCTGTAGTATTGTCTCCACTGTTTGCTCTTTTTCCAGTGCTCCGGCCTGTTGAAGACGTATGTGGGGGCGATTTTGTCTACATACAATGTGTCTCCAAGATCATCAATGATATATCCTATGACATACCCCTTTTTCTGCTGGGCGTACAGTTCCTCCCTTTGTATTCCTACAAAGAGAATAAGTGTAACTATAGCAGTAAAAATGGTTCTCATGGGCATTTTTGTTAAAAAGATTGGGCGTAAAATTACAATTTTTACTCAATTATTGAGCCAAAATGTATAACTTTAGCAATTATTTACCATTCTTAACGACAACAGACTATGATTGACCCGTCAGTATTTACACCGTGGACTTTTTTTACAGATCTGGGCCTTATATTCGGCCTTTTGCTTATAGGAAAGTTAATTAGAGTAAAAGTAAAGATAATCCAGAAACTCTTTATACCGCCAAGCCTGATAGCAGGTCTGCTCGGCCTTGCATTTGGCCCCAACGGATTGGGTTGGATTCCATTTACAGATAACCTCGGAACCTATGCAGCGGTGCTTATAGCCCTTGTCTTTGGAGCCCTTCCGTTGTCGTCTCCAAAAGTCTCAATGAAGGAGGTCTCTGAAAGGGTTGGCCCCATGTGGGTGTTTGCCCAGTTGGGAATGTTGCTGCAATGGGCATTGGCAGGCCTGTTCGGACTCTTTGTACTTAAACTAATATGGCCTGATCTGAATGATTCGTTTGGTGTAATGCTCTCAACCGGTTTCTATGGAGGCCATGGTACTGCTGCGGCAATCGGTTCGGCCTACGAAGGTCTTGGCTGGGATGAGGCCCGCAGTCTTGGAATGACAACAGCAACTGTAGGTGTTGTGTGTGCTATTATTGGCGGTCTCATATTCATAAAATGGGCTGCGCGCAACAAGCATACTGCATTCATTTCAGACTTTAATGATCTGCCTGACGAATTGAGGAGCGGTCTGCTTCCAAAAGAGAAGAGGGATCCTGTGGGCGAGGCTACAACATCTTCAATATCAATAGAATCACTGACCTTGCAAATGGCATTCATTTTTGTGGTTGCACTTGTAGGTTACCTTATAAGCCAGGGCGTGAAAATGTACTACCCTAAATTGGAACTTCCGGTCTTCAGTTGCGCCTTTATAGTGGGACTGCTCTTCAAGAAGATTTTTGACAGGACCGGAGTCTCTGATTATATATGTCCCAATACAACTCAGCGTATGAGCAGTTTCTTTACAGATTTGCTCGTGGCGTGTGGAGTGGCGTCAATCAAGTTGGGTGTTGTTGTAAAGTATGCCCTTCCGCTTGTAGTACTGGTTTTGTTTGGTGTATTGGTGGTCTGGGGCGTTACATTCTATTTCGGCAGGCGCCTTTCAAAGACATACTGGTTTGAGCGCTCAATTTTTGCCTGGGGCTGGTGGACAGGCACTATGGCCATGGGCATTGCGCTGATAAGAATTGTAGATCCAAAACTCTTGAGCAAGGCTATGGATGACTATGCATTGGCATATCTGCCTATAGCGCCAATCGAGATTCTGCTCATTACATTTGTTCCTATACTCTTTGTGAGCGGATATGGAGTATGGCTTATGTTGGCTTGCCTTGTGTTTTCAATCCTTCTTCTGCTGCTTGCAAGGAAGATGGGCTGGTGGATAGGCAAAAAATAGTTTTATTATGAAGAGAATATTATTGTTGTCACTCTTGTGTGCCATGGCCGGAGCAAATCTTTTTGCCCAGGATGTGGATGTGGCCAAGGCCTGGAAGAAGGCCGAAAAAGGAGAGCCTCTGACAGAGGCTGAGTGTGTTGCTGTGGCCGATTCTGTGCACAAGCGCTACATTACGCTTGATTCGCATAATGATACAGCCCTGTATCTGAATCACCCCGGTGGAAAATATTCGGTAACAAAAGGCCAGGTCACTTTTGAAAAGATGAAACAGGGCGGCCTGGATGCAGGATTCTTTGCAATCTATTTGGGTCAGAAGGGTTTGGACCAGAAGTCGCTTGATTCTGCCTACAACTACTGTTCTACAGAACTTGACCTTTTTAGGGAGTACGTGGCTGCACGCCCGGATGAAGCGGAGATTGCCTTGGAGCCCAAAGATTTCAAGAGGATAAAGGCCAAGGGGAAGAGCATTGTTGTATTGGCAATAGAGAATGGATATCCGATTGGATATGACCTTGACAAACTTGACGAATTTTTTGGCAAGGGGGTGCGTTACATGACCTTGAGCCACAATTATGCCAATACTATATGCGATGCCTCAATGGACAAGCAGCCTGAACGTTATGGCGGATTGTCGGAATTCGGCTACAAGGTGATTGAGCGTATGAACAAGTTGGGAATGATTGTGGATGTTTCCCACGCATCATCCTCTACATTGGCAGACGTGCTTGAGTGCAGCAAGGCACCTGTTGTGGCCACACACTCCGGCGCGTGGGAGGTGAAGAACCACAAGAGAAACCTTACCGATGACGAGATGAGGGCCATTGCTGCAAAGGGTGGTGTCATTCAGTGCGCTACAGGAAGGTTCTTTTTGTCCACACTGCCAAAGAAGGAGGTTACAATCAAGCATCTTGTAGACCATATAGACCACATGAAGAGTGTTGTGGGGCCTGACCATATAGGCCTGGGTACAGATTTTGACGGTGGCGGAGGAGTTGTAGGGCTTGAGGATTGCACAAGGATGAGGTCCATAACAGTGGAGATGCTCAGGAGGGGTTATACCCCTACGGAATTGGGCAAGTTCTGGGGCGGAAATTTCCTCAGGGCCTGGCAGGAGGTAATCAAAGTTTCGGATAGGCTTGATTAGGTCTTCCAATTTTTGACAAAACGGCGGTTCCAAAAAAGTTTTCACTTTTGTAAGTGCATGAAAATGGCGGCTTTGGCTGTCATTTTTTTTTGGCCAAAATCAAAGAAAAAATGTAAAAAATGTTTGGTTTTTAAATATTTTGTGTATCTTTGCAACCCCAATAATACGGCTCCGTTACAGCCATGTTATTGGAAATCAATAAGTTAAAATTACAATAACTATTATTGTTAAATTGTAGAAAGTAATGTTACAACCAAAGAAAACCAAGTTTAGAAGACAGCAAAAAGGCCGCATGAAAGGTCTTGCCCATAGAGGTGCTCAGTTGGCGTTCGGTTCATTTGCAATTAAAACGCTTGAGTCTTGCTGGCTAACAGGCCAACAAATTGAGGCTGCCCGTCAGGCCGTAGTTCGTTATATGAAACGTGAGGGTAAGATTTGGATTAGAGTATTCCCTGACAAACCTTATACAAAGAAACCTGCTGAGGTGCGTATGGGTAAAGGTAAGGGTGCTCCTGAAGGATTCGTTGCCCCAGTTACTCCTGGTAGAATTTTGATTGAGATCGAAGGTGTTCCTATGGAGATTGCAAAAGAGGCTCTTCGTCTAGGCGCTCAGAAATTGCCTGTTACAACAAAATTCATTGTACGTAGAGATTATGTTGAATAATTTTAATGGAGACTAGAAAGATGAAAATAGCAGAAATACGTGAAATACCTGCAAAAGATTTGCGCGAGCGTTTGGAGTCAGAAGTTGCTGCTCTTAACCAGATGAAGATGAATCATGCGATCTCTCCATTAGAGGATTCATCAAAGATTAAAAAAGCAAGAAAGAATATTGCAAAAATGCTCACCGTGTTGAGCCAAATTGAAAACCAGGACAAAAAATAGTCGTTCATGGAAAGAAAACTTCGTAAAGAAAGAATTGGTGTAGTGGTAAGCAACAAGATGGATAGAACAGTAGTTGTTGCTGTAAAAACAAAAGAGAAACACCCTATTTACGGAAAGTTCGTAAATAAAACCACTAAATTTGTTGCTCACGATGAGAAAAATGAATGCAGCGAGGGTGATACTGTAAGAATTATGGAAACCCGTCCGTTGAGCAAAACAAAACGTTGGAGACTAGTAGAAATCGTAGAAAAAGTAAAATAAGCCATGATACAACAGGAATCAAGATTATTGGTAGCAGATAACAGCGGGGCAAAAGAGGTTCTTTGCATTCGCGTGTTGGGCGGTACACGCCGTCGCTATGCGAGTGTAGGTGACAAGATTGTTGTTGCCGTTAAAAGCGCTATCCCTGGCGGTGATGCAAAAAAAGGCTCTGTTTCAAAAGCAGTAGTAGTTCGTACTAAAAAAGAGATTCGTCGTGCTGATGGTTCTTATATCAGATTTGACGAGAACGCCTGTGTATTATTGAATAATCAAGGCGAGGTTCGCGGAACTCGTATTTTTGGCCCTGTTGCCAGAGAGTTGCGTGACAACTATATGAAGATTGTTTCCTTAGCACCGGAGGTTCTATAATAATAATTAGGTATTATGAATAAGAAATTACATATTAAGAAAGGTGATATGGTTTTTGTAAACGCCGGTGACGATAAAGGTAAGACTGGAAAAGTCCTAAGCGTTGACAAATCTAAAAACCGTGCTATTGTTGAGGGACTCAACATGGTTAGCAAGCATACCAAACCTAATGCACAACATCCGCAGGGTGGTATCATCAAGCAAGAGGCTGGTATACATATTTCAAACTTGCAGGTAGTGGATCCAGTTAAAGGTGTTCCTACAAAAATTGGCCGTAAAGCAGGCGAGAATGGCAAGTTGGTTCGTTACGCAAAAAAATCTGGGGAGGAGATTAAATAATGGCAGCAAAAGAGAAAAACGTAGCAGCACCTGCTGCTCAGAAAGTGGAAGGTTTTGTTCCTACTCTTCAAAAGAAATATAAAGAGGAGATCGTTGCAAAATTGCAGAAGGATTTCGGATTTAAGACTGTAATGCAGGTTCCAAAACTTGAGAAGATTACTATCAACCAGGGTATGGGCCAGGCAGTTGCTGACAAAAAACTTATAGAGATCGCTCAACAGGAGTTGACTACTATCACTGGTCAGAAAGCAGTTCTTACTTACTCTAGAAAAGATATCTCAAACTTCAAACTTCGTAAAGGTATGCCAATCGGCGTTAAAGTTACATTGCGTGGTTCAAGAATGTATGAGTTCTTGGAGAGATTGATCTGCATTGCTCTTCCTCGTATCAGAGACTTCAAAGGTATCAATGAGAAATTTGACGGTAGAGGTAACTACACTTTGGGTATCAAAGAGCAGATTATTTTCCCTGAGATAGATATCGATAAAATTACCAAAGTTCTAGGTATGGAGATTACTTTTGTAACTTCAACTGAGAATGACGAGGCTGCACACGCTTTGCTTCGTGAATTTGGTTTGCCTTTTAAAACTAACAAGAAATAATCAAGGAGACAGATAATGGCAAAAGAATCAATGAAGGCACGCGAGGTTAAACGCGCTAAACTATGTGCCAAATATGCTGAGAAACGCAAACAACTAAAAGAGGCTGGTGATTATGAAGGCTTGGCTAAACTTCCAAAGAACTCAAGCCCGGTTCGTCTTCACAACCGTTGTTCAATTACCGGTAGACCAAAAGGTTATATGCGTATCTTTGGTATCAGCCGTATTCAATTCCGTGAGATGGCAAGCAAAGGCCTAATCCCAGGAGTTCATAAGGCAAGTTGGTAGAAATATCGGGGTTTTTACCTCAAGTATAAATAAAAAAAGTATTAACATTGGATATCGGGCACTTGCAGCAGGTTCCACAAGCGGATAACAGTTGCGGGTGTCGATTCTAAAAAAAACAAATTAAAAATGACTGATCCAATAGCAGACTTTTTGACAAGAATCCGTAACGCATCGCTTGCGGGCCACAAAGTTGTGGAGATTCCTTCGTCAAGAATGAAAATGGAGATTACCCGTGTCCTACACGAGAAAGGGTACATCTTGAGTTACAAAGTTGTTGAGGGTACACCTTACAACACAATCAAAATTGCGCTTAAATACCATCCTGAGAGTAAGAAGGCTGCAATCAAAAAAATTATTCGTGTAAGTAAACCTGGTCTAAGACAGTACAGAGGTGTAGCAACTATGCCAAGAGTACTTAATGGATTGGGTATAGCCATTTTATCTACATCCAAAGGTATTATTACCGACAAAGAGGCAAAATCTCTTAACGTAGGTGGTGAGGTATTGTGCTATGTTTATTAATATTAATTGTTTAAAAAATTAATAGAAATGTCAAGAATAGGAAAATTACCTGTAAGCCTTCCACAAGGAGTAACAGTTACCGTTGGTGATGATAATGTGGTTAAGGTTAAAGGACCTCTAGGTGAATTGAGTCAGAAAGTTGACGCAGACATTAAAGTAACTGTAGAGGACGGCGTAGTGAAAGTAACAAGACCTACTGATCAACCGCGCCATCGTTCATTGCATGGTTTGTACCGCGCTCTAATCAACAACATGGTTACTGGTGTTTCAACCGGTTATACTATCAAACAGGAGTTGGTTGGTGTAGGTTACCGTGTAGAAGTAAAAGGCCAGATCCTTGAGTTTAACTTGGGCTTCTCTCATGATATCCACTTCATGCTTCCAAATGAGGTTAAAGGTGAGGCAGAGCCTGTTAAGAAAGGTGCTAACCCAATTTTGGTATTGAAGAGCCATGACAAGCAATTGATTGGTATGATCGCTGCCAAAATTCGTTCGTTGCGTAAACCTGAGCCATACAAAGGTAAAGGTATTAAGTTTGTTGGTGAACAACTTCGTCGTAAGGCTGGTAAATCGGCTGGCGCTAAATAATAAGGAGTAGATATGGCTATAAATAAAATAGAAAGAAGACAGAGAATACGTTACCGTATTCGTAAAGTTGTGAACGGTACTGCTCAGAAACCAAGAATGAGCGTATTCAGAAGCAACAGTCAGATATACGTACAGTTTATCGATGACGTAAATTCAGTTACCTTGGCTGCGGCTTCATCATTGGAGAAAGCAGTTGCAGAGCAGGCTAAAGGTAAAACAAATATGGAAATCGCTGCAATGGTAGGTAAAGTTGCTGCTGAGCGTGCTCTTGCAAAAGGCATTACTGAGGTTGCATTTGACCGTGGCGGTTACCTATATCATGGAAGAGTAAAAAGTTTGGCTGATGCCGCTCGTGAGGGTGGACTTAAATTCTAATGAACTATGGCAAATATGAATGTAAAAAAGGTAAAAACTACCGATCTTGAGTTGAAAGACAGACTAGTAGCGGTAAGAAGAGTTACTAAAGTTACTAAAGGTGGTCGTCACTTCAGTTTTGCAGCAATAGTTGTTGTAGGTGATGAGAATGGTGTTGTAGGCTACGGCCTTGGCAAAGCAAACGAGGTAACTACCGCTATATCTAAAGGTATAGAGGATGCAAAGAAAAACTTGGTAAGAGTTCCTCTAAACAAGGAGACTATTCCACACGAGCAGTCTGCTAAATTTGGTGGTGCACGTGTATTCATGAAACCTGCTGCTCCCGGTACTGGAGTAAAGGCCGGTGGTGCGATGCGTGCAGTATTTGAGTCAGTTGGTATTCACGACGTGTTGGCTAAATCCAAAGGATCTTCAAATCCTCATAACCTTGTAAAAGCAACCGTTGCTGCCCTTGCAGAGATGCGTGACGCTTATACAATTGCTGGTTTGAGAGGTATTCACATGAATAAAGTATTTAATGGTTAAGGAGGTAGATCATGGCAAAAGTAAAAGTTACTCAAGTTAAAAGTAAAAATGGAGCAACTCAGAGACAGATTGCAAACTTGCAGTCTTTGGGACTTCGCCGAATTAATCAAACAGTAGAACTAGAATTGACTCCAGTAGCTCAAGGTATGATCCAGAAAGTTCTACACTTAGTTAAAGTTGAAGAAATCAACTAAATAATAGGAGATCTTAATAATGGAATTAAATACACTAAAACCTGCAACAGGTGCAACTAAAGGAGAGAAAAGAGTGGGTCGTGGACAGGGTTCAGGTCACGGTAAAACTGCTTGCCGTGGTATGAACGGTGCCAAGTCTCGTTCTGGTTACTCTCGCAAATTGGGCTTTGAGGGTGGTCAGATGCCTATCCAAAGACGTTTGCCTAAATATGGATTCAACAATCCTAATAGAGTGGAGTATAAAGCAATCAATCTTTCTAACTTGCAGGCACTAAGCGAGAAGAACGGATTGAACGTAATTACAGTTGATACATTGATCGAGCATGGCCTTATCAACAAGAAGGATATGGTCAAGATTTTGGGTAATGGTGAACTTACAGTAAAATTGGATGTTACTGCTCACGCTTTCTCAAAATCAGCAATCGCAAAGATTGAGGCTCTTCAGGGTACTACATCTATTCTATAATTTGAGAAACTGATGAAAAAATTTATTGAAACATTAAAAAATATTTTCAAGATTGAAGAGTTGCGTAAGAGAATCGTCTACACGATACTTCTTCTTATTGTCTATAGACTGGGCAGTTTTGTAGTTGTCCCAGGTATAGATCCTACGCAACTTGCAAATCTGGAAGCGCAGACACAAGACGGTTTGATGGGCTTGTTGAACATGTTCTCAGGTGGTGCTTTCGGAAATGCTTCAATTTTTGCATTGGGTGTAATGCCTTACATCTCTGCATCAATTGTTATTCAATTGTTGGGAATGATGATTCCTTATTTCCAGAAGTTGCAACGCGAAGGCGAGAGCGGCAGAAGGAAATTGAATCAGTACACCCGCTATCTGACAATAATCATTTTGGCTTTGCAAGGTCCTGCCTATTTGACAAACTTGCATGCACAGTTGCCAGAGTCAGCGTTCTTGATTAAAGGATTTTCTTTTAACCTGTTTGCTAC
The DNA here is from genome assembly GCA_015060245.1 of Bacteroidales bacterium. GTDB lineage: Bacteria > Bacteroidota > Bacteroidia > Bacteroidales > UBA932 > Egerieousia. The sequence continues at coordinate 118,034 of SUYU01000005.1, read as the reverse complement.
AATAGTTCTTATTGGTGGTACAATGTTCATCATGTGGTTGGGTGAGCGCATTACCGATCGCGGCTTGGGTAATGGTATTTCACTCATCATTATGGTTGGTATCATTGCAAGATTGCCTTATGCTTTGGCTGCAGAGGTTGGAACAAGATTGAGCCAGACAACCGGTGGTTTCCTAATGCTTATCATTGAGTTGTTGATTCTCTTCTTCGTTTTCGTTGCTACCATCGCATTGGTTCAGGGTACACGCAGAATCCCTGTACAGTATGCAAAGAGAATTATAGGTAACAAACAATATGGTGGAGTTCGTCAATATATTCCGTTGAAGATAAATGCAGCAGGTGTGATGCCTATTATCTTCGCGCAGGCATTGATGCTATTCCCAATCATTTTCGCAAGCTTTGATGCTACCCGTGGATTAGCCGCCACTCTAGGTAACTACACAGGCTTCTGGTACAACTTCATCTTTGCCTTGATGGTAATTGCTTTCACATACTTCTATACAGCAGTAACTGTGAACCCAACCATGATGGCTGAGGACATGAAGAAAAATGGTGGTTTCATACCTGGTGTAAAACCTGGTAAGAAAACAGCAGAGTACTTGGATTCAATAATGTCGCGTATTACACTACCGGGATCAATCTTCCTCGCTTTGGTAGCAATCATGCCGGCATTCGCAATGAAACTTGGCATCAACAACCAGTTCGCACAGTTCTACGGCGGTACAAGTTTGTTGATTCTTGTTGGAGTTGTATTGGATACATTGCAACAGATAGAGAGTTATTTGTTGATGCGCCACTACGACGGTCTAATGAAGACAGGACGTCTGAAAGGCCGTTCGGGAATGTAAATTTTCGATAGTTATTTGAAATGATTAAGATCAAGACCGAAGAGGAGATAGAAATCCTTAGAGAGAATGCCATTCTGGTATCGAAGACTCTTGCGGAGGTTGGAAAGGCAATTGCCCCTGGAGTCACAACCAAGAGATTGGATGAGATTGCAGAGACCTTCATCAGGGACCACGGTGCTGTTCCAGGTTTTCTCAACTACGGAGGTTTTCCTTACACATTGTGTATATCAGTTAATGATACCGTAGTTCATGGATTTCCGTCGGGATACTGCTTGAAGGAGGGTGATATTGTTTCTGTTGATTGCGGAACAATATACAAGGGATTCAACGGTGATTCGGCTTATACATTTGCTGTAGGCGAAATTGATCCTGAAACTGCAAAATTGCTTGAAGTTACCAAGAAATCTTTGTATCTTGGGGCGCAACAGGCAGTTGCCGGAAACAGAATAGGTGATATAGGTTTTGCCATCCAGCGCTATTGTGAAGAGAACGGATTTTCTGTAGTTAGGGAGTTGGTCGGACACGGCATAGGCAAGCGCCTTCACGAGTCTCCGGAGATCCCTAATTATGGAAGAGCCGGTCAAGGCAAGAAACTCCATGAAGGCATGGTTATCTGCATTGAGCCGATGATCAACGCCGGAGTGAAGGATATCTACCTCGAGGACAATGGCTGGGACGTAAGGACAGCAGACGGCAAGAAGTCGGCTCACTTTGAGTTTATGGTTGCCATCCGCAAAGGCGCTCCCGATATCTTGACAACATTTGAATATATTGAAAACAAATAGAGTAATTTTTTAAATTGTAAGGAAAAGAATTTATGTCAAAACAACCTGCTATTGAGAAAGACGGAACAATCATTGAAGCATTATCAAATGCTATGTTCAGAGTAGAATTGGATAATGGTCACGTGTTAACCGCCCATATTTCCGGAAAAATGAGAATGCACTATATCCGCATTTTGCCAGGAGATAAAGTAAGAGTTGAGATGTCGCCTTATGATTTGACAAAAGGAAGGATTTCTTTCAGATACAAATAAAAACTAAATATAATGAAAGTAAAAGCATCCATCAAAAAGCGTAGCGAAGACTGCAAAATAGTAAAACGCAAAGGCCGTTTGTACATCATTTGCAAAAAGAATCCTAAATTCAAAATGCGCCAAGGATAATTTCTAGTCGTAAACAATAAAGAAAAATTTTTATAATTATGGCACGTATAGCCGGAGTTGATTTACCAAAAAACAAACGTGGAGAGATAGGTCTAACCTATATCTTTGGAATTGGTCGCAGTTCTGCCAAAAAAATCCTTAATCAGAACGGTATTGACGTTAACATTAAGGTGCAAGATTGGACAGATGACCAAATCGCTGCAATTAGAGCAACAATTGCAGAAGAGTATAAAATTGAAGGAGAACTTCGTTCTACTATTCAGTTGAACATTAAACGTCTGATGGATATCGGATGTTACAGAGGTATCCGTCACCGTATTGGTCTTCCTGTAAGGGGTCAAAGTACTAAAAACAATGCCCGTACCCGTAAAGGTAAGAAGAAAACGGTAGCAAACAAGAAGAAAGCAACTAAATAGAACCTAAGATTATGGCAAAGAAAACATCATCTAACAAGAAGAGAGTTGTTAAGGTTGAGGCATATGGCGAGGCTCATATCTCATCAACATTCAATAATGTAATTGTGACTTTAACCAATGGTCAAGGACAAGTTATCAGTTGGTCATCGGCTGGTAAAATGGGCTTCAGAGGTTCTAAGAAAAACACTCCTTATGCGGCTCAGGTAGCAGCGGCTGATTGTGCAAAGGTTGCTTTTGACTTGGGATTGCGCAAAGTTAAGGCGTATGTTAAAGGTCCTGGTGCTGGTCGTGAGTCAGCGATCCGTACCATCCATGGTGCAGGAATCGAGGTAACAGAGATTGTAGATGTTACTCCACTTCCACACAACGGTTGTAGACCAAAAGGTCGCCGTAGAGTATAATTTCCTAATAATTTAAATTGTAATTTAATATGGCAAGATATACTGGGCCTACTACTAAAATCGCCCGCAAATTCGGAGAGCCTATCTTTGGCCCTGATAAATACTTTGAGCGCAGGAACTTCCCTCCAGGACAACACGGCCTCGCAAAAAAGAGAAAAAAATCTTCTGAGTACGGTACTCAGTTGAAAGAGAAACAAAAAGTAAAATATACATACGGTTTGTTGGAGAGACAATTCCGTAACTTGTATGAGAAAGCCTCTAAGATGAAAGGTATCAAGGGTGAGAACCTTATCATGCTTCTAGAGTCTCGTTTGGATAACTTGGTTTACAGAATGGGTATTGCTCCTACACGTGCTGCTGCACGCCAGTTGGTATCACACCGCCACATTGTAGTTAACGGTGAGGTAAACAGCATCCCTTCAGTATTGGTTAAACCTGGTGACGTAATTGGTGTTCGTGAGAGATCAAAGAGTCTTGAGGTTATCCAAGCAAGTTTGGCTGCTTCTGCAAACAAATACTCTTGGTTGGAGTGGGATTCAAACTCACTTTCAGGTAAATTCTTGAATGTTCCTGTAAGAGCCGAGATCCCTGAAACAATTAACGAGCAATTGATCGTTGAGTTGTACTCTAAATAAAAAACTTGCTTTTAAGCGTAACACTAATAAAACTGAATAAAAATGGCAATATTAGCATTTCAAAAACCGGATAAGGTAATAATGCTTGACTCGACCGAGACCTTTGGTAGATTTGAGTTCAGACCTCTTGAGCCCACTTATGGAATTACTATAGGTAATGCGTTGAGAAGAATATTATTATCTTCACTTGAGGGTTTTGCTATCACTTCAATCAGAATTCATGGTGTAGACCACGAGTTCGCCACTATTCCCGGCGTTATTGAAAGCGTTGTAGATATTGTTCTTAACTTGAAGCAAGTACGTTTCAAGAGAATGATTGAGGGGGAGGATAGCGAAGTGATAACTGTAACTGTTAGTGGTAAGCAAGATTTCACAGCCGAGGATATTTCAAAACATTTGTCTTCATTTAAAGTATTGAATCCGGAGTTGCGTATCTGTTCAATGGAGCCTTCTGTCCAATTGTCAATTGACATGAGAATCGACAAAGGTAGAGGATACGTTCCGGCTGAGGAGAATAAAGTTGAGGGTGCTCCATTTGGAACCATTCCTATTGACTCTATTTTCTCTCCTATCAAGAATGTCAATTTCTCATTTGAGAACTGGCGTGTAGAGCAAAGAACTGACTACGAAAAGTTGAATCTTGAGATTACAACAGATGGTTCAATCCATCCTAAGGAGGCTTTGAAAGAGGCTGCAAAGATCTTGATTCACCACTTTATGTTGTTCTCTGATGAGAAGATCAGTCTTGAGACTGCACCGGAGGTTGTAAGCAATGAACTTGATGAGGAGTCATTGCGTATGCGCCACCTTCTTTTGACCAAACTTTCTGATATGGAGCTTTCAGTAAGAGCATTGAACTGTTTGAAGGCTGCTGATATAGAGACATTTGCAGATTTGGTTTCGCACCAGCGTTCAGAACTTATGAAGTTCAGAAACTTTGGTAAGAAGTCATTGACTGAAATTGATATGTTGATAGACAGATTGAAGTTGTCTTTCGGCATGGATGTAACTAAGTATAATATTGAAAAAAAAGTAAGTTAAAATGAGACATAATAAGGCATTTAACCACCTAGGCCGTAAAACCGGTCACCGTAAGGCAATGTTGGCTAATATGGCTTCTTCTCTAGTCCTACACAAACGTATTGAGACTACAGTTGCCAAGGCTAAGGCTTTACGCGTATATCTAGAGCCGCTTGTTACAAAATCTAAAGAGGACAGCACACACTCTCGTCGTATAGTGTTCAGTTATCTAAAGCAGAAAGAGGCAGTTTCTGAGTTGTTCCGCGTAATTGCCCCTAAGATTGCTGACCGTCCAGGTGGATACCTTCGTATCCTTAAAACTGGTTTCCGTGTTGGTGACGCTGCAGAGATGGCTATCATTGAGTTTGTAGACTTTAATGAGGCTGCTTTGGCTGCTGCTCCTAAGAAAGAGGCTAAAAAATCTTCTACTCGTAGAAGCCGCGGTAAAAAAGCCGCTGAGGCTCCTGCTGCAGAAGAGAAAGCAGAGTAACATTGATGGATCTTTTGATCATAAAATAAGAAAGGATGGCCACGTGGTCATCCTTTTTTATTTTGCCGCCGGTCAATGAATTCCGTGGCGGTGTCGCCGGAGGTAATTTCATCCTAATTGCCGGCATTGCCGCTTTGATGCTGTGATGATTATTTGATGCTGTGATGATTATCTTTCAATTGGGATATGGGCCCTTCTGCGGGCCATCTTGCTCATTTGGGCCATTTGCGGGTAGCATTCAGGCTCTATGAATGAATCCTTGAACCTCTCGAATATATACTTTACCGCAACAGGGGAGGGGTGTATCATGTCCTCAGCGTAGAAGCGGTAATCTCTCAACTCATCAAGAAGAATCTCGTAGGCAGGAAAGTACTCTGCGTTTTCATGCTTTTCAACCAGGCTCTCTATGGCCAACAGAAGTGATGCCTTGCTTATGGCATTGCCGTGTGCCCCGTCTTTGAGGTGCCTGATTGGACTTACTGTAAAGATGAACCTTTTGTCGGGATGCGAAGTGATGCTCTTTTCCAAAGTACGGGCAGTAAGGCCCCACTCCATAAATTCCCTCTCAAACTCTGCCGGATGTATCTTATGGCAGTTTGAAACAATTGTGTCAAGTGCTTTGTGCCTGTAGACCCAACTTGTTCCCAATGTAATAATTACGGTGTCGCTCCCGGCAAAGAACTCCTGCTCCAATTGGAGCCGCCTGTTGGCGTTTTCAAGAAACTCTGCGGCGCTCTCCCTTGCAAATGAACTATGGTGACAGAAGGAGCAGTATCTGCCCTTAAAAGCCTCATTATTGGCCTTTGCTCCGGTTTCGTCGGAACCTTGAATTGCATCTGTGGCAAATGTCGTTGTGTGGCGGCTTATGTCAATGACATCGCTCTGTGCAAACCTCTCTGACGAGTCAAGAAGTGCGAGGGATTTTGAAATTGAGGCAGCATTGTAGAGTGTGCCGAATGGATTTACTGATATGTCAAATCCGCACTCTTTCAACTTGTCTCCAATCTCATTGGCGAAGCATGATCCTATCATGAGTATCCGGTTGCTGTAACTGATCTTTTGTAAGGCTGGCTCTATATTGACCCTTGTTGTAAATTCCATCTGACCTATATTTTTTGACTTGCTTTTAATTACCTTCGCCTTAGGTGCGACGCCTCGAGCGGAAAGCCCTTCTGTTCAAACTCTTCCCATCCCTTGCCGTTGCGGCTGTTCCATGGGCAGGCATTCATGCAGGCATCGCATCCAAAAATCCACCCATTGCGTGAACTGGCATTCCCAATATTTGATGCAGTTGAAGATCCTTTCTCTTCAATTGTCAGGTATGAAATACATCTGCCTGCATCAAGCGTGTATGGGGCGCATAGGGCTCCTGTAGGGCAGGCATCAAGGCACCTGGTGCAGTTGCCACAATATTTTTTGCCAATCTCTTTTACCGTTTCTCTTCCCGACAAACTTTCTCTTCTCTCCCTATTCCCCATATTGGCGGGATCCGCTGCATTTGTCTCATCTGCCTCTTCCTTGTAAGGGATCTCATAGTTGCTTATTATAACACCTATGAAGTTCCTTATGCCATGTTCTCTGCTTATGAAGAAGTTGTTCTTGCCAATGAATCCAAGTCCTGCCTGTACGGCCCAGGCGCGTTCAAGGACGGGGGCTGTATCTACAAACACACGTCCGCTGATGGCCGGGCAGGCATCTTTCATCCTCTCCAGAACAACATTGAGTTTCTCCTTTATTACCCTATGGTAATCTTCTCCCAAGGCATACTGTGCAACTTTGTACCGTGCGGTTGCCTCCGTTTTACCGGCTGGTATTGATTGTCTCAGGAATGCTTGCGGTTGCATCGGTGCCTGATGTGGAGTATCTGCGGGGGGATCTGGATTTGCCGGTAAAGAAATCTCTATATATTCAGTATCGCGCTCTTTTCCGTAAGGTACAAGAAATACAAGAACACTTTTTGCCCCTTCAACGAGCAACTGCGGGTTGAAACGCTTTTCAAGGTTGCGCTTAAGATACTCAAGGCCTGCAAAATGGCCCATCTCCAAAGCCTGCATATAGCGTGGAACTTCATCTGTCAATTCAGATGCAGGGGCATATCCGACTGCGGCAAACCCCAACTCCCTGGCAAGACTCTCTATATGTTCAAAGGCTATTTTCATCTTGAAAAGAATGGAAAGCAAATTTAGTGAATGTGGCCGTAAGTTTAACCAGAAGGCTGAATCCGGAGCATTTGGGATTCAGCCTTCAGTACTTTATTAATCTTAAAGACCAATGATTCTGTGTATTCTAATACTCGCCCCTTGCAAGTTTTTCACGGCATGCGCGCAACATGTCATCTATCATCTCATTTATGCCCCATTTGGGATTCCAGCCCCACTCTGCACGTGCGCACGAGTCATCCATACAATCAGGCCATGATGCCGAAATCTGATCCTTTACAGGGTCGATGTTGTAGTTGGCTGTAAATTCAGGAATACGTTTCTTGATCTCGGCAAAAAGTTCTTTTGGTGTGAAACTCATTGAGGTAATGTTGAAACTGTTCCTGTGGATCAGTCTGGCAGGGTCAGCCTCCATAAGTTGGGTTGTTGCCTCGAGTGCATCGGGCATATAGAGCATATCCATATATGTGTTTTCAGGAACCTCACAGGTGTATTTGCCTGTTTTGACAGCATGGTAAAAGACCTCAACAGCATAGTCTGTAGTACCGCCACCCGGCATTGCTCCATTTGAAATGATACCCGGAAACCTTACACTGCGTGTATCCACTCCAAACTTTGTGTAATAGTAGTCACTCAGCAACTCGCCTGAAACTTTACATACTCCGTAAATTGTATTTGGCCTCATTACTGTATCCTGTGGTGTCATGTGGTGTGGCGTATTCTCACCAAAAGCACCGATTGAACTTGGGGTAAATACGGCACATTCATACTCTTTGGCTATATTCAAAGAATTCAGCAGGGCACCCATATTTATGTTCCATGCCAGTTGCGGATTCTTTTCGCCTGTGGCCGAAAGAAGTGCAACCAGATTGAATATGGCATCAACTTTATACTCTTTCACAGCCTGGGCGTAAGCCTCGGCATTAAGGGCATCCAAGGATATTGCAATAGATTTCTCCTGAAGTTTGGCGACAATTTCAGGTCTCAAGTCTGCCGCAATAACATTCTCCTCTCCATAATTTTTCTGTAGGTGCGGAACAAGTTCAGTTCCAATCTGTCCGCCGGCTCCTACAACCAATATGCGTTTCATAGTGCAATAAGTTTACAAGTTCATTTTGTGGCCGGACAGCAAAAAAACTTTGTCCGGGCATCAGTACATACAAATTTAGTAAAATTATAGAAAAGTCTATCCCTAAATTACAATTTATTATCAAAAGAGTAATTGCCGGTTATAAATCTTTTATTCGTAGGGAGTGCTTCCGGCTCTTTGCAGCGGGTTACAGGAACTCTACGCTTGCCCCGTCTTGAGCAACCTTTACCCTGACCCTCCTGCCAAGGTATTGGGCATAGTTGGGACGGCTGTGGCCTGCAGGATATTTGTAGATTACAGGAATATCCAACCCGTCGGTATACATCTTTATAAGTTCATAGGCGCCAATGTTCCAAGGATCCTCATCATCCTTGATTTTTGTAAAACTGCCTACAAGCAGCGCCTTTATCTTGCCGAGTTTGCCGCTTTTCTGGAGTTGCTGCATGTAGCGGTCAAGATCATTCAACCCTTCGCCGACCTCTTCAATGAGAAGAACGGTGTTCTCATTGACCTGCAAGTCATAAGGTGTTCCGATTGATGCAGATATAAGGGTCATGTTGCCCCCGGCAAGAATGCCCTCTGCCTCTCCATATCTGTTATAAGGGTGAGGCGCAACTTCATACCCTGTAGTCTTGCCGAACAGTGCATTCTGTACTGTTATGAGTGTAGAGTCCGGTCTGTCTCTCTTTGTGAGCCAGAATGAACTTGGCATTCCTCCATGTATTGACTGTATCCCATGATTTGACAACACATTATGCAGAGTGGTTACATCGCTGAAGCCCACAATCCATTTGGGATTGCGCCTGATCTCCTCCATATTGAGATATTCAAGTGTCCTGATGGCCCCGTATCCGCCCCTGTAGAACATGATGGCCTTGAGATTGGGATTCCTTACCATTCTCATGAACTCCTCGGCGCGCTCTTTGTCTGATACGGAGAATGCCGCAAACTCATTCTTGAAGATGTGCTCACCAAGTCTCACCTTTACTCCAATTCCCTCAACAACCCTAATCATGGAGTCTACCTTGCTCCTTCTTATTGTGTTAATGGGAGAGGAGAGCACCATTATGCCGATGCTGTCGCCAGGTTGCAGGAATGCCGGTTGTATATAGGATTCCACACTTTTGCCTGAGTCCCCCTTGCCTCCCGACGGAGAGCATGCTGCAATCAACATGCAGCAGAGGAGAACCGATATTAATGCCGATCTAAAATTTACTCTGTTCATATTAAGGTCAAACTTTTGTTGCGGTAAGACAAATATCTCCTATTTAGGCGCTATTCTGTAGAGGAATACTGCAATAATTGCATACAGGAAGTTTGGAAGCCACAGGGCTATTCCGGGCGGAAGGGCTCCTGTATGTACAAACATCTGGCTGAAACGCAGGAAGAGGATATATGAGAAACTCAAGGCAATGCCTATACCTATGTTCATGCCAATTCCTCCACGCCTCTTCTTTGAAGAGAGCGATACTCCAATAAGAGTAAGTATAAATGCAGAAAATGGCATGGCAAAGCGGGTGTGCTTCTCTATGAGCGCATATTTGACCATCTGGTCGCCACGCATCTTCTGAGTCTCAATCAGTTCATTCAATTCAACATAATTCAGAGTCTCCACCACATTCTTCTTGCGGTAGAAGTCATCTATGGTTATGACAATTGCAGTGTCAAGCGTCTGTCCGGTCTTGATGACTTCGGTATTGTTTATGAATTGTCTCAAATGGTAATTGTTGAGTCGCCAGCAATCTTTGGTTGTGTCCCAAGCCGCAGTCTCCGCACTCAACTTTGATACAAGGTTATGATCCTCTATTGTTTCAAGAGTGAACTTGTTTATGGTATTGTCCCAGGTGCGGAATGATTCTCCGTACATGAATGTTCCGGGAGAGATCTGGTAGTGCATGTTCCTGTTGGTGTTCTCAAACTTCTTCTTTATGTACCTGTTCTCAAATCCCAGCCTTCCCTTGTTTGCCGGGGGAATGACAAAGAGGTTGAGTGCCAGACTGAAGACGGCAATTGCCGCAGCAGATATGAAGTAGGGGTACATCAGCCTCTTGAAACTTATACCACCCGCAAGTATGGCCACAATCTCACTGTTTGCGGCGAGTTTGGATGTAAAGAAGATAACCGTAATGAATACGAACAGGGGACTGAACATATTCATGAAGTATGGAATGAAGTTGAGATAGTAGTTGAAAATTATCTCGTCAAGCGGTGCTTCCTTGTCTACAAAGTCATCAATCTTTTCGCTTATGTCAAATATTATGACAATGCCTATAATCAATAACAACGCAAAGAAGAAGGTACCAATGAACTTCTTGATTATGTACCTGTCAAGTATTGTTATTTTGAAATTATAGTTGTTCATCTCTCAAAAATTTATTTGCTCTGGTTAAACGGCACCTACAGTTTGGTCTCCAGTTTTTTTACTGCAGCATTTTTCCACTGGGTAAAGTCTCCGGCCTTGATATGCTCGCGTGCAACTCTCACAAGTTCAAGATAGAAGGCAAGGTTGTGTTCACTGGCAATCTGTGCTGCAAGCATCTCTCCTGCAACAAACTGGTGCCTCAAGTAGGCCTTGCTGTAGGTATGGTCTACAAATGAGGTGCCCATCGGATCAATAGGCGAGTAGTCGTCTGCCCACTTCCTGTTCTTTATGTTTATCATGCCTTCCCATGTGAAGAGCATTCCGTTACGGCCGTTTCTTGTAGGCATTACGCAGTCAAACATATCCACTCCACGTGCAATTCCTTCAAGAATATTGGCAGGGGTACCCACGCCCATAAGGTATCGTGGCTTATCCTTCGGAAGGATAGGGTCCACAACTTCCAGCATCTGGTACATTTTCTCTGTAGGCTCGCCCACGGAGAGACCGCCAATGGCATAGCCGTCCATGTCAAACTGCATCACATGCTCTGCTGCCATACGTCTGAGATCGGGGTAGACACATCCCTGCACTATTGGAAAGAAAAACTGCCTGTAGCCGTAGAGCGGCTCTGTTTCACGGAATCTCTTTATACCCCTTTCAAGCCACTTTTGTGTAAGTTTAAGTGATTTCAGGGCATAATTGTGATCTGCATCACCAGGTGTGCATTCGTCAAGAGCCATAATAATGTCGGCACCTATCATACGTTGGGTGTCAACATTGTTCTCGGGGGTAAAAATATGTTTGGAACCATCTATATGTGAGCGGAAAGTGCATCCCTCTTCGGTAAGTTTGCGGTTCTCGGCAAGGGAGAAGACCTGAAATCCGCCGCTGTCTGTAAGCATCGGTCTGTCCCATGAAATGAATTTATGCAGTCCGCCAGCCTTGTTCAGTATGTCAAGACCGGGCCTGAGATAGAGATGATATGTGTTGCCAAGAATAATCTGGGCCTTTATATCCTCCTTAAGATCTTTATGATAGATACCTTTTACAGAGCCCACTGTGCCAACCGGCATGAAGATGGGAGTCTCTATTGTACCATGGTCTGTATGCAGGAGACCACATCTTGCAGATGATTGGCTGTCCTGTGCTGTTTTTTCAAAAATCATTCTCATTTATCAACCTATAGGCAACAAAAGTAATAAAAATTACTTTATATTTGTAATTTAATGCATACCAAAAAACAAGCCGGATGAAACGTGTCAGATTGGATATAGGTGCAGTTGCTGCATCTGCTGAAGATGGGGGCAGTTTTACATTCTTCCTCTATAGGGAGGGGATGGACAGGTGTCTCCCGGTGCCTCTTACTCCGCCCCAGATGCACTCTGTATTGTCAAATTTCAAACAACTTCCGCAAAACGGAGTCTCTGTGCATTCGTTGCTTGCCAAGGTGGCTCAGGATTACAGGATAGAACTTCTGGAGGTCTCCATTGTAAAACCTGAGGAGAGTGAGTGTGGTGAGAACAACGGCTTCATGTCTGAACTCCTCTTCTTTGATGGCGAAACCGAGGTGAGGGAACTTGCCGGCTTTGTAGACGGCATTATACTTTCAAGGAGTTTCAGTTCTCCAATTTATATATCGGAAGAACTTATGGAGAAGTACTCTACCGACATTGATTCCCATTCAAAGGATGTGCTCGACAGGGAGGCTGTATTGAAGAGGCTCAAGGAGGAACTTCAGGAGGCAATCAATAACGAGGAGTACGAAAGGGCTTCTGAGATAAGCAGGAAAATAGAGAACATAAAAAACAAAAAATAGATGAAAAGGTATATTTTTATTATAGTAGCCATGATGTGGTGCTGTCTCTCTTTTGCGCAGCAACCGGAGGATACTATTGCAGATTTGCAGCAAGTGGAGCAGGCTGCTGCCCAGACGGTGGCTGCCGCAGAAGCACAAGCCGTTGAGGTTGTAGACCAGACTGGCGAAGAGGCCGTTCCGGAGGCCGCCGGGTTGGGTGATGAAATGGCCATGAATCAGACGCAGGCAGAGGAGAAGGCTGCAGGTGCGGCAGAGAATCCGTACAAATCAGTCCTTACGCAGAAAAAGTTCTCATTCAATATTGTCTCGATTTTGAGGGGATTGTGTGGCATGGCTGTCATAATTCTCATAGCATGGCTCTTCAGTTCAGACCGTAAACGCATCAATTGGGGTACAGTGTTCAAGGCTCTTGCACTTCAGTTTGTAATTGCCGTTTCTGTGCTCATGTTCCCTGCTGTCCAGACAATTTTTGAGGTAATGGGAAAATGCTTTGTTGCAGTGCTTGACTGGACCAAAGCGGGTTCACTCTTCCTCTTTGGAGACCTTATGGATCCAAGCAAGTTCGGCTTCATCTTTGTGTTGCAGATATTGCCTACCATAATATTCTTCTCGGCCCTTACAAGCCTTTTCTTCTATCTGGGAATCCTGCAGAAGATAGTTTGGGCAATGGGATGGTGCCTTACAAAACTTATGAGGCTGTCGGGAGCAGAATCATTGTCTTGCGCAGGAAATATATTTCTTGGCCAGACAGAGGCCCCTCTTCTTGTAAAGGAGTATATTCCAAGAATGACCAAATCAGAACTTATGCTGGTTATGACTGCGGGTATGGCTACAATGGCAGGAGGAGTGCTTGCCGCCTATATCGGCATGTTGGGTGGCGGCGACAAACTTATGGAGATTGAGTTTGCAAAGCATCTGCTTTCGGCATCAGTAATGGCTGCTCCGGGAGCAATTGCATTGTCAAAGATAGTTGTGCCGCAGACAGAGGAGGTTGACAATTCGGTTGAGGTTTCGAATGAGAAGATTGGCAAAAATGTTCTTGATGCAATTTCAAATGGAACTGCCGACGGTCTAAAACTTGCGGCGAACGTAGGTGCTATGCTTCTTGTATTCTATGCGTTGATTGCAGGATTCAATTTCATATTTGGCAAGATAGGTGACATCACATCATTGAATGACGTCATAGCATCTGCAACAGACGGCCGTTATACAGCGCTTTCAATGGAGTTTATCCTTTCATATCTCTTCTATCCCGTAATCTGGCTTACCGGAATAAATGCTGCTGACCTTCCGCTTGTAGGACGTCTTCTTGGCGAGAAACTCATCTTGACAGAGTTTGTGGGATACCAGAGTCTTGCCACAATGATACAGGCAGGTGCATTTGTCTCCACCAAATCGGTAATACTTGCAACCTATGTATTGTGCGGCTTTGCAAATTTCGCTTCGGTGGGAATTCAGATTGGAGGCATTGGCAGTATTGCACCGGCCAAACGTCATGTATTGTCGGCGCACGGCTTCAGGGCGTTGCTGACTGCATCGCTTGTGGCTTTGATGTCTGCGGCAATGATGGGAATGTTCCTTGAGTAGCAGATGAATCTGTGATGGAGGTTATACAAAGGCCCTGAATACAAGAACTTCTGCCTTGTGGCTGAATGTGAGGGTAAAGGAGGTGGATGAGGCTTCATTGAGTGTGGCCTTCCACCAGCGGTCAAAAATAACGGAGCCGGTAGGGTACACCAAACCTGCCGACTCTATTTTTAATGTAGGGTCAAAGGCAAAAATGGAGATCTGTTGTCCGGGTACCGAATCCATTGTAAATGTATCGGAGTGTGAGGTAAAAATCCCGTAATCAGTAACAGTCTCAATGTTGTCAAACACTTTGGCGTAGTCGGCAAGAAGTGAAATGTTGCCCAATGTGTGGTCCTCCCTTGCCCCGGTTGCGCCAAGAATGGTGATTTTAGTAGGGTTGAGACCGAGGGCGAACTTGAATGCCTTTGTGAGGTCATTGGTCTCCTGGTCGGGGAAAATACGTATCTTCTCCTTGAATCTCAATTTGTTCTCTTCACTCATCGTGTCCATATCACCCACGATGTAGTCGGCCTCAATATCGGTGTTTGCCATGAGTTTGAGAATGGAGTTGTCGCAGCACACAATGGTGTCGGCACTCCTGAGAATGGCAATGGGGCAGGGGTGCTGCGGAAAATCACCGTCGGCCAAAATAACTGTATGTCTCTCTTTGCCATTCATCTTGTCAAATAAATCTGAAGTTTTCTATATCTCTGAATCCCAATAAGAAATCCTTTACTTTCATCCTTTTTTTGCCGGCAAGTTGTATCTCTTCCAAGGAGAGTCTGCCCTCTGAACAGATAACATGTATATAACTCTTTTTGTCGGTGACAACCGTTCCGGCCGGAATACCGTTTGAAGATGCTCCGCAAGTGCCGTCGACAGGCTGTGCCTCAAAAATCTTCATGTCAATCTCCTTTATGCCGTCTGTTATGGTTGAGAATGCTGCCGGATATGGCGACAGACCTCTGACAAGGTTGTGTATCTTTGAAACGGGGTTGTCCCATTTTATGCGGCACAACTCTTTTGTAAGTTTGGGCGCTCCGTCGACCACAGTATCAATATCCTTTCCCCTCAACTCCTCCGGAAGGAAGAGTTCCTGCGGCTGTGGTACAAGAGTTCCGTCGGCCAAACCCTCCACACTCTTTACAACAAGTTCCGCACCTATGGCCATAAGCCTGTCGTAAAGGATGCCGACATTCTCGTTATCCCCAATTGCGCACTCCTGTCTCATGAGAATATTTCCGGTGTCAATCTTTTCATCAATAAGGAATGTGGTGACACCCGATTTCTTTTCGCCATTGATTATTGCCCAGTTGATTGGGGCTGCACCCCTATATTGGGGAAGCAGGGAGCCGTGAAGATTGAATGTGCCCATCTTTGGCATGCTCCATACAACCTTTGGCAGCATCCTGAACGCCACAACAATAAAAAGATCTGCCTCAAGAGCGGCAAGTTCGTCAAGGAATCCCTGCTCTTTAAGCGATACGGGCTGCATGATTTTGAGCCCTTTTGATACTGCGTACTGTTTTACCGCGCTCTCGTTGAGTTTAAGTCCGCGTCCGCTGGGCTTGTCGGGTACGGTAACGACTCCAACCACGTCATACCCCTTTTCAATAATGGCATCAAGTGGGGCAACTGCAAATTCAGGAGTGCCCATATATACAATTTTCAGACTCATTTCTATGCTGTTTTCTTTCTCCTCAAACCGGAGATTTTGTTTGAAATCTTGTTGAAGAATATCTTGTAGGCATCTGCGTTGAAGAGCGCAGAGTCTCTGGTACTCTTTACTGTAAGGAATACTCCTATAGGGATAAGCACAAATGTTGAAATGAATGTGCCTATGAATGGCCCGATGGCGCCGTCATTCGCCAGTTTCTTGCCGCTGATGTCAACGACCCAGTAGACAACAAAGAAGAGCATTGATATGATTACCGGCGTGCCCAATCCTCCCTTTCTGATGATTGCACCGAGCGGTGCCCCTATAAAGAAGAATATGAGGCAGGCAAGTGACAGGGTAAACTTTCTGTACGACTCGATGATTGACCTTCTCAATGGGTGGGCAGACTGGAAAAGTTCCCTCTCGTAGAACTGGTAACTTGAAACCTGGTTGTTAATCATATTCATGGCACTTGAGAGGGCCTTTTCTTTGTTCCTTATGTCAATATCCATGAATATGGAATCAGCAGGAATGTAACCCTTGTAATTACCTACCCTTGACGAGTCAAACTGGTATGTGTACATCAGGTTGCCCGAAAATATTGATTTTTTCAATTGTGAACTGAGCGTCTTTTCAAAGACAATCTCCAGGGAGTCCCTGTCTATGGCCAGTTGCTTGAGGTCCTTGGCCATGATTTCGTTGCCGTAGCGGGCATCGTCTGATTTTTTGAAGGCATAGTTCTCAAGAGGTATAATCACCTCCTGCTGCGAAAAATCAATCTTCTGGAGCGTAAGGGATGTATCCTTGTACTGGATGCGGTTGGTCTCTTCGTAGTTTATTCCCGAGTAGAGGGTGAATATCATGCTGCTTTTGTCGGGCGATAGCCTGACAAGTCCGGAATCTGCAACTGTAAGGCTCACATTGCCCTTGTTGCTGCTGTGATTGTACACCATCACGTCATGCATGATGTTGTTGTCGTCACGGCTGGCAATCCTTATGGTATAGCCGTCAACACCATTGTAGAAGATGCCGGTAGGAATCTTGATCTCCTCCTTGGTCTTGCCAATGTCGTCGCGCAGCGTATAGATCTTGTTGTATGCAACAGGAATGAGGTCATTGGATGCGAAAAAGGCTCCAATACTTATGATTACCGATACAATGATAAGCGGCGCTATTATCCTTTGCAGGGAGATTCCGGCCGCTTTCATGGCAAGCAATTCATTGTTCTCACCCATATTTCCCATGGTCATGATGGAGGCAAGCAATGATGCCAGGGGAAGAGCCATTGGTATAAGTGTGGCTGAGCCCCAGCCCAGGAATTCAAGTATGACTCCAAAACTGAGACCTTTACCCACCAATTCATCTATATATAGCCACAGGAATTGGAGCATGAGGACAAATATCACAATGAGAAATGTCATTATGAATGGTCCGAAGAATGACTTCAATATAAATGAATCCAATTTTTTCATTACACTGCTGTATATGATATGTGCTGTTTTTTCCTATACCTATTTTGTTGCGTTGGTAATCATTGTATCCAATGCCAAGGACATTCCGTCAATGAGTTTTCCGCCGGCAGTAGCCAAAGATGGCTGACCGCCTCCGCCTCCTTGAATATGTTTTGCGGCATCCTTCACATCCTTGCCAGCATGGTAGCCCTGTGCTACAAGGTCGTCGGTGTACATGAGTGTAAGAGTTACCTTGCCGTCAAACTGGGTTACGCCTATGAAGGCGCTGTTCTGTGTCTCGTTCTTGAGCATGAATGCCACATCCTTGATTACGTTTGGCTGGTAGAAGCCTTTGAGAACCATTATGTTTACTCCGTTGTAGTTCTTTGCATTCTCAATACAGGTGTTCTTTAGGGTAATGGCACGCTCCTTGAGCATCTCATCCATGTTCTTCTTTATGGCATCGTTGTCCTCCATGAGTTTGGCAATGCTTGCAAGGACATTAGGCGAGTTGTTGAAGAGTTTCTTGACAGAAGCCATAAGGTCCTCCGCTCCCTCAACAAGAGTCTCGGCATGAGGTCCGGTAACAGCCTCAATCCTTCTTACACCTGCTGCAACAGCAGATTCTGAAATGATCTTGAAGAAGCCTATATTTCCGGTAGCGTTTGTATGGGTACCTCCACAAAGTTCAATGGAGTCGCCATATTGGATAACCCTGACCTTGTCGCCATATTTTTCGCCGAACAGAGCCATTGCACCCTTTGCCTTTGCCTCTTCAATAGGAATCTCCCTGAACTCGCATCTTGGAGTGTTGTTTCTGATCAGGCGGTTAACCTCCCTCTCAACCTGCCTCAAAGTCTTCTCGTCAATCTTTTCAAAGTGTGAAAAGTCAAATCTGAAGTAAGCGGCAGCAACGAGTGAACCCTTCTGTTCAATATGTGTGCCAAGAATCTTTCTCAAAGCGTGGTGAAGAAGGTGTGTTGCAGTATGGTTATTGGCAATATCCTGCCTTCTCTCAGTGTCAATCTCTGCAATGAAGTTCTCCCCCGGCTCAGAAGGAATGCGCTCTGCAATGTGGATTGGAAGTCCGTTCTCCTTTACTGTATTGAGTATCTTTATCTTTTCTCCCGACGGAGCCTCAATATATCCGCTGTCTCCAACCTGTCCGCCACTCTCTGCATAGAAAGGACTCTTGTTGAACACCAATTGGAATATCTCCTTGTTCTTGGTTTTTACGGTTCTGTATTTCAGAATTTTTACATCCTCCTCCCTTGAACTCTCATAACCGGTGAACTCTGTTGCCTGATAAGGGGCAATCTCAACCCAGTCGCCCTCCTCCTTGGCGGTTGCGTTGCGGCTTCTCTCTTTCTGTTGTCTCAACTCCTCTTCGAAGCCTTTGAGGTCTACCATATAGTCATGCTCTTTTGCTATCAGTTCTGTCAGGTCAATAGGGAAACCGAAGGTGTCATAAAGAACAAAGGCATCTGCACCGGAGATTGATTTGCTCTCCTTGTTCTTTTCAATGAGGGTGTCAAGCAGTTTGATACCCTTTTCAAGAGTTCTCAAGAATGCCTCTTCCTCCTCTTTTATCACCTTTTCTATAAGTGTCTGCTGTGATTTGAGTTCAGGGAATGCATTTCCCATCTGCTCCACAAGGGTAGGTACAAGTCTGTAAAGAAGCGGCTCCGACATGTCAAGGAATGTGTATGCATATCTTACAGCCCTTCTCAAAATACGCCTTATCACATAGCCGGCCTTTACGTTGGAAGGGAGTTGGCCGTCGGCAATTGAGAAACTTATTGCCCTTATGTGGTCAGAAATCACCCTCATGGCTACGCCCACTTTGTCGTCTGCCGTATATGGCTTGCCGCTCAATCCGGCAATCTTTGAGATCATTGTCTGGAAAACATCAGTGTCATAGTTGCTCTGTTTTGCCTGCAGGGTCATGCACAGACGCTCAAGTCCCATACCTGTATCCACATGTTTCTGTGGAAGGGCCTCCAACTCTCCGTTTGCCTTGCGGTTGAACTGCATGAATACAAGGTTCCAGATCTCAATTACAAGGTGGTGTCCCTTGTTCACAAGTTCCGCACCTGAAATTTTGGCACGCTCCTCATCGCTTCTCAAATCCACATGAATCTCGCTGCAAGGGCCACAAGGACCGGTCTCACCCATCTCCCAGAAGTTGTCCTTTTTGTTGCCGTTGATGATCCTCTCTGCCGGAAGATATTTCAGCCAAGCCTCTTTTGCCTCATTGTCCATCTCAAGATTGTCGGGAGCATATCCCTCAAAAACAGTGGCGTAGAGTCTGTCTTTATCAATTTTGTAAACCTCTGTAAGAAGTTCCCAGGCCCACTCTATGGCCTCATTTTTGAAGTAGTCACCGAAACTCCAGTTGCCAAGCATCTCAAACATGGTGTGATGGTAGGTGTCAAGTCCCACCTCTTCAAGGTCGTTGTGCTTGCCGCTTACTCTGAGGCACTTTTGGGAATCTGCAACCCTTTTGTGCTTTACTGTAGTATTGCCCAGGAACCAGTCCTTGAACTGATTCATGCCGGCATTGGTAAACATGAGTGTAGGGTCATTTTTGACAACCATAGGTGCAGACGGCACTATGGTATGATTTTTAGAGCGAAAAAACTCCAAAAAAGTATTTCTGATTTCGTTTGAGGTCATAATTTTTAATCTAATAAGCCTGCAAATTTAATCTTTTTAATTTTAATTTTTTATATTTGCAACCACTAATTTAGGAATTTTAGTATATGTCAGGAATTAAAAAATATAAGTTCAACGCGGATACGCTCCTTTATGAGGTGCATAAAATTCCCTTTATGAAGCGCTTCTCTGCGGGTTTCGGACTCTTTATTTTAAGTTTGGCTTCATTCGTTGCCTACTTCCTTATCTATACTTTGTGCCTTGATCTTGAAACTCCCAAGATGGCTCTTTTGAAGCAGGAATCGGTTGAGTTGAAGTCAAAAATGGAACTTCTTGAGAGAAAATTTGAAAAGAACAACAGAGTCCTTATGGAACTCCAGAGAAGGGACAATTATGTATACCGTCCTATCTTTGGTATGGAGGAGATTTCCCAGGATGTGCGCAATGCCGGTTTTGGTGGAGTGAACAGATATGCACATCTTGAGAATATGCCCAACTCCGACTTTGTGATTGACATTGAGAAAAAGATGGATATCCTCTATAAGAAGGCGTTTGTGCAGTCACGTTCGTATGACGAGGTGGCAGTGCTGTCGAAACGTACCGGAGAGATGGCATCGTGTGTGCCCGCCGTACCGCCTGTGCATCTTGACAAAGTGCGCATCTCCAGTCTGTTCGGGTTGAGGTCAGATCCATTCATGAAGACGCCCAAAATGCATACGGGAGTTGATTTTGTGGGCAAGACGGGTGAGCCTATATATGCGTCAGGCAATGGAAAGGTAGTTGAGGTTTCATTCAATTTCTTCGGCTATGGCAAGGAGGTAATCATTGACCACGGCTTCGGTTACAAGACCAGGTATGCCCATCTCAATACAATTGATGTAAAGGAGGGGGATATGGTAGAGAGGGGCCAGAAGATCGGCGGCATGGGCAACAGTGGCCGCTCTACAGGAACACACCTCCACTACGAAGTGATGTATAAGGGAAACAGGGTCAATCCATCAAACTATTTCAGCCGGGATATGAAGGGCGAGGAGTTCCTTTCTATAGTCAAGTCAAACAACAGCGGAGAGGCCTAGATGGAAAAGTACAAATTCAATAAGGAGAAACTGGAATTTGTAGAGGTCAGAAGGGGTGTCAAGTGGTGGTGCAGGAAGATTTTCCAGTATTTGTTGGCAAGTATTCTTCTGGCAATCCTCTATTATTGCATTTTTGCACTTGTGGTAAGTACAGATGCCGAAAGGAAACTTGCAAAGGAGAATGAGGTCATGGCGGAAGAGTATGAAAAATTGCGCCAGAAACTTGAGGTCCTTGACAATACTGTCTCCAATCTTAAACTCAAGGACCGCGAGATTTACCGGAGCATATTCAATGCCGACCCGTTGATAGTTTCCCTGATAGACCAGAGTTCGCCGCTTCTTGAGAATATAGATACCACAAAAGATGAGATGATTGTGAGCAAAAGCCGCCAGATGCTGGAACTTATGCAGGAGAGCGCATCGGATGTGCAGGCGGTTTTTGAGGATATCAACGAGGAGTGCAAGTATCTGGGTAAGAGTGTGGACCATATACCGTCAATAGTGCCGTTGAAGGATTTTTCCGTTGGACAGACCGGCGCATCTGTCGGGAAGAAGATAAATCCATTCTACAAGACTGTGGTTGAGCATGACGGCATGGATCTGCTGGGTGCGGTGGGAACAGATGTGCTTGCTTCGGCCGATGGTGTGGTGGTGGAGTCTGTAAGGTCAAAGAGAGGACGAGGCAATTCGGTTACAATAGACCACAAGAATGGTTATATGACAACATATTCACACCTTGGTGATATTCTGGTGAGGAAAGGAAAGAGTGTGGGCAGGGGAGAGGTTATAGGGAGGATAGGCCTGTCGGGAATGTCATTTGCACCTCATCTTCATTATTGTGTTACCTATAACGGTAAAGTTGTTGACCCGAGGAACTACTTTTTTGCAGACATTACCCCTGAACAGTTCAGGGAGATTATAGCAATTTCATCAAATACCGGACAGTCTTTGGACTGATAAATTTACAGTTATGCCATATAAGGAGAAGAGTATAGAGAAACTTTATTACACCATTGGTGAGGTTTCTGAGATTTTGGGCGAGAGTACATCACTTGTGCGTTTCTGGGCTCAGAAGTTCCCGGATTTTATCAAGCCTGCCAGGAACAAGAAGGGGAACAGGCTCTTCACTGCTCAGGATCTGGCAAATTTCAAGGTTATCTACCATCTTGTCAAGGAGAATGGAATGACCCTTGATGGTGCGGCAAAGAGAATGAAGGATAATATAACCGGGGCCGACAGGAGAGTGGAGGTCATCTCAAAACTTACCTCAATAAAGGAGAGATTGCTTGAAATCTCTGCGCAACTTAAGGTTCAGCAAGATTAAATGTCAATAAATTTTTGGTATGAAGGCATGTGAACTTATTGCTCCCATAGAGGAGTTTGCCCCTTTGGCGCTACAGGAGAGTTGGGACAACTGCGGATTTTCTGTAGGTGATCCGCAACGCGAAGTTACAAGGGCGCTTATTGCCCTGGATTGTACAGAGGATGTTCTTGATGAGGCAATTGAACTTGGCTGTGATATGATCATTACACACCATCCCTTGATATTCAAGGGACTGAAATCAATTACCCCGTCAAATTATGTGGGCAGGATTGTAACACGGGCCTTGAAAAACGACATAGCAATATACGCTGCGCATACAAATATGGACAAGGCCGCCAATGGCGTAAGCGGGCTTATGGCTGCAAAATTGGGCCTTGTTGATGTTGAACCGCTCAATGAGGAGCAGTTGGGTCTTGTGGGTAACCTCAAGGAGCCTCTTGGATGGAGGGAACTGGCCGACATGGTAAAGGAGAGGTTCGGGGTTGAGCATCTGCGGTGTTCATCTGCTGTGGACGGAAAAATTTCAAGGGTAGCCCTATGTGGAGGCAGCGGACGCTCTTTTATTGGTGATGCGATGGCAAAAGGTGCCCAGGCGTACATTACGGGCGACATTACATATCATGAATTCTATTGCGAGAGGGGATTTATGGTTATGGATATTGGCCATTATTTGAGCGAATATGATGTTGTTGGTCTATTTGCAGACTTACTTTGCAAAAAATTTCCTAACTTTGCCGTTTGTATAAGTAGAAGAAATAATAATCCTATATATTACTATTAAAGCTGAATTATGGCTACAGGTAAAAAGAATAACACAAATGCAACTCCTATAGTGGAGGGTGAGACTTTTGCGTCATTGCAGATTGCAAAGAATCTGGATTCCGATATGAGTATGGAGACCAGACTGAAGTTGTTGTACAGACTTCAACAGACTGATTCAAAAATAGATAAGATTTATTTGTTGAGGGGCGAACTTCCATTGGAGGTGCAGGATTTGGAGGATGATATTGCAGGATTGGAGACACGTATTTCCAATTTGAGCAAGGAGATTGCAGATACTGAGGCCTTTATAGCGCAGAAGAAGCAGGATATTGTTACCAGCAAGTCTCTTATTGAAAAGTATGAGGCCCAGAGAAATAATGTGAAGAACAACAGGGAGTATGACTCTTTGTCAAAGGAGATTGAGTTCCAGGATCTTGAAAGGGAACTTTCAGAGAAGAGGATTAAGGACAGCACACGTTCCATGGCAGAGAAGAAGGTGGCGTTGGCTTCTGCAAATGAACTTCTTGAGGGTAGAAAAATAGACCTTGAGAACAAGAAACAGGAGTTGGCGTCAATCATTGAGGAGACACAGAAAGATGAGGAGATCCTTTTGAAAGAGTCTGAGGAGATACAGTCCCAGATTGAGGTGAGATTGTTGAATGCTTACAAGAAGGTAAGGTCAAATACCCGCAATAAACTTGCTGTTGTTACAGTCAAGAGAGATGCTTGCGGAGGTTGCTTCAACAAGATTCCGCCTCAAAGGCAGTTGGATATTGCTTCAAGCAAAAAGATAATTGTTTGCGAGTATTGCGGAAGGATTCTTGTAAATCCGGAGTTTGAGAACGAGTAGTCTGTTGTTGTGAAGAACCCTTTGAGGGTTATGATAGGGAGATATAGAAAAAACATCCTCTGCCTTTGATCTTGAACCATTGGCGAGGGTGTTTTTTTGTAATCATTTATGAATTAGTATTGAAGAATGGCAAAAACAAGTGGAAAAAGGGGAACCGGCGGTTCTAACCAGATAAAGAATCTTGAGTTCATGGGATTGGAATCGGGCAGAAAACCGCCCCAGGCTGTAGATATAGAGGAGGCTGTGCTCGGCTCGCTCCTGCTTGAACCAAATTCTGTTGCTGACGTTATAGACGTGTTGGTTCCGGAGTGTTTCTACAAGGAGGCAAACCGGAAGATATTCAAGGCTATATCGGCATTGGCAATGAGACATGATGCGGTGGATATCTACACGGTGGCGGAGGAACTCAAGAAGACCGATGACCTTGAACTTGTGGGTGGTCCATACTATTTGAGCCAACTCAGTATGAAGATTGGTGCTGCTGCCCACCTCGATTACCATACAAAGATTCTGGTACAGAAATATATTCAGAGGGAACTCATTTCAATATCTTATGAGGTGCAGAAGGAGGCTTATGATGATGCTACGGGAGTGGACGATCTGCTGGACAATACCCAGCAGAAGATCTTTACCCTTGCCGACAGAAATATGAAAAGGGAGACCCAATCTGTACAGGATGTCATCAATGAGGCTATAGACGACCTGCAGTCGGTCCAGATGCGGGAAGATGGTTTGAGTGGAGTGCCGAGCGGTTATACCGGCATAGACCGGGTAACATTGGGATGGCAGCCGTCTGACCTTGTGATCATAGCGGCCCGTCCGTCAATGGGTAAGACCGCCTTTGTGCTTACAATGGCAAGGAATATGGCGGTGGAGCATAAGGTTCCGGTGGCGTTCTTCTCCCTTGAGATGGCATCGAAGCAACTTGTAAAGAGGTTGATGATCAGCGAAACAGGTCTCTCTGCCGAGAAGATCAAAGGTGGCAAGAAACTTGAATTGTATGAGTGGGAGCAGTTGAACGTGCGCCTTAACGCCTTGTCGCAGGCGCCGCTCTATATTGATGATACCCCCTCCTTGTCAATATATGAGTTCCGCTCAAAGGCGAGACGTCTTGTCTCTTCTGCGGGCGTTAAGATGATTATCATAGACTATCTTCAGTTGATGTCAGGCCCTCCGGAGTTGAAGGCAATGAGGGAGCAGGAGGTCTCGGCAATATCAAGGTCATTGAAGGCTATAGCAAAGGAGTTGGATGTGCCTATTCTGGCCCTTTCACAGTTGAGCCGTGCGGTGGAGACCAGAGGCGGAGCCAAAAGACCGCAATTGAGCGACTTGAGGGAGTCGGGTGCAATTGAGCAGGATGCGGATATTGTAATGTTTATTCACCGCCCCGACTATTATGGAATGACTGAAGATCCGTCGCAGGCCGGTATGACTGATATAATTATTGCAAAGCACCGTAATGGAGCCGTGTGTGATGTGAAGATGAAGTTCCGCAACTCGGAGGTGCGTTTTGTTGATGTGAACGATGTTGCACTTGATGTTGATGTGCAGGGAGTGGATACCTATACCGGTTCAAGAATGAATGATATGACCGGAGGAAATGATGATTTTGGAAACAATACCGATTTCTGAATCGGGCATTCCGGATTGTGACCTGCATTTGGAGGGTTATTGTTGTTTTTAGAGGAGATATTGAATGATGGTGTTAAAGGAAATTATCAGATTGTCGGGAAGCAGGGCTGTAGTGTTGGGGTTGCTCATGACACTTTTGTCGGTGAACTCTCTCTTTGCCCAGACCGATACGGCCGGCAGGGAACTCCCCTTCAAAAAGGGCGAGAAACTTACCTATGTGCTCAGTTATACATGGGGCGGCATAAATACAGATGTGGGCGAAGGTGTGGTCACCCTCAATTATGACAATGGTGTGTATAACCCGGTGGTAAAGGGATATACATACAGGTTCTATGACATGTTCTTTACGGTGAGGGAGCATTTTGAGTCTCATTTTGATGAGAAGACACTGCGCCCGCTCAAGTTTTACAGGAACACGCTGGAGGGAAAGTACAGGATGATAAACAACTATACTTTCAATAATGATACCTATGAGATCAATGCTGTTACCAAAAAGAAGGATTACCCCGAAAAGGATTCCATTCTTCCGGGACGCCAGAATACCTATGATCTTGTAACCCTTTATTTTGTAAGCAGAACGCTTGATTTCTCAAAAGTGAGGATTGACGAGAAGCAGCCCATCTCATTTGCCATAGACAGGGAGATTTTTGACCTCTATTTTGTCTATAAGGGGAAAGAGGTGAAGAAGATCCCCGGCATGGGTACATACAGGACCATGAAATTTGCGGTAAGACTTGTTGCGGGGGAGGTTTTTACAGGCGAGGATGAACTTTTTGTCTGGGTTACGGATGACAGGAACAAGATTCCGCTGATGTTTGAGTCCAAAATACTTGTGGGCAAAGTTTACGGCAGGCTGACAAAATGGGAGAACCTCAAGTATCCTTTGGAGAGCAGAGTGAAAAAATAGTGTTGTAAACAAAAAACGGAGAGTAAATGAGTAGACGCAACAAGACAATAGACCATGAGGGTGTTGTTACACAGATAACACCCACCGAGATTTATGTCGAGATCCTGAACAAGTCGATGTGTGCTGCCTGTCATGCAAAATCGGCCTGTACTATGAGTGACATGTCTATAAAGAGAATAAAAATATACCGCACTTCAAACGAAGTGTACCATGTGGGCGAAGAGGTTCTGGTGGTTATGAAAAAAACGTTGGGATTGCGTGCCGTATGGATTTCTTATGTAATTCCTTTGATTATTTTAATGATTTTATTATTATCTTTGCCTTACTTAAATTTCAGTGAGTTGGGTGCTGGGCTAATGGCCGTTCTTGGAGTCAGCCTCTACTATGTTGGAGTGTTTTTGTTCAGGGACAGGTTGGCCAAGGAGTTCACCTTTGCAATTGAAAAGAAACACTAAATATCAATAAACTTAAATTTTAATGAGTACTACTATTATTTTTACCGTAGTCAGCCTAAGTCTTTTGGGACTTTTGCTGGCTGTTGTGCTTTATTTCGTGGCACAAAAATTCAAGGTAGAGGAGGATCCGCGCATTGATATCGTGGAGGCTCTGATGCCCGGCGCAAATTGCGGTGGTTGCGGTCAGGCCGGTTGTAGGGCTTTTGCTGAGGCTTGTACAAAGGCTGAGAATCTGGACAATCTTTATTGCCCCGTTGGCGGTAACCCTGTAATGCAGAAAATTGCAGGAGCCCTAGGCTTTGAGGTGGCTGAGAAGGCTCCTATGGTAGCCGTTGTAAGATGTGCGGGAAGTTGCGACAAGCGTCCCAAGACAAACGTTTATGACGGAGCCGCTTCATGTGCTATTATGAGTGCGTTGTATCCGGGAGATACTGGTTGCAAGTATGGTTGTCTTGGAAAGGGCGACTGTACAAATGCATGTAACTTTGGTGCAATCTCAATGGATCCTGTTTCAGGACTTCCTGTGGTTGATGATGAAAAATGTACAGCCTGCGGTGCTTGCGTGAAAGCATGTCCGAAAGGTGTGATTGAATTGAGGAACAAAGGTCCTAAATCACGCAGGGTATTTGTTTCTTGTATCAACAAAGATAAAGGCGGTGTTGCAAGAAAGGCTTGTACTGCTGCATGTATCGGTTGTGGCAAATGTGCAAAGACATGCCCATTCGGCGCCATTACAGTTGAGAACAACGTGGCTTACATAGATTTCAACAAGTGTAAGTTGTGTACCAAGTGTGTGGCAGAGTGTCCTACCGGTGCAATCCATGCTGTAAACTTCCCTCCAAGACCTCCAAAACCTGCTGCGGCTCCAGCGGCTCCTGCTGCTGCACCTGCAGAGAAGGCACCCGCTGCTGCACCTGCCGAGAAGGCTCCTGCTGCTGCACCTGCAGAGAAGGCACCCGCTGCTGCACCTGCCGAGAAGACTCAAGTTGCTGTTCCGGTTGCAGAGAAAAAAGAGGCTTAAAATAACTAAACAGATTAAAAAACTAACAGATATATGAAGACATTTTCGCTAGGTGGAGTTCATCCTGCTGACAACAAGATCTCTTGTGATGCGGCCATTGAGAATTTCCCGATTCCTGAAACAGCATATATCTCTATGTCGCAACACCTGGGTGCTCCTGCGGAGCCTATTGTTGCGGTTGGAGACAAAGTAAAGGTCGGTCAACTTATAGCCAATGCAAGTGGTTTCATCTCTGCTCCCGTACACTCATCTGTAAGCGGTACTGTCAAAGCGATTGATACAATCAAGGATTTGGCCGGTAACCCTTGCAAGGCAGTTGTAATTACTGTAGAGGGTGATGAGTGGGTAGAGACAATTGACCGTTCAGATGCAATTGTAAAGGAGATCAAACTTGACTCCAAAGAGATTATTGCAAAAATTCAAGAGTGTGGTGTTGTAGGTTTGGGTGGTGCAACATTCCCGACCAACGTAAAACTATCACCTCCTCCAGGTAAAAAAGCAGAGTTCCTTATCATTAACGCTGCAGAGTGTGAGCCATATCTTACATCTGACTACAGAGTATTGGTTGAGATGCCTGAGCAGGTGCTTATAGGTGCTTCAATAATGATGAAGGCGCTTAATGTGACACAAGGTTTCATTGGCATTGAGGAGAACAAGCCTAAGGCTATTGAGATTTTGAACAAATATGCTTCTGCATATCCTCAAATCAAAGTTGTGGTATTGAAAAAGAAATATCCACAGGGTGGTGAGAAGCAGTTGATTGACGCAGTTGTTGGAAGAAGGGTTCCTTCAAAAGGCCTTCCAATTGATACAGGTGCTGTAGTGCAGAACGTAGGTACTGCTTTGGCTGTTTATGAGGCTGTACAGAAAAACAAACCTCTGTTTGAGGGTATCCTTACAGTTACCGGACAGTGCAGCAATGTGCAAAAGAACTACAAACACAGGGTAGGTACACCTATAAGCAAGATAATTGAGGTTACCGGCGGTATTCCTGAGAGTGCTGCAAAGGTTATCAGCGGTGGTCCTATGATGGGTAAGGCTATGGCAAACCTTGATGCTCCAACTCTTAAAGGATCATCTTCTGTACTTTATTTGACAGAGGAGCAGACAAAGAGAAAGGAGGAGAGCAATTGTATCAGATGTGGCAAATGTGTAAGTGCTTGTCCTATGGGTCTTGAGCCTTATCTTTTGAACAAATTGAGCAAGGTTGCCCGTTGGGACGATGCTGAGGCTCATTTCATCTATGATTGTATTGAGTGCGGCTGTTGCCAGTTTACATGTCCTGCTTACATTCCTCTATTGGACAGCATAAGATTCGGCAAGGCAAAAGTTATGGGTATCATGCGTAGCCGTCCTAAAAAATAACAATTAATGCTAATTTAAATAACTAAGAATGAAAAAACTGCTTGTATCACCTTCTCCGCACATCCACGGAAAGGAAAATACCAGAAACTTGATGAGGGATGTAATCATTGCATTGCTCCCTGCAGTTGCGGTTTCGATATATTACTTTGGATTCTCGGCAATCAAATTGGTATTGGTTGGCGTGATCTCATGTATGTTGGTGGAGTTTCTTATCCAGAAATTCCTTCTTAAGGGCAAATGTACAATTTGCGACTGTTCAGCAGCACTAACCGGTGTGCTTTTGGCTCTAAACCTTCCGCCTAACTCACCTTGGTGGCTTATGGTAATTGGTGCCATTGTGGCAATCGGTGTTGCAAAGATGACTTTCGGCGGCTTGGGACAGAACTTGTTCAACCCTGCATTGGTGGGCCGTGTATTCCTATTGGTTTCGTTCCCTGTACTTATGACAGACTGGACTGCTCCTGCATCTTTCTTCGGTGCATCCCTTGATGCCGCTTCTGGAGCAACTCCATTGGCATTGGTTAAGGAGGCTGTCGCTGCAGGAACTCCTGTAAGCGAGATTTTTGCACAGAACCCGTCTCTTTCATATTCACAATTGTTGTTTGCAAGGGTCGGTTCTGCCGGTGAGGTATCTGCAATTGCCCTTTTGTTGGGCTTTGTATATCTTCTTGTAAGAAGAGTCATCAAACCTCACATAACTCTTTCTATTTGGGCTACAGTATTTGTATTCTCAGGAATTCTATGGTTGTGCAACCCTGACCAGTTTACAGATCCTATCTTCAATCTTCTTACAGGTGGTATGTTGTTGGGCTCCATCTTTATGGCTACCGACTACGTTACATCACCTATGAGCGAGAAGGGTATGATAATCTTTGGTGCCGGTATCGGTATCATTACAATACTTATCCGTGAGTTCGGTGCTTATCCTGAGGGTATCTCATTTGCCATTCTTATCATGAATGCAACTGTTCCTCTAATCAACATGTATGTTAAACCTAAACGTTTCGCAAAGGAGGCAAAATAATGGCAAGAGAATCTACATTTGTAAATATGTCAGTAACACTGTTCGCAGTATGCCTTATTGCATCTGCAGTGTTGGGTGGTGTTTATGCACTGACAAAAGAGCCTATTGATGCAGCGCAGATCGCTAAAATCAATGGTGCAATTGGAGGAGTTGTGCCAGAGTTTGACAATGCTCCTTCTGCTGAAATGTTCACAGTTGAGGTTGACGGCAAGAAATCGAATGTCTATCCGGCAAAGAAGGGTGAGGAGATTGTAGGTTATGCAATTGAGGCCTCTTCTTCAAAAGGATTCGGCGGAAACATTACTTTGATGGTCGGTTTCAAACCAGACGGTTCACTTGTAAAGACATCTGTAATTTCCCATGCGGAAACTCCAGGTTTGGGCGCGAAGATTGATGACAGCCAGAGCCATTTTGTAACTCAGTTCGAGGGCAAGAATCCGGCTGATCCAAACTTCAAACTCTCTGTGAAGAAAGATGGTGGTGACATTGATGCAATCACTGCTTCTACAATTACTTCAAGAGCATACTGTGATGTTATTGAGAATGCCTACAAGGCATTTTGTGAGGCTAATAAAAATAACGTAAAGGCTGATGCTGAACAACCTGTAGAGGAGGTTCAGGAGGCTGCAAACGCGAGTGAGGAGGCTCAAAACTAATATGGGTAAATTTGGATTGATATTAAAAGGTATAATTAAGGAGAACCCTACATTTGTATTGGTATTGGGTATGTGTCCTACTTTGGGTACAACTACCTCGGCAATCAATGGTATGGGTATGGGTTTGGCAACAACATTTGTGTTGATTTTGTCAAATATGGTGATTTCTGCAATTGCCCCTCTTATTCCTGCTAAAGTGAAGATTCCTAGTTACATTGTTGTTATTGCAGCATTGGTAACTGTTCTTCAGTTTGTTATGCAGGCCTATGTTCCTGCTTTGTATGCTACTTTGGGTCTGTTCATTCCACTGATTGTGGTTAACTGTATCGTATTGGGCAGGGCTGAGGCTTTTGCATGCAAGAACTCTGTGATTGATTCGGCACTTGACGGTGTTGGTATCGGACTTGGTTTTACACTTTCATTGACAACTATCGGATTTGTAAGAGAGTTGTTGGGTGGCCTGTCTGTATTTGGAAACAAATTGGTTGAAGGTGATGGTATGTTGGCCTTTGTGCTTGCGCCTGGTGCTTTCCTTGTTTTAGGATATCTTATGGTATTGTTCAACAAAGCAACAAAAAAATAACCTTAAAAAATTAGTACTATGGAATATATAATTATTATAATATCTGCAGTTTTTGTAAACAACATTTTGTTGGCGCAATTCTTGGGCGTATGTCCATTCCTTGGCGTATCAAATAAGGTTTCTACTGCAGTTGGTATGTCTGGTGCTGTGTGCTTTGTTATGGCAGTTGCTACACTTGTTACCTATTTGGTCCAATATTATCTGTTAGTTCCGCTTGGAATTGAGTTCATGCAGACCATTGCATTTATTCTTGTAATTGCAGCACTGGTTCAGATGGTAGAGATTATACTTAAAAAGATCAGCCCTGCGTTGTATCAGGCTTTGGGTATTTTCTTGCCTTTGATCACTACAAACTGTGCTGTATTGGGTGTTGCAATTCTTGTAGTTTCAAAAGAGTTCACTTTTGGTGGCGATGCCCATTACTTGAATCTTGCAGAGTCGGTTGTGTACGCAATTGCAAGTGCATTGGGTTTTGGATTGGCTATGACTCTATTTGCAGGTTTGAGAGAACAATTGGAACTTTCAAGTGTTCCTAAAGCATTCAAGGGTGTTCCTATTGCGCTTATTACTGCAGGTATACTTGCAATGGCGTTCATGGGATTCTCAGGACTTGTATAGTAAATAACAACTGTATTCAGTATCATTATGACCAAGAACAAGACAATATCACAAATACTTACCACATTGGAGGTAGAAGCACTTTTGCGCGAAGGCAGATTGGATGAAGCCTATACAGAACTTCATAATTTACTTGAGCGGGAACCTAAAAATGCGTATGCGTGGTATCTTTTGGGTGGCATTTACCGCCGACAGCAGTTATGGGGCGATGCAATCAACGCCTACAACAAGGCAAAGATGATAGACCCTACAGGTCCTGCGGCAACCGCCATTGAGGCCATATACGAAATATTGAACTACAGGAATGTCGATTTCCTGAATGCATAGCATTTAAGGATTGATATTTGAAACAGAGGCCGGTTCATTGTGATGATCCGGCCTTTTTGGTATTGTTGTTTTAGACAACATTACCATGATTTTACCATTGGTCAGTTTTGAGATAATATAAGTCCAAGGTTGTGGATTTAAAATACCAGCGATCTCCATTTATTTTTATATAGAATGGCTTGTAATTATTATTATCTGCATATAAAATGGAAAATTCGCGAGTTGACAATTTTACAAAGTAGTGATATTTCCCATTGGCCATTCTTCGCCCATATACAGCAAATGTCTTTGTTTGTGTGCCATTCATATTTTGAGCAACAACATGTTCAATGTATTCTTCTCCTTCAGAGCATTCAACAGCATAAACATTAATAAAATTTGATGTCATTGTGTTTGAAATTATTATTAAGGAGAAAATAAGAAGTATAGTTAATATGCTTTTTTTCATGTAGTTTCTAATTCATCTATTCTACTGCAAACTCAAGCCTTCTGTTAATCGAACGATTCTCTATTGGAAAATTTTCAACAATTGGAGCCTCTTCTCCCATAGATTTTGTAACAATTCTATTTTCATCAATGCCTTTGTTTATTAGGTATTCTTTTGCAATATTTGCTCTTCTTAATCCAATTCGTCGATTTACTGATTTGTAACCTTTAGAGCAGGTATGGCCTGTTATAGTTAGCGAAAGATCATTATATTTATTCATTATTTCAGCAATTTCATCAAGTGAAGTTTTTTGTATGTCTGTGAGATCGCTGCTGTCAAATTTATATTTTTGAATAGAGGTATTGTTGATTGCTGTTATTGCGTTTTCTCTTTCAATTCGTTCTTTTTCTTCTTGCTCTTTTCTTTTTTGTTCTTCTATTTCTTCTGGTGTAGGACCTTCAGGTTCAACGTTAGTCGGCTCAATTGAGTTGTTAATTTTGTCTGCAGCCTCCAATATTTCTTCAACCTTCTCATAATATCCCAATTGGCAAAGCCACTCTTTTTTTTCTGTTTCACTCAAAGTTTTATCTTTTTGTATTGATAATACTTGTCCAGCAACTTCCAACGCAAGAGGTTCGTTGGTATAAGCGCCACTATTCATAAGGCTTTGACAGATTTTTCGTTTTTCTGCTAAAAGATTTGCTTTCTTTTCATGTGATATAGAGGCTGCATTGAAAATAATATTCTGAAAATCGATATTTCTTTCTGTCACGGCATATGGGTTTTGATTCTCTATGTTTTTCAGATATTTATTGTTTGCCTTTGCTAATTGTCTAAAACCTTCAAGCATTTCGGTATTATCAACATGATTCCCAATTACGTTAAATGCGGCATCTATTATCATATCCTGCTTCCCATATTTATCAGATTCAATCCATTGATTGGCCCTATCCAAATCATTTGATGATAATCCGATGTCATTTAAAATGGCGGAACATAAGTTGGACTCAACAGGCGAATATCTGGTTTCTTCCTCAGCATTTCCACGAAGATGCCATGGAAGCAATTGATCCTCTCCTCTTCTAATTCTTAAATCATTCTGTTTTTCAAACCACTCTCTACCAGCCATCTCAAACCAGTTGTCTCCGTACATTCCTAACCATAATTCATAGAATCCATGCTGTTTACAATAGTCCTTCATATATTGCTCTCTCTCATTATTGAAACTGGTTAATTTTTTTTCTTGTTCAGTGTTCCAGTTGTCTGCCCATTCCTTATATGAATTGGCTTCAGCCGAACCGTACTTATTTATTGCGTTATCAGTTTGTTTAGCAATAGCAGCATTGCCAATCTCGTCACCTACTTTGCATATTGACATAACGTAACTATCTTCCTTTACACCTAGTGCTCTACATATGTTTTGGAGGAATTGCGCATTCGCAGATGGTGCACCACCTAATAGCATAATTGCAATGGCGGCAAATGATATTATTTTTCTTTTCATACTACTCAATGATTATGTTAGGATTTTTTACATAGATAGATTTAGAAGAGTTCTCGGTATTCTCTAATATGAGAGTATTTTTCTTAATGTTTATTAAACCTTTATTTTCAATGGTATTCCCTTGAATATTAATGCCATTTAGAACTATGGTTCCTTCTTTTCGATTGATGTTGCTCATATTATATTCTGCATCTGCATATTTATATGGAGCAATTAGCAGGCAAGAGTCTGCCAAAACTGATCTTAATATGTTTGCTTTACCGTTATTGAGAAAATAGATACTTTCTACCATAACACCGGTCTGTTCTTCATTTGATACTTCTTTTATAGTACACCATACACTATTTGCTAACTTGGGTGTTGCACAAGAATATAACAAAAGTGTTGTTGATAACATTAATATAATCTTTTTCATAAGTAATAGTTTTGTATGTTTATCTTCTATTGATAAATTCTGTTTTTAAGAGCATTTGTACACTTTCATTTTCAATGATGGAGATGAATATCCGGTAGTTGAAAATGTGTAACCTGACCCTTGGTTGTTAGGGCTAATGACTGATGTGCCAGATGCTATTTCTTTTAGTTGGTTACATGAATCATATGCAAATACAGACCACGTTACGGTCACTTTGTAATTATTCGTATTTCGAAATTCTGCTCGTGCTTCATTTTTGTCAATCCAAATATTACCGGATACTCCCATTACTTCTACGCATACTTGTTCGGCTGAACAATTAATTGAACTTGCATAAGTTGAAGTCGTAATGGTGACTGAAGTCATGCTCAGCAGTAATATAAACAATAGTTTCTTCATAATCCTGTTATATTTATATAATAATCTACTCACTTGACGGCTTTTCGATTACTCCGTAGTACCTAAAATTTGAAATACGCACAAAAAAAGCACGGTACTTATTAGTATTCTTGCTTTGGGGTGTTTGGCGTAACCTCGACAAAAGAATAACTAAAAAGCCCGTGCTACAGCACGAGCATTTCAACTATTATTCTTTTTTGTCTTTTTTATAGTCGCCAAACTTTCAAAGCAAAAGAATAAAGCTAAAACGCTTTTTCATTATATTTCTAAATGCGCGTATCTGACTATACGCAATGTTTCATAGGCAAATATATTAATCGTTTACTATGCAAAGATAGGAAAAATGTTTTAGAGTATTCTTATGCATTAGTAATATTTAAACTTCGTTATGTTAAGGTTACAATGGTATTGCATTGTTTAAAATAATTTTGGATTAGTTGGAAAATCTAAAAATTTCCGTTTCCTCCTCAAATACTGCCGCAGAGCGATTCATTTTTGTTCTGTATATATTCCCTTTAAATTTTGTACGACGGCCTTAATAGCCTTGAATTTTGCCCATAAAAAAGGGAGTGGCCAAGCGGTCACTCCCTTGAAATTATTCAGGTATCTACCTGTCTGTTAGTATCCAGGGTTCTGTTGAAGTTCAGGGTAGATAGTCTGCTCGGTAGCAGAGATTGGAAGAACGATTCTGTGGTCATTCCAGTCAATTACCTGTCTTGTAGCACCTGCGTAGTCGCGCTCGTCAATGCTCTGGTCCCTTACGATTGTACCGCCAGTTCTCATAACGTCAAAGAATCTGTGGCCCTCGCCAATGAACTCTTTGTGACGCTCTGTAAGAACAAGGTCAACAGTAGCAGTTACATCTTGTGCAGTAACATCTGCTCTCTTTCTTACAGCGTTCAAGTAGTTGTCAGCAACACTCTGTTTGCCAAGGTGGCAAGCAGCCTCTGCAGCCATAAGGTAAGCATCTGTAATTCTGAACAATCTTGGGTTGTTCTGTCTGAAAGTTGTTCCGCCTTCGTTGCCGACGAATTTTTTCAACCAGTAGAACTCCTGACCAGGGATTACACCGGTTTCAGGGTCGTGGTATTTGATCATCTCTGCGCGTACATCGTTAGGAGTATCTTTGAAAAGTTCTCTCCATTTCTTTGTAGGTAGAAGTGATTTGCCGGCATTGCTTGCCTCAAACCATAGGTTGTGGTAGATAGTGTAGAAACCACCGTCATCGTCAATATCGCCATCTGCAGTTACAAGGAATTCCATTACTGACTCGTCGTCACATACTCTGCTCCAGTAAGCCAAATACTCGTCATTTGGAACCAATCTGTAAGGAGAGTTCTCTACAACCTCTGCGTTTGCATCGTATGCCAACTGGTAGTTGCCTTTGTAAAGGGCAATCTTGCCTTGTAGCATTTTTGCTGCCCAATAGTTGAAGTGGCCGTTATTTTTTGCTCTTGACAAATATTTCAAAGCCTCAGCAACGTCAGATTCTGCTTGAGCGTATGTCTCTGCAACAGTGTTACGAGGAAGTCTTGCCTCTGAAGGTGAAACTACTGAAGTAAGAACTACTGCACCAAGAGAAGCGCCGTTGTCTTTAAGGTATGGATAACCGTAAAGTCTTGCCAAGTCAAAGTAGCATAGAGATCTTACAGCATATGCCTGACCCATTAGATCGTCTCTGAGGGCAGCCTCTTCTGTTGAACTTGTCTCAAGAGTGTTGATATTTGCAATGAATGTGTTGGCTCTCATAATGATGTTGTAGAAGCCTTGCCACATTGAGAAATAGTTAGTCTGTGTAGGGGAGAAGTCCAACAAATAAATGGTATTTGCAGTACCGCCCATATCTTTAGGGTAGATATTGTCAGCCCTCACATCACCAAGATAAGGGATGTGT
Source organism: Bacteroidales bacterium (assembly GCA_015060245.1). GTDB lineage: Bacteria > Bacteroidota > Bacteroidia > Bacteroidales > UBA932 > Egerieousia. The sequence goes on along the minus strand of SUYU01000005.1, from coordinate 81,062 downwards.
GTTCCGTACATACTGTAGTACATCAATTCGGTATAAAGACCGTTTGCTGCAACTTTGGCATCATCCATAGTTACCATTGCGCTCTCTGCTACTACTGAGTCTGTAGGCACTTTATCCAGGAAGCCCTCGCATGAAGATGCTCCCAATAGAACGCCGGCAGCAATTGCTATGTTGTATATAAATCTTTTCATACTATTCAAATTTTAAAATTCTTTCTAATTGCTATTGTAGGGTTTATTAGAAACTTACTTCAAGACCAAATGTAACAGTTCTCATAGAAGGCATTCCCAATGAGTAGAAACCGCTGTTCTGGATCTCTGGGTCAATGTGAAGTTTAGAGAATGTCAACAAGTTTGCTCCAGCAACGTATACACGTGCATTTGACAAACTTAGTTTGTTTACAAAAGTCTTAGGTATAGTATATGAAATAGTAGCGTTCTTCAATCTTAGATAGTCACCTCTGTGTAGGAATCTGTCTGAATCGTAGTAACCACCCTGATTGTTACCTGCAATACGTTTAGGGAATGCAGCATCTTTGTTGGTCTCTGACCATGCATCTACCTGTGATTTACCGATGTTTCTATGGAACTCACGGTAACCGTCTGTGTACAAGTCATCTGTACCGTCATCCCAGATATAGTGGCCATATTTGTATGACCATGCCATTGAGAATGACAAGTCTCTCCATCTCAAGTCAACATTGAATCCACCATAACCGTCAGGAAGAGCAGTCTTGCCCTCAAGGATTACAGAATTGGAGTTGTTTCTGTTTCTTGGAGTGTAGTTGTACAAATCGTGAGGGGCTTTCTCGCCTTTCGCCAATTTTGTTCCGTCTTTAAGGATAACATCCTCTGTTAGAGTTGCACCTTTCTTGAAGAATGAACCGTCGGCATATTGAGGCATACCGTTCTCATCATATCCAAGATAGTCACGAGAGTAGTATTGGTAGAATGCGTAACCCTGTTTCCAGATGTAAGGACGTGATGTCTGGGTCTCGCCCTCCTCAGATAGAGAAAGGATCTCATTGTCAATCTTTGACCAGTTTACGCCAACTGACAAATCCCAATCATCCTTCTGAAGGATATCAACGTTCAAAGCCAACTCCCAACCTCTGTTCTTCATTGCACCAACGTTTGAAAGTGTGCTGGTGAAACCTGTAGTTGAAGGAATCTTTGCGTCAAGCAACAAGTCTGTAGTCTTCTTCTCAAAGTACTCGACTGATAGTGTGTATCTGTCAAAGATAGTAGCGTCAATAGCAACGTTCCAGTTCTTGTTCTTCTCCCAAGTCAAATCAGAGTTTGCCAAGTTTGAAGGATAACTTGCACCCTCGTTGCCGTAAACACCATAGTCATAAACTGACATGTATCCGAAGTAATCTGTAGGAAGAGTACCGCTGGTACCGTATGATCCACGAAGTTTACCGTCGTTCAACCAGTCAAAGTCCATAAATTTCTCGTTTGAGAATCTCCATGATCCTGATACTGACCAGAAATCACCCCAACGGGTCTCAGGAGCAAGTCTTGAAGAACCGTCACGTCTGTAAGTTCCAGTCAAGTAGTATCTTGCACCGTAATCGTAACTTAGGCTACCCAAAACTGAAAGCAAACCCTCTTCACGGCTCCAAGAGTAACTTGAATCATACTCTGTACCGAAGATTGACTCAGTTGCACCTGCGTAAGAGAAACTTGTTTTACCGGCTCTTGTCATGCGGTATTTCTCCTCTTCTGCCTCCCAGCCTGCCATAGCAGAAAGATGGTGGTCTCCCCAAGTCTTGTCAAAGTTCAACTGTGTTGTACTAACCATACGGTTAACATTTCTGTGGCGGTCTGACATATATCCACCAGGCTCACCGTATGCAGTGAAGTTAGGGTGCCCGTATAGCCAACCGAATCTGTCATGTACATATAGCCAGTCGCTGCTTATTGTAGTCTTTGCGGTCAACCACTCTGTGAATTTAACTTCCATCCAGCCTTTCAAAAGCAAACGGTTCTGACGTGCGTCATTGATCTGCATGTCGTATGTAGGAACAGGGTTAACTGTACTTACTGTAGGGTTCCAGCGCTCCATGTAAAGGTCGCCGGTCTCTTTGTAAGCATAAGGCCATCTTTCATTCAAGTAAACTTTCCATATTGTATAAGGGTCATCTTTTGAGTGGTCCTCCTGGTGACCTTCCTGGAATGTCCAAGAGTACTGTAGGTTACCGCCCAATTTGATGAACTTGTTAAGACTTGCCTCACCATTGATAGTTGTTGAAACCCTCTGCAAGTTCTCAATAGATGTCAAACCCTGTTGGTCTGAGTATGCAACTGAAGCGTAGATTCTACCTTTTTCACCACCACCTGAGATGTTGTACTCATAGTTTTGTGAAATACCTTTGCGGAACAATACATCTTCCCAATCTTTGTAGATATATTTGCTCTCATCTCTTGAAGGGTAGTTCTGCTCAACTTTTGCTGCAACATAATCCTCCAAAGTATTGTAACTCTTCCATGCGTTAGGGTTGTTCTGGCCATAGTGGTACCATGCCTGTCTGTGCAACTCCTCAGTCTCTGCATCTGATGCCAATGGGTAGTTGTCGTATGCAAAGTATGAAACACCTACGCTTGCCTTGAATGTTGAAGTCACTTTACCTCTCTGACCTTTCTTGGTAGTGATGAGGATAACACCGTTTGATGCACGTGAACCGTACAAAGAGGCAGCAGCGGCATCTTTAAGGATTGTGATTGACTCGATGTCTGAAGGATTCAAGAAAGACATTGCAGTTGTTGAGATGTTGCCTGAAGACCAGTCACCGCTTGTTGCAGGAACACCGTCAATAACGTACAAAGGCGCGTTGCCGGCATTGAATGAACCGAAACCACGGATGCTGATATCAGCCTGTGCACCAGGTTGTCCTGATGATGCAGCAACCTGTACGCCAGGAGCCTTACCTGACAATACAGACTCAAAACTCATCACTGGAGCATCTTTCAAGGCGTCATCTTTAACCACGGTAGCAGATCCTGAATAAGAACCTTTTTTGACTGTACCGTAAGCAACGACCATAACCTCTTCCAATGCTTCTGAGTCAGGAGCAAGGATAACATCAATATAAGCCTTTCCGTTTACAGGGATCTCAATTGTTTTGAAACCGATAGATGAAACCACAATAGTGGCACCATCTGCTACATTATTCAAAACGAACTCTCCGTTATCACCTGAAGTAGCCATATTGGTGGTTCCCTTTACAACTATACTTGCAAAAGAAACCGGACTACCATCTTCCGCCGAAGTCACCTTACCGGAAACTTTGGTTTGCGCGAACATTACTCCGGTTGTGAGTATTGCCAACGCTAGCAGAAATAATCTCTTCATAGTAAATTAGTGTTAGTTAGTAATGATTGTTTTTATTTTGTTTTTTTATATAATTCTGCAAGTGCCGATTATTCTTGGTAAAGTTAAGAAAAAATCCTCAAAAGAATGCTTTTATGTAGACAAAATGTCTCAATATGGCGCAGTTTGGCAATAATCATGCAACTTATTGGCTACTATGCCCAATCCATCTCTGTATAAGAGAGCGGAATCGTTTTTTTGCTTTTTTTAAGAGTATTGGAGCAATGACATACAAAAAAAGGCAGCCTGTCAAGGTTGCCTTTTATTCTTTTGGAACAATATCTTTACGTATGCTTGCCGTATTATTCAAGTTTTAGTTTCTTGCAGCACTCCCAGAGTACAACTCCTGCCGAAACCGATATGTTCAGGGAGTGTTTAGTGCCGAACTGTGGAATTTCCAGTACAGCATCGCTGGCACTCACAACCTCCTGCTGCACGCCCTTTACCTCATTGCCAAAGATGAGGGCGTATTTTCTGTCGGGAAGAGGAGTGAATTTTTCAAGTGAAATGGAGTCTTCTGCCTGTTCAATGCTTATAATGGTGTAGCCCTCTTCTTTAAGTTTCCCGACAGCCTCCATTGTCTCCTTATAATATTCCCACTCTACAGAAAACTCGGCTCCAAGGGCAGATTTGTGTATTTCTGCGGTTGGGGGAGTGGCGCAAATTCCGCAAAGGATTATCTTTTCTATAAAGAAGGAGTCTGCGGTACGGAAAGCGGAGCCTATATTGTGCTGGCTCCTCACATTATCCAAAACTACTGTTATACTGAGTTTTTGGGCCTGTTTGAACTCCTGTGCCGAAATGCGGCCAAGTTCATCATTCCTTAATTTTCTGTACATTTAAAAAAATATTGTAACTTTACCGAATGTTGATGCAAAAATAAAATTAAAATCATAAATTTGTGAGAAATATTCTTTACACGTAGATAAAATAAAAACAATATGAAACAAGATCTTCAAATTTCTGAACTAATCAAAAAAGAGGAAAACAGACAACTTCATGGCATTGAGTTGATTGCATCTGAAAACTTTGTATCCAACCAGGTGTTGGAGGCTTTGGGTTCTGTATGTACAAACAAATATGCAGAGGGTTACCCTGGAGCAAGGTATTATGGCGGATGTGAGGTAGTGGACCAGATTGAGCAGTTGGCCATTGACCGTATTTGCCAACTTTTTGAGGCCGAGTATGCAAATGTGCAACCGCACTCAGGCGCACAGGCGAACATGGCAGTAATGATGGCTTGCCTAAAACCAGGAGATACTTTCATGGGTCTTGACCTTGCACATGGCGGACACCTTACCCACGGTTCTCCGGTAAATATGTCTGGAATCCTTTACAATGCCGTAGCATATCACTTGAATGAGGAGGGCATTATTGATTATGATGACATGGAGAAACAGGCACTTGAGCACAAACCAAAACTTATCATTGGCGGCGCATCTGCATACTCAAGGGAGTGGGATTGGGCAAGAATGCGTGCAATTGCTGATAAGGTAGGAGCAATCTTCTGGGTTGATATGGCTCACCCTGCAGGTCTTATTGCTGCCGGATTGTTGAGCAATCCTGTAAAATTTGCCCATATTGTTACATCTACCACTCACAAGACATTGAGAGGTCCGCGCGGTGGTATCATCTTGATGGGTAAGGATTTTGACAATCCATTTGGAATAAAGACCCCTAAAGGCGAGATTAAAAAGATGTCTGCAGTCTTGAATTCAAGCGTATTCCCAGGTATTCAAGGTGGTCCGCTTGAGCATTGTATTGCTGCAAAGGCTGTCTCTTTCTTTGAGGCATTGCAGCCTGAGTTCAAGGAGTATCAGATTCAGGTAAAGAAGAATGCTGCTGCCATGGCAGAGGCTTTCATTGCAAAGGGATATAAAGTTGTTTCAGGTGGTACCGACAACCATGTAATGTTGATTGATTTGAGAACAAAATTCCCTGACCTTACCGGTAAAGTTGCAGAGAAGACTCTTGTTCAGGCAGATATTACTGTAAACAAGAATATGGTTCCGTTCGACAGCCGTTCACCATTCCAGACATCAGGTATCCGCGTAGGTAGCCCTGCTGTAACATCAAGAGGCTTGGTGGAGAAGGATATGGCAACAATCGTTGATCTTGTAGACAAGGTATTGAGCAACATTGATGATCCTAAAGTATTGGAGGAGGTAAAGGCATCGGCACGTCAGTTGATGAGCGGACGTCCTTTGAACGCATGGTAGAAAACAGTGCGCCAGAGATAAATTACAACTAAAGGGCGGCTCCAGTATATGGCCGCTCTTTTTATTATGCCCTTACTGAATGATCTGTGTGGTAATGTTGCAGGAAACAGCCGGTAATATCAATAAAAGAGCGAATCCCTGCCAGAATATTCTGACAGGGATTTACCCTTTATGGAGATGACTCTTGGGTCAGTCTCCTCTATATTGCGTGGAGAGATTACTCTGCGCTCTCCTCTTTGCGGTTCTCGTTTCTGTTAGGACGTCTCTCATCCTTGTTGAACTTTCCGCCTCTTCTGTCATTTCCGCCTTTGCGGTCATCTTTACCCTCAGGACGAGGTCTGCGTACAGGCTCAACATAACCCTCAGGTTTCTCCAATAGGGCTTTGCGTGAAAGTCTCATCTTGCCGGTCTTGCTGTCAATCTCAAGAAGTTTAACCTCCACTTCGTCGCCAATCTTGAGTACATCCTCAACTTTCTCGGTCTTCTTCCAGTCTATCTCAGAGATGTGCAACAAGCCCTCTTTGCCAGGAAGAATCTGAACGAATGCTCCAAACTCAAGAATTGAAACAACCTTTCCTTTATATATCTCACCAACTTCAGGAACTGTAACGATACCTTTGATCCAGTTAAGTGCAGCATCCATTCCCTCCTTGTTCTCGCCAAAGATATCTACAACACCAACAGCCTCGTTGTTCTCATTCTGCTGCTCAGTAATTGTAATGGTGGTACCTGTAGTCTTCTGGATGTTCTGGATAACCTCACCGCCTTTACCGATGATTGCACCGATGAACTCACCTGGAACTGTAATCTGAACGATTCTTGGAGCGTAAGGTTTAAGGTCTGGACGAGGTGCGTCAATGCACTTCATCATCTCGCCCATGATGTGCATTCTGCCCTGGCGAGCCTGCTCAAGAGCCTGCTCCAATACCTGGTATGACAAGCCGTCAACTTTAATGTCCATCTGGGTTGCAGTGATACCGTCTTTGGTACCTGTAACCTTGAAGTCCATATCACCCAAGTGGTCCTCATCTCCCAAAATGTCTGACAAGACAGCATATCTGCCTCTCTTTGAATCTGAGATAAGACCCATAGCAATACCTGAAACAGGTTTCTTGATCTGGATACCGGCATCCATAAGTGCCAATGTGCCGGCACAAACTGTAGCCATTGATGATGAGCCGTTTGACTCAAGAATATCTGATACTACGCGAACTGCGTATGGATTCTCCTCACCTGTAGGAACCATTGGCTTAAGGGCTCTGAATGCCAAGTTACCGTGTCCGATCTCACGTCTTCCAACACCTCTCTGTGCCTTTGCCTCACCTGTTGAGAAAGGAGGGAAGTTATAGTGAAGTACAAATGGTTCTGTCTTCTGTACCAATACCTCGTCGGTCTCTTTCATGTCAAGTTTGGTACCAAGAGTAACAGTTGTCAATGATTGGGTCTCGCCACGTGTGAAGATTGCTGAACCGTGTGCGCATGGAAGGTAGTCAACCTCGCACCAGATAGGGCGGATTTGTGTGGTTGTCCTGCCGTCAAGTCTCACACCCTCATCAAGGATCATGTTGCGCATAGCCTCTTTCTCAACTGCGTGGAAGTAACGGGCTACCAATGCAGCCTTCTCCTCCTGCTCCTCCTCTGGAAGTGTTGCAAGGAACTCCTCCTCAAGTGCAGCAAAAGCATCACCTCTCTCATGTTTTGCAGTGCCGCTCTTTGCGATTGCATAGCATTTGTCATAGCAGTATTTGTGACAAGCCTCTCTAAGTTCCTCGTCATTTTTCTCATGGCAATATGTTCTCTTCTCTGTCTTGCCAACCTCTGCCATAAGTTCCAACTGGGCCTGACACTGAACTTTGATTGCCTCGTGTGCAAATTTGATGGCATCAAGCATTACAGCCTCGCTCACCTCCTTCATCTCGCCCTCAACCATCATGATGTTGTCAATTGTTGCAGCAACCATAATGTCAAGGTCTGCCTTCTCAAGTTCAGTAAATGTAGGGTTGATGCAGAACTCACCATTGATTCTTGCCACTCTTACCTCTGAAATTGGACCTCCAAACGGAATGTCACTTACTGCGATTGCTGCAGATGCAGCCAAGCCAGCCAATGCGTCAGGCATAATCTCCTTGTCGGCAGAAATAAGATTTACAGTAACAAAAACTTCTGCATGGAAATCATCCGGAAAGAGAGGTCTCAATGCGCGGTCAATAAGACGTGCAACGAGTATCTCTGCATCTGATGCCCTGCCCTCTCTCTTCATAAATCCGCCAGGGAATCTTCCTGCTGCAGCAAATTTCTCTTTGTAATCTACCTGCAAAGGCATGAAGTCAACATCCTCTTTGGCATCTTTGGCGCAAGTGACTGCTGCAAGCAACATGGTGTTGCCCATCTTTACAACAACAGAACCGTCTGCCTGTTTTGCCAGTTTGCCGGTTTCAATCTCAATTATTCTTCCATCGTTAAGTTGGATGGATTTTTTAACTATATTCATTATATTTTAAATGTAACTCGCCTCCCCCTACGGGAGTTTTAATTAACTCAAACATCACCACCGCTTGCCGCGAGTTACCTTTGTTGGCAAACAGGGTATTATTATCTATAATATCTCGCAAAGATACAAAAAGTTACGCGATTGCGTCATTTTATTTGCAATTATGCATAAAAAAGAAGAGGCGGTAACAATTTACCACCTCTTGACATCTTTCCTTTTATATTATTTACGAAGGTTAAGTGCCTTCACAATATTTCTGTATCTCTCGATATCCCTTGCTTTAAGGTAATCCAACAAACGGCGTCTCTTACCAACAAGTCTCAAAAGTGATCTTTGAGTGTTGTAGTCTTTCTTGTTGTTTTTAAGATGCGCTGTAAGGTGAGCGATACGGTAGGAAAATAAAGCAACTTGACTCTCTGCTGAGCCGGTGTCTGTATTAGACTTTCCGTATTGACCGAAAATCTCTTGCTTTTTGTCAGGTGATAAATACTCTGCCATTGCTAAGATCATTAAATTGTTATGTCCCAAAATTGGGACTGCAAAGGTAGTCAAAAAATATTATCCTGCAACTTTTACTTGAAATATTTTGAAAATTATCCTGTTATGCTGCACAGCAGTTACCCCAGACGATATTTGCGCAGTTCTTTTGCAAACTCCTTTTCCTTTCCGGCGCAGGCCCTGTCGAGCAGCGAGTGGAACTCCTTTCCGTGGTTGGGGTATATCAGATGACACAGTTCATGCAGGATTATGAAATCCCTCAAATGGGGAGGCAGGCTTACAAGATGCATGTTCAGGTTTATGTTGCCGGCGGTTGAGCAACTTCCCCAGTTGCTCCTGTTGTTCTTTATGGCCACTCTCCTGAAAGTGAAGGGCTTTTCCATACATCTTCCGTATTTGTCGCAAATCTTGAATTTTTCATTCATGTATCCCGACAACTCCTTTAACCTTAAAGGCAGACTCTCGTGCGCCCTTTTCCGTATGGCATTTAACTCTTCGTCTGAGAGACTGTTCACTCTGCAGACAGAAGCCTCTCTTTTTCTTATCTTCTCAATAGAAGCAATGATCCGGTCACGGTTCTTCTCAACAAACTCAATTGCTGTGGAGAACCTGCAAAGAAACGGCAGTGTGACCCGTACCGAACCTTTTGCCCCTACGCTCACGCGGAGAGACCTGCTGCCGCTCCTTTTTGTGTAGCGGACCGTTCCGAGCCCTGCGTGCTCAACCTCCTTTACAAGTAGTCCCATATCTCTACTGAAAAAATCGGCCTGTATCCTGCTATATAATACTGTATACTGCTTAAAATATGTGTATCCTGTCTGAACGCCGGAAATCTAAAAAACAAAGGAGCCCGACAATGCCGGGCTCCCCAACTTTGCGTCTGCAAATTATTTAGCCAAAGCACTGATTCTCTTGAACAATGCGTCAACCTCAGATAGAAGTTTCACATTAATCTGTTTGAAGTGCTCTTTTGTACCCTCTTTAGGGTAGTGGTTGATCTGGTCAAAAAGGTTGTCGCCAAGGGTAATGGCATCTGTAATGATATTCTTTGCCTCTTCATGGTTCTTCTCGCCGTTAAGGTACATGAATACCCAGCAGTCTGAAATTACTTCGTTGATCAAATAGATAACGTCTTTTTTAATAGTTCTAAGATTTGCCATCTTTATGTGGTTTTAAATGGTTCAATATTGATGTTATAGTTTTTCGATACCAATACCAGGCTTGTCGTTCAAGGTGATCTTGCCGTCTACGATTGTCATGCCTGTGTAGCAGTCATTCTTGATAAGAAGGTTGCCGTCAAGGTCTGCCCACTCCATTTTAGGAGCAAGTTGTGCTGCAGCGGAGATAGCGCATGAAGTCTCGGTCATACAGCCGATCATGAGTTTCATGTTCAAAGCCTCTGCCAATGACACCATCTCGCGAGCCTCTCTCATACCGGTACATTTCATAAGTTTGATGTTGATACCTGTATATGCGCCCTTAAGTTTCTGGATATCCACAAGTCTCTGGCACGCCTCGTCTGCATAGATAGGAAGCGGACTGTTCTCGGTCAACCATGCAGTCTCGTCCAAAAGGTATTTTGACATAGGCTGCTCAATCATCTTCACGTTGCGCTCATTCAACCAGTGGATCATATCCAAAGCGTAGTGCTTGTCTTTCCAGCCCTGGTTGGCGTCAACGCAGATAACGGTATCGGTAACCGAACGGATAGTGTTGATCATCATCTTGTCGGTAGCCTCATCCCTTCCCAGTTTAACCTTGATCACCTTATATGGCGAAGCCTCTTTGGTCTTCTCCCTTACAATATCCTCTGTGTCGAAACCTACTGTGAAAGAGGTGTTAGGGCATACTGTAGGGTCAAATCCCCAGATCTTCCACCAAGGCTGTCCCATAAGTTTTCCTACAAGGTCATGCAATGCAATGTCAACTGCAGCCTTTGCCGCTGTGTTGTTGATGGCAATGCTGTCTACATATTTCATGATGTCATCAATGAGGAAAGGAGAACTGAATTTGCTTAGGTCAACTTTCTTCAAGAACTCTATAACCGAAGCCTGAGTCTCGCCCAAGTAAGGGGGCATGGCAGCCTCACCGTAACCTGTAACTCCATCATAGGTGATTTGGGTAAGTACAATAGGGGTGGTTGTCCTTACGGATGTTGCAATTGCAAATGCATGTTTCATCTGTGCGTCAAACGGAACGAAAGAGAGTTCCATTTTTTTGCTTCCGCCTGATTTCTTTACACCCTTCTGTGCAAAAATTGTTGCAGGATTGAATAGTGCAGCCGCCGCTGTAAGCATACCTGCAGATTTCAGAAAGTTACGTCTCGTTGTCATTCTGTGTATGTTTTTCGGTTATAAATTTTTTACTTGTATAATTTCTCGATTGAGTGGATATCTTTGCCCATATCCTGGTTGCCGATAATTCTGCAGGCTCTTAGCAGTCTCTTTGAGCCACTGTAGTAGTTGCTGTCGGTAGGGATAAGCGAGTTGATCCTTACCTTGCCGGCTGAGTGGATGAAGATACCGTTCTCTATGTAGATACCTACGTGGGTCACTCTCTCTTTCTTCTCTGGAGTTGCCTTTGAACCGAAGAAGATAAGGTCTCCTTTCTTGAGGTTTGCAAGGGCCTCTACAGTATATGTGCTGTCATTGACATATTTTGTAATGTCAACATTGTCGCCTGTGTGGCACTGTTGTGATGCATCCCTTGCAAGAACAAGGCCATTGAGGAAGTATGTCGATTTTGTGAATCCGCTGCAGTCAACGGCCTTGATTGATGTGCCGCCCCACATGTATGGAACACCTATGAACTGTTTTGCTGTTGCAATGATGTTCTCTGCTGTAGGGTTGCGGCTCTCAAGCCATTTGTCAAAGTTTGTAACATCCTTTTGAGGAATATAGCCTGTTCTGCCGTCTGCTATTGCAACTTTTCTCCAGAAAAGGCCAGAATTGCCAAGGTCAATGAGGATATTGCCCCATACAGCATCACTGACCATCTGGCTCTTGTCGCTGTTGTCCTCATAGATTGTGGTATATTTTGTGGTTACAATCACTTTGTCTTTTGCCTTGTAGGCGTCAAGTTCCTCTTTTGTCATCTCCTGGTAACTTGCATTTGTTACCCATGCAATGTATCCTTCAGGTGTGATTGCGCGTGTCCAGCCGTTGTCATTCTTCTCAAGAAGTCTGAGCGGTGTTCCCATCATGACCTGTGTTGCCGATTCTGCACTATATTTGCCGCCGGTGCGGAAATTGATTACAGACTGGGTTGATACAGCATAAGTCTTCTCTCCAAGTTTTGCGCAAGGCAACATGAAAAGGCTGTCTTCAAACTTGATGTTCGCCGCTTTCAGAGCCTGTGCCAATGAGTCTTTTGCCTGCTGCTCAGTTGTTACACCGCGCAAAACATATTTGTCCCCCTCTTTCTCAAGGCTTGCGTCAAATGTCTTTGAACGGCCGTCGGGAGCATGAACCGCCTTGACTCCTTTCTTTATGTCATTGAACTTCTCAATGGTAGCGTCAGACTGGTGATTGCAGCATCCTGCCAAAACGGCTGCTGCCATGGATGTGAGTAGTAATATTTTTTTCATTTGGGTTGAATTAATGTTTTTAACCTAATATCTTGCAAAGATAATGATTTGTTGGCAGAGAATCAATAATATTTTAGGGATTTGTAGTATCTTTGCAATAAAAAAAAGATGATATTAGATTCAGTCAAAAGTTTTGAAAAATATAAGACCCTTGTTCCGGGATTTGACAAGGTGTATGAGTTCCTCCGCAAGGAGAATCTTCTTGCTTTGGAGGAGGGAAAGCATGAAATTGACGGCAAGAATGTATATTGTACAATTTTCAACGGGCCTTTGAAGAGTTATGAGGAGGCTCCGCTTGAGGTGCATGATTCGTATATTGATATTCATGTGGTGCTCGAAGGGGTAGAGACAATAGGCATCAAGGATAGGGCACTGTGTGATGAGCATGGCCTCAATGTAAAATACAAGGAGGAGGATGACATTGCATTCCTCAATGATGATGAGCCTGAGAATTTTGTGAGCCTTGGCGCAAATAATCTTGCAATAATATTTCCTGCTGATGCGCATGCGCCGCTAATTGGAGAAGGAGCCATAACGAAGGCTGTCTTCAAAGTGATGGTCGAGAGGCCAAAGGAGAGTTTCCTTAATAATTAGTTTCCTTGACAAGTCGGGTTTTTGAGGGTATGGAGAAGCGTTATAACGCCTTTACGGGCTATTTCAGGGAGAAATACGGCTGCCGGTTGCAGAAGATTGTGATTGATGCTGGCTTTACCTGTCCCAACAGGGATGGCCGCGTTGGAGTGGGAGGTTGTACATACTGCAACAATGCTGCTTTTCATCCCAATTACAGTACTCCCGACAAACCGATTTTCCGGCAACTCGAGGAGGGAATTGAGTTTCACAGGGGAAGGTATAGGAATACAACGGATTATCTGGCCTATTTTCAGTCATACTCAAATACCTATGCCCCGCTTGATGATTTGAAGAGACTCTATTCCGAAGCCTTGTCGCATCCGTCGGTGAAGGGAATAGTGGTTGGTACAAGGCCCGATTGTATAGATGAACATAAACTTGACTATCTGGCATCGCTTGCAAAGGAGAAGGTGGTCATTGTGGAGTATGGAATTGAGAGTTGTTATGACCGGACTCTCAAGCGCATAAACAGGGGCCACGATTTTGAGACAGCGCGCAGGGCTGTTGAGGCAACGGCGCAAAGGGGCCTTTTTCAGGGTGCCCACTTCATTTTCGGTCTGCCAGGGGAGAGCCTGGAGGAGATGATGGGCATGGCGGAGATAATCAATACACTGCCTTTGAATACGCTTAAGTTTCACCAACTTCAGATAATAAAGGGAACGGCTATGGAGCGGGAGTATGCCGAACGCAGGGAGGAGTTTGTTGAGTTTACCCTCGACGGGTATATTGATTTTTTTGTTGATTTCCTTGAGTTGCTCCGCAAGGATCTCTATATAGAGCGGTTTGCAGGCGAGGTGCCGCCGAGATTTGTGAACGGCTCGCCGTGGGGGCTCATAAGAAATACGGAACTGATCAGGTTGCTGGAGAGGCGGTTGGAGGAGAGAAATACCTGTCAGGGCCGGCTATATGTAGGTAAAAAGTAATATTTTTATAATTTGTAGGGCTATTTTCGTGTTCATTTGCGAAATTTTAGTACCTTCGCCTTTTAAAAATACACAGATATGCAACTATTAGCGAACAGAATTATTCAGGAGGGTTTGACATTCGATGATGTTTTGTTGATACCTGCCCGTTCAGAAGTACTTCCTAGAGAGGTTAATGTAAGTAGTCATTTCTCAAGAGATATTGTTTTGCAGGCGCCTATCGTGTCAGCCGCTATGGATACAGTGACTGAAGCCGAGTTGGCTATTGCAATTGCACGTTCCGGTGGAATAGGTATCATACATAAGAATATGCCTATCGAGAGACAGATGGAGCATGTGAGACGTGTAAAGAGGGCCGAGAATGGAATGATTTATGACCCTGTTGTCATAAAGAGCGATGCAGTGGTTGCAGATGCCCTCAAACTGATGAGCCAAAATCATATTGGCGGTATTCCTGTTGTGGATGACAATAAGAAACTCATTGGTATTGTCACAAACAGGGATTTGAGGTTTGTAGACAACATGAAGACTCCAATCAAGGATATCATGACCAAGGAGAACCTCATAACAACCACCAGCGGTACAGATTTGGCACACGCTACCAATCTCCTCCAGAAATATAGGATTGAGAAGTTGCCTGTGGTTGAGCCGGACGGCACTTTGGTCGGCTTGATTACATATAAGGACATTACAAAGATCAAGGATAATCCTATTGCCAGCAAGGATTCAAAAGGCAGACTTTTGGCTGCTGCAGCGGTTGGTGTAGGTGCCGATACCATTGAGAAGGTTGAGAAACTTGTTTCGGTTGATACAGATGCTGTAGTTGTTGATACGGCACATGGTCACTCTGTATATGTATTGAAGGTGATCAAGGAGTTGAAGGCAGCATTCCCTCATCTTCAGGTTATTGCAGGAAACATTGCTACAGGCGAGGCTGCCAGGGCTCTTGCGGAGTGTGGTGTTGACGGTGTAAAAGTGGGTATAGGTCCCGGATCTATCTGTACAACACGCGTTGTTGCAGGTGTAGGTGTTCCCCAACTTACAGCCATCATGTTGGCGGCTGACGCATTGAAGGGCACCGGCATTCCTGTAATCGCAGATGGTGGTATCCGTTATTCGGGTGATATTGTGAAGGCATTGGCTGCAGGTGCAAGCACCATTATGGCCGGATCTCTGTTTGCCGGTGTAGAGGAGTCTCCAGGAGAGACAATTATCCTCAATGGAAGAAAATTCAAGTCTTACAGGGGTATGGGTTCGCTTGAGGCTATGCAGAAGGGCTCAAAGGACAGGTATTTCCAGGATATGGAAGAGGATATAAAGAAACTTGTTCCGGAGGGTATCGTGGCGCAGGTTCCTTACAAGGGAACTCTTGCAGAGGTGATATACCAGTTGATTGGTGGATTGAGGGCCGGTATGGGTTACTGTGGTGCTCCAAATATCGAAAAATTGCGTGAGGCTCAGTTTGTAAGAATAACCAATGCCGGTTTGATGGAGAATCACCCTCATGATGTCACAATTACACGTGAGGCTCCGAACTACAGCCGATAGTCATACAGTCAGTTACAGATGACAGGACGGATCCTTTTAATAATAACCGCATTGCTTTTATCCTGTTCCTGCTCGTTTTTTGAGAATGTCTCAAAGGGTGAGAAGGTGGCGGAGATAGGTAATGCGGTGTTATATAAGAGCGATCTCAACAGGGTGATGCCACGGAATGCCTCGCCGCAGGACAGTGCCGCATTTGTTGAACAATATGTGGATTCATGGGCCCTGAAACAACTTCTGGCCATGAAGGCAGAGGAGCAGTTGCCTAAAAATGAAAAGGATGTGCAGGCGTTGCTTGACGAATACAGAATCCAACTGCTTGTTTTCAGATACGAGAACAAGTATGTGGAGGACCGTTTGGATACCCTTGTGACTGAAGCGGAGAAGAGGGAGTATTACAATGCACACAAAGAGTCCTTTGTGACAGGAAATGGTTTGGTCAAAGGGTGCTTTGTAAAAATGCACAACAGTTCGCCGTCGTTGCAGATTGTAAAGAGGCTCTCGTCGGGAACTTCGCCTGAAGAGGTGGAGGAATTGAAACTTCTGGCATATAATGCCGCATACAAATTTGACGATTATGGAAATAATTGGGTGGATTTGTCAATAGTGGCACGGGATATGGATATGGATATTTCCAGATTGTGGGAGACACTTGCCAGGAAGAGACTGGTTGAACAGAAGGATTCGCTCTATTCAAACTTCCTGCAGGTGCTGGAGTTTGTCGCTCCGGGAGGGAACTCGCCATACGAGTACAATGCAGATAAAATAGGAGATATAATATTAAGCAGGCGAAAGCAGGAACTTATATCCACATTGCATAGGGATATCATGAATGATGCACTTGCCGGTAACAGAATAAAATTAGTAAAGAATGAAAATGATTAGACTTCTTCCATTGGCAGTTATGCTGTTTTTCAGTTGTGCGCTCTCTGCACAAACCTATAAGGGCGGTCTGATAGACAAGACTGTTGCATTGGTCGGAAATGAGATTATAACAATATCGCAGTTGGAGAATGAGGTCCAGTTGATGATGGCCCAGGGCCTTGCTTCAGATGGAAATATGAGATGCGAAATCCTTGAGAACCTTTTGGTCCAGAAACTTTTTCTTACCCAGGCAAGACTTGACAGCCTTGTTGTAAATATGGATCAGGTTGAGTCTGACCTTACAAACAGGGTCAACGAAATGATGATGAGCATTGGTGGAGAGGCAGAGATTGAGAAATATTTCAAGAAGCCATTGCATAAACTGAAAAATGATTGGAGGAACGTTCTGATGGAGCAGAGCCTTACACAGCAGATGCAGCAGAAGGTTATGGGAGATGCTCCGCAGATGACACCGTCGGAGGTTGAGAAATTTTACAAGAAGACCGATAAGGACAGCCTGCCAATAATCTCTACCCAATACAAGATCAGCCAGATTGTGCTCTACCCTTCAAAGGAGGCGGCTGCGCTTGTGGTTAAGGAGAAACTTCTGGAGTTGAGGAACCGTATCATCAAGGGCGAAAAATTTTCAACTCTGGCATCATTGTATTCGCAGGATGGAACTGCCGTGCGAGGCGGAGAGTTGGGTATGGCTCCAAAAAATCTCTATTGGCCTGCATTTTCAGATGCCGCTATGGCGTTGAAACCGGGTCAGATCTCGCAGATAGTGGAGACTCCCGACGGTTACCACATCATTCAGATGATAGAGAAGGATGGCGACATGTTCAATGCCCGTCATATCCTCATAAAACCATCCTATACCAACGAGGACAAGACAAAGGCCTTCAAGACTCTTGACAGTCTGAAACGTCAGATAGAGACCGACAGCATGACCTTCTTCATTGCGGCAAGAGCCTATTCACAGGACCTCAAGTCTGCAGTTAACGGAGGTATAATGGTTGATGAGAATACCGGTTCAACATATTTTGAGAAGGACCAGTTGAAACCTGCCGACTACTATATGCTCAAGGATATGAAGCCGGGACAGATTTCAGAACCGTTTGAATCTCTTGACAATGAGGGACGTTCTGGAAATACGATATACAAAATCATAAAGTTGGAGGAGATTGTGCCTTCGCATACTGCAAATATCAAACAGGACTTCATGATTATCCAGAGCATTGCCAACAACCGTCAGAAGATGGATGCAATAGACAAGTTCATAAAGGAGAAGCAGTCAACTACCCTGATTATTGTTGATGACATGTACCGCAAGTGCAATTTTGACAACGAAGGTTGGATAAAATAGTATGAAAGGAAAGTTGCCGTTGTTGTTCCTGATTATATTTCAGTTTCTCTCCGTAACACTCTTGTCGCAGCAGAAGAGGGAGGAGAGGGATTCTCTTGTACGCCTCGTTGAGGCGGGTTCAGCCCAGATTCTGGAGGTTGAGGGAGTCTCATTCCGTAAGGTGACAGGCAACGCCCGTTTCTTTCATAACAACACCTACCTGCTTTGTGATACAGCCCTCTGGAATGTAAACGAAAATGTCATAAAGGCGCTCGGCAATGTCCAGGTTATTCAGGACAATACTTTTCTTGTGAGTGACAAGATCGATTACGTGGTTGACGAGAATCTGGCAAAGGTCAGAGGCAACCTTGTGGAACTTTATGACAAGGATGGCAACGTCTTGAGAACCAATTTCCTTGATTACAATACGCGTGACAGTATAGGCAATTTCTTCAATGGAGGAGTAATGAAGGGCTCCAACGGCAACATCATTGAGAGCCTCGAGGGGTGGTACTTTGCCTATGACAAACTCTTCTCCTTTGAGGAGAATGTGCAGATGTTCACCGACTCGGTATTTATCAAGGCAGACCAACTCGAATACAGTACAGCCGAGAATAAGGCCTATTTTGGGAAGAATACCACAGCATGGCAGGAGGACAACATCCTCTTTTCAAATGATGGCGAGTTTGACAGGGGCAACAACCTTTTCCGCTTCTACAAAGACGGTTATATCCTGACCAAAGACCAGGAACTGTGGGCCGATACCCTTTCTTACTACAGGAATACGGGCGAGGCTGAACTCTCGGGCAATATACAGATTCTGGATACAAAACAGTCGGCATACGCATTTGCCGACCACGCCACTTACCGGCCTGATCCGCTGTGTATAACCTTGACGCGCAACCCTGCTGTGGCGTTATATAGTGTTGAGAACGGCGTGCGGGATACAATGTTCCTTACCGCAGATACTCTCAAATATTATCAGATAAGGTATTGTGATGTGGATTCTGCCGCCATTGAGCATGCAAGGGCGAGAGTTGAACTTTCGGAGTTGGATCCGCTGGTTGAGATAGAGGCAGAAAGTGCAAAGAAGAGGATAGACAATACCCCTATAAGCGATTTCATTACACCAAAGAGAGCCAATAAGGAGGAGCCTCAGCAGGCAACCCCAGACTCTTTGGACACTGTGTCCGGCCAGCCGTTGGCAGAGACTGACTCCTTGAATGCAAGTCAGAACTTGTTGATATCCAATGCAGACTCATTGTCTGCAGGATCGGACCAATTGCGCTCGGGAGCAGATTCATTGTTGAAGGCGCAGAACCAGATGCTGCCTGTAGCAGATTCATTGTTGCAGGCGCAGAACCAGATGCTGCCTGTAGCAGACTCATTGTTGCAGGCGCAGAACCAGATGCTGCCTGTAGCAGACTCATTGGCTGCCCTGCAGGACCAGTCAGGGATTGTGCCTGATTCTGAGGCCGCAGCGTTAGTGAAGGATTCAACATTGGTTTCCGGTTCGCTTCTGGCAGTGAACGATTCTCTGGTCTCTTTGCGTGACTCTTTGCCGGCGCTTTCCGACTCGTTGTCTGTCAGGACCGACTCAGTTGCCGTTCAGCCGCTTGATACCACTGCTGTGACTTTTATTGATGCATGGAATAATGTTAAGGTATACAGGAATGATATACAGGCGCTTTGCGATTCCTTGGTATATTCTGACCTCGATTCTATGGCAAGGCTCTATATAAACCCTGTCATGTGGAATGAGGTCAAGCACCAGTTCACTTCCGACAGTATGCAACTGGTCATTAAAGGGGGCGTCCTTTCAAAGGCAAACCTGCTCTCCAATGCGTTCATTGCCTCACAGGAGGATACTCTCCACTACAATCAGATCAAGGGAACTGAAATGGTAGCCTATTTCAAGGATAATGACCTTTACAGATATGATGCCTTGGGCGGTGCGTCAATGATTTTCTATCTCCAGGAGGATGGCATAATTACCATGATGAACCAGAAGGAGGGAAAGATCATTTCTGCCAGAATCAAAAATAGGGAGATCCAGAGGATAAAGTATATAGAGTCATTGAAAAATGATGCATACCCCGTTTATAACCTGCCTGTTGAAAAACAGAGGCTCAAAGGCTTCAACTGGAGGGGCGATGAGAGGCCTAAGGAGCGTTTTGAACTGGTTGACCGCTCAATCAAGCAGACGCAGCGCAAGGCATACAAGAGAAAACGCTTCCCGAATTATCCCTACACTGCAGTATATTTTCCACAGGAGCGTGATGGCATAATGGATTTCAAACGCAAATCTGATGAAGCACGTGCCGCAAGGGAGAAGGCCAGAATTGAGGCAGAAAAGGTGGAGCAGACAGATAGTGTAGCACAGGTTATGGAGATTCCGGAAGATACGCTGGCAGCAGTCATGCCTGATGACAATCTCCCTGAAAAAGTTGACATAAATGTGGTTGAAACGGAGGAGGCTGCAGATGATAAGTTGCTCAAGCCGCATGATAACTTAACTGAAACAGAAGTTTCAGAGAGTGAACTTTCGCGCAAACAGGCAAGAATCCAGAAGAGACTTTACAAGAAAGAGCAGAAACGCTTGAAGAGGGAAGAGCGGAAAGCAAAGAGACAGGAGCGTAAATTGGCCAAAGAGGCGCGTAAACTCGAAAAGGTGAGGAAGAGGATGGAGCGCAAGGCTAAGGAAATTGGAGAAGCAGTAGTGTAGATTCATATCACTGCCGTATAATATTGGGTATCTGAAGGCATAATTATGTGTCTCAGGTACCCAATATTATTTGGTGGCGAAAGATATTTTATTTATATTTGAAATAATTTTTGTACCCAACTCTTATACAGAGACGGTTACGGAAAATTCTTAATACTGAAACGCTAAACAAAAAACTAATTATTTAACTAATCTAAAAATCTATGAAGAAAGCCATTTTGCTTGCGCTATTTGCCCTTTGGTCTGGCATTATGTTCGCGCAAAACACAGTTACCGGTACAGTAACTGCTTCAGATGACGGAAGTCCTATACCGTTCGCAAACGTACAGGTAGAGGGTACTACAAATCTAGTTTTTACCGATGATAACGGTAAATTTTCAATTGAGGTTCCTGCTGACGGAAACCTTATCGTTTCATTTATGGGTTTCAAGACCCAAAAGGTCGCTGTAAACGGCAAAGCAGTCGTTAACGTCGTTCTTCAGGCTGATTCTGAGATGTTGGAGGAGACAATCGTTGTTGCATACGGTACTGCAAAGAAAGGTACTTATACAGGTGCCGCTTCTGTTTTGAAGGCAGATGCGATTGCTGACGTTCCTACAACTTCATTTGAGAATGCCCTTAACGGTAAGATTGCAGGTTTGCAGATTACACAATCTTCAGGCCAGGCAGGTTCTGCTTCAAGCATCCGTATCCGTGGTATCGGTTCAATGAATGCTTCAAACGAGCCTTTGTATGTAATTGACGGTATTCCTGTAAACTCTGGTGATACAGGTCAAATGAGTGACTATGTTGCAGGTACTTCAAACAACATCATGAACACTTTGAACCCAAGTGACATTGAGAGTATCACAGTATTGAAAGATGCTGCCGCTTCTTCACTTTACGGTTCACGTGCTGCAAACGGTGTTATCCTTGTAACTACAAAGAGAGGTAAAATGGGTAAACCGACTGTTACTTTCAAGGCATCTGTAGGTATCACTCCTGATTGGGCTTACAACAACTATGAGGTTGCATCTCCACAGGAGCAGGCTCAGATGGAGTATGAGATTTTCTGGGATTACAGAGTTGACGGTAGCAAATACTCTGAGCAACGTGCAAGTGAATATGCAATTGGCCAGTTGAACACACGCTTTGGAAAACATGGTTATAAATTTACAATTGATGATACAAGCCGCTACGCGCACGTTAATATTGACGTTCTTACTTCGGATGATCCTGAGGTAAATGCCCGTTTGCAGGAGAGAAAAGGCAAATTCTACGATTGGGAGAAAGAGTTGTTCAGAACTGCAGTTTTCCAATCATACGATTTGTCAGTAGCAGGTGGTACAGAGAGTACAAAATATTACTCTTCATTCGCTTACACATCTGATAAAGGTAGAGCAATCACCAATGAGTTCAGCCGTTTGGCAGGTAGAGTAAATGTTGCACAGAAAGTTGGTAAACATGTAGAGTTCGAGACAAACATCAACTTGGCACGTACAGAGAAAGAGGGTTTCAATGATACCCGTAACACCAATACCAACTACTTCATGCAGGTACGTAACTTGTTGTGGCCTTTCTACTGGCCAACAAACTACAAGACCGGTGATTTGTATACAGACCGTTTCGGTTCATTGGCAAGAAACCATGTCTACTATCAGGACAAATGGGAGAACTCTTCTATAAACTTCAAGATTCAGGCTTCTGAGAAATTGACTATCCACATTTTGGATGGTTTGGATCTTACAAGTACGTTCTCTTATGACAATACTGAGGTTAAAGACCAGATCTACTATAGCGCAGAGCACTTCAACGGTTCAAGCGTTAACGGTAGCATTGATGTAATGAGTACCAATTATGAGATTGTAACAAGTTCAACTCTATTGAACTACAACAAGACTTTCAAAGATAAACATACTCTTTCTGCATTGGTAGGTTTTGAGGCTCAGAACAACAAGACTGTATTCCAGCGTTCATCAGGTGAGAATTTGCCTACAAGTGCTTTGAATACTGTTTCAACAGCAGGTACACTTGATGCAAATGCATACCGTTGGGGCAGTTCAATTGCTTCAATCATCTCTAAGATTGACTATAACTACGATGGCAGATATTACATTTCAGGATCATACAGACGTGACGGTTCTTCTAAACTTGCTCCAGATGCAAGATGGGGAGACTTCTGGTCAGTTGCTGCATCTTGGAAAATCAACAATGAGGCTTTCATGCGTGATATTGACTGGATCTCTAACTTGAGAATCAGAGGATCATATGGTATCAACGGTACATTCCCTTCAGACAACTATGGCTGGAGAGCATTGGCAAGTTACACTTATAAGTATAATGGAAATCCTGGTTCTGCATTGTCAAACGTTCCAAATGAGAACCTTTCTTGGGAGACTTCATATACTACCAACGTTGCATTGGAGTTCGGTTTCTGGGATCAGAGATTGTATGGTACAATCGAGTATTATAACAGAGATTCTAAAGATTTGTTGCAAAACGTTCCTATTTCAACTGTAACAGGTTTCAGTTCTACACTACAGAACATCGGTGAGATCAATAACCATGGTTGGGAGTTTGAGATTGGTGGTGACATCATCAGAAGCAAAGACTGGAACTGGAGCGCAAGTTTCACAGGTGCATTGCTAAAATCTGAGGTAACTGAACTATATGGAGGCAATGACATTATCTGGTCTGATCCTACAGGTGGTGACGCAAGATGTCAGTTCATCTACAGAGAGGGTGAGTCTACTCTATCAGTTTATGGTTACGAGTGGGCAGGTGTAAATCCTGAAAATGGTATGAACGTTTGGTATTTGAATGATGAGAATGTGAAAGAGGAGGATAGAGTTGATGATTTCTTCATGTATAACGGCAGACGTGCTACATATACCAAGACTGATGCTGAGTACAAGATTTTGGCTGACTTGAACCCTAAATTCCAGGGTGGTTTCAGTACAAATGTTTCATGGAAAGGTATTGACCTAGGTTTGAACTTCACTTACAAACTTGGCTCAAAACTATTTGATGCTGCAGAGAAGGATGTTGATGATGACGGTTACTACTGGGAGAGAATCCGCTCAAAGAGAGTTGCTGAGAACCGTTGGAAAACTGTAGGACAGGTTACTGATATTCCTCAGATTTCAGGTTTGGATCTTGAGGATGCAATGGGAACAAGTTCACGTCACTTGCATAGCGGAAACTTCTTGAGACTTAAAAATATCTCTTTGTCATACAACTTCCCTAAACAACTTGTAAACAAGATAGGTTTGGGTTCTGCAAGAGTATATTTCAATGGCCAGAACCTATTGACATTTGCTGGTTACAAAGAGGTGGATCCTGAGGTTAACCAATATGGTACTCGCGGTTGGGAGACTCCTTTTGGCAAAACTTATACATTTGGTCTAGAGTTCACATTCTAATTTAAAACAGTAAAACAATGAAAAGATTTAATATACTATTTGCATTATTTTGCATTCTAGTCCTCTCTTCTTGTGAGTCTTTCTTGGATAAGAAACCTACTAACTCCGGAGAGTCTTCATCAATGATCAAGACAGAGGCAGACGCGCAGTTGGCACTAAACGGTATAATGGAGAAGATGCTCTCTAGCAGTTATCTTGGAAGAAACATGTTCTTGTATGCCGATGCTAAAGGCGGAGATTTGACAATTGAGTCGCAAGGTAGAGGCTCAGATAACCTATATACTTATGGACACTCTCCAGAGTCTGGATCATATTCAGGTTTCTGGACACAGGGTTACAACATCATCATGCAGTTGAATAACCTTATAAGCAATATTGAGGCTCTTCAGGAAGCCGGTACTGATGAGGATTTTGATGATGCTCTTGGTCAGGCATACACTTATCGTGGTATGATCTACTTTGACCTAGTACGTTTGTATGGTGAGCCTTACAATGAGAATAAGAGTGCATATGGCGTTCCAGATGTTACTGAAATGTTGGATGCTATGGCACAAGAGGGTAGAGCAACTGTTGAGCAGAACTATGCTACAATCGTTTCAGATTTGACAAAGGGTGAGTCTCTACTTGGCAAATCAAAGAACAACGGTTTTATCAACTATTATGGCAACAAGGCTCTTCAGGCAAGAGTATACCTTCAGATGGAGGATTACAGCAAGTCTTTGGCTGCTGCAGAGGCTGCAATTGCAGGTCCTTACAAATTGTATGCTCCTGAGGAGTGGGTTGCTTCATGGACAACAGAGTACGGTACTGAGTCTATCTTTGAGTTGCATATCAATGATGACAACAACCTTTCAGGTTCATCTCTAGGCGCTTACTATGCTGCTCAGGCTGATTACGGTAGCTGTTTGGGTTACTTTATGGCCTCTGACTACTTTATGGAGAGATTGGGTGAGGATCCTAATGATGTTCGTTGGGGTGTTATGAAAGATGACCTTACTCAAGATACAAGAGGTGTGCAGGATGAGAGATTGGGTTGCTGCTACAAATATTTGGGTAGCGTAGATAAGAAAGGTGACAACTCAGATCAGAATGCAGGTGCTTGTAACATTAAAGTTATCCGTCTTTCAGAGATGTATTTGATCGCTGCTGAGTGTGAGTTCCGTTTGAACAACAAATCAGATGCTTGTGATTATTTGAACGCTATCCGCAAGAGAGCAGTCTCTTTGGATCCTGCAACTGAGGCTACTATCAGTTTGGATATGATTCTTGATGAGAAATCTAAAGAGTTGTATGGCGAGGGTCACAGATTCTGGGATATGATCCGTTGCAACAAATCAATTGAGTATAACGATGAGTTCCCTGGTATTACCCCAGTTGATCGTGCAAAGATTATCGACAGAACTTTCTATCAGACTATTCTTCCAATTTTCCAGTCTGAGTTGAATACCAATAAGACATTGGAGAATCAGCAAAACTCTGGTTATTAATAGTCTTATACAATAAAAATAAAACCAAAAGGTCCCGAATTTCGGGACCTTTTTTTATGCAGTAACTGCGCTGAACTTGTCTATCGGCAATTGGTAACCGGTGCGCACTTGCGTGTAGCCTATATGTACCTGCCGGCAGCCGTAGTGCACAAGACTTGTAATCTCTTCTAGTAAGTAAACGAACTGTTGCCTATAAACTCCCTGAGAACAGATGTAGGAGGTATATTGCTCTGCTCGTTGTTGTTCATTCCAACTATGTATGAGAGGAACTTGAGCAGCCTCAAACTCTCGGCATATGCAGGAGATGTTGGTGGAATTCTTCTTAGAAGTGGTTCTGCGTATGTTTTCAGCAACGGCAATTCATATATCAGTGATGAGTTGAACATCACATCTGCATTCTCCTGATAAGGGAATATGTTCTTGTATTCACCGTTTCTGACACTCTCCCAGCGCAATATGGTCTCCTCTGCAGAAGTGCCCCTGAAGTTGTTGTCACGGACCATCCTGCGGAGTTTGCGGTTGTCGGTAGTTGATATGTAGTTGTTCTCATCAATCGAGAGCGGAGTTAGGGCTGATGCGTAGATCTTGAACTTCTTGTCGTTGTCAATATCTTCGGTCAATTGCGGATTGAGTGCATGAATGCCCTCCATAATCAAAACATCTGTTTCGCCCAATTTGATCTTTTCCCCATCAAAGAAGCGTTTTCCCTCCGCAAAATTGAATTTGGGGAGTTCAATCTCCTCTCCATTGAAGAGTTGGTTGAGTTGTTTGTTTAGCAGTTCAAGGTCCATTGCATAGATGCTCTCAAAATCATAGTTGCCATCTTCATCCTTTGGAGTATCCTCACGGTTTACAAAATAGTTGTCCATGGCTATTACTACAGGCGTAAGACCGAGAACTCGCAAATGAAGGGCAATTCTCTTGGATGTGGTGGTCTTTCCGCTGCTGGATGGACCTGCTATAAGAATAAGTTTTACCCTCTCTTTACGGGCGTGTATCATATCTGCAATTGCACCGTACTTGCGCTCATGGAGAGCCTCGGCTATCTGTATCATCTGGCTTGAGAAACCAGACTGTACAGCCATATTTACTGTTCCTATATCCTTTACACCCAGAATGCGGCACCAGTTGCCGTTCTCCTTGAAGATGTCGTAGAGTTTTTCCTGGTATTTTACCTCCGGCAGTTCGTATGGCGGGAATGGATTTGGTGACTGCAAACAGAATCCGTTGTTGTACTTTACAAGGTTGAATTTTTCTATAGCTCCGGTATTATGCAGAAGCGGACCGTAGAAGGTGTCTGTATGGCCGTTCAAATGGTAAACGGAGTTGAAGAAACAGCCGAGTGTCTTGCACAGGCGCGCCTTCTCAAGTTGCCCGTTCTTGAGGAAAATCCTTACAGCCTCATCATTGCTTGCCTTGGTCTTAATGAACGGAAGATTGGCAGTAACCAACTCTTCCATCCTCTTTTTGAGTGCAATGATATCATTATTATCTGTAGGGACAACCTCCGAAAGTTTAGGTAATGCAGCCTTGTATCCGGCACCCTCAGCAATGAAGCGTGAGATGTCTTCCTGGGTAACATCCTGTTTGTGGAGTTCTCCATATAGACCGTTCGGCAGGGAGTAGTCAAGCACAAGCCTGTATTTGCCGCCGTACACATCGTTGACCGCAGCCTGCAGCAAAAAAGCGAGGGAGCGGTTGAATGTCCTGCGTCCGTCGGGATGGGTAATGTCAATGAATTCAATGGAGTGAGCCATGTAAATCTTGTAACTCAACTCCTTTAACTGGTTATCCACATAGGCTGCAAGTATAGGGTATTTCTCCCCCTTTTTGCCGGTGTTCTCTGTATGGTTGATCTCCCTCGCAAGGTCAATCAGTTCGCAACCGGGTGTGCAACTGTAGTATTCGCCGGTATTTTTGCAGTAGACTCTTATATTTTCCATGTTGTTGGAGTATTGTTTTATGCCTATAAAGTTATAAAAAAAGCAGTAATTATTGTGGAATAATACTGCTTCTTGTTCTTTTTCAATCATGAAAGGTAATCCTTGAGGTATTCTCCAGTTGAAGAGTGTGGATTGGCCGCAATCTCTTCGGGTGTGCCGGTTGCCATTATGCGTCCACCGCCGGCTCCTCCTTCGGGACCGAGGTCAATGAGCCAGTCAACCGATTTGAGTATATCAAGGTTGTGTTCTATGATTACAACTGTATTCCCTTGGTCGACAATCTTCTGAAGTACACCGAGCAATACCTTTATATCGTGGAAGTGCAGTCCGGTGGTAGGCTCATCCAGTATGTAAATTGATTTGCCGGTACCCTTCCTTGCAAGTTCAGTTGCAAGTTTTACCCTTTGGCTCTCTCCTCCGCTGAGTGTTGTTGACGGTTGTCCAAGTTTTATGTAGCCAAGTCCGACATCATTCAGCGACTTGAGTTTCTGGGCAATTGAAGGTATGTGCGCAAAGAACTCCACCGCTTCGGCAATGGTCATCTCCAGCACATCATTTATGCTTTTGCCTTTATATTTCACAGCCAATGTCTCCGGGTTGTAGCGTTTGCCGTTGCAATCCTTGCAATGAACATATACACTTGGCAAAAAGTTCATTTCAATTGTCTGTACTCCCGCACCCTTGCATGTTTCACACCTTCCGCCTTTGACATTGAAGGAGAAGCGGCCTGCTTTGAATCCCCTTATCTTTGCATCCGGGGTATTCTCAAAGAGTTTCCTTATGTCGGAGAAGAGATTTGTATATGTTGCGGGGTTGCTTCGGGGAGTGCGTCCTATAGGGCTCTGGTCAATCTCTATCAGTTTGTCTACATTTTCCAGACCAATAATCTCCTTGTAGGGGAGAGGGTTGGCCAGTGACCTGTAGAAGTGTTTGCTCAAAATTGGCATCAATGTCTCATTTATGAGTGTGGATTTGCCGCTTCCGCTCACTCCGCTCACTCCAACAAGGCATCCCAATGGAATCTTTACATCAACGCACTTGAGATTATTGCCGGTGGCGCCCTTAAGTTCAAGATAGAGCCCGTTGCCCTTCCTGCGTTCGGCAGGAATTTCAATCTTCCGGATCTTTCTTATGTAGTCTGCTGTATAACTGTTGAGTCCCTTGACTTCGTCAAGAGGCATTTCAAGCAGTTTATGCGGCTCCCCGTTATAGAGGAGTTCGCCGCCATTCACTCCTGCTCCGGGGCCGAGGTCAATGAGCCAGTCTCCACTGAGGATCATCTCCTCGTCATGCTCTACAACCATTACAGAGTTGCCCTCATCCCTGAGTCTTTTCAGCGAGTTGATAAGTTTGCGGTTGTCTCTCTGGTGCAGGCCTATGCTTGGCTCATCAAGAATGTAGAGGACATTTACAAGTTTGCTGCCTATCTGCGTGGCAAGCCTTATACGCTGGCTCTCACCACCGCTCAGGCTTCTGGTAGAACGGCTGAGCGACAGGTATTCAAGCCCTACATCAATTAGAAAACCTATGCGGTCATCAAGTTCTTTCAGGATATCGGAGGCAATTAGTTTCTGCCTCTTGTCCATAACAGAGGGGAGAGACTTGATCCATGTGGCCAACTCTTTGATGTCAAGGTCAGATACCTCTGCAATGTTCTTGTTGTCAATCTTGAAATGAAGGGCATCTTTTTTCAGTCTTGTTCCGTTACATTCGGAGCAGACGCACTCCTGAACAAAGCGCTCCTTCTTTTCAATGCTCTCTTCCGACTCCTGTCCTCCCTGCTCGAGTTTGGCAATTACCCCAGGAAACGGGGCAAGTTGCGTGCCGTCGGCAAGATTTACCCTGTAGAGTTCCTCACTGCCGTAAATGATGGCATTGATAACCTCTTCCGGCAGGTTCTTTACCGGCTCATTAAGTGAAAAAGAGAGTTTTTTTGCCATGCTTTCAAGAATGCGGAACCAGTTGTTGTCCTTGTATGGACCGAGCGGCTGTATGGCCCCCTCCAGTATAGACCTGTTGGGGTTTGGTATTATTTTCCCTATATCGATTTGGGCAGTATATCCCAATCCCTTGCATTTGGGACATGCACCCTGAGGTGAATTGAAAGAGAAGGAGTGGGGTGCAGGTTCAGGGAAAGAGAGTCCGCTTACCGGGCACATCAGATGTTTGCTCAAGTAACGTGGTTCAGAGACCTCTTCGCTGCCGTTGAACTCCAGAATGGCAAGAGTCCCCTTGCCCTGTTCCAGAGCAGTGGCAACAGAGGAACTTATCCGCTTGTAATCATTGGCGGTGGGAATGAGTTTGTCAATTACCAGTTCAATGAAGTGGGTCTTGTACCTGTCAAGGGGCTTGAGGTCTGCCACCTGATATATTGTACCGTCTACCCTTGCCTGCTGGTATCCCTTTTTGAGAAGTGAGTCAAAAAGATCCTTGTAGTGGCCCTTCCTTCCCACAACGATTGGTGCCAGAAGTATGCATCTCTTATCCTTGTACTCTTCAAGTATAAGATCGACAATCTGCTCGTTCGAGTATTTGACCATCTTCTCTCCTGTAGCGGGAGAGTAGGCATCGGAGGCTCTGGCGTAA
Source organism: Bacteroidales bacterium (assembly GCA_015060245.1). Classification (GTDB taxonomy): domain Bacteria; phylum Bacteroidota; class Bacteroidia; order Bacteroidales; family UBA932; genus Egerieousia. The sequence goes on along the minus strand of SUYU01000005.1, from coordinate 51,444 downwards.
AGCAGTCTTAAAAAATCATATATCTCTGTAATGGTCCCGACAGTGGAACGCGGGTTCTTTCCGGTAGTCTTCTGCTCTATGGCAATAATCGGACTCAGGCCGGTAATGTTGTCTACATCGGGCCTCTCAAGAATGCCTATAAATTGTCGGGCATATGCAGAGAGTGTCTCCATATATCTGCGCTGGCCCTCGGCGTATATTGTATCAAAAGCCAAAGATGACTTTCCGCTTCCGCTAAGTCCTGTAACAACTACAAGTTTGTTGCGCGGTATGGAGACGTCAATCCCTTTAAGGTTATGTTCACGGGTGCCGGTTACCTCTATACTCTTCATAATGTAGAATTCTTCTATCTGCGTCTTGCACCCTCTACCGGAACAAGAACTTTGTAGGTTTTTCCGCTTTTGTTGTCAAGGCTGTTTGAACGTATCCACTCATTGAACATCTTTATCATCTTGAAGTTGGTGTTGTGTTTTGCCGCAAAGTCGCTCCAGTTGGCTATACTTCCCTTCACAATCACCTCCTTGCACTCTACAGGCTTGTAGAGATCCTCCGCATCTATATGAAAACCATATACTTGTGGATTGTTCATTATGCACTTGAGGGCAACGGCCCTGTATATGTACCTTGCGGTTTCAATAGGCAATTGCATGTCGTAGTAGTTCTTTATGGACTGATATCCAATCCTTGAATCCACATTGGCCATTCCAATGTTGTATGATGCTGCGGCAAGTGTCCATGTGCCATACTTCTCAAAGGCCTTTTTCAGGTATTTGCAGGCTGCACGTGTAGATTTTTCCCAGTTGTACCTCTCATCAACCTGTGAGTTTATTTCAAGTCCGTACTCCTTTCCTGTAGAGGCAAGGAACTGCCAGTAACCCTTTGCATTGGCAGGCGATGTGGCTGGCTGAAGTGAACTCTCGGCTACGCACAGATAGAAAAAGTCGGGATGCAGACCCTCCTCTTTGAGAATCTTTTCAACAACCGGCTTGTGCCTTCCTGCAAGTTGCATGATATATATTAAAGATCCGTGCCAGTGGGTAATTGTAATTATTTCCCTCTGCAGGCTCTCGTAAACGTCAAAATTCTCCAACGGCATCTTCTCTCCTGCAAAGGAGGCCTCCTTTGGCATTGGCGGTACAACAATCTGCTGCAATACTCCTTCACCTCTTCCCGACACTCTTGCTACAATCCCGTTGGCAAGTGTATCACCTCCATTGCCGCATGCGCAGCATGTAATAAAGGGGAAAAGCAGCAGAAGTGTAAATATGATGTTCTTCTTCAGTGACTTCATGCTATTCATATCTGAGGAACGGGTTAGTCTGAAGTTCAACTGTTACGGTAGTCTCGGGACCATGTCCGGGAAGCACTTTGCTGTAAGGGTCCACCTTTGTAACCTTGGTGAGCAGGCTCTCCATGAGGGCGTCATAATCGCCGCCCGGCAGATCTGTCCTTCCGATGCTTCCTGCAAAGAGGGAGTCTCCTGTAAATATTATTCTGTCGGGTTCAGAATAGAAGCATACGCCGCCCCTTGTGTGGCCTGGCGAGTGTATAACCTTGAGTTCAGATTCTCCAAATTTTACCACGTCATTGTCATTTATATCCAATGTGTCAAGTGGCGGCTGTTCAATAGTATACCCGAACATCTGGCAATATTGCTGAGCCCTTTCCAACTGTCCCTTGTCGTCGGGGTGGATATATGTGGGAATGTTCCATTTTTCAGTTACAAAGGCATTGCCCATCACATGGTCAAAATGGCCATGGGTACAGAGCAGTTTTACCGGTTTGAGCCCGTTGTCCTCAATAAATTTTACAAGACGCTCACGCTCGTTTGCAGTCTGCAGTCCCGGGTCAATTATTACGCACTCCTTTGTATGGTCGTATGCCACATAGCAGCACTCCCTCAAATCATTCACATAAAAAGTCTTTACTTGTATCATATCTCTATATATCTTTTTTCTTTGTTCAATCACTTTTCCATGACACTCTGCGCCATCTATTTTACCACACCCTCCAGCATGGGGACAAAAGAGCAGAGCCCTATATCCTCCTGCCTGTATTCACTCTCCGAGATACGGGTAACCAGAACCATCATCTGCACCCCTTTTCCCCTCTCCACAGGAAGGGCCATTCTTCCGCCAACTGCAAGTTGGGAGGTGAGTGCCTGCGGTATACCGTTTGCACAACAGGTAACAATTATGGAGTCGAATGGTGCAAACTGGGGCAATCCCTTGTGCCCGTCGCCGAGGAAAAGATGGGCATTGCCATATCCGCACCTCTTGAGGTTGCCGTTGGCGACTGTACACAACTCCTTGTGGCGTTCGATGGTATAGACATCTGCCCCCATCTGCAGCAATACGGCTGTCTGATAGCCGCAGCCGGTTCCAATCTCAAGTACCTTCTTGCCCCTTATATCACCGAGAAGGTGGCTTTGCAGGGCTACGGTTGAGGGTTGGGAGATTGTCTGTCCGCAGGCAATGGCCAGCGGCTTCTCCTCATATGCCATACTGTCGAGTCCGGCCGATACGAATGCATGGCGCGGCACAACCGACATTGCGCCTATAACCCTCTCATTATATGTATCTTTTGCTGCAAGGCCCTTTACCATTTTCCGGCGGCGGCCCTGGTGTAGAGCAGTATCTATCATGATGCAAAAATAAGAAACAAATATGAAGATTGAAACATAAATGCTATCTTTGTCGCTCCGGAAATATGTCCCAAATTATATATAAAATCATAAATTCAGAGATATGCATATAGCGGTTGCAGGAAATATAGGAAGCGGCAAGACAACGCTTACAAGACTATTGGCAAAGAATTACGGCTGGACCCCAAAATATGAGGATGTGGATTTCAATCCATATCTTACAGATTTTTACAATGATATGCAGAGGTGGTCATTCAATCTTCAGATCTATTTCCTCAACAGGCGTTTCAAGGATATTGTGGCTATAGCAAAATCAAATGAGAATGTAATCCAGGACAGGACCATATATGAGGATGCCTGCATCTTTGCCCCAAACCTGCACTCGATGGGACTGATGACAACACGCGATTTTGAGAATTATACCTCCCTGTTTGACCTTATGCTCTCATTGGTGCAGCCGCCTGATCTGCTCATCTATCTCAAATCCTCAATTCCCAACCTTGTAAGCCAGATCCAGAAGAGGGGCAGGGAGTACGAGTCGGGTATAAGGCTCGATTATCTCAAAGGTCTCAATGACAGGTACGACAACTGGATAGAAAACTACAAGGATGGCAAGAAACTCATAATAAATGTGGATGAGATCAAGTTTGAGGAGAATCCGAAGGATTTGAGCCTTGTAATAGACAGCATAAATGCACAATTGAACGGTCTCTTCTAAAAGGGACCGTTTTTTTGCAACTCTACACTCCTGTTCATCAAACTGATTTATACTATTTCCTGAGCCAGAGTTCAGGATTCTGTTTTGTTGTGTTATGCCACAACTCAAAATGGAGCGTAGAGGTGTTTTCAGAACTGCTCAAGGTACCTATGGCCTCTCCTGTTGCCACTTTCTGGCCCGCCTTTACATTTACATTGGCCAGTTTGCAGTAGAATGTAAAGTAGTTTCCGTGCTGGATGAGCACGCACTGGTTATATCCAGGTATTGCTATAACCTGCTTTACTGTACCGTTGAATATGGCCTTTACGCTGCTTCCAGCGGCTGTAGATATGTTTATTCCATTGTTGAAAGGCATTTTTACACTCTTGAAAAGAGGGTGGTAGTGCTGGCCGAACTTCTCAATCACAACACCACCTGAAACAGGCCATGGCAATTTGCCCTTGTTGTTCTGGAATTCTGACGAGAGTTTTACATTGTCCGCTTTGGCCGAAGGTGTAGCCTTTGGACCGCTGTCGGCCTTTACGGCAGCCGCCAGCATCTTCTCTATTTCGCGGTTAAGCCTCTCTGCCTCACGTTTCTTCTGCTCCATTTGCCTTTTGTATTTTGCCTGGTTGCTTGACAGGGATTTTGCATAGGATTTTGATTTTGACTCCTCCTTGAGAAGATTGTTGTACTCCTTCTCCCTTGTCTGCTGCGATTTGAGGGTCTCTGCACGCAGTTTGAGCAGGTCGGCCCGCTCTTTGTCGAGTTCACGTTTGGTCTCAATTATCTCTTCGCCCTGCTTGTTTATGGCGTCGGCGTAGTTCTTCAGGTACTTCCATCTCCTGTAGCCCTGCTCAATGTTGTCACTTGCAAGGATGTACATGAACCAGATACGGGAGTCACGGTGTTTATAGGTCTTTAATATAAGGTGCCTGTAGTAGTGTTCAAGAGTGTCTAGACGCTGTTCAAGCATGCTTATATTCCTGTTTTTTGCGCTTATCTGCCTGTTCTGCTCCTTGAGTTCCGAGTCAATCTCCTTTAGGAGTTCCTTTCTGTTGGCAACCTTCTTCTGTATGAAGACCAGTTCCTGAAGTGTATTCTTGTGTTTTTTTTGCGTTGAGGCAATCTGGTTGTTCAGATATGCAATATCCTTCTCAATCTGGTTTATGCGTTTTTTATGGGAATCAATGCTCTGTCCGTATGCGGCACCATTGCAGATGAATATGAGCAGCAGTGCCATCGCAAAGATGAGCATGCCTATTCTCCTGCCTGTGAAAACCGGCAGAGTTGATGCTGTATGTAGGTATCTTCTCAAACTCTCTGTGGTAATGGTTATTTTGTACTCTTCGCTTTCAACTCCCTCTTGCGGGCAGCGGATTTCTCCTTAATGCCGAGCGAAGGATCCTTTGCATCTGCCTGATCCCAATATATGAAGGCGAGGTCATACTCCTTGAGGGCATAGAGAACCTCAGCGTAGTGGTCAAGGATTGCAGCGCTCTCCTTTCCGCCATACAGCATTGCATGCTTGAGATGGGTCTTGGCCTCTACCGGCTTCTCCATAAGGAAGAGTATCCATGCAAAAGTGTCGAGGTATGTAGGGTTGTCGGGTTCGCTCTCAATGGTTTTGAGGCTCATATTGTATGCCTGTTTGAGACTTTTGTTCTCAAGGGCAAGGAAGTATGCGTAGTTGTTGAGGACAGGATTGTATCCCGGATTTACCTTGAGGGCCTTTTTATAGTAGGCATATGCCTGCTTGTTGTTGCCTGTTTCATGCGACAAGTCGCCAATTACAGAGTAGGCAGTAAGAAGATTGGCTGTATCCTTGTCGCGCAGGGCAATCTCCTCAAGTTTGCGGTAGGTCTCTATGGCCTCGCTGTTCCTGTCGCTCTGGAATTGTGCAATGCCGAGCAATTGTATGAAATCCTTGTTGTCGGGCTCCTTGGCCAGCGACTTTTCTGCCTCTTTGGCAAGAGACTCCCAATCCTCCCTGTAGTACAGATATGAAAGGTATTGTGTGCGGATAGTTGGACTCTCCGGGTACCTCTCCGCCATATCCTTGAGTATGGCATTGGCCTTATTTTCCTCTCCTGTCTGGGCAAAGTATGCAGAGGCAAGGTATCCTGCAGAGGTGTCTGCCGGATGGGTGGCAACAAAGGTATCCATAAGAGTATCGAGTTGGAACCTGTTCTTCTGGACAAAGTGCTGCAACTGGAGCAGTTGGCCCAGATATTCGCTCTTCATCTGGGGAATTACCTGCGGGTTTGCCATAAGAGGGGTTATTGTACTGAAGAACTCCTTGTAGTTGCCCTTGCGGCGGTGTATCTCAACCACGCCATATATCGCAGGGGCATAGCCCGGTTCAAGTTCAAGGGCCTTGTTATAGTGTACAATTGCAAGCGAGTCGTTGTAGCGGTCGGTGTAGAGATCGCCGATCACAGCCTCAACGCGTGGTGAGCCGAGTTCCCTGTTGGCCCTCTGCAGATAATTGAGGGCCCCCTCCATATCGTGCGACATTCTGAAGAGGTTGAACTTGGCCATTACAATTGACTCAGTAACTCCTCCAATCTTCTCTATCTTGTCAAGCACCTCCCTTGATTTGTCAATATCCTCCTCCGCTACATAGAGGTTTGCAAGATTATAGTATATCTCAGTCTTTTTAGGGTATTGGCCGATAAGTTTTTCATATATGGCAATGGCCTCCTTTGCACGATTGGTTGAAAGGCAGATTCGGGCCATCAGGCTCTGGTACCAGTAGTTGGTGCTGTCTATTTCTATTGCCTTCTGAAGCAGCATCTCGCCCGATACAATGTCATTTGAGTCGAGTGAAATATTTGAGAGGTAGTAGTATGCAGCATCGTTTTCAGGGTCAAGTTCAATGACTTTCAGAAATGCCTCCTTGGCCCTGTCATTCTCTTTGAGGTTAAAGAATCTCATTCCCTCCGTAACATAATACTCCTTGTCCTTTTTGATTGGAGAGTTGTCCCTTATGACGGTTTGGGGAAATGCAACTGTAGAGCCCAACAGAAGCAGCAGGGCAAATATGGTAAGTCTCAATGAAAATCTGTAACCTGTCATGTCAAATCTTTTTAAAAGAGCAATAGAAATACTGCAATTCCAAGCAAGAATCCGGCCACAACCGACGGTGTGAACTTCTTGAAGTAGTATCCGAACGATATTTTTTCCATACCCATGGCTGTAACGCCTGATGCAGATCCTATGATCAGGATGCTTCCACCACAGACACCGCTGTAGGCCATAAGTGTCCAGAATGAACTGTCGGCCATAAAATCTCCGGCTGCTGCCAAAGGATACATACCCATGGTTGCCGATACAAGAGCCACGTTGTCAAGGAATGACGAAAGCACTCCAAATACCATTGCTATATAGTTGGCATTGCTGAAGGTCTTGTTGAGGAACTCTCCAATTTCGGTAAGGAAACCGGTGGCATTCAAGGCCTGTACAGACATCAGGATACCAAGGAAGAAGAATACGGTACTTATATCAACACGTGCAAGAACACGGTTTACACGCAAATTCTGCAGTTCTTCATCATCTGTGCCCACATAGCGGCGGTCTGTCATGATCCAGAGTGCAACAAGTCCAAGAAGAACGCCCATAAATGGAGGCAACTGAATGAGCATCTGGAGTACCGGAATCAAAATGAGCGATGACAATCCTACAATAAGGATTCTCTTGCGGAATTTGGGGCTTATCTTGCTGTAAATGCCGCCCTCTTCGGCGGCAGGCTGTGCCAATGTCGCATTTTTAGGCAGCATGAAGGTCGTTGTTGTCAAAGGAACAAGCATCATTACAGCAGAAGGGATAATCAGGTGTGTCACCTGATGTCCTACGGTAAGGTTTCCACCGGTCCACAGGATGAGGGTGGTGACATCACCTATAGGAGACCAGCAGCCTCCTGCGTTGGAGGAGATGATTATCATGCCGGCAAACAGAAGACGTGTGGTGCGGTCAGGTACAAGTTTGCGGGCAATGGCTACAAGTACAATTACAGTAGCAAGATCTCCCAATATGGCAGCCATGAAGAAGGCAATGAATGAGAGGATCCACAACAATTTGCGTGGAGCATTGGCCTTTATGGCAGAACTTATTACACTAAAGCCGCCGTGACTGTCAACAATATCAATTATGGCCATGGAGCCAAGAACAAAAAAGAGTGTTGTGGCAACATCACCCAAAGAGTCAATCATGCGGAACTCTATGAATTTGTATGCGAGTTCACTTACGGGCAGTTTTGCAAATTCCGGGAATCCCTTGAGGAACGGCTCAAGGTTTACAGGCTGGTGTGTAGAGAAGATTCCTACAGAATCAATAAGAAATATGGCCCACATCAGAATTGACATTCCAATTGCTGTGGCTGCTTTGTTTACCTTGATTATGTCTTCAAAGGCAATTGCCAGAATGCCAAGTATGAATACGGCAGGCATCAGGTAGTAAAAAAACATAGTTTACAATATTTTAGATTAACGGACTCATGTCACAAAAATACTTTAATTTTTTTTTATTGTTGCAACTTTTATTGCCATTTTTGCATCTTTATAAAAGTGATTTGAAGTGCAGAATCAACAATGTGACGATATATATGGGCCATTGATAGCAGAATGCTTGAAAGAGAGCAGGTTGGCCCAAAAAGAGTTGTACGGGAAGTTGGCTCCCCGTATGTATTCTTTGTGTATGCGTTACATTGGCAATAGGGAAACAGCCAAGGATATTCTCCATGACGGTTTTGTTGTACTTTTTTCAAAACTCAAAACCTACAAGGGAGAGGGCTCGTTTGAGGGCTGGGCAAGGAGAATATTCATAAACACGGCGCTTATGCATCTGAGGAGGTCAGATGTGCTCAAATACTCCGAGGAGATTGGAGAGGCGGCTGCCGACATAACAGTCTCTCCATCTGTGATTGAAAAGATGGAGGCCGAGAGGCTGATGAAACTGGTGTGCATGATGCCGGCGGGATTCAGGACCGTTTTCAATATGTATGCAATTGAGGGCTACACACATAGTGAGATTGCAAAGGAACTGGATATTACGGAGGGCGGTTCAAGATCCCAGTTGAGCAGGGCGCGGATATGGTTGCAGGAGAGACTGCAGGAAATGAAGTAGTATAATGAAGAATAAAGATATAGATAATATTTTCAGGGACAAACTGGCCGGGCTGGAGACTCCGGTGGATGGTGACCTGTGGGCTGCCATAGAGAAGAGCCTTGACTCCTCTGTGGAAGCACCTGTTCCGGTTGCTGCAAATAGGAGTGGCGCTATCCATTGGAATTGGCGCAAGGCGCTCCGTTACGGTGCTTCGGTTGCTGCAATAGTGCTTGTAGCCCTGCTGTTGTGGCCGGAGAGTGGCCTTCATCAGGAGGTGGCGCAGGAAACTCCGGTACTTGCCTCTGAATCAGAAGAGAATGTTATTCCAGTTCAGGAAGTTGAGGTTGCAGGAACAGGTGCCGGGGCTGCCGGGATAAGCGTTGAGTCTGTCGGGAAGATGGTGGCTGTAGCAGATGGAGATAAGGTTGTGGCCCAAGGAGGTAAGGTTGCGGCAAATGCCGGTACGGCTGCTGATGGTGTTTCTGATGCCGGAAAGACTGCTGCGGCGGTTGAAACGGAGAGTGCGGAGGAACTCAAGGCAAAGAGCACAGAGACGCTCCAAGCCAAGAGTGTTCAAGCAGTTGGGGCCAAGGGAGAAGAGGTATTAGAAAATGAGAATGCACATGCAACCGAGGCTCAGAATGTGGATATGACTGCATATAAGGCAGAGCAGCAGAGTGTTGCGGCAATAGGGGAGAGTGTTGCGGAGTATGCAGAAAGAACGGATCGGAGAGTACGCATGGAGAGTGTGCGGGAGGGCAAAAGAAGGACTTATACTTTGGCAGTCGCTTCAAACTTCATCTCAAGCAGCAGTGCGGCAATCTCATCGCAGTATCTGAGTTACATGTCGTCTGGAGGCCTTGTGGCCAATGGCATACATAGTGTGGAGCAGATTTCGGAGACCCAGTATGCACTGCCGCTCAATTTTGGAGTGCAGGCGCAGGTAAAACTTACATCGCTGCTTTCAGTAGGCCTTGGCTTGAATTATACCCTTTTGAAGAGCAAATATGAGGCGCTCATAAACAAGAGGTACTACAGGATCAAGCAGCACCTTCACTATGTGGGCGTTCCTATAAACTTGTATTTCAGGTTGGTCGACAGGAGCAATTTCTATTTTTATGCAAATGTTGGAGGAAGTTTTGAGAAGGGCGTAAGTGCTTCATACAAGATGAGCAGTTATGATGCAGTAGCATACGATATAGACGGGGATATGGGTGGAATACAATACTCCGGCAATGTCGGTTTTGGTATGGAGTACAAGTTTATTCCCCAGTTGGGTATATATCTTGAACCTAACCTTGTATACTATTTCAATTCCGAACTTCCTGCAAGCATAAGGACTGACCAGCCATTACAGGTGAAGGCTGAGATTGGTTTCAGGTTCCACCTCAACAATAATTAACAATAGTCCACAACAATCCATAATAGTCTCTACCTCTTCTCTGCAAAGCCCGGACATATGCTGCCGGATGCAGATAAGGCGAGCCGTTTAGGCCGCTAAATATAGGTCTTGAGTTGCTGTGCCATTTTGGATGCAAACACAAAGTCATTCAGTTCCTTGCAGTCTGAATGGAGTATCTCCTGGTTGCTGCCCTCCCAAAGTTTATGCCCTTTGTATATAAACCCAATCTTGTCTCCAATCTCCATAACGGAGTTCATGTCATGGGTATTTATGATGGTGGTTATTTTGTACTCCTGGGTAATCTCCTGAATAAGGCGGTCAATGAGAATTGATGTGGTAGGGTCAAGTCCGGAGTTGGGTTCATCGCAGAAAAGATACTTTGGATTGAGGGCTATTGCACGGGCAATTCCCACTCTTTTCTGCATTCCTCCACTCAACTCAGATGGCATCTTCTTGTTGGCATTCTCAAGGTTTACCCTCTTGAGACAGAAGTTTGCACGCTCAAGTTTCTGCTCCCTGCTCCAGTCTGTAAAGAAATCCATCGGGAACATCACGTTCTCCTCAACTGTGGCAAAGTCAAAGAGTGCACTTCCCTGAAAAAGCATACCTATCTCTTTCCGCAGTTCCTTCTTCTCCTTATGGCCCATATGGGTAAATAACTTGTCGCCATACCAAATCTCGCCTTTTTCGGGCGTATGCAGTCCTACAATGCTCTTGAGGAGTACAGTCTTTCCAGATCCGCTGGCTCCAATTATAAGGGAGCATTGGCCAGGGTTATAGGTAAGCGATATGTCCTCAAGAACATATCTGTTGTCAAATTCCTTATATAAATTCTTAACTGTAATCATCTCTAAAGCATAATTTGTGTTAGTGCCAGGTTAAATACAAGGATGAGTCCGCTGCTCACTACAATCGCTTTGGTACTTGAACGTCCCACGCCGAGCGAACCGCCGCTTGCGTAGTAACCGTAGAAAGAGGAGACCGATGTTATTATATAGCCGAAAACAGCCATTTTGGTAAGGCTGTAGTATATGTACTCAACTTTAAATGCAAACTGCAGACCCTCTATGTATTGTGACGGCAAAACAAGTCCTGTTGTATATACGATGATTCCTCCGCCAATCAGACCGAGAAAGAAACTCATGAGCATGAGGAACGGGCTGAGGGTTACGGCCGACACTATCTTTGGCAGAATGAGGTAGTTTGCGGAGTTTACACCCATAATCTCCATTGCATCAATCTGTTCTGTGATTCTCATACTGCCTATCTCCGATGCAATGTTTGAACCTATTTTTCCGGCCAGAATGAGTGCTACCATTGTTGAACAGAATTCGAGGGCAAGACATTCGCGGGTCATGTAGCCGATGTACATCTTTGGTATGAACGGGTTGTCCATGTTGTTGGCTGTCTGTATTACAAGCACACCTCCAATAAATACCGAGATAATGCTTACAATTGGAATAGAATCAATTATAAGTTTGTGTGCTTCATTGACGTACTGCTTCCAGAATATTCTCCATTTGTCGGGTTTCTGAAAGACTCTTGTCATAAGAATATAATATTCTCCAATCAGTTGTAGAGTCTGTTTCATCTATTTTGAAATTTTCCGCAAGGTAAGCAAAATTTATATTTTAAAATATTATTTAATTTAATTAAATTCGCTTGATATTTATGTTTCTCCGCTGAATTAGGAATATTTTGAGACTATTATATAATTTCGCAATAAGGGCTTATCTGTTCATTACAGGTATTGCAGGCATGTTCAATCCAAAGGCCAGGCTCTTCAATAGGGGGCAGAAGGGGTTGTTGGAGAGTATCAGAAGTTGTGTCAAGACGGAATCTCCCATAATTTGGGTACACTGCTCCTCTGTAGGTGAATTTGAACAGGCGCGTCCAATCATAGAGTGGTACAAGAGAGAGAGGAGCCGGTACAGGATTCTGCTCACATTCTTCTCGCCAAGCGGCTATGAGTTGAGAAAAAACTACAATCTGGCAGATTGGGTCTTCTATCTGCCCATTGATACAACGTCAAATGCAAGGGCATTCCTTGACCATGTAAAACCGGTCAAGGCAATATTTATCAAATATGAATTCTGGTACAACTATCTCCATGAGTTAAATGCCAGAAATATAGAAACATATATAGTGGCGGCCATTTTCAGGCCGTCGCAGATGTTCTTCAAGTCCTACGGGGGATTCTTCAGAAAGATGCTGTGCAATTACACCACACTCTTTGTGCAGGACAACCAGTCAGCATCGCTTCTGAAAGGGATTGGAATAACTGAAAATGTGAGAATTTGTGGCGATACCCGTTTTGACAGGGTCTATCAGATAACCCACAGCAGCGCATCGTTCCCATATATAGAACTCTTTGCAAAAGACCACTTTACAATGGTAGCAGGCAGTTCATGGGCTCCCGACGAGGAGATAATGGCAAAGGTGCTCAAGAATTTTCCGCGCACAAAACTGGTAATTGCCCCGCATGAGATAGGTAAAGAGAGGATAGAGTCTGTTGTAAAGTGCTTTGAGGGGTATAAGGTAATAAGGTTCTCTGAAATCAATGCCAAATACGGGGAGTCTGCAGGCAAGGATATCTCCACTCTTCCCGACAGCCTGAAGAGGCTGCTTCAGGAGTCCAATGTGCTTGTCATTGACTGTATAGGCATATTGTCGTCAATCTACAAATATGGAAAAATCGCATATATAGGAGGCGGTTTTGGCGTGGGTATACACAATATTCTGGAAGCGGCCACATACGGCCTTCCGGTGGTATTCGGCCCTAACTACATGAAATTCAAGGAGGCTGTTGATCTGCTGGAACTTGGCGGGGCCAAATCAATAAAGAACGCAACAGAGTTCTACTCATTCATCAGTACGCTCTCAAATGTGCCGTCAGAACTTCAAAAAAGAGGAGAAATAAGTTCCGGTTATGTGAGGCAGAATCTTGGGGCTACGGAGAAGATAGTCTCTGTGATGGAAAAAGTATAGTCTGATATTATTAACTGATAAATTTATAACGTATGAAAAGTCACTCATTAATGACCCTGATAGCGGCGTCTGTCATTACATTGGCATCATGTTCCGGCAATCGCTGTCAGGTTAAGAGTACCCTTGATGTAACAAAGAACGGTACTGTGGAGTATACTGCGGCATCAACCAATGAGATAGCCACATTTCCCGGAGAGGAGAATATGAATTATGCAACGGATATCATAACCGGAGCGCAATGCGTGGAGGAGTATCTTCCTTTGCTTGAGGGCAAGAGGGTCTGCATACTATCCAACCAGACCGGTATGGTTACACCTTCTGTGCATATACTTGATACATTGATTGCAAAGGGAATCAATGTCACATGCATCATGTCTCCTGAACATGGCTTCAGAGGCAAGGCCGATGCCGGAGAGCATGTAAGCAATTCGGTTGATGAGAAGACCGGCGTTCCAATCAGGTCGCTTTATGACGGCAAGGAGAAGAAACCTTCAAAGGAGACCATGGATTCGTTTGACGTTCTTCTGTTTGACCTTCAGGATGTTGGTGTACGTTTTTATACATACTACGTTACAATGGTAAATATGATGGCCAATTGTGCCGAGGATGGAAAGGAGTTCATTGTTTTGGACCGTCCCAATCCTATAGGATTCTATGTTGATGGCCCTATCCTTGACATGAAATACAAATCAGGTGTAGGCGGACTTCCTATTCCTATTGTACATGGCATGACACTTGGCGAACTTGCAACAATGGCAAATGGCGAGGGCTGGTTGCGTGACAAGTTGGAGTGCAAACTTACAGTTGTAAAGTGCAGGAACTATACCCACGCAAAACTCTACAGATTGCCTATCAAACCATCTCCAAATTTGCCTGACATGCGTTCAATCTACCTCTATCCTTCGACTTGCTATTTTGAGGGAACTCCTGTAAGTCTCGGACGCGGTACCGACAAGGCATTCCAGATGTACGGCCATCCTAACATGAAAGGGTATGACTTCTCGTTCATTCCACGCAGCATTCCTGGAGCAAAGAATCCTCCTCAACTGGACAAGGAGTGTTTTGGAGTTGATTTGAGAACTGAACCTTCAATAGAAGAGATCAATGCAAAGGGCGTGAACCTTGAGTATGTAATTGACGCCTACAACAATCTTAACCTTGATGACCACTTCTTCCGCAAGATGTTTGAACTTGAGACCGGTCAGGACTATGTGCGCAAGATGATCAAGGAGGGCAAATCTGCCGATGAAATCAAGGCCATGTGGCAGGATGATGTTGCAAAATTCAAGGAGCAGCGCAAACCTTATCTGTTGTATCCGGAGGCATAGGGAATCCGGGGCAGTTACAATGGAAAGGCGGTAACTCCCAAGTCATATTCATTAAGTCAAATCCCTGCTGGAGAGTCTACTCCGGCAGGGATTGTCTCTTTTTGGGGTAATATTGCCAAAAACGGTAATGTCGTAAAAAACAGTTGGCGGCATGGTAACGCCTGCGTCATGCAGGTCTGACCTGAGACCCCGTTCTCAATTGATCTCAATCTTGCGGGAACCGTCGGGAAGGACATTGATTGAGACATTTATTATATCTTCAGGGAGTATGCCGGATATCTTCTGCGGCCACTCTATAAAGCAGAGCCCCTCTCCGCCAAAATACTCGTCAATGCCTATGTCATAGGCTTCGCTCTCCTTGTTTATGCGGTAGAAATCAAAGTGGTATATGGGAAATCCTTTGGCAGCCCTGTACTCGTTGACTATTGTAAATGTTGGGCTGTTTACGCTGTCTTCAACTCCAAGAACCCTGCACAATGCAGTAATGAAAGTCGTTTTGCCGGCTCCCATACTCCCGTAAAAGGCAAATATGTTGCTTTGCAGGTCGGAATTTGAGATGAACTCTATGAACTTCTGTGCTGCCTCATCTATTCTCTCAAGAGATGTTATTTCTATAGTTTCAAGTGCCATTTCCCTCTGGTATTGTTAGTCTGTACTTTTTAGTAGTCTGCAGTGGTACTCCTGTATTGGAGCGCCTTTGAAATATGCTCCAAAGATATAAAATCCTTGCCATCCAAATCTGCTATAGTGCGTGATATTTTCAATAATTTGCTGTAACTCCTTGCTGATAGTCCAAGTTTGGCCACTATTCCCCTTATGTAACTCTTCTCTCTGTGGCCTATATTGCAGTAGTATTCAAGTTTTGAGGCAGGAATATGGGAGTTTACAGCAAACCTTTCGTTCCTGTAGCGCGCATACTGTATGTTTCTGGCCTGAACTACTCTTGCCGCTATTGCCTGACTTGGTTCACTTTGGATGTGGTCATCCCCAATGTTTATGAGACTTGCCGGATCAACCGGATTTACTGTGACGTGCAGGTCTATTCTGTCGAGAATGGGGCCCGATATACGTGACGCATATTTCATTATTGCGGCTGTGGAGCAGGTGCAATGGTGAGTGCTGCTGCCGTAGTAGCCGCAAGGGCAGGGGTTCATTGTGGCAACAAGCATGAAGTTGGCCGGATAGAGATACTTGCTCTTTACACGGCTTATCTGGATTGTGCCATCCTCCATTGGCTGTCTGAGCGACTCTATTATGTGACGTGGAAATTCGCAGAACTCATCCATGAAGAGAATGCCGTTGTGTGCCAGTGAAATTTCACCCGGAAGGGAGGAGTGGCCTCCACCTGCAAAAGCAGTTACAGTAGTGGTGTGGTGAGGCGTCCTGAAAGGGGCCTCCTTCATGAAACCGCCCATGCTCTGCAGGAGCCCGCTTACAGAGTATATCTGGCTTGTCTCCATTGACTGGTCAAGTGTAAGGGGCGGCATGATTGATGGCAGACACTTGGCCATAAGTGTTTTTCCACAACCTGGAGCACCCGAAAGAATTATATTGTGACACCCTGCAGCGGCAATTTCAAGTGCGAGTCGGGCGCTTTGCTGCCCCTTGACCTGCGCAAAGTCATATTCATAGGTCCTCTCTTTACACTCCTTGGGTGTAGAATTCCCCTTTATGTTTGCGACAAGATGTCTGCTACCAAGTTCATCGCTCTCCAATATTTCAAGCACATCCTTGATGTTTGTGGCTGCATATATTGGAATGCCGCCGAGTTCCGAGCACTCTATGGCGGCCTCCCTAGGAAATATACACCCTTCAAACCCTTCACGGGCCGCTTTTATGGCAATTGGGAGGGCACCGCAAAAACTCCTCAGGGTACCGTCAAGTGCCAATTCGCCCATGATTAGGAACTTGCCCAGGCGCTCCTGTGATATGGTTTCGCTTGAAATCTGTCCGGAGGCGCAGAGGATGCCAATTGCAATTGCAATGTCAAACGCAGAGCCCTCTTTGCGGATATTGGCCGGTGCCATGTTTATTACAATCCTTTTGCCGGGGATTCTGAATCCGTAGTGGTTGAGGGCGGTGCTTATGCGTTGCTGACTCTCCTTTACAGCGCTGTCGGGAAGCCCTACAAGATAGAAAGAGATGCCTTTGTCAACATCTGCCTCAATTGTTATTATTACTGCATCAAGACCGCTGCAGCAGGCACAAAATACTTTACACAACATAAAAAGCGTTTCAAAATTTCTGTAAAGTTAGTTCCAGAAATCTTGAAACGCATTGATATATAGTTAAATTGAGTCTTTTGTCTCCAAAAATACCCTTTTCCAAATTTTTTTTGCCCTTTTTGGCGCAATTCCAAATTTTAGAACTTGAATCTCAAGCCAAGAGCAGGCATGAAGGCACTCTTCTGGTACTCTCCGGAGAATGTTGCAGTACCCTCTTTGTACGTTCCAAAGGTCTTCTGGCCTGCAAGGTATGCAAGAGTAAGGTCAATTGCCATGAATTTTACAGGGCTCAATGATGCACCTACTGTTCCGCAGAATGTAGTTGCGCCAGGAGTCTCAGGGTTGTAGTTGTCTTTCTGTACAGGAGTAGTGTCAACGTATCCGCCCAATCTTACAGTGGCAAAATCTGAAATTACATACTCACCTCCGATTCTTACTGCAAATGAGTTGTCATAATCCTTGATGCTCTCAATTGCATAGTTGCCTGTAGACTCGTCAAACTGAACAAGAAGTTTCTCGTAAGCCTTCCAGCCGGTATATTGGAACTCTCCTGTTAGTGTAAGGCCATCAATAGGTTTGTATCCTATACCAACGTTGAATATGCTCGGAATTGGAAGAGATGCCTCAAACTCTGCATCATCAAGTGCATCCATAAATTTGATCTGTGCCTGTTTTGCCATAATAGCAGTCAAGTCAAGTTGTGAAGCCACAGCCGGTGGAAGCGCTCCTGCAAGAGTGGCCAAATCCAGTTTTGCAAATGTTTTCATTACGCTCTCCGCTACATCATTTGCATACTCGATATCAGCCTCACCACCCTCTACGCTCATCTTTACTTTAGATCTGTATGAAGCACCAAGAGTAACTTTTGGTGAAACGTTAACCATTACACCCACATTTACTCCAAATGCAACTTTTGCATTTCCCGACAACTCTATGTTTGCCAAGTCACTTGCAGGAAGTGATGCTATTGCAGAGGCCATAGCGCCCATTGCAGGAATCATCTGTGACATTGAACCAGCCATTGCACCCAACTGGTCAAAAGCACCTTTCTGTACCAAGGCCTTGTTCTGGCTGAAACTTCCAAAATCAATCATAAGACCTGCACCGATGCTCACGATATCTCCAATTTTGTATGAAACGGTCGGTTGAACA
Source organism: Bacteroidales bacterium (assembly GCA_015060245.1). Taxonomy (GTDB): domain Bacteria; phylum Bacteroidota; class Bacteroidia; order Bacteroidales; family UBA932; genus Egerieousia. The sequence continues at coordinate 33,902 of SUYU01000005.1, read as the reverse complement.
CTGAATGCCTTCAATGAAACCTCCTGAATGATCGATGAGCCTGCCCAACTGTTTGGCCATACCAAAGAGTTGCCTGCGGGGTTGGTCAAACTTACACCGAATGCAAGGTTCTTGCAAGGTTTGTATCCTACGTATCCAAAAATAGGTGTGCTTAAAGGGTTATCTGTCTCAAGTTCCGAATTTCCATTCTGGTATTTAACCTTTGACTGGATACCTGTAAGTCCCAATGAGATGTCAAATTTTGAATCCATGAATGCCATGCCAGCAGGGTTGAAAAGCATACTCTCTGCACCAAGTTTAAGTGCCACACCAGTATGACCCATACCTGCCTGTCTTGCACTCTGGCTGTTGATCTGATAGCCCTCTGCAAAGGCCGGTAGTGAAATTGCGCATGCAGCAACTACTGCCAATCCCTTTTTAGCAAGGGCCGATAGTTTTGTCAAGTTTTTCTTAATCATCTTCAATTTTAATTTAAACAAAAAAACGGCCGCAAAGGTATATAACTTTTTTAAAATATACAACTTTTGCGGTCGTTTTCGTAAATTGCAGTTAATCAATATATTATAAATACACATTGACAACAGCGCAAGTCGTGGAAAATCAATTGTTGTTCATTTCAGGTATCTCAACAGGCCTTGGAGTATTGTCTCCCATAAGGTATTTTGAGAAGTAGTCTGCCATTCTCCAGAAGAAGTACTCGTCCATTGTGCCAAAACTGTGGCGCTGTCCAGGAAGGATTAGCATGTCAAAGCGTTTGTTGGCTTTTATAAGAGCATTTACAACCCTTATTGTGCCGCCTGGATGCACGTTGTTGTCAATATCTCCTGTAATGAGAAGCAGATGGCCCTTGAGATTTTTGGCAAGTTCCTGATTGGTATCAATCCTGTATTTGAAGGTAGTATCGCCCTTTTCAGAAATCTCTTCAAGTACGCCGTGATGCTGCTCGCTCCACCATCTGTTGTAGATGCTGTTGTCATGGTTGCCGGCACAAGAGACAGCCGCAGTAAAGAAGTCCGGATATTTGAGGATTGCGGCAGTTGACATGAATCCTCCGCCTGAATGGCCATGGATACCAACCTTTTTGCCGTTGATGAACGGGTAGCGTGCAGCCAGTTGCTGTACGGCCACCTTCTTGTCTTCAAGACCATAATCCCTGAGGTTGCCGTATCCGAAGTTATGGTACCATTTTGACCTGTTCGGATGTCCGCCCCTGTTGCCTACGGTCACTACCACAAATCCCAATTGGGCAAGACGGTCAATCCTGTTCATGGATTTGCTCCATGCCGAGTTGTTCGCTTCGGTCTGAGGTCCCGGATATACATACTCAATAATAGGGTAGAGTTTTGTGGAGTCAAAATCAAATGGCTTGTACATTACGCCGTACAGGTCTGTAATTCCGTCTCCGGCCTTTACTTTAAATATCTCGGGGAATTTGTATCCCATGGCAAACAACTGACTCAAATCTGCAGTTTCCAAATCCATTATCTTGCGACCTGTATTGTCATAGAGGGCAGATTTTGGAGTAGTGTCAACACGTGAGAAGTTGCATACGAAATAGCGGTTGTCATCTGTCATTATTGTCTCCTCAAAATCATAGTTTCCAGGATTGAGCAGTTTTACAGTTGTGCCGTCGAGGGTTGCACTGTAGAGGTGGCGGTAGTAAGGATCCTCGCCCTTCTCTTTTCCGCAAGCGGTAAAATATACAATGCGTTTTGCCTCATCCACACCAAGTATCTGGTCAACATGCCAGTCGCCTCTGGTAATGCGGTTCTTGAGTTTTCCGTCAGAACTGAAGAGGTACAGGTGAGCCCAACCATCCCTTTCTGACCAGTGTATGAGTTCTGTACCATTGCTGATGAGTCTTGTCTCGCGTTTTTCAACATAGGTGTTGAGGCGCTCCTCAATAACAGTTCTGCAACTGTCTGCAGTTACCTCAACTGAACAAATATCCATTCGCTTAAGGTCACGGCTGGTACGTTTGAAGTAGAATCTGCCGTTGTCGCCCAGCCATACAGGAGAGAAGAAATCCTCATACTGCTCCTTATGGGTGAATGGCCTGTACTCCATAGTGAGCGTCTGGTCCTTGAAAGCCGCTGTTTTAATTACTTTTGAACTCTTTTCATTGAAATCAAAGAGGTAAAGATGCTGCTTTGGACTCGGCTCGCCGGGCATCTGATATTTGTAGGCCTCGAGTTTGGGCCTCGGATTGGCAAGCACATCAATGACCCAGAGCGGCTTTATGTTGCTTACATCTGTACGGACCATAATGAAGTGTCTTGAGTCGGGAGACCATGCAAGTTGTGCCGGAACCCTCTTCTCAAGTTCCTTTTCGGTAGCATAAGGATCGGCATATCTGCCTCCGTAAGGGAAATCCGCTGTTCCGTCAGTTGTAAGTTGATGCTCCACTATTGTTGAGTCTTTCTCATCCTTGGCCGCCTTTTTCAAGTTTTCGGCATCCATGTACCAGAGATTGTATTTCTTTACATATACGGCATATTTGCCGTCTGGAGAGAAGCGTGCCCAGCCTGGGTAATCATCTTTTTTCTCCTCCTCTGAAATGTCGGTCAATTTGCCGCTTGCAATATCATATTTGAATTTGAAGACCTTGTTCTCCTTGGCTCCCTTTTTTGCATTGTTGCCATCTTCCTTATCCTTTTTGGGAACCATAAGTGAACTCTTTATCTCAAAAGTGAAATACTTGTCATCTACAAGTTCAAGGGAATTTATAGGAAGGTGCTGTGCATCAAAGGGATCCTTTGTAATCTCTGTAACCCTGGCTGCAAGTTCTGCCATATCCCACAATTTTCTCTTTGTCCCTGCCGACGGGTCTACAATGTAGTATTCTGTTCCTGAACTGGTCGTGTATGAGTACCAGAACTTGTTGGAATTCTTGAAATAGTTGGGCTGTACTTTGGTAGAGAATACCATTTTGCCGATCTTCTTTGGAGAGAAGCGTTCAGCCAACTCGTAATTGGCCTTTGTTACAGGGGTCTGTTGCGCATAGAGCATACCGCAGCATAAGGCACATACGGTAAAGAGTGCTTTTTTCAGTAAATTCATATAGTTGTCGTTTTGTCGTTTGTTCCAGAAATGGTGTGTTGGAGGGAGTCCTAAAATTGGGCTTCGGTTATCTTCCGGTCCCATTCTCCTACCTCCATATCCTTTATTGTGCCGTTCTCTATCCTGAACCTGAGGGCAGTCCTTACCTGGTGAAAACCCTGTATTCCGGCGGCTCCAGGGTTTATGACAAGCATGCCGAGACGCTTGTCGTTCATTACTTTAAGGATATGTGAGTGGCCGCAAATGAAGATATCGGGCCTGTGGGCATATATAAGTTGCAGCGCTTTATAATCATATCTGCCCGGATAACCTCCTATATGCATCATTAGAATCTTCATTCCCTCAATCTCAAACCATTGTACAGGCGGCTGGCACAACCTTATCTCCTGGTCATCGCAATTGCCGTATACACCGGTAAGCGGTTTGAATTTGGCTATGGCATCAACGGTTGCTATATTGCCAAAGTCGCCTGCATGCCATATCTGGTCTACAGGTTCAAGAAACTTTTTCAGACAGTCATCAAATACACAATGCGTGTCTGAAATCAATCCGATATATGCCATCTCTTTCAGAATTTGAACAACAAAGGAGGGATGTACCCTCCTTTGAGAATTTGTTATAGTTTGATTATTATCTTCTTTTTGTACAGATACATGGCCATAAGCATGAAGATTGCCACATATATGAGTGCAAACATGAGCGACGAGTACTCGTTGTTTCCTCCAATGAGGCCAACGCACACATTGTTGTAGAACCAGCCTGTAAGGCTCCAACTCTTTTCACCCACAGTTCCGTCGGGAAGAGTAACGGTTGAGGTCCATGTTATTATACGTCCGAATACCTTTGCAAAGAGTCCTGCCATTACAAATGCAAATAGCGGGTTCATACCCATAGCCTTGAATGGTGTAAAGATCTTCTCCTTGCCCTTGATATCTATGAAATAGATGAAGAATGCAAGCATGATTATGCTCCAGCCACCGGCATAAAGTACATATGAACCGGTCCAGAGTGCCTTTACAATAGGGTAGCATATGCTCAATACCAAACCTCCTGCAAGGCAGAAAAGGCCAATGGTGTAGAGTTGCGCCACAACATCAATCTTGCTGTTGGCAGTGCGGATCTTGTTGCCTATAAGGAATCCCAAAAGCAATGTGCATGATCCCGACAATGTGCCCAACAAACCTTCAGGGTCAAATGGTATGCCGAATCCTTTATATACATGGTCCGCACCAATGAGGGCTATATCAATGGCTCCTGAACCCTGTCCTGCCAATGAGAATACACCTTTTGCCCCATTTTCAAGCGGAGCCGATGCGTCACCCAATATATATAGCAGTACCCAGTGGAGTACCATTAGGAGACCCATTGCAGGTATGATTTTCTTTGGTTTCTGCAGCCATAGGGCTACAAGTCCTCCAACAATATAGCACATGGCAATACGCTGTAAAACTCCAAAGATTCTCAAATGGCCAAGCCAGTAGAGGTAGAGGTCCCAGCCTTCAAGCCCCTCTTTTGTATATGTAGGATAGAACGGGAATGCGTTGAGTGCAAGACCTACAAGGAAGATAAGTACTCCGCGCTTGAGCAGTTTCTTTACACTCGGAGCAGTGAAGAGTTCATTATATTTTGCAAAGGAGAAAGCCATTGCTGCTCCAACAATGAACAGGAAGAACGGAAAGACAAGATCTGTAGGAGTGCATCCTGCCCATTTTGCGTGCTGTAGGGGTGGAAATATGTGCGCCCAACTGCCGGGATTGTTTACAAGAATCATTCCGGCAACTGTCATGCCCCTCAATACATCCAATGCGGTGTATCTGTTTGATTTAACTTCTGAAGCCATAAAAATGCCCTTTATAGATTAGATTTTACGTTGGCAAATGTAAGCAAAATTTTTTGCATTTTTTGTTGTTAAGGTGCTCCAGAACGGCTATATTTGCATTCCGTATGAAAAAAGGTTTCGATAACGAGAAGTATCTCAAGATACAGTCCGAGCACATTAAAGCCAGAATTGAACAGTTCGGAGACAAACTCTACATGGAGTTTGGGGGTAAATTGTTTGATGATAACCATGCCAGCCGTGTGTTGCCGGGTTTTCTTCCCGACAGCAAACTGCATATGCTCATGCAGTTGAGGAACGAGGCTGAGATACTTATGGTAATCAGTGCAATTGATATAGAGAAGAACAAGACACGTGGTGATTTGGGAATCACATACGATGAGGATGTATTGCGCCTGAGTGCGGAGTTTGAGAATGTAGGACTTTTGGTGAGCAGTGTGGTTATAACCCACTACAATGGCCAGCCGAGTGCAGATGCCTACAGGTCGCGTCTTGAGCGCCTTGGCATTAAGGTCTATTATCACTATACGATTGAGGGATATCCCAACAATGTTGCTCTGATCGATTCTGATGAGGGTTTCGGCAAGAATGATTATGTTGAAACCACCCGTCCGCTGGTTGTGGTTACAGCCCCTGGTCCGGGAAGCGGAAAGATGGCTGTATGCCTGAGCCAACTCTACCATGAGCACAAGAGAGGGATTAAGGCAGGGTATGCAAAATTTGAGACATTCCCGGTATGGAACCTTCCGCTCAAGCATCCAGTGAACATGGCATATGAGGCTGCAACTGCAGATCTCAATGATGTTAACATGATTGACCCGTTCCATCTGGAGGCTTATGGCGACATTGCAGTAAACTACAACAGGGATATAGAGATATTTCCGGTACTCAATGCCCTCTTTGAGGCTATATATGGCGAGAGTCCGTACAAGTCACCCACTGACATGGGTGTGAATATGCTGGGCTTCTGCATGAGTGATGAGGATGTCTGCTGTGACGCGGCGCGTGAAGAGATTATAAGAAGGTACTATTATGCCCTCTGTAATCTGGCCAAGAAGGGAGACAACGAGAGTGAGGTAAACAAGATAGCCTTGATAATGAAGCAGGCAAAACTTACCACAGAGTACCGCAGGACCACAGTGGCCGCAAAGGAGAGAAGAGAACTTTCGGGAGTTCCTACCGCAGCCATTGAACTGCAGGACGGTACTATAATCACCTCAAGGACCAGTCCGCTGCTTGGACCGAGTGCTGCCCTCATTCTCAATGCAATAAAGCATCTTGCAGGTATTCCGCATGATGTAAAGTTGATTCCGGAGGAGATGATAGCCCCAATCCAGAAGACAAAGGTGGATTATCTTCATGGAAACAATCCGCGTCTGCATACCGATGAGGTGTTGGTTGCACTCTCAATGTTGAGCAATCAGGATATGAATTGCCGCAGGGCTCTGCAGCAACTTCCAAAACTTGATGGCTGTCAGGTGCACTCGACCGTTATGTTGAGCGAGGTTGACCAAAAGATTTTCAAGAAACTTGGAGTGGGCCTTACATGTGATCCTGTGAAAAAATCAAAAAATTAAGGAGTCATCATATTGTTGCCGGGCTGAGGCCCGTGCCCAGTTGTAAATATGGAACTGTTTTATTCCCAAGAGATTTCCGGCAACTTCTGCTCTCTTGACGAGCAGGAGAGCCGCCATTGTGTGAAGGTGCTGCGCCACAAGTGCGGAGACATCATCAATGTCATAGATGGGGAGGGAACACTAATGGAGTGCCGTATTGTTGAGGCATCGCGCAGCGTGAAGTTGGAAATCATCTCATTGACTCATAATTTCGGGTCGCACGGCTATTATTTGCAGATGGCTGTATCTCCCACAAAAAACATTGACCGTTATGAGTGGTTCCTTGAGAAGGCCACAGAGATAGGAATTGATTCAATAGTGCCGGTAATAGGTGACCATTCCGAACGTAAAGTCATAAATGCAGAGCGCTGTGGCAGGATTCTCCTTTCCGGAGCAAAGCAGTCGCTTAAAGGGGCTGTGCCGGTTCTGGAGAGTTGTTGCAGTGTGAAGGAGTATATTCACAGTCAGGGCGCAGGCACAGAGGAAAATGGCTCCTGTGCGGAGAAAAATGGCTCCGACGCGGAATGTCGTGGTGAAAATGCCATGGGAGGCACCAGTGGAGATAGGTCGGCAAATCTGTCGGGAGGAGAATTGAAACTCATAGCCTATTGTGGCGAGGCAACCAAAATGAGTGTACAAGAGGCTGTGGCGGCATATCTTGAGAATCTCAAGAATATTGGTCCCGACAGCAGGTCGGCAGCAGAATCTCCTGGCCAATCCGTTGCCCAGGCAAAGGAGTCTGCGACAGAGTTGCCAAGAATAAAAATATTGATAGGTCCCGAAGGTGACTTCTCTCCAGAGGAGGTTGAACTTGCCATCCAAAACTGTTTCATTCCCGTTCATCTTGGCCAATCCCGCCTCAGGACAGAGACCGCAGCCGTTGTGGCGTGCAGTTGGATTTACTCTTATTTGGGCCGTTGAGGTAATTAAAGCCAATGGATTGCTTGAAATATTCATTTTTACGATATGAAAAAACTATTTACCCTTATGTTGCTGCTGATGGCGGCAGTTGTATTGAATGCACAGGAACCGATTGTCGGAAAATATAAAAAGGCACTGGTAATAGGGGCACATCCCGATGATCCGGAGTCAATGTGCGGAGGTACAATGCTGAAATTGAAGGAGCAGGGGTGTGAAGTGGTGTGCGTATATTTTACAAGTGGAGAGGGCGGTATACCTGGAAAAACAGCGCAGGAGACGGCTGCCATCCGCCGTCAGGAGGCACTCAATGCCTGTGAGGTTATGGGGGTAAGGTGTGTTTTCATGACCCAAACCGATGGCGATTCGCAAATAAACAAGGAGCGTTACAAGGAGATGAAGGATCTCATTGACAAGGAGAAACCCGATATGGTCATCACCCACTGGCCCATAGATGCCCACAGGGACCACAGAGTCTGTTCAGTTCTCGTGTATGATGCATGGCGTCTAAGCAAACACTCGTTTGACCTCTATTATGGCGAGGTCATGACCGGTATGCAGACGCAAATGTTCACTCCTACGGTATATGTGAATATAGACTCCACAGTGGAGTTGAAGCGCAAGGCATATCTTTGCCATGAGAGCCAGGGCACTGCCGCAAATATCGAAAAATGGCACGAAGTCATCGGCCGCATGAGAGGGCATGAGTTCCACTGCACCCATGCCGAAGCCTTTGTAAAGCATGTCTGGAAGTCAAGCGACATGTTGGACAGGTAGAAACTAAATCAATATCCTCAAAAACAGGTAATGTTGCGCCGAAAACAAAAAAAGCACCCAATTTCTTGAGTGCTTTTTTTGTAGCGCGGCCCAGGATTGAACTGGGGACCTCATGATTATGAATCATGCGCTCTAACCAGCTGAGCTACCGCGCCATTACTTAACCTTTAAAACTATAAGAACATTTATTTAGTTGAGATATCAGGACTCGAACCCGAACCAAGAGAGCCAGAATCTCTTGTGCTACCATTACACCATATCTCAATATCCCATTTGTCGTTTGGGGCTGCAAATATAAGTATTTTTTTTAAATATCAAGTAAAAAATGAAAAATTATTTTCTTTTTAGTAAAACTGTTGCATAAACTGCTATGGCTTCCTCTCTGCCGACAAAGCCTGCACCTTCGGTAGTTGTTGCTTTGATGGATATTCTGTCAGGCTCAATATCAAGCACTTGTGCAAGGCACTCTCTCATCTTCAATATATATGGGGCAATTTTTGGCCTTTGGAGAAGAATTGTGCAGTCTGCATTTCCAATGGAGTAGCCTTTTTCATTTATGAGACTGTTAACCCGGGCAAGGAGAATCTTGCTGTCAATTCCCTTGAATTCGGCAGAGGTGTCGGGAAAGTGTTTGCCTATGTCGCCAAGGGCAAGTGCGCCCAGCATGGCATCGCATAACGCATGTATGAGTGTATCGCCGTCTGAGTGGGCAACACATCCTTTGGTGTGCTCAATCTGTATGCCTCCAAGAAAAAATGGCAGGCCGTCCGCAAGCAGATGCACATCGTAACCGTTTCCAACTCTTATCATGATTCTTTTTTTAGTACATGTAAAACAACTCTGCAAAAATAGTTGTTTTTTCATAAAATTCTCCAAAGCAAAAATCCGCAGATAGATTTTTGAATTCTTATTTGTATCTTTGAAGTTCAAATAGACTGAATCAGTATGGGAATATTTTTCAAGACGCCAAAACACAGAGTCTTCAATTATCAGCCGTTGTATTATGACCCCCGCAAGGAGGAACTTGAAGAGAAAATTGAAAATCAGCGCAAGCGCGATGCCGGTGAGTATGTGCCTGGCGACAATGTCCGCAAAGGCTTTCACCGTATAAAGTATGAGTCAAAGCGCAGCAGCGGGGCGAGCATGATTATCCGCCTTATATCTGTAATTACATTGGGAATTGTAGTTTATCTTCTCATGCGCTTTACAGATGCATTTGATTTCTTCATGAACATCTGATGCCTGTAAGGAATTTGCTTTTGTGTATTGTAACATTTTAAGGAACTGTAATTGGACGGAATTGTATGATTAGAGTCTTGCCCAGCCATATTGCAAATCTGATTGCGGCCGGAGAGGTTGTCCAGCGTCCGGCATCTGTAGTCAAGGAACTTATGGAGAATGCCGTTGATGCAGGTGCGTCAAAGGTGCTTCTTATTGTAAACGACAGCGGCCGTACCCTTATACAGGTAATAGACAATGGTTCAGGCATGACAGCACAGGAGGCAACCATTGCATTTGAGCGTCATGCAACCTCAAAGATTGAAAAGGCTGAAGATCTCTACTCCATAAAGAGTTTCGGTTTCAGGGGAGAGGCACTTGCCTCCATAGCCTCTTGTGCCGATGTTACCCTCAAGACCCGTAAAGAGGGGGAGGAGACAGGAACAGAGGTGCATGTGGCGGAGAACAAGGTTTTGTCGGTTGTGCAGACAAGTTGTCCGCAGGGCTGCAATTTCGCCGTAAGGAACATATTTTACAATATTCCTGCAAGGAGGAAGTTCCTCAAGTCGGATAATGTCGAGTACAGGCAGATTGTCTCAGAATTCATAAAAATAGCCCTCACACGGCCCGAACTTGAGTTCAAGTTCGTACATGACTCAAAGGATGTCTATTCCCTTATGCCTGTAAGCAATGTAAAGCAGCGTATAGCGCAGATTGCGGGCAAGGATATAGCAAAGGATCTCATCGATTTGCAGACCGATACAACTGTGGCCTCAATAAGGGGCTTTGTGGGGCGTCCTTCGTTGGCCAAAAAGAGCCAGCCCAACCAGTACTTCTTTGTAAATGGCCGCTTCTTCAAGAGTCCGCTGCTGCACAAGGCTGTGATAAAGGCTTATGGCACACTTATTCCTGAAGGCACAATCCCCTCATATTTCATATACCTTGAGATTGATCCGGCAAATATGGATGTGAATATCCATCCTACAAAGACTGAGATAAAGTTTGAGAATGACCAGATAATATTTGAGATTCTTCATGCTGCCGTAAAGGAGGCTATAGGAGAGGGAGCATTTCTTCCGTCAATAGACTTTGATACAGAGGGCGCTCCCGAGATACCGGTCCTTCCGGCAGGCTTGAAGTATGTGGCGCCACCAAAGATAAATTATGACCCGCTCTTCAATCCCTTCAACGAGGAGTTGGAATCAAGGCGAGGTCTGTCGGCCGACAATTTCAAAGGATTCAATCCAGGAAGCAGATTCGGCAACAATGAAGAGTTCTCATTCAATGAGTTTTCATCCGGCGAAGCAGATGCGGCCTCAGGCATGCAGCACTCTCCGGCTCCCGACAGAAGTTACTTTACCGGGCAGAACAGTTACGGAGGAGTCTTTGGTGACGAGACTGTAAGCGGGGAGCGTCCAATCCTGCAACTTAAAGGAAAATACATTGTTACAACAGTAAAGTCGGGACTGCTGCTCATTGATGTACAGAGGGCAAAGGAGCGTATTCTTTATGAGAGGTATCTAAATGCAATAAAATCGGGATCTGTGGCAATTCAGGAGAATCTCTATCCGCAGACCATTGACCTTGACCATGCTTCGTACACGCTCCTGATGGAGGATACGGAGTTCCTCAAGGAGATGGGTTTTGATATCCGCCCTTTTGGCGAGGACTGCATAGTGGTTTATGGCCTTCCTGCCGTTTTGTCGGGAGATGACATTGATGCAAGGGTATGCCTTGACAATCTTCTGGCGAACCTTCAGCAGACAGGCTCTGATATGCGCAGGGAGATGAAGGAGAAGATGGCCCTTGATATGGTAAGGGCAAACGGGTGTAAACTAGCAAATAACATCTCTCACGCACAGGCTCAGGGGGTTGTGGACAGTCTCTTTGCATGCGAAGAGCCGCATGTTGCATTGAGAGGAGGAAAGTGCATGACAATAATAACGCTTGAGGAGTTGGCAAAGAATTTGCTTTAGTTGTTCCATATTAATCAGATTAAAAAATAAAAGATATGTTTGACAGAATACCGCCGGTTGTAAAGAACCTTATAATAATAAACGTGATAATGTTTGTGGGAACATTCATTGTGGGTGATTTCATGTATGAAAAACTCTCCCTGTTCTGTTTCCAGTCACCATTCTTCAAACCCTACCAGTTGCTTACCCATATGTTCATGCATGGAGGATTCTTCCATATATTTTTCAATATGTATACCCTTTTCATCTTTGGAAGCGTTCTTGAAAATGTTTGGGGTGGAAAGAAGTTCCTTTTCTATTATCTTGTAACAGGAATAGGTGCCGCACTGCTGCATAACCTTACCATATATATTGAATTGAGTTCGCTTGTAAACTCTGCCGGTGCTGGCAACTTTATGGCCCAGGCCCAGATAAACCAGATATTGGGTACTCCTACGGTAGGGGCATCGGGTGCAATCTATGGCTTGCTGTTGGCCTATGCCATGCTGTTCCCAAACAATGTGATGCAACTTATTTTCCCTCCTATAGCGCTGAAAGCGAAGTGGTTCGTGCTTATTTTCGGTGTGATTGAACTGCTGTCGGGACTATCTGGAGCAGGCAGCAATATTGCCCATTTTGCCCATTTGGGAGGTATGATATTCGGATATTTCCTTATCATATACTGGAAAAAGAACAACAGAATGTATTACTAAATACTCTTGCAGGGGCAGATTGAATTATGCCGAAGGATAAAAGAAATAGCAGTAGCAGACGAAAGACTCCATTTCTCTTTGCATTGTCATTCAGGGTTATTCTTGTTGTGGCTGCTGCGGCTTTGGCCCTTTCCTACATATCAATATATGTGAATCCGTCAAAATTTTCGGTACCGCTCTTCTTTGGCCTCTATTTCATACCCATTGCTGCCGTAAATCTGCTGCTCTTTTTTATAGCACTCTTCAACAGGAGCCATTCTGCCTGGATTCCCATAATTGCCCTTATGCCGTCGTTGCTCTATGTTGAGAGTATCTGCAAGATAACTGCAGGAAGTGCGGAACCGCAGAAGGAGGGTATCAAACTTCGGGTAGAGAGTTACAATGTGGGAATGTTTTCTGCCGGTAATGTTGGTGGCACAAAGGCAGAGTGCCGAGACAAGATAGTGGCCCATATTAGGGAGAATGCCCCGCACATTGTATGCCTGCAGGAGTTCTTTGTGGAGTCAAAGATGCAGGCCGATACCATCATGGGGGAGTACAAATACCGATACCATCACCTTTTCAAGGTAAGGAACGGCAAGTTCTTCGGCAATATAATTTTGAGCAAATACCCGATTGTTGAGAGCGGAAAGATAAGTTTTCCAAAGAGTACAAACTTGTCGGTATATGCCGATATAGACCATTTCGGAAGAAGGGTGAGGGTATACAACAACCACTTGGAGTCATACAATGTCTCATTCGCAGGCTTTATAAGAACGCTCAATTCCGATCCTCAAAGAGAGGAGATAACCGAAGAGATTATTCAGGTGCACGAGAAGATGAAGGGTACCTTCATAAGGCGTTCAGAGCAGGTAAACCAGATTATGCAGAGCATTGAAGAGAGCCATTTGCCCGCAATAATTTGCGGCGATTTCAACGATACTCCAATGTCCTACACATATCACAGGCTATCAAAGGGCAGGAAGGATTCATTTGCTGAGGCCGGATCGGGCTTTGCAGGAACCTATATTCCTGTTTGGCCGTTGCTCAGGATAGATTATATACTCTATCCGCAGGAATATGAAGGTGTTTCACACGTTACCCATAAAGTTGAATTTTCTGACCACTACCCGGTTATGGCAGAATTCATTCTATAGAGTTGACCGGACAGAATTTAAAATCCAAAGATATGAATGCACAGATAGATGCAGCAATAAAGATCCTCAAGGAGGGCGGAGTAATCCTCTATCCTACAGATACAGTATGGGGGTTGGGCTGTGATGCCACAAATGAGAAGGCTGTAGAGAAGATATTCAAAATAAAGCAGAGGGCCGACAGCAAGAGTCTGATAACTCTTGCATCAGATATTGATATGGTCTGCAGATATGTAAAGGAGGTCCCGGAGATTGCAGTAACCCTGGTTGAAGTTAATGACAAGCCCATGACCATAATCTACCCCGATGCAGTTGGCCTGGCTCCAAATGTTGTTGCAGAAGACGGCAGTGCTGGCATAAGGGTTCCAATGAGCGATTTTTGTGTCAAACTCATATCAAAGTTCCGCAAACCCATAGTCTCCACATCGGCAAATATTTCCGGTGAGGCGGCTCCAAAATATTTTGAGGAGATCTCTGATCAGATCAAGGGTGCTGCAGACTTTGTGGTGGATCCGTTGTGTGAAGATAATGCCACACACCAGCCCTCGCAAATAATCAAGGTCGGTCTTACCAGTGAAATAGAGATAATAAGGGAGTAGTTTTATATCAGGCAGGGCATTCAAAAGTGCAATTATTCCACAAAAATTGCACTTTTGAGTTGGTCCATAGCCTGTTGGAGAACTTCCCTTCCACAACCGATGTTGAGCCTCATGTAGCCCTCACCTCCGGGACCGAATGCTGCACCGTCATTAAGGGCAAGAGAGGCCTTTTTGATGAACAGGTGTACAAGTTTCATCTGGTCGGTCTCGCCGAAGAGCCTCTTGCAGAGCGGACGGCAGTCAAGCCATATGAGAAACGAACTCTGTGGCCTGATTGGCCTGATAAGTCCTTCAAGTTCCTCTTTGCAATATCTTTCAATGAAGAGCACGTTCTCCTCAATGTATGAGAGCATCTTTTGACGCCACTCATTGCCTTGGGTATATGCGGCAATTGCACCTTGGGTAGCAAAAATGGTAGGGCTGCTAAGTTCATTTACCTGCATCCATTTGAAGAAGGGTTCGCGCAACTCCTTGTTTGGAACCACTGTGTATGAACTTACAATACCTGCCATATTGAATGTCTTTGACGGCGCACCAAATGTAATGCTTATCTGCGCCGCCTCCTCACTTGCTGTGGCAAATGGAGTGTGGCTGTTGCCGAACAGCGGCATATCGGCATGTATTTCGTCAGAAATTACCAGCACATCATGTCTATGGCAGATTGAGGCCAATTTTTGGAGTGTCTCCTTATCCCATGCTATACCAGCCGGATTGTGCGGATTGCTGAGAATAAGCAATCTGCATTTGTTGTTGCGGCACAACTCCTCAAGGTTGTCAAAATCCATGCGGTAGCATGTGCCATCTTCATCCTCTACCCTTACAAGCGGGTTGAAGAGCAGATTTCTGCCGTTACCTTTAGGCAGATTCATGAAAGGAGGGTAGATTGGAGGCTGTACAATAATGTTGTCTCCGCTCTTTGTAAAGTAGTTTATTACATATCCTATTCCTTTGACTATCCCGGGGATGAAGGCAATCCATGACGGATCAACGCTCCAGCCCTGCTGCTCATTGAGCCACTTTGAAATTGTAGGAAAGTAGTTGTCGGGAATATGGTTGTAACCATAAACTCCCTGTTGTACAATGTTGTTCAAGGCCTCTCTAACGCATGCCGGAGTCTCAAAATCCATGTCGGCAACCCAGAGGGGAATGAGGTTTTCTGAACCAAAATATTTTGCAATGGCATCAACTTTAATTGAGTATGAGCCTTTTCTGTCTATTTGTTTCATAAAATTGTTCAAATTTTTAAGCAAATATACTCAAGTACCTTTTAATTTTAAGATATTTTTGTAGTTTTGTTATGAAACTTTTAAACCATTAATAATTTAAAGAATGAAAGGAAAGATTTTAGCACTCTTTGTTTTATTGTTCTGTGCTCTTGGAAATGTAAAGGCGCAGGAGAAGGTTGAACCCTTTTATGGTGGAGAGATTGTAAGCAAATATGTATGGCGTGGACAGGATTTTGGCGGTGTGGCAGTCCAGCCCTATGCGGGTCTCTCATATAAGGGTTTCTCTTTTACGGTATGGAGTTCCCTTGGATTTACAAATGAAGATGTGGCGGAGGTTGATCTGATTGTTGAGTATACAACCGGAGGGTTTACTGCCTCAATAACAGATTGCTGGAGTTCATATTACGGTTCCGGTGACAAATATTTTGCATATGGGGCAAACTCAACATGCCACACCTTTGAGGCTCTTGTAGGGTATGACTTTGGCCCTGTAAATGTGGCGTGGAGTACAAATTTTGCCGGTTATGACGGGGTGACGCCCAAAGGTAAAAGGGCTTATGCATCATATTGTTACGTTGCAGCACCATTCTCACTTCTAACAATAGATTGGGAGGGAGGTGTAGGCTTTACTCCTTGGGCCAATGACTACTATGCCGGGTATGCAAGTACTGCCGGGTGTGACAGTGATGACTGCTATGCAGGAACAACCGGTTTTGCTGTGTGCGAGATTGCCCTTCAGGGAGTAAGGGAGTTTAAAATATCTGACTCGTTCAGTTTCTCACTTATGGCAAAAGGATGCTACAATCCTGCCATCAACAAGTTCTATTTTGCGGCGGGAATATCCCTATAACCATTTTGGTTACAGGCCTCCTAATTGCTGCAGGTTTCATCAATGCGGAGGATTTCCTCTTTGAGACATGCTTCCTCTTTGCAACAGGCCTCAAATGGATTTGGCAGTTATACCATAGAATTTGACGCGCCTATTTCTTCAAGGGCCCTTGCAATTTTGACATAGAGCATCTGCTCACATTTATAACCCACATTATGGCTGTACATCTGTTGCTGTGCAGCCATAAGTTCTTTTTGGGCTTCAAGCATAAGTTCGTAAGTCTTTGTTACATAGTTGCCGGTTCTCTTTCTTTCAAGCCTGAAACCGGCCATTCTCCTTACGCTCCTGAGCGATTGCCATTTTTCTATGAGCGATCCGTTCAGTTGGCATTTGTATGCATGGTCTGCTGCATTATACAGAAGCATTGCCTGATGTGCCCTCTCTTCCATTTTATTGTACTGGGCGCTCCATGGGCGCAGATAACTGGCAGCAGCGCTGTGCAGATCAGATCTTCTGAATGCATCTTCAAGTTCTTCGGCATGAGCATCGGCAATTTTGCAGAGGGCTTCAACTGCCGCAAAAAAATTATGGAATATCACCTCCCTGCTGCCGTTGTCAATTTGTTCTGCAAGGACCTTCATTTGGGTATCCAACGGTGAGTAACGGGCAATGGCATCAAGGAGGTCATAGGCCCTTAACTGTGCAGCCAAGGCTGTTTGCCCGGCTTTGATTGTATTCTTTATGTCAGATTCACAGACTCTTATCTGCCCGGTAAGTTCAATTAACCATTGAGCCGGGGTATAGCCGGCCTTTTGTTTGCCGGCAGAGCCATTGTCAGATCTATTTTTCATGGCCTTGTTTTTGTATGAACAAAGATAAAAATAATAAGGTTGACAAAAACATCAAAGTAGACTATCTTTGCCGTTGGTTTTAAAAATGTATATTATGAACATGACTTATAAATTCAGCAGAGTGATCAAGGTGGCAGTTCCAACAAGAGATAATATGGTTGATGACCATTTTGGACATTGTGACCACTATACAATTTTTACTGTAGAGAATAATAAAGTTATTGCTAAAGAGGAGTATCCTTCACCCCAAGGGTGTGGATGCAAATCAGGTATTGCTCCGGTATTGCGCAACATGGGCATAGAGGTGATGTTGGCAGGAAGTATGGGGCAGGGGGCAAACAACGTGCTCACTTCAAACGGAATAAAGGTTATAAGAGGCTGCTCAGGTTGCGTAGATGTGCTTATAGAGGAGTATCTTGCCGGAAAGGTCTCTGATTCAGGAGAGGGATGCCACTCCCATGGAGAGGATGGACATGTCTGCCACGGTTAAAAGGGGTCCATTAACGAGATTTGACGTTGACGGTTCTCTTGGCGCTTGACGATTGCGGCAGTTGATGATTGATGCTTATGGCAGTCGTGGCGCTTGGTGGTTGATGATTGATGATTGATGCTTATGGCAGTCGTGGCAGTTGATGGTTATGGTGATTGATGGTTGTGGTGGATGATGCTTGTGACGGTTGAGGCGGATTTCGGTTGATGGCGCTTGACGATTGTGGCGGATTTGTACTGATTGGGAAATAAAGAGGAGAAGAGGTGCAGTTCTTATTTTACATAGAACTCTCCATCTTCTCCTTTAATTATATAATCTCCTTCATTTACAGTTACAAAGCCCTCCTTTGTAACCAACGAAAGCATATTGAAACCCATGCAGAAATAGGGCGCAAGAATCTTCCCTTGGGCAAACTCCTTTACCTGCTGGAAGTTAGTGCCTGTATATTGTATGGATTCCATGCTCCTGAACAGAAATCACAATCATCAGATAGACCACTCGACTCCATTCTTGGTATCCTTGATCTGAACACCAATCTCTTTGAGACGGTCTCTTATCTGGTCTGATTTGGCCCAGTTCTTGTCTGCTTTGGCCTGAACTCTCTCTGCAAGAACCATCTCCATAAGCCCCTCAATCACATTCATATTGCCTGCAGATGCGCCCTCTGACGCCTGCTCATCAATAACGCCCATAATGCCCTCAAGGACATCTGAAAAGAGAAGTGTCAGAATCTCTTTCTCCTCTGCACCAATGGCCATTTTGCCATCTTTTACGCTGTTTATTATCCTTACTGCATCAAACAGGTGTGACAATGCAATTGGAGTGTTCAAATCATCGCATAATGCAGCAAAAACGTTCTCTTTAAGTGCTGCAATCTCTTTTGCGACCTCGTCAGTGGCATTAGAAACAGAAATGTTCTTAAGGTCCTTGGCTGCCTGAAGAATACGTTTAAGGCCTTTTTCCGCTGCCTGAAGAGCCTCATTGCTGAAATCTAGTGTGCTCCTGTAGTGCGCCTGAAGAATAAAGAACCTTATGGTCATTGGGGAGTATGCCTGTGCAAGAAGTTTGTGGCTGCCTGTAAAGAGTTCGTCAAGTGTTATGAAGTTGCCCAACGATTTGCCCATCTTCTGTCCGTTGATGGTAATCATGTTGTTGTGCATCCAATACCTTACACCTCCCTTTCCGCGTGAGGCTGTATTCTGTGCAAGTTCGCACTCGTGGTGAGGAAACATGAGGTCCATGCCGCCACCATGAATGTCAAACTCCTCGCCCAAATACTTCTCGCTCATGGCTGAACACTCAAGATGCCATCCCGGAAAACCGTCGCTCCAAGGTGAAGGCCATCTCATGATGTGCTCCGGAGATGCCTTTTTCCATAAGGCGAAGTCAAATGATGAATGTTTGTCGTCCTGGCCGTCAAGTGTTCTGGTATTTGCAAACATGTCATCAAGGCTTCTTCCCGACAATGTTCCGTAACGGAACTTCTTGTTGTATGCCTGTACATCAAAATATACAGATCCGTTGCTGATGTATGCAAGACCCTCATCAAGGATCTTCTGAACAAGGTTTATCTGCTCGATTATGTGCCCGCTGGCGCGTGGCTCAATGCTCGGAGGACAGTTGTTGAGTTTGCGCATGGCATCATGGAACCTGATGGTATATGTCTGCACTATCTCCATTGGCTCAAGTTGCTCGAGCCTTGCCTTCTTTGCAATCTTGTCTTCACCTGCATCGCCGTCATTCTCAAGGTGACCCACATCGGTGATGTTGCGTACGTATCTTACTTTGTATCCCAAATGTCTGAAGAGACGTACCAGAACATCAAATGTTATGGTAGGACGTGCATGTCCCAAGTGGGCATCTCCATACACGGTAGGGCCACAGACATATAGGCCTACCATTCCCGGTGTTATTGGTTTAAAACTCTCTTTTCTACGGTTAAGTGTGTTGTACAACAGAATCTCTCTTTCCATAATGAAAAAATTTGGGAACAAAGATACAATTAGTTATTTACTCCGCCAACGGAACTATAATTTTTAGAGCCAGAATTTCTGTAATGTTCTTCTCTTCCCCGGAACTGCTCCTGAACTTTATATATCTGATCTTGCCGACAAGTTCTATGAATGTTCCCTTTCTGATTTTGCTGAAATCGGGCATGTTTTTGGAACTCCATGCCACAATATTGTGCCAAATCGTCTCTTCCTTCCATTCACCCTCCTTGGTTTTATAGGTTTCATGCGTAGCCAGTGAAAACCTGATGACTGTACCTCCGTTTTCAATGTTTAAAATTTTTGGGTCCTGTCCTACATTGCCCTTCAACTCCACTCTGTTCAAAGATTTTTCCATAACTCATCTTTTTTGCGTAATAATTTTTTTGAATTCCGCTTGCAAAGTAAATGGATCAAGCAGGTCCAAACCAGTATCAAAACGTATATAAACGTTTAAAAACGTATAAAGTGGAGTGTGAAAAATATGGACCGAGGGTAAAAGATTTAAAAAAGAGATAAAAAATATGGAATCGTAAAAATGTATGAAAGATTATGCCTTTTTGTATAACGGTAAGATAGAGGTTTGTTAACTTGCTTTCAAAACATTTGTTCAGGTTAGGAGAATATTCTTTTTGGGGAAAACATTAATTGGGTTTGGAAAATGATGTTTTAGGCCCTTGAAAATATTGTTTGGGATATGAGTGTTTTTTAGGGAAAAATATAGTTTGGAATTATCATTTGGGTATTTATGGTTTTGGAAATATTGTTTGGTTTTTGTTGAATATTATTTGAGGTATGGAAAATATTGGAGAGGAAACATGTAATACGGGCCAAAGGAGATGTCCAGTATGCGGAAATGCAGTGGCAGGCAGGATTGACAAGGTCTTCTGCAGCGACGACTGCCGCTGCCACTACCATAATGTCCGTTACAGGAGAAAAAATGCAATTCTGCAGAGCAACAGTGATCTGCTGCTCTTGTGGAACAATGCAACCTTCCTGTTTGAAAAAAAATCCTGTTATCTCTTGAAATTTATTGTAATTCTGTCGGGAATATGCAAAATAATATCTACTTTTGACACTCTTAAGTTAAAGGGTAAAAGATAATTGAATTAATTTAAAATTTTTGACATGCGCAGTTTTACTTTAATCGCTGTAATGCTTATGGCATTTGCCTTCTCCTCATGTGTGGAGAATTCAAAAAAGTACAAGGAACTGGAGGAGAGACTGGAAGCACTTCAGTCTGATTATGGACTTCAGACAGAGGAACTTGATGCTGTTTTTGCCACTTTGAACGAAGTTGAGGCAGGTCTTCAGTCAATCAGGGAGAGCGAAAATATCATTGCAGTCCAGTCTACAACACAGGACGGCATTGATGTGCCTGCAGATTCAAAAGAGCAGATAAAGAAGGATATGCAGACAATCCAGGAGACAATCAAGAAGTATCAGAAGCAGATTGATGAACTAAAGAAAGAGAACAGAATCAAGTCAGCCCAGTTCAAGAAGAGGCTCAATGCACTCTCGGCAGAACTTAAAGAGAAGTCAAAACTAATAGAGAGCCTTACTGACCAACTTAATGAGAAGAGTGCCCAACTGGAGATCAAGACCAAGGAGGTTGCTACACTCGGAGAGGTTGTGTCAAATCTTAAGAATGAGGTGAATACATTGAATCAGGAGGAGAAACGCCTTAAAGACAAGGTTGCCCATCAGGAGCAGGAACTCTATTCGGTATATTACATAGTGGGTACAAAGAGTGAACTTATAGATGCTGACGTGATAACAAAAGGAGGCCTGTTCAAATCGGCACAGGTGTCATATCAGTCTGAAAAAGACACTTTTGTAAAGATTGACTACAGGCAGATCACAACAATAACAACAAATGCCAAGAGGGCAAAGGTGCTATCTGTGCATCCTAAAGGAACTTATGCAATCGAGAGCGTGGATGGTGAGGCTACCCTTATCATTTCAGACCCCCAGAGTTTCTGGGAGCAGACAAAATATCTTGTAATCCAGACAAATTAAAAACAAAATAGCCTATATGAAAAAACTATCTTTAATTTTTGCGGCACTGGTTGCCCTATTTATAACATCTTGCAGTAAAGACATGTCCAATCCGTTATTAGAAACATCAACACACCGTTACAATGCTCCGGCGTTTGACAAGATAAAGACTGAGCATTATTTGCCTGCTTTTGAGGCTGCAATTGCAGAAGGTAAAGCGGAGATTGCTGCCATCGCAGACAATACAGAGGAGCCAACATTTGAGAATACAATACTTGCATTGAACTATGCAGGCAGCAGATTGAGCCTTGTTTCAGGCATTTTCTACAATATCAATGAGGCAGATACCAACGACGAGATGCAGAAGATTGCAGAGAGTGTATCGCCAATGATGACCGAGTACAGTTTGTCAACTATCCTGAATGAGAAACTTTTTGAGAGAATCAAAAAGGTATATGAGCAGAGGGATAGTTTGAACCTTGGTCAGGAGGAGGCAAGATTGTTGGAGCAGACATACAAACAGTTTGCAAACAATGGAGCCAACCTTAAAGGTGAGGATAAAGAGAAATTTACCAAAATTCAGGAGGAGTTGAGCCTTCTTTCCCTAAAATTCGGCAGCAATGTTTTGGCATCTACAAATGCATTCACTCTACATATCACAGACTCTACAGAGTTGGTGGGCCTTCCTGCCTTTGTAGTTGCAGGTGGTGCAGCAGAGGCAAAATCAAGAGGTCTTGAGGGTTGGGTTTACACATTGCAGTATCCAAGCAGCGGCCCTTTCATGAAATTCAGTGCAAACCGCGCATTGAGGGAGAAGATGTGGAGAGCGAGCAACAGCGAGGCTCTTGGTGGAGAGCATGACAACCAGGCAATAGTAAAGAGAATGGCTGAGTTGAGATTGCAGGAGGCAAATCTTTTGGGCCATAAATTGTACTCTGATTATGTTCTTGAGGACAACATGGCAAAATCAACAGAGATTGTAAATGATTTCCTTGCAGACCTTTTGAAGAAATCCCTTCCTTTTGCAAAGAAGGATGTTGAGGCTGTACAGCAATATGCGAATGCACATGGCTTTGAGGGAGAACTTATGCCTTGGGATTTCTCATACTATTCAGAGCAGTTGAAGAATGAGAAGTACTCTGTAAGTGATGAAGTTTTGAAACCATACTTCAAATTGGAGAATGTAAAACAGGCTGTCTTTGCATTGGCAGACTCACTATATGGCCTTAAATTTGAGTTGGCAAAGGATATCCCAGGTTATCATCCTGATGTTGAGGTTTATGATGTAAAGGATGCTTCGGGCAGACATATGGCACTCTTCTATACCGATTTCTATCCAAGAGAGAGCAAACGTGGCGGTGCATGGATGACTTCATTCAGAGAGCAGGGCTTCTCAAAGGATGGTGTGGAGGAGAGACCATTCGTTTCAATTGTATGCAACTTCACAAAACCTACAGAGACTGAGCCTTCATTGCTTACTTTCTATGAGGTTACAACCTTCCTTCATGAGTTTGGACACGCTTTGCACGGAATGTTGGCTGAGGGTAAATATGCATCACTTACAGGTACAAGCGTAGCACGTGACTTTGTTGAACTTCCATCACAGATTATGGAGAACTGGGCAACAGAGAAAGAGTATCTTGCTTCATTTGCAAAACACTACCAGACAGGTGAAGTAATTCCTGACGAGTTGATCAAGAAAATCATTGATTCAAAGAATTTCAACAGCGGCTACCAGAGTGTAAGACAACTTCATTTTGGCACTTTGGATATGGCTTGGCATACAATTACATCAGTTCCGGAGGATGTGGTTGCATTTGAGAACGAGGCTGTAAAGGAGTGTGTTCTTCTTCCTGTAATTGAGGGTACAGCATTCTCAACATCATTCTCGCATATATTTGCAGGCGGTTATGCTGCAGGTTACTATTCATACAAATGGGCAGAGGTGCTTGAGGCAGATGCTTTCAAATACTTCAAAGAGAGGGGTATCTTCAATAAAGAGGCTGCAGAGAACTTCAGAAAGAACATTTTGAGCAGAGGCAACATTGAGGATGCAGATGTTCTTTACAGGAACTTCAGAGGCAGGGATCCTCAACCTGAGGCGCTGATGGAGAAACTTGGAATGGTTAAGAAATAGTTTTGTCTGAAAACTGAATTCCGGTGGATAGCCGGATGTATGATAGGAGTGACAGCCCGCAAGGGCCTTCACTGAACAGAAAATCCCTGCTGGAGTCCAGTAGGGATTTCTCATTTATGGATGTGGCCTTTGGGCCAGACTCATCTTTTAATTGAGCAGAAGAGCATAATCAGTATGCAGGAGGGTATCATTGACAAATGCCGCTGAAGTGATTTTATGCCCTTTTGACTATAGAATCTCCAACAACTCAACTGTAAAGATTAGGGTTGCATATGGTGGAATTGACTGGCCGGCACCTCTCTCTCCGTAAGCAAGGTTGTAAGGGATGTAGAGTTCCCATTTTGAACCGACAGGCATAAGTTGCAATGCCTCTACCCATCCCTGGATAACTCCGTTTACAGGGAATACGGCAGGCTCATTCCTGTCATATGAACTGTCAAATTTGGCACCGTTTATAAGTGTGCCTTCGTAATGGCATTTTACCTGTTGGTTTGCTGTAGGCTTGTTGCCGTTGCCCTCTGTAATGACTTTATACTGGAGACCGCTTGGAAGGGTTACTACACCCTCTTTCTTTGCATTCTCAGTCAAGAAAGCCTCGCCTTCAGCCTTGAACATCTTTACCTGCTCCTCCTGAAGTTTTGTAAAGTACTCTGTAAGGACCTGCTGTGCCTCCTCTACCGAAAGGGTTGGCTGCTGGTTGGTAAGAACTGCCTTTATAGCGTTTGCAAACTCCTCAATATTCAAATCTTTTACACCTGAAGCCAGGATATTGTTGGCTACACTCATGCCAAGTGCATAACTTACTTTATTCATTTATTCTTCCTTTTTGTTGTTAATCTGTTTCTACTTGAGGTTACAAATATACGTAAAAACCAATTTATTTATTAAATTTGTGACCGTTAATATAATATTCCAAAAATTTAACTTAATCAATTATGGGAACAATTATCTATATCGCAGGTCTTGTACTTGCTATTTTGGCGGTTATTGACATTCTTAAAAAGAACATTTCTCTTCCTTGGAAAATCATCTGGGTAGTATTGGTGCTTGCAACAAGTTGGGTAGGTCTTGCCGTATACTATCTTTTTGCAAAGAACCGCATTGAGGGATGGTGCAAATAATCATATAGGCAGTACGGATACTGCATAAAAGAGAGAACTCACCGATACCAAGACCGGTGAGTTCTTTGTTTTTATTGATGTCACCAACTGTTTTGGTGGCATTCCCATATTTTTGCTCAATGTCATAAAGCCTGACGCCTTCCGTATATTGGCGCAATGCTCTGGCGAAAACTACAAATGCAATATGGCGATTATTTGCAGTATTTGTCAAGCCAGTCGTAGAAAGCCCTGTGCCAGTGTACAGAGTTCTGTGGTTTAAGAATCCAGTGGTTCTCTTCAGGGAAAAGAAGCATCTCCGAAGGAACACCCATCATCTGCGCTGCATTGAAGGCTGCCATTCCCTGCTCAACTGGAACGCGGTAATCCATTTCTCCGTGTGTGATGAGTATAGGAGTGTTCCAGTTCCTGATAAGTTTATGAGGTGAATTGCTGTAGTGACGGTTGGCTGTAGGGTTGTTGTCCCAAGGTGCGCCACCATTATCCCATGTAGGGAACCACATCTCCTCTGTCATCATGTACATCTGCTCCTGGTTAAAGATGCCTGCATGTGCAATAAGGGCAGAAAATCTGTTTTTATGCACACCTGCAAGGTAGTATACTGAGTATCCTCCATAACTTGCTCCTGTTGCGGCCACTTTACCTACGTAAGGTTCTTTCTTCATTTCATCTACAGAGGTAAGATAATCCTGGATATTCAAGCCGCAGTAGTCGCCGGAAATCTGCTCGCACCACTCCTGTCCGAATGCAGTTGTTCCTCTTCTGTTCGGAAGAATTACAATATAGTCATTTGAAGCCATGAGCCTGTAGTTCCATCTTGTAGACCATCCCTGGCTTATAGTGCCTTGAGGACCGCCCAAGCACATTAGAATTGCGGGATATTTCTTTGTGTTGTCAAAATCAGGCGGATAAAGAATCCAGGTGTGCATCTTCTTGCCGTCAACTGTAGTCATCCATCTCTGCTCTATGGTTGGCTCCTTCATCTTGTCAAGAGTCTCCTTGTTCTCAAATGTAAGTTGGGTGCATGCTCCATCTGCAATATTTACTGAAACAATCTCAGCAGGACGCAACATGCATTTGTTGGTTGTGATGAGTTTCTCGCCGGCAACCTGCACACCGTCAAAATCAAACAAAAGGTCTTCTGCTGTGATTCTGCGCACTCCGTTACCGAAATGGGTCTCGTCGGTAGGATCATTTGCACGTGGCTTGTAAACGGCACTGCAATCTTTGTTCACGTCAACCTCAAAAATGGCTGTAAGTGCGTTTACGCACGATGTGAAGTAGATTTTGTCTGACCCAGGAGCCCAGGTAATGGCCTCTACATTATATTTGTAGTCTCCCGACAGTTCCTTTTTCTCCCTGTTTGACATATCCATGACAAAGAGGCGTCTCTTGTCGGCCTCATAGCCGTTGCGCTCCATGCTTACCCATGCAAGGTATTTGCCGTCGGGAGAGAAAAGAGGTTCGGTGTCATAACCCATCATCCCCTCTGAAAGGTTCTCTGTCTTGCCCGTTGCAACCTCATAAAGGTAGATGTCTGAATTGGTCGAGAAGGCATACTGCTTGCCGGCAGCCTTGCGGCAGGAGTATGCTATATATTTTCCGTCGGGACTCCAACTCAACTGCTCAAGACCGCCGAATGGAAGGGTAGGGAGTTCATAAAGTTCCTCTCCTGCACCAAGAATATCCTTTGAGCCCGATAGTGTTGCACCATCAAAAGAGGCTACAAAAGTGTGGGGAATCTCCTCCACAAAGTGGTCCCAGTGGCGATACATCAGGTCTTTGATGATTCTTCCGCTTGATTTTTCAAGGTCGGGATATACATCTGTAGGCTTTGTACACGCCTTGATGTTGCTGATATACATTATTTTGTCCTCTGCAGGCGAGAATTCGAACGCATCAATTCCTGAAATGCCTTTAACCTCCTTCTCATTCTGGCCATTGGCATCCATAATCCACATTGAACCTCCTCTGAGGAATGCAATCTGACTGCCTCCGTTAATCCAACGGGCATTGTTCTCACTCTTTGGACTGTTGGTAATCTGATGGTTGTCTGAACCGTCAACATTCATAATAAAGAGTTCTCTGTTGCTTCTGTTCTCCTTTACCGATGTGTAGCCTACACCGTAAAGTATTTTTGAACCGTCGGGAGAGACCTGAGGATCTCCAACTTTGCCCAACTGGTGCATTATTTCCGCTGTAAAGCGGCCGTCAACAACCTCAATAGGCTGTTTTGTTATCATGGCAGCCTCTTGCTGTTTCTCTGCGTTGCCACAGCAGGAAGCGAGTACTGCAGATGCCAATGTCATTGTAACAAATAGTTTTTTAGTCATATTATGATATATTTTATATTCCGGTGATTACTCCATTTATATTCCGGAGATTACTCCTCAATAAGTTCATAACCAAGGTCATACTCTTTCTCAACTGCCGGACGGCCATATTTCATCCATTTAGGCATTGGGGCTCCTTTCAGATAGTGGTTGAAGAACTGCTCAAGACGTATGCTCAAGTCCTTTGCATTGCGCAACTCCTCAAGGTTATGCTCCTCGTTGTTGTACTGAAGCAACCATGCAACCTTGCCAAGTCTCTTCAAACCGGCAAACAACTCAATTCCCTGATACCATGGAACGGCGCCGTCCTGGTCATTGTGCATGATAAGTACAGGAGTGGTCACATTAGGAAGGAAGAATAGAGGAGAGTTCTCGACATAAAGGTCATATCCGCTCCAAAGGTCCTTGCCAATGCGGCTCTGGGTCTGCTCATACTGGAACTGACGGGTAATTCCGCTGCCCCATCTTACACCTCCGTAAGCACTTGTCATATTGGCAACTGGAGCACCTGCTCCGGCAGCCTTGAACTTGTTGGTCTGGGTAATCATGTATGCAACCTGATAACCGCCCCAACTCTGGCCCTGGATTGCCATATTCTTGCCGTCAATCCATGGGAACTGCTCAAGCATCTCAACACCAGGCATGATTGAACGCATTGCGCTCTGGCCAGGGTGACCGTCAAAATAGTAGATGTCCGGTACAAATACAATGTAGCCGTTGCTTACAAAGTAAGGGATATTTACTGTTGAGCGGCTTGGAGCAGGCTGTGAGTAGCGGTGAAGGGTATTTGAACTCTTCTCATAGAAGTATATAATTACCGGATACTTCTTGTTAGGGTCAAAGTCTTCAGGTTTGTAGAGGATACCGTCGGCCTTGATGCTGTCGAGTGTATACCAACTTACAAGTTCGGCTGTACCCCAGTTGTAATCTCTTTGCTGAGGGTTGATATCTGTGAGTTTGCTCTCTGACTTGAAGTTATCTTTGGTTATCCACAAATCCATAGGATTCTGGAAGTTGCCTTTCAGGTAAGCATATACAGGAGCCTTGCCCTTCTCCCCCTTGATGTAAGTGAAGTTGCGGTAGGTGTATGGACCGTCCTGAAGTTTTACAAGTTTGCCCTTTTTCTTTGAAAGGTCCTTGCTGTAAATTCCATTCTCCTTGGTGACATTGTTGTAGGCATTCAGGAATATAGGAGTGCCGGCATTGATCTTTCTTGCAAAGCGGTTGTAGCCGCTAGGACCGTAGGTGATGGTCGGTTTGTCAATCAGGTTGAACATTGGGGTGAATGAGATATTGTTCTCTTTGCCAAAGCCCTCAGTAATGCAGATTGGTTCTCTTGTGCCTTTAGGGTCAATGCTCCACACATCGTAGTAATCATTTATGAAAAGGGCGCTGTTGTCATCAAGCCACAATGCAGGACCTGCAGATCTTGGAAGGCTTGGAGTGTCATGCTCTATGTCATAGAATTTGCCCGGAAGGTCTGCTGTAAGGTTCTTCAACTCGCCCGTTGCCATATTGTGAAGCAGCCACCATTTGTTCTGCATGTCATAAATTGCGTAGAACTGGCCATCTTCAGAGGCTGAAAGTTCATAATATACATCCTTGTAAAGGAGTTTGCGTGAGCCGTCCTTCACATTCATGATATAGATGTCGGTAGGATGGATGTAACTCCATTGTGACATTAGTCTGAATCTCTTGTCATTCTCAAAAAGAACAAAATCTGCATTTCCGCCGTCGGTCACATCAATTTCAGGAACATCAATGTCTCCCAACTGCACAATCCTCTTGCCTGCAGGCTGCATGGTCACAGGGTCAATGTTTATGTAGGCTGTGTAGGCCTGTCTCAAATCCTCATTGAGTGTAAGAAGTTGACCCGGTTGGATATAGTCATCATGCCAACTCCAGATGTCAAGTTGAGGCTTCTCAAAGTCAGGGATTGTGGTATCCTTTTCCATTGGTTTTGGTGCAGTGCCAAAGAATAGTCTGCTGCCGTTCTCGCTGAAGGCAATATTTCCGTTTGGAGAGATGATCCAGCCTGCATTCATACCCTCTGCATTTTTGTTTACTGCCTCAACAAGTGATTTTGTAGCAGGGTTGTACATATATATTACAAGGTTGTTCTTGGCGGTCTTTGCTGTGTCTGTATTGGCACTGAATGCCATTACATTGTTCTTGTAGAATGAAGGAAGGTTTATTTTGCTTCCTTTTGGTCCCGACAGAACCTCAGTGCTCTCGCCTGTTGCCATATTGTATGCAACCATTGCAGGCTGTGCCTCTTTATTGCATGCAGCCTCTTTTGAAGTGGCTGTAGAATCGGCAGACTCCTTTTTCTTTTTGTCGGCCTTTGGTTTGGTTACGTAAACAAGCAACGAACCGTCGGGAGAAAAATTATAGGAACCTACATTAAGGATGGTGTCGGTAATTGAGCCGGAAGTTATGTCGAGGATGAATAGACTGTCCCTTTTTGGTGCTTTCTGGAATGCGATTCTGTTGCCCAATATGGCAGGAGCCTTGAAGCCTGCTGCTGCAGGGAATTTTGTTATGTTGCCTGTGGTAAGGTCAACAATGGCCAAAGTATCCTTTGGCATATCATCCTTCTTGGTCTTCTTTATTTTTGCATTGCGTGTCTGCTCAAAGAATGGCTTGATTGTTGCTATTGCACGGGTGCCGTCGGGAGTAATGGCTGCAGTGGAAGAGCCTGGCATTATTGAGTGTATGGCACGTTCAACAAATATATCCTTGCCTGTTTTGGTGTTGTGGAAAACCAACTTGCTGTCACCCTGCTGGGGGGTAATGTTATATACAAGGATGTGGCTGTTGCCTGGAGCCTTAAGGCTTTTGATACTTTTCCAAGAGTCATAAACAGAATGATCAATTGGAGGTTTCTGCGCCGTACAAATTACAGAAAACAGGCAGAACAAAAGTGTTAAATTAAGATATTTCATGTAGATAATATATATAATTACAAATATTTACATCGTATAAGTTGTAAAAATACACTATATTTGCGCCCGAACAAAATTTAGTTAAGGAAATTGATTAACGATTAAATAAATTTCTTATGGTTTATTCACACGAAGTTCAACACATGTGTGTTGTAAAAAAAGGTCCTAACCACGGACCAGCACCTATTCCAGAAGAGGGTAAATGGGTGAGAAGCAAAGAGATCAAAGATATTTCAGGTTTGACTCACGGTATTGGCTGGTGCGCTCCTCAACAGGGTGCCTGCAAACTTACCCTAAACGTAAAAGAGGGTATTATCCAAGAGGCTTTGGTTGAGACAATCGGTTGTTCAGGTATGACCCACTCTGCTGCTATGGCATCTGAGATTCTTCCTGGCAAGACCATTCTTGAGGCATTGAACACTGACCTTGTTTGTGATGCCATCAACACTGCAATGAGAGAGTTGTTCCTTCAGATCGTTTACGGACGTACACAGTCAGCATTCTCAGAGGGCGGTCTTATTATTGGTGCAGGTCTTGAGGATTTGGGTAAAGGCCTAAGAAGCCAGGTTGGTACACTTTACGGTACTTTGGCTAAAGGTCCACGTTACCTTGAGATGGCTGAGGGCTACATCAAGACTTTGGCTCTTGACAAAAATGACGAGATTTGCGGATATGAGTTTGTTCACATGGGCAAATTCATGGAGGAGATCAAAAAAGGCACAGATGCTAATGAGGCATTAAAGAAAGTTACCGGTACTTATGGCCGTTTCACTGCTGAGCAAGGTGCTGTAAAACACATTGACCCACGTAACGAATAAGGAGGAAAGAAAATGGCTATTAGAGAAGTAAAATTTGAGAGCCAAGACCGTAGAATGGCTCAGATCATTGCGGTTTTGAATGCTAACGGCATTAAAAGTATAGAAGAGGCAAACGAGATTTGCGAGCAGTATGGTTTGGATCCTTACAAAACTTGTGAGGAGACTCAGCCTATCTGTTTTGAGAATGCAAAATGGGCATACGTAGTTGGTGCTGCCATTGCTCTTAAGAAAGGTTGTGCAAATGCTGCTGATGCAGCAGAGGCTATCGGTTTGGGTCTACAGTCATTCTGTATCCCTGGTTCAGTTGCTGATGACAGAAAAGTTGGTCTTGGCCACGGAAACCTTGCTGCACGTCTATTGAGAGAGGAGACAAAATGTTTCGCTTTCTTGGCAGGTCACGAGTCATTCGCTGCTGCTGAGGGTGCAATCAAGATTGCTGCAAAAGCAGACAAAGTAAGAAAAGAGCCTCTACGTTGTATCCTTAACGGTTTGGGTAAAGACGCTGCCCAGATCATCTCAAGAATCAACGGCTTTACATATTGCCAGACTGAGTTTGACTATGCAACCGGTAAAGTTAAGGTTGTTAACAAAATTGCTTACTCAGACGGTCCTCGCGCAAAAGTTAACTGCTACGGTGCAGACGACGTAAGAGAGGGTGTTGCAATCATGCACCTTGAGGGTGTTGATGTATCAATCACTGGTAACTCAACCAACCCAACCCGCTTCCAGCATCCGGTTGCAGGTACTTACAAGAAAGAGTGCATGGAACTTGGCAAGAAATATTTCTCAGTTGCTTCAGGTGGCGGTACAGGCCGTACCCTTCACCCAGACAACATGGCTGCAGGTCCTGCATCATACGGTATGACCGACACAATGGGCCGTATGCACTCGGACGCTCAGTTCGCAGGTTCATCATCAGTTCCTGCACACGTTGAGATGATGGGCTTCCTTGGCATCGGTAACAACCCAATGGTAGGTGCTACTGTTGCTGTTGCTGTGGATGTTGCTACTGCCCTCAGCAAGTAATCGAGTACATCTCAATACTTTACGGAGACATCCTTTCGAGGGTGTCTCTTTTTTATTTATATAAACCCCTAAGCACGATATTGTGCCATGTGAATCACACATGACTAATCCATGTGCTCAGTGGTAACATCCTCGCCCACTTAAGCACACCGACTCAAAGTACGAAGCAATAGATCTGGATTTTCGTGCCCAACTGTATAACAAGGGCAGGACAAGGGAAGGGTACAACACCACTTTTAAAGTTTGCCTCTCCTATAACTAAAAGATGGTGCATTCTACAGACGCAGTAGTTTAAAAAGCGAAAAACACTTTCAAAACACGATGATTTGGAATCCCATTAGATTAAAATAAATTTTTCTATTTTTGCAAAGAAGCAATACTCAAAGACTAACTATAGAACAAAGCTTGACAATGGGACTTATAGATAAATTATTTAACAGAAAGAAAAAGCCAGAAACTATTACCATATGCATTCCTGAAGAGAGTTTCGCTATAATTGAATCTACTGATCTTGAAAGCGACAAGGCTTTGATGGTAGTCAATCGGGCATTATATGAAAATCGTGATGATATAGGCCTGAAACAAGTCTTTGGATATTACTGCTCTATAATTTTTGAATTCGTTGATGTAGACGGCAATCTGTGGCCTACATCAGAAGAATTCGCAACAATGGCAGACTATGGGGAAACATTTGACAAGGGTCTTAAAGGCGACCCTAAGCACCCTAACGCATTATTCGTTGCCAGAGTGACTCACAAAGGTACATATCAGATGATATGGATGCTCCACAATGCCCAGACTGCCGTAGAATATCTTGACGGAATCATTGCCAAGGGTAATGAGATCAGATGCTTCGAATACCATATTGAGGGAGATCCCGAATGGAAAGAAATAGAATGGTTCCTTCAGGATTTCCCTAGCAAAGAAGAAATCTAGACAAATCTGACGTCCACAAACTTAGAAAATTTCTTATATAGACAAGCTTCCCGATGAGGGGAAGCTTAACTAGTGGTTTGAGCGAGTGACTGACACTATGGGCCGTATGCACTCAGACGCTCAGTTTGCAGGTTCTTCTTCAGTTCCTGCACACGTTGAGATGATGGGCTTCCTAGGCATCGGTAACAACCCAATGGTAGGTGCTACTGTTGCTGTTGCTGAGGATGTTGCTACTGCATTGAGCAAATAACCGACGCCAAACCGAGCGCAATCAACTTGCTTGAATTGCCGAGGTGCGAAGGAGGAAAACAAGCGTAGTTTGTTAATTGACTGTATAACAGTTTATTATATAAAAGGGCTTCCCGATAGGGAGGCTCTTTTTTTGTGCCTTTATGGTGTGTGGGGAGGGTGTTGATGAGTAAAAATTGTAGGTCTAAAAAATTAGACCTATATTTGTAAAAACTAAACAAAAAATTATGCCAACAGTTTTATTGATATTTGGATTGAGGTTCTTTTTCTATGCAGATGAACACAAACCTATTCATGTTCATTTGGAGAGCAGTGATGGGCGGGCAAAGATTGCGTTGGAGCCAGAGGTTGAATTGGTTGAGAATAAAGGGGTAAAGCCAAGGGATATTAAAAGGGCATTGGATTTGGCTGTTGAGTACAGAGAGGAGTTCATTCAGAAATGGAATGAGTTCCACAATTAAATAATGTTTATTATGGCAAAGATTGAAAAACTATGGTTTGAGGATGGGCGGATTTATATTTGCACAGATGAGAAGCAAGTTTTAAGTCGCCCGCTAGAGGCTTTTCCGTCATTGAAAGATGCCACAGAACAGGAAAAGCAAGATTTTAAGATTAATCGTTTTGGTGATGCTGTCCGTTGGGATAGTATAGATGAGGATATACATATAAGCAGTTTCTATGAAACAGTTGAGCCTGATTATGATAATGAGATTGCAGAGATATTCAGGCGTTTTCCTCAATTGAATGTATCAGAGGTTGCCAAGTCTATAGGTATTCACAAGAGTTTGCTCTCCAAGTATATATATGGAGTAAAGAAGCCGAGTTTGCAAAGGAAGATGCAGATAAAAGAGGCTCTGAGAACTTTGGGGCAGCAATTGATTGCTGTGTGATTTTGCGCCTTATATGCCGCCACTTTTTTGAGATGGTCCCAAAATTTGCCCAAAAGAGTGCATGGAGATGGGCAAGAAATATTTCTCAGTTGCTTCAGGTGGCGGTACAGGCCGTACCCTTCACCCAGACAACATGGCTGCAGGTCCTGCATCATACGGTATGACCGACACAATGGGCCGTATGCACTCAGACGCTCAGTTCGCAGGTTCTTCATCAGTTCCTGCACACGTTGAGATGATGG
>SUYU01000004.1 GCA_015060245.1 Bacteroidales bacterium | reverse complement strand
ACAACGTAGGTTTGGAATATGACAAAACAAACTTCTTGTTGATGCATGCCATGGGTCCTAACGTGGCAGGTGTGATCGGTAGTGCTGTTGCTGCAGGTATCTTGCTTGCATTCCTTGGTTAAGAAGTCCTTTTGACAGACAACCATATTCAAGAAGGCAATCCCGAAGGGTTGCCTTCTTTTCTTGTATGACATAAGTCACTCCTCGCAGATTTAAATTGCAATACTCATCGCTCATTGAAACATCATTTGCTGAATCAAATTCAAACCTTCTTGCGGATTGTAACATGACAATAATTAAGCATAAACACAAATTATCTTCATATTTATCCCAAAATATGATAAAAAGGGCACAAAAGAATTTATAAATATCCGTTGGTTTTAAATAAATTGTTAACTTTGGTGGATAATAAAATTTAGGAGGTTAACCATATGCAAAATAAACTTCAGGAGTTAACAGACAAACTCTACAACGAAGGTTTGTCAAAAGGCAAGCAAGAGGCCGAACAGATGAAGGCAAATGCCAAAAATGAGGCTGCCCAGATTATAGCAAAGGCTAAAGAGGAGGCCGAAGCAATCATCAAAAAGGCACAGGATGATGCTGCGGAACTCAAGGCAAAGACCGAGAACGACATCAAGATGGCATCATCACAGGCATTTACCGCTGTAAAGCAACAAATAGAGAGTGTAATAGTTTCAAAATCACTCAAATCTGTAAAAGAGGCTGTTCAGGATACTGAGTTCATAAAGACCATTCTGGCATCAATTGTATCAGCATTCAATCCGGCATCATCAGAGCCTGTGGCTCTTGAGGTAATTCTTCCGGCAGACAAAAAGGCTGAACTTGAAAAATTTGCACAGGAAAAACTTGCACAGGCATGCAAGGCAGGAATTGATATCCAGTTCAGCAGAAGTGTGGCTGGCGGATTCAAGATTGGCCCTAAAGGTGAGGGTTACATGATAAGTTTTACAGACAAGGATTTTGAGAACATAATATCTGAATACTTAAGACCTAAAACAAGGGAACTTCTTTTTGGCTAACACTTAATGATCAACAATAATGGGAAATTATCACTACATTATTGCCGGCTTGCCTGAACTTATTCTCAATTCTGAGAACAAGGGATTTGATTATGATGCCATAAGGGAATCCATTTACACCAGCAGTACAGATAAGGACAGACGCTTCATTGAGTGGTTTGATTTTGGCACAAAGGAGGAGAACCTTACCCCACATTTCTACAGGGCTGCAATGAAATGCAAAAACGGATTCATCAGGAAGTATTTTGCATTGGACCTTGAAATCAGAAACAGGAAAGTTGATTTTGTAGCGCAGAAATTGGGAAGGGAGGGTGACTCATACAAGGTTTTGGCCAACATGGAGTCAACACTTGACCTTACAGAAGAGCAACTCACCAGGCTTGGTGAAATCTTTGCCAACAGGAACATCCTTGAAAAAGAGCAGCAACTGGACAAGTTCAAATGGGATTATATCACAGAACTCAACCCGTACGGCATCTTCAGTATGGATGTTATCCTTGCATTTCTTGCTAAAGGCAAACTTATTGACAGATGGAACAAACTTGACAGGGAGACCGGCAGGGAGATGTTCCGCAAATTGGTGGATGAGGTAAGAGGCACATTCCAGGGAATAGAAAATAAAATAATAGAGTAAATATATGAATACCACAGGAAAAGTTACGGGCATCATTGCCAACCTGATTACAGTAGAGGTCAATGGTCCCGTTGCACAGAATGAAATATGCTATATCAGGCTTGGAGATACCAGGCTGATGGCAGAGGTCATAAAGGTAAACGGCAAGAGCGCATCAGTTCAGGTTTACGAGAGCACACGTGGTGTAAAGAAAGGTAATGACGTAGAGTTTATGGGCCACATGCTTGAGGCAACATTGGCTCCAGGCCTTCTTTCAAGCAACTACGACGGTTTGCAGAACAACCTTGCCACAATGACCGGAGTATTTTTGACAAAAGGAGAATACACCTCTCCTATTGATATGGAAAAACAATGGGAGTTCACCCCTATTGCCCAACCTGGCGACAAGGTAGTGGCTGCTGATTGGCTTGGAGAGGTAAAAGAGGGATGGTTGCCCCATAAGATAATGGTACCTTTCAGTTTCAAGGGTGACTACACAGTAAAATCCGTTGCAAAGGCAGGAAACTACAAGGTAACTGACACAATAGCAGTAGTAACTGATGAAACCGGTGAGGAGCACAACATAACAATGGTACAGAAATGGCCGGTAAAGGTTGCCATCGGAGGATACAAGGAGAAACCTCGTCCATACAAAATTATGGAGACAGGTGTGAGATGTATTGATACACTCAACCCAATGGCGGAGGGCGGTACAGGTTTCATTCCAGGACCTTTCGGTTGTGGCAAGACAGTACTTCAGCATGCAATTGCAAAACAGGGCGAAGCAGATGTAATCATCATGGCGGCCTGCGGTGAGCGTGCCAACGAGGTTGTGGAGATTTTTGCAGAGTTCCCTGAATTGATAGATGCAAGAACAGGCCGCAGCCTTATGGAGAGAACTACAATCATCTGTAATACATCAAACATGCCGGTGGCTGCCCGTGAGGCATCTGTATACACAGCAATGACCATTGGAGAGTACTACCGCGCAATGGGTCTTAAAGTGCTTTTGCTTGCAGACTCCACTTCGCGTTGGGCTCAGGCTCTTAGGGAGATGTCAAACAGAATGGAGGAACTTCCGGGTGCAGACGCATTCCCTGTTGACCTTCCTGCAATCATCTCAAACTTCTATGCAAGGGCAGGTATTGTAACACTCAATAACGGCAAAACCGGTTCTGTAACATTCATCGGTACTGTATCACCTGCCGGCGGTAACCTTAAGGAGCCTGTAACCGAGTCTACCAAAAAGGCTGCACGCTGCTTCTACGCACTTAACCAGAGCCGTGCCGACAGAAAGAGATACCCTGCAGTTGACCCGATTGACTCATACTCCAAATATCTTGACTATCCTGAGATTGCAGAGTATCTGAACAAGACTGTAGATTCAAAATGGGTTGAGAATGTAAACAAAGCCAAAAACTTGATTTTGAGAGGAAAAGAGGCCTATGAGCAGATCAACATCCTTGGTGATGACGGTGTTCCAATGGAGTACCACATGAGATACTGGAAGAGCGAACTCATTGACTTCATTATCCTTCAGCAGGATGCTTTTGACTCAATTGACTGTTCTACACCAATGGACCGTCAGGAGTTCATGCTTAAAAAGGTTTTGGAGGTATGCGATACTCCGGTAGAGTTCGAGAACTTTGAGGATTGTGGAGCATTCTACAAAAATATAATTAACATAATGCGCCAGATGAACTATTCAGTTTACAAGAGCGCTGACTTTGATAAATATCTTGAGCAACTAAATAAAGCAATCAACCATGACAACTAAAGCATTTCAAAGAATATATACCCAATTGGAGGCCATTACAAAGGCTACAGTTGCCCTAAAGGCACAAGGGGTATCAAATGATGAGCTTGCTACCGTGGACGGAAGGTTGGCTCAAGTGGTAAAAATCAAGGGAGACCTTGTTACCCTGCAGGTATTTTCGGGAACAGAGGGTATTCCTACAGACTCTGAGGTAATCTTCTTTGGAGAACCGCCTGCACTTAATGTGAGCGAGCAACTTGCCGGCCGTTTCTTCAATGCTTACGGAGATCCTATTGACAATGGTCCGCGTGTAGAGGGAGAAAAGAGATTCATCGGAGGTCCAAGCGTAAACCCTTACAGAAGAAAACAGCCTTCACAACTTATCCCTACCGGTATTGCGGGAATTGACCTTAACAACACCCTTGTTTCAGGACAGAAAATTCCTTTCTTCGCCAACCCTGACCAGCCTTACAACCAGGTTATGGCCAACGTTGCGTTGAGAGCCGATGTAGACAAGATTATCCTTGGCGGTATGGGTCTTACCAATGACGACTACCTCTATTTCAAACAGATGTTTGAGAATGCCGGCGCATTGAACAAGATCATCAGTTTTGTAAACACAACCGAGCAGCCTCCGGTAGAGCGTCTGCTTATTCCTGATATGGCTCTTACAGCAGCCGAGTATTTTGCTGTTGACAAGAACGAGAAGGTACTTGTGCTTCTTACAGACATGACCCTTTATGCCGATGCATTGTCGATTGTTAGTAACCGTATGGACCAGATTCCTTCAAAAGATTCAATGCCTGGTTCATTGTATTCAGACCTTGCAAAGATCTACGAGAAGGCCGTACAACTTCCAGACGGCGGTTCAATCACAATCATTGCCGTTACTACCTTGAACGACGGCGACATTACCCACGCCATTCCGGACAACACCGGTTACATCACAGAGGGCCAGTTGTTCTTGAGGACAGACTCCGATACAGGAAAGGTTATCATTGACCCGTTCCGTTCGTTGTCACGTCTGAAACAGTTGGTAATCGGAAAACAGACAAGAGAGGATCACGGCCAGGTAATGAACACAGGTGTGCGTCTGTTCGCAGATGCTGCAAACGCCAAGACCAAACTGGAGAACGGTTTTGATTTGAGTGACTACGACTTGCGCTGTCTCGACTACGCAAAGGACTACTCAACAAAACTTCTTGCAATTGACGTTAACATCAAGATTGACCAGATGCTTGACACTGCATGGGAACTGTTTGGCAAATATTTCAAACCGGAAGAGTTGGGTATCAAACAAAACCTTGTTGACAAATACTGGAAAGGCAATAACTGATAACTTATGGCAATAAAATTCCAATATAACAAGACATCACTGAATGACCTTAACAAGCAACTTAAGATCAGGACCAATGCGCTCCCTACCCTCAAGAACAAGGAGAGTGCGCTTAGGGTCGAGGTCAAGCGTGCAAAGGCCATGAGCGATGACCTTATGGAAAAATTAACTGCCTCTTTAAAAGCCTACGAGTATTTGGCTGCACTATGGAATGAATTCACACCGGGTCTTATAACAGTAAAGGATGTTATCCTCAAGACTGAAAAGATTGCAGGTGTAAAGACTCCGGCACTTGTGGATGTGGTTTACGAAGTCAACAAGTTTGACATATTCAAAAAACCGCTTTGGTACACAGATGGAGTTGAAATTCTTCAGCAGTTGGCCCAGATTGGAATTGAATCGGAGATATACCTTGAAAAAATGCGTATACTTGACTATACACGTAAAAAGACAACCCAAAAGGTAAATCTTTACGAAAAGGTTCAGATTCCAGGCTATCAGGAGGCAATTAGAAAAATCAAGAGATATATGGAAGATGAAGAGAATCTTTCAAAAGCATCTCAGAAAATAGTTAAAACCCGACACCAACAAGAAGAGGAGGAAGAGAACAATGATTAAGAAAATGACAAAATACTCATTTGTGATATTTCACAAAGAGGCAGATGCTTTTCTAAAAAGCCTCCAGGAGATTGGTGTTGTAGACGTCACCCGACAAAAACGCGCAATTGACTCATTCTCAATGGAGAAATTTGAGGAGATTGCACAGTATAACTCTGCAGCAAAGGCATTGAAACGCCTTAAGGATGAATCCTTGGCTGCAAAGGTTACAATTCCTGCAGAAAAGCCACTGACAGAGAATCCTGTAAAGAGATATCAGGAACTTTCGGCTGAGATAGAGCGTACCAAGAACAATCTTGCACTCCTTAAGGCCGAATACAAGATGGCGGAACCTTGGGGAGCCTTTACAGAAAAGAATATCTCTGATATAAAGGCTCTTGGCTATAAACCGCTCTTCTATACTGCCTCAAAGGCCAAATATGAGAAAGAGTGGGAAAATGAGTGGCCGATATTCACTGTAAATGCAACTGAAGGCAAGATCTATCTTGTAATCCTTGCACAGAATGATGAAAAGCCTTCATTGCCTGTACAGGAGGCAACTTTTCCACAAACATCTGCAGATGTATTGCTTGATGAAATCAAAGCGGCAGAAGAGAAAATGGCTTCATGCAAATCAACTCTTCTTGCCCTTACAAACTGCATTGACGATATAGAAGAGAGGAAAGAGGAACTCTTTGCTGACCTTGATCTCTACCTCGCCAATGAAGGATCTTCAAAAAAGGCCGACAATACTATTGCCATCTTTGAGGCATTTGCCCCTACAGATATTGATGAGAGTGTGGTAAAATTCCTTGAAGAGCAGAATGTGTATTATCTCAAGGAAGAGGCAAAAAATGAGGACAACCCTCCTATCAAACTCAAAAACAACTTCTTTGCAAAGTTGTATGAGCCTATTGGAGAACTCTATATGCTTCCTAAATATGGAGAACTTGACCTTACAATGTTCTATGCTCCATTTTACATGCTCTTCTTCGGATTCTGTCTTGGAGACATGGGATACGGACTTGTGCTTATTTTGGCAGGCCTGTTTGTGAATTTCAAAATGCCGAAGTATGCAAACTATGGAAAACTGATTGCATGGCTTGGATTGGGTACTGTAATCATGCCGGCTCTCAGCGGAACCTTCTTCGGTGCCAAACTGTATGAACTCTTCCCTATTCCGCAAAACATTACGGAACTCTTCTTCAATGATATGCAGATGTTCTGGTTCGCAATATTGTTCGGTATATTCCAAATAATAGTTGCCAGACTTATACAATGTGTATACAACCTTATAAAGAAGAACTACAGGGTTGGTCTGAACAGTCTTGGTTGGGCAGTTTCAATAGCGTGGGCAACTCTTGCCTATGCCTCGGTTGAGGCAGGATTTGATTACCCTGCATTTGTAAACTACATTGGAATCGCAGGCCTTGCGCTTATAGTGCTCTTCGGTTCAGATGCAAAGAATCCTATTGTAAGATTGTTCAAGGGAACATTTACGCTGTATGATTCTACAGGTGTATTTGGTGATGTATTGTCATATATCCGTCTCTTCGGACTTGCAACATCAGGCGGTATCCTTGGATTTGTGATAAACTCAATATCCATGACTCTGGGTGAAGTGCCTTACATCGGTTGGTTGCTCATGATAATAATGCTTATCATAGGCCACACATTTGTAATGCTGCTTTCAAGTCTTGGAGCATTTGTACACCCGTTGCGTCTTACTTTCATTGAGTTCTACAAGAATGCAGGATTTGAAGGTGGAGGACGTGCATATAACCCTCTTAAAAAAGCAGAGAAAAAATAGACTCCCTTCCCGACAGGGACAAAACATAATTGTCGGGAGATAAAAAAAGATTAACAATTTAAAAATTTTAATATTATGGAACAATTACCTTTCTTTTTGGCCTATATCGGAATGGGCATCATGTTGGCAGTGGCTTGTATCGGCAGTACTTTTGGTGTAACTATTGGCGGTAATGCTACAATCGGTGCGTTGAAGAAGAACCCTGACATGTTCGGTTCAGCAATGATTCTTTGTGCTTTGCCTGCAACACAGGGTCTATACGGATTTGCAGCATTCTTCTTGATGCTTAACAAACTTAAAGTAATGGAGACCCTTTCATTGAACGCTTCACTTGCAATTCTTGCAGCAGGTTGCGCTCTTGGTATCGTAGGTTTCTATTCTGCATTGAAACAGTCATCAATGGTTGCTAATGGTATCAATGAGATGGCAAATGGAAACGATGTGTTCGGTAAGACTTTGATCCTTGCTGTATTCCCAGAGTTGTATGCAATTTTGGCATTTGCTGCTGCATTCTTGGCTTTGCCTGCATAGTTTGATCAGAATATTCCGGAACAAAGGAGTTACAATTTACCGTTACCTCTGTTGCGAATTGCAACAGAGGTAATTTTTTGTCTGTAAAATGAGGTAAAAATTTGGAAAATTGGAATAACAAGCCTTAAAAATATCTATCTTTGCTGTTTCAAGAAAAAGCATAATAGACATTTTTAGGAGACCACATTATGACACTTATCAAGTCAATTTCTGGAATCAGAGGAACGATTGGCGGAGAGCAGGGTGACTCTCTGACACCTGTTGACATTGTCAAATTTACAGCGGCATATGCTGTAGAACTCAGAAGAAGACTTCCAGGTCTGGAGAATTACAAAGTAGTAGTAGGACGCGATGCACGCATCTCGGGCCAAATGGTTGAATCAATTGTATGCGGCACATTGCTGGCTTGCGGCGTTGATGTTGTGAATGCCGGGCTTGCCTCTACACCTACAACTGAAATGGCAGTCATCTTTGAGAAGGCTCAGGGAGGAATCATACTGACCGCATCACACAATCCAAAACAGTGGAATGCACTTAAACTGTTGAATGAAAAGGGTGAATTCCTTAACGCTGCCGAGGGAGAGGCGCTTCTTCAAGTAGCAGAAAAGGATGCCTTTGAATTCTATGATGTTGACAAATTGGGCAAATTGGTTACCAAGAACTTTACAGATGCGCATATAGATGCTGTATTGGCAGACTCTCTTGTTGACGTACCTGCCATCAAGGCAAAAGGGTTCAAGGTTGTATTGGATGCAGTAAATTCTGTAGGAGGCTGTACAATGCCTAAACTCCTTGAGAAGTTGGGTGTTGAATGCATCCGGATCAACTGTACTCCTGACGGACAGTTCCCTCACAACCCAGAGCCGCTTCCAGAAAACCTTGTTGAGTTGCGGGAGAGAGTTGTAAGCGAGGGTGCGCACCTTGGAATCTCTGTAGATCCTGATGTTGACCGTCTTGCGCTCATTTGTGAAGATGGAAACGCTTTTGGAGAGGAGTATACTCTTGTTTCTGTTGCCGATTACGTTCTTGAGAACAGAAAAGGAGCCACAGTATCAAACCTTTCGTCATCTCGTGCCCTTAAGGATGTTACAGAGGCGCATGGCGAGAAACACTATGCTTCGGCTGTTGGAGAGGTTAACGTCACAACCAAAATGAAGGAGGTAGGTGCAGTAATTGGCGGAGAGGGCAACGGCGGTGTAATCTATCCTGCTCTTCACCATGGCCGTGATGCATATATTGGAATTGCCCTATTCTTGAGCAATCTGGCACATAAAGGCATAAAGGCTTCTGAATTGAGAGCCACATACCCACCATATTTCAGTTCAAAGAACAAGATTGAACTCTCTGACAAGAATATGATTGACAGGATTCTCAACACAATCAAGGAGAACTATTCCAATGAGAGGGTTACAGATATCGATGGTGTAAAGATTGATTTTGATGCCCAGAAGACTTGGGTACATTTGAGAAAGTCAAACACTGAACCAATCATCAGAATCTATGCCGAAGGTCCAACCCAACAACAGGCAGACCAATTGGCACAAACCATCATTTCACAGATAGACACAATCATAGGATAAGGGGCAGAAGATGTTTTCATTCAGAACTACCCCACTGCAACAACAACCCGATCTTATCCTCAAGGGAGGTAAGATTGGGCTTTTGTGTAATCAGACAGCATGGCATCCCGAAACCGGCGAATACATCTTTGAATCCTACGCCAAAAAGGGAAATCTCAAGAGGGTATTCATACCCGAACATGGACTTTTCGGAGAATTACAGGATCAGGTCAAACTTAATGAGACCGCAGTATACAACAAATTGGTTCCAATATCGGAGGGTATTGAATTTGTATCACTCTACGGCAATTCAGAGGAGTCATTGTATGCATCAGTAACCAAGTTGGAAGATCTGGATGCCCTTATAATTGAACTGCAGGACGTGGGCTGCAGATATTACACCTATATCAGTACCGTACTTAACCTGTTCAAAGTGCTGAAGAAGGAGGAGATTGCGCTCTCTGTATACATCGTTGACCGGCCAAACCCTGCAGGACGCCAGGTTGAGGGGACAATGCTTCGTGCAGGTTATCGTTCGTTTATAGGTGTAGAGGGAATTCCACACCGTCATGGACTAACCTTTGGAGAATTGGCATACCACCTTTACAATGAGATAAATGCCAAATTTCCTTTGCATATCATCTCCTATAGGGCATCACAGGGCAACAAGGACCTCTTGCCATGGAGCATACCACCGTCGCCAAACTTTCCTGGGCTCTTTACTGCCCATTTTTATAGCGGACAGTGTCTTTGGGAAGGTACCAATGTGAGTGAAGGAAGAGGTACAACCCGCCCTTTTGAACTCTTTGGGGCTCCATTCATGGAGCAACTGGCTGATTACAACACAAAAATGGGCTTTGAAAATTGGAATGCTCCAGAACACCCCATGCACGACGAAGGTGTCTTCATAAGATGGATGAGGTTTATTCCTGTCTTCCACAAATATAAAGATGAGTGCTGCTTCGGATTCCAACTTCTGCTCAATCCTAATATGCAGTACCACGCACTGGCACACAATTTGCGTATAATGCGCTTTATCAATGACAACTGTCAGGGATTTGAGTTCAGACCCGGAAAATATGAGGCTGGGAATGACAAAACGGCAATTGAACTGCTGTTGGGCGACAAAGAACTCATTGATTATGTACAGGGTCAGGGTGAATGGAGAGATATAAAGGAGCACATAAAAGTAGAGGAACAGAAATGGATCAAGAAGACCAAGAAGGATCTCCTTTACGAAGATGAGCAACTTTACA
Source organism: Bacteroidales bacterium (assembly GCA_015060245.1). GTDB lineage: Bacteria > Bacteroidota > Bacteroidia > Bacteroidales > UBA932 > Egerieousia. Next base: position 135,159 of record SUYU01000004.1, on the reverse strand, counting down.
GAATAAAATAGAATCAACATTTAAATTTTAAAAGATATGGCGAATCCGGTATTGAACGATACTATTTTCAGAAAGAACGCCGCAACTTTTACACAGAGCGGCGTAATGACAGTCAAAGGAACAATGACCAAGGCCTTTCTTCTTTTGCTTATGGTCATAGCAGCAGGTGCATACACCTGGAAAATTTTCTATGAGGCCATTAATCCCGCTTCAATATCAGGTTGGATGTGGGGTGGCATGATCGTTGGTTTCATTACAGCAATGATCATAAGTTTCAAACCTAATACAGCACCATTCCTCTCTCCCATTTATGCGGCGGCAGAAGGTCTTGTACTTGGTGCGGTATCTGCGGTATACAATTCGGCATTTGCCGAGACTGCCCCAAATATTGTTTCAAATGCGGTAATCCTTACACTATTGTGCGCATTAGTGATGTTTGCAATATACAGGACAGGACTCATAAAGGTAAACGGCACATTTGCAAAAGTTATAACAACCTCATTGATAACAATTTGCATATTCTATTTGGGTAGCATGCTGCTCTCTTTGTTTGGTGTGGATGTTTCAATCCTTCATGACAGTTCACCATTGAGCATAGGAATAAGCGTAATCATCACTGGAGTTGCTGCATTCAGCCTGATAATGGATTTCAATTTCATTGAGCAGGCATCAGCAATGGGAGCACCAAAGCAGATGGAGTGGTACGGTGCATTTGGTCTTATGGTAACACTTGTATGGCTCTATCTCGAAATTCTTAAACTTCTTGGCAAGATAAGCAGCAGGGAGTAGTTTTTCCAAATGTAAATTGCAGAAAGTGAAGATAAAAATCGCAAAACTATTTGCCGGGTCAAAATAAATTGCTACATTTGCACCCCGTAAATTTACAATAACAGAAATAGTATTAATATTATGAAAAAAGGTATTCATCCCGAAAGTTATCGCCTAGTGGCTTTCAAGGATATGTCAAACGAGACAGTATTCATTACACGTTCTTGTGTTAACTCAAAAGAGACAATTGAGATTGATGGTGTAACTTATCCATTGGTTAAATTGGAGATTTCAAACACATCTCACCCATTCTATACTGGTAAGATGAAATTGGTTGACACTGCAGGTAGAGTTGATAAATTTTACCAACGTTACAAAAGAAAATAATCTGTCGGGATTATATAAGGAAAAGACAACTTCAAACGGGTTGTCTTTTTTTATTCCCAGCCCAACAGGTATACTCTCTTATACTTTCAAAATACCTATGTTTTTTGTAGTTTTGTAGGTTAATGAATAAAATCATTCAATGATTGCACAAGATTCTATAAACCAACTCATTGAATTGAGCAACCAATACAACAGCGAACGCTGGTTTGAGGGAGATCCCATAATCTTCCCCAAGCATTTTGCACGTCTGATGCAGGGTAAGCACGGCATTTCCGGCTTGGGTCGCCGGGCAGGTTGCGGTTCTGAAGATTGGACCGTTGGATTTGTTCCATCACTCAAGGATGTTGAGATTGCTGGAGTGATAGCAGCGCATCTTGCCTGGGGAAGAAGGGATATGATTATAAGGGACTGCAAAAGGGCATTTGATGAGATGGATTGGCAGCCTTACCGTTATGTGATGGCCGGAAAATACAGGAATGATGGTGCAAGTCTCCACAGAACAATCAAATGGAGCGAGTTTGCCATGATATGCTCAAATCTTAAAGAGTTCTACAGCAGCAGTGAGACTCTTGAAACACTTGATGCCGACAGGATAAGAGTTGAGATATTCTCACAGAAGAGCAATCCCAAGGCCGCCAACAAGAAGATTCACATGTTTCGCCGGTGGATGGTGAGAAATGACGGCATTGTTGATTTGGGTCTGTGGAAAAACACCTCACCCTCAGAACTGGTCATTCCTCTTGATGTTCATGTACACAGGAGCGCAACAAACCTTGGTATTACAGAGCGCAAAAGTGCCGATTTTACCACTGCGCAAGAGATTACGGATTTCCTTAAAACCATTTTCCCCGAAGATCCATGCAAGGGAGATTTTGCACTCTTTGCATATGCCGCCACAAAACTTAAGGAAAAGCAAAAGTGAGAAGATAAAGAATTTGGAAATTGAGATTACAGCAGACAAAAAACAGATAAAAAGTATATGAAAGCAAAGTTTATAATTGGGGCAGCAGTTGCTGCAATATTGAGTACAGCGGCTTACGCACAGAATCAGGTTACGGAGTTGTTGCTGTCAGGAAAAAATGAGAATTACCATAACAATAGAGTAAAGTACAACGACAAGGCTGCCAAATGCCGGATAAAGTTCTTCAACAATTTTGAATCAGGCTCACTTGACAGTGTGAGTTTGAGGGATATAGCCGTTGTATCGGCCCAGATGCAGCCTACACATGAGATGTACTCATACGACGTGTACTCAAAATTTGACCCGGAAAATCCTGCAAACCCACAACTGCAGCCAAGTGCCAGATGGTACCATTTCCTTATGACAGGAGTCAAGAATACAGAGGTTATACTTGATATGCACAACTCAGACGCCAGAAGGCCCTTCTACTCATACAATGGCAAGGATTATGTTAGATTCAGCAAGCAGGAGTGCTCCTTGGATGGCCGTATCAGAAAAAAATATGAGTCTGACTCGGTTTACATTGCCTATTTTATTCCGTACACCGAGAGTTACCTTCATAGCCGCATTCAGGAGTGGAGCAAGAGAGAGTGTGTGGAGGTAAGTTCAATAGGCAAGAGCGAGAATGGCAGGGTAATGCCCCTATTGACCGTCACCAACAGTGAAAAGGATAATAAAGGAAAGAAAAGGGTCTACATACACGGCAGAATCCATACAAGCGAGACCCCGGGCAGTTGGCACCTTGACCAGATGATTGAGACAATCACCGGGGAGAGCAGATATGCCCAGGATTTGAGGAACAACACAATATTCTATATACTTCCTTTTACCAATCCCGACGGCGTCCAGGAGGGCAGATCCCGTTCAAATACCAATGGAATCAACCTTGAGGTCAATTACAACTCTCCAGACTCTGTTACAGCGCAGGAGGTAAAGAACATTCTGGGCTTTCTCAAGAAGGTAACTGCAGAAAAACCGCTTGACCTTGTGCTAAACATGCACTCACAAAGCCTTGACCAGGTAACATACTGGGTACACAGCGCAGAGAGCACCTCAGACGAATACTACAAAAAACTCATGTTGCTGTGCAACCTTACTATAAACGACAACCCGTACTTCCGCAAAGATGACCTCAAATTCTCCAAACATGCGTCAAGGTATGTTGAGGGTTGGTTCTGGGACAATTTCAATGGCAAGACCGTTGCAATTACCTTTGAGACCCCTTACACATTCTACAACAACAAGCCAGAGGGAGAATGGGTATCTCTTGAAAACCTCAGAAGCCAGGCAATGAACAGTGTTTATGCAGTGGGCGATTATCTTCAGACTCCATCTTTTGAAAGAATTCTTGTAGAGGAGAAAGGCGGCAAAGGTTTTTCAAAGGCCAAAGACCAGAAGCATATCTATTTCGGCAAATCATATCTTCTTGCACAAAAGAATGGCGCTACCGTCAAATATAGGGTAAAGAACCTTCCAGCCGGAGAGTATGAGGTTTACAAATGGAATGCAGGCACTGCCGAGAAAATAAGCCCTGAAGGCATAAATGAGTGGGTATTGCTCGGCACTCACCATCAGGAGGCAGACGGCAAGTTCACATACACCTATTATGCCACTGGGAAAGGTGACAAGGCCGATATGATCCTCTTCAAAAGAAAATAGAGGGTAACCTATATATCACTTGAAATATTTTAGATAGAGAACAATGTACAACAGTTACCTCAATTTATTTGGAGTTACACAAGAGGATCTGAAAAAACTCATAAACATAGCGCTTGAAGAGGGAGGCGATTATGCCGACCTCTACTTTGAGCACTCCATTGCCAACGAACTTGCACTGCGTGACAAACAGGTAAATGCAGTGGGTTCACATATAGATTACGGTGTTGGAATAAGAGTCATTAGCGGTGACCAGACCGGTTATGCCTACTCCGAAATCACCACTATGCCCAAAATGATTGAAGCGGCACGTACAGCAGCAAAAATTGCCACAGGAAGCCGTACCAGATATAATGTTCCGGAGAATGTGACAATGCTCCGGGGCAACAACTTCTACCCTATTGCAAAGGGATGGGATGAAACCCTGGTAACAGACAAGATTCCCTATCTATACAAATTGGATGAGATTGCCTTTGGACTCGACAACAGGGTTATAAAGGTAAGCGCCAGGATTTCTGATTCACTTACCAAAATACTCTTTTTCAACTCTTTGGGCGAAACATTCGCCGATTTGCGTCCTATGGTTTCGGTAATTTGCAGTTGCGTGATGGAGGAGAACGGAAAACTTGAGAACGGCAGTGCATCTCGCAGTTTCAGAATGGGTTTTGAACTAATAGACGATATGCTCATAGAGGCTCTTGCCAAAGAGGCAATTGAAAAGACCTCATTCCTTTTCAAGGCTAAACAGCCAAAGGGAGGAGTAATGCCCGTGGTCATGGGCAGCGGAAGTTCGGGAATTCTTCTTCATGAAGCAGTAGGACACGCTTTTGAAGCCGATTTCAATAGAAAACAGACCTCAATATTCTGTGACAAGATGGGCAAGCAGGTGTGCGACAAAAGCATAAACATCATTGATGACGGAACAATTTCGGCCAACAGAGGCGCTGTAAACTACGATGATGAGGGTGTTCCCGGCCAGAAGACATACCTTATAAAGGATGGAATACTCAACTCATACCTGCACGACCGCATAAGTGCAAAATATTACAATACTGCCCCTACCGGCAACGGCCGTCGTGAGTCATTCAGATATATACCTATACCGAGGATGAGGGCAACATATATGGATGGAGGCAATATACCGGAGGAGGATATCATTGCTTCGGTAAAATATGGAATCTATGCCGATAATTTTACCAATGGACAGGTTCAGATTGGAGCAGGAGATTTCACATTCTTCGTAAAGAGCGGCTACCTGATTGAGAACGGAAAACTCACACAGCCAATTAAGGACATAAACATCATAGGAAACGGCCCGCAGGCACTTAAGGAGATCACAGCCGTTGCAAACAACAACAGGATTGACAACAGCACCTGGACCTGCGGCAAGGAGCAGTATTGCGCAGTCTCCTGCGGAATGCCAAGTGTGCTGGTAAACAAACTTACAGTTGGAGGATGTACAAATGAATAGATACCTGCAAAACAGAGAAGAGATTGAAACCGCAAGATATGCCCTTGACGCTGCTCTTGCCAACGGCGCAGGCGCAGTACGCATATCCTTGAATATGGGTATCCAGAACGCATTTGCCGTACTTGACGGCAAACTTGACAGGCTGCATATGGCCAATGACCGCTCACTTTATATCCAGATATATGCAAAGGGCCGCTATGGCGCCTTTTCAACAAACAGAATGGAAAAGGGAGAACTTGAGCACTTCATTAAAGAGGCAATTGCAGCCACTACCCTGCTTGCAGAGGACAAGTGCCGCACTCTTCCCGACGGTTCCCTCTACTACAAAGGGAAAGGCGATGACCTCGGACAGTTTGACCCCACTTTTCTTGAAATTGACTCCCAGAAAAAGAGGGAGATTGCCTTCATGGTGTATGAGCAGACTCAAGGCAAAAGCAATAAACTCATATCATCAAACAGCGAGTACGGAGATTATCTCGACTACCAATATATGATTGATTCACAAGGCTTTGAGGGAGAGTCGCTATTGAGCGGATTTACCGTGAGTTCAGAGTGTTCAGTTAAAGGGCGGGGCGATGCCCGTCCTGAGGGATGGTGGTACGAAAATACCCTTAAGTTCAACAATCTTGAGATTGAAGGATGCGGCAATATAGCCCTTGAAAGGGCACTTGCCAAACTCAACCCCAAAAAGATGAAAAGCGGCAAGTACCGTATGATTGTTGAGAATATATGTTCAAGCAGGCTTATCTCTCCAATAATTACAGCATTGGGTGGCGATAATATCCAGCAAAAAAACTCTTTCCTTCTAAACAAACTGGGCGAAAGGGTCTTTTCAGAGAAGATGAACCTAATTGACACTCCCCATGAGTATGGCATGAGCGGTTCGAGATATTTCGACGGTGAGGGTATAGCCACCCGGAACATGGCAATCATTGAAAATGGAAAAATAAACACTTACTTCATAAACAGTTACTACGCCAATAAATTGGGTGTGGCCGCTACAATAGAGGGGCCGTCGGTACCAAAATTTTCGTCAGCAGCATACAAGGATGAACACAAGAGTCTGTCGCTGAATGAAATGATAAAAATCATTGATACCGGAATACTTGTAACTGGCTTCAACGGGGGAAACTGCAACACAACCACCGGAGACTTCTCCTACGGTGTTGAGGGATTCTTCATAAAAGATGGTGCAATTTTACACCCTATAAGGGAGATGAACATAACCGGAAACATTATCCAGTTGTGGAACAACCTCATTTTTACCGGAAACGATGCCAGGAGTGCAACAAGATGGCAGATTCCGTCACTTGCATTTGAAGATGTAGATTTTACAGGATTATAGGATTACAGATATGAATAAGGAAAAAGTCTCAAAAGAACCTACCCTATTTCTTGCACTGCTGCCCGTAGTGCTGTTGATAATTATGATGGCCGTTGGAGTATATCTCTTTCAGGATGACCTCACTTCAGGCCCCTCACAAGTGGCTCTTGTAACAGCAGCCATAATAGGAGCGCTTGTTGCAATCTTCCATTTGAAGATTCCATGGGAGAAGATTGAAGAGGGTATACTCAAGAATCTCTCCAATACAGGAGGTGCAATTTTCATACTTCTTATGATTGGTGCCCTCACAGCATCGTGGATACAATCCGGTGTAGTGCCTACACTTATTTATTACGGACTGAAAATCATAAACCCTTCAATTTTTCTGCTCATTGTATTTCTCTTTACCGGAGTTATATCTTTGATGGCCGGCAGTTCCTGGACCACAATAGGAACAATTGGAGTAGCAATGATAAGTACCGGAGAGATACTCGGATTCCATACAGGGTGGCTTGCGGGAGCGATTATTTCAGGAGCATACCTTGGAGACAAACTCTCGCCACTCTCTGATACCACAAACCTGGCTGCAAGCATCTCCGGAGTGGATCTTTACAAACATATCAAATATATGGCACTGACAAATTTACCCTCATTTCTTATTGTTGCCATAATATTTGGCATAGCCGGATTTTTCATCCCTACAAATGCTGTTCTTGACGTGGAGGAGCAGTGTGCCGAAATCGCAAGCACCTACAACATCTCCCTTTGGCTGCTTCTGATTCCATGCTTTACAATTTTCTTGATTTTCAAGAAATTGTCGCCATTCATCACACTATTTCTTTCTGCAGTTGTTGCAACTGCAGTGGCAATGTTTGCACAGCCTGATATCATAAACCAGATATCACCATACGCCGAGGGCGACCCCATGAGATACATTTACGTTCCAATGAAAATGCTCTCATCACATGTCGATATAGAGACAGGAAATGAGATACTCAACGGATTGGCATCCACAAATGGAATGGGTGGCATGATGACAACAATCTGGCTCATTCTCTGCGTTGTGGCTTTTGGTGGTGTAATGGAGTCAGCCGGTTACATTAACGCAGTTACCCAGAAGATTGCCGGAGCAATGAAGAGCGCAGCAAGCCTTGTATCATCAACAATCGGAACCTGCATTTTCTGCAATATCGTTATTTCAGACCAGTACATGTCAATATTGATACCCGGAAAGATGTTTTCACAGGTATATAAGGAGAATGGATACGAGGCACGCCTGTTGAGCCGTTCACTTGAAGACTCGGCTACCGTTACATCTGTTCTAATTCCATGGAACACATGCGGAGTTGTGCAGTCAAGCGTGCTGGGCGTTCCAACACTTACATATTTGCCATACTGCTTCTTCAACTATCTCTCCCCTATAGTTTCAATTCTTTTTGCAGTTGTCGGTTACAAAATATACCAGTTCGGCAAACCTGTAATGAATGTATTCAGAAAGGGTAGAGAAAAATAGTTCCAAGATATTTGGTATAATCAAAAAATAGAGTCACATTTGCAGACCGAACGGCAAGGCCTGAAACGGCCGGCCAAAAAATTGAAAATTATAATAATATAAAGGATAAAAAATTATGACAATTGATTTGAATAAAGTTGTATCGCTTTCATACACTCTTGAGGTTGACGGCGATATCATTGAGACTGTAAAAGCAGAGAAACCCATGATGTTCATCTTTGGAACAGGTTACCTTCTTCCTAAATTTGAGGAGAACATCAAAGGCAAAAAGGTTGGAGATACTTTTGACTTTACACTTGACGCTCCAGACGCATACGGCAACGTTAATGAGGATGCAATTGTAGAGTTGCCGAAATCTGTATTTGAGATTGACGGCAAAATCCAGGAGAATGTCCTTTTTGTAGGCAACGTTCTTCCTATGATGGATTCTGAGGGCAACCGACTTCAGGGAGCAATTGACGAGGTCAAGGAGAATACAATCGTAATGAACTTCAACCACCCTCTTGCAGGTGCATCACTTCACTTCTCAGGTAAGGTTGAAGAGATCAGGGAGGCTACCGAGACTGAACTTACAAACGGCCTTTTCAATGAGAAGGTAAGTTCATGCGGCGGCGGATGCTCATCTGCAGGTGACTGCTCATCATGCGGTTGCGGCGGCTGCCATTAATGAATATCAAAGCCGGCATTGGCATATTGCCGTTTCACCGGCGAAAATCGCAAAATAGGATAATTTATCCCTCCAAAAAGCGTGTGGCTGAAAAAGTGGAATACTTCTCAGTCACACGCTTTTTTTGTAAATATATTGGGTCTGTTTGCCAAATAAGCACCTGTTAAAAACAGATTTACACACTTGCTGCAATCTTCTCGGCAGCATTTATACCGTCAAGGGCAGAAGAGACAATTCCGCCGGAGTAACCGGCACCCTCACCGCAAGGATATACTCCTTTAAGGGAAACATGTTGCATGGTCTCCGCATCCCGCGGTATACGTACAGGTGAAGAAGTTCTTGACTCCACACCCAACAGGAGTGCATCAGATGTGTAGTAGCCATGCATCTTCTTGTTGAATTCAAGAAAGGCTTTTCTCAATCTGTCGGCCACAAAAGGGGGCAAAAGTTCATGTAGGGGTGCAGAGACTGCACCGGGAACATAGGATGTCTTTGGCAAATCGGCAGAGAGTTTTCCCTTTACAAAGTCATTCATTCTCTGGGCAGGAGCCTTGATTGAACCTGTATGTTCAAACATCTTGCGCTCAACATCCTGCTGAAAACGCAACAACTGCAACGGACCGTATGAGGCATACTCCGGCACATCTTCGGGATTTACAGAAACAACAATACCGGCATTCGCCCACTTTGAATTACGCATTGAATTGCTCATTCCATTAAGCACTCCTTCACCAGGCCCTGTTGCCGACGGCACCAGAATTCCGCCAGGGCACATGCAGAATGAGAAAACGCCTCTTCCATCTACCTGACATACAAGAGAATACTCTGCCGCAGGAAGTGAAGGATGATATTTGCCCCTATATTGTATATTATTTATCAACTGCTGGGGATGCTCAGCCCTTACACCAAGAGCAAAGCCTTTGGCCTCAATATCCCAGCCCTTGCTGTTGAATAACTCATAAACATCCCTTGCCGAGTGGCCTGTTGCCAAAATTATATTGGGAGCCTCAAAAGAGATCATTTCTTTTGAAGAGCCTGCCACCGCATCGTCACGGGAATCTGACATTTGAGACTCAGCGGACGCAATCCTCTCACAGATAACACTCCAGTTGCCCTCTTCGCCCCTGACAAAATCCACAGCCCTTGTATTGAAATGGACCTCTCCACCATGCTCAATTATACAATTTCGCATTGCCTCAATTATTCGGGGCAATCTGTCGCTGCCGATATGGGCATGGGACTCTATAAGTATAGAACTGTCGGCACCGAACTGCACAAACTGGTGAAGTACTTTTCTTATGTCGCCCCTCTTGTTTGAACGGGTGTAGAGTTTGCCGTCGGAGAATGTTCCGGCACCACCTTCGCCAAAACAGTAATTTGAATTGGGGTCAACAACTCCCTCCTTGGAGAGTTTTGCCATATCAAATTTACGTGCATGCACATCCTTTCCGCGCTCAAGAATAATTGGTTTTAAGCCATGCTGAAGCAGAGACAGGGCCGCAAAGAGACCTGCAGGACCTGCTCCCACTATAACCACACTCTTTTCCTGAGGTGCGTCTGAAACATTCAGATATGGCGCAAGTTCATATTTCTGAACCTGCTCCTCCCCTTTTGCCGCAACCTGAACCCTGTACCTGTACTGTACAGAAGAGCCGCGCGCATCAAGCGAACGCTTTACAACCTGGTGACTTGTTACCTGTTTTGGGGTAAGCCCCGCCTTTCTCGCTGCTGCAGAGAGCAACTCCTCCTCACGCGGTGGCTTTATGGCATTGAATACGACCTCTACTTCTCTCATCTGATATATGGATTAATATCTCTTTCTCTTTATAAAATACCGGTAACAACGGCAAAGGCATTGTTCAAATGGCGTCACTACTTCATCTCCGCAGCCCTTGATATGGGCGGAACATCTATTTCACATGTCATTCCAAGGCGGAATTTGCATAATCCGCTCATTGCAATCATGGCTGCATTGTCGGTAGTAAACTTGAATTCAGGAATAAATGTATTCCAACCACGCTTTTGGCCCTCATACTCAATTCTGTTACGCAGGCCCGAATTCGCCGACACACCACCTCCGAGGGTAATGGTCCTTATACCGGTCTGCTTGACAGCCTTAATCAGTTTGTCAAGAAGAATGTCAATAAGATGCTTCTGGAATGAGGCGCATATATCGGCCTTGTTCTCCTCTATGAAATTCTCATTCTCCTTGAGTTGGTCCCTCAAAAAGTAGAGCAGCGATGTCTTTATTCCACTGAAACTGTAATCCAGTCCTGCAATGTGAGGTTTGGAGAATTTGAAACGGTTCTCATCACCCTCCTTTGCGAGTCTGTCAACGACAGGACCTCCCGGATAACCGAGTCCCATCATTTTGGCACACTTGTCAAATGCCTCTCCCACAGCATCATCGATTGTATGGCCAATCACCTCAAAATTCAAATAATCAGTAACCTTTACAATCTGTGTATGGCCGCCAGAAACCAAAAGTGCCAAAAAAGGAAATTCCGGAGAACGATTCTCCTTGCCGGCTTGTTTTATGAAGTGTGAAAGAATATGTCCCTGAAGATGGTTGACCTCTACAAGGGGTTTGTTTATGGCAAGGGAGAGCCCCTTTGCAAACGATGTTCCTACAAGGAGTGATCCGAGCAGTCCCGGCCCTCTGGTAAAGGCTATGGCATCAATATCCTCCAGTTTTACACCGGCCTGCTTTATTGCCTGGTCCACGACCGGCAGTATATTTATCTGATGCGCCCTTGAGGCAAGTTCAGGAATAACGCCACCATAATTGCGGTGAACATCCTGGCTGGCCATAACATTTGAGAGCAGAAACTCATCCCTCAAAACTGCAGCAGACGTATCATCACATGAAGATTCTATACCTAAAATCAAATAACTCATACAGATGTTAAAATTTTTACAAATCTACTCAGTTTTTTTAATTATTTTTGTTATTTAAAATGCATTTATTCCACAAATTTATCAAAACGCTCAAGAAAATATTTGTCTGGCTCCTTATTGCCCTGATAACAATTCAGGTCACAGGATATATTGCGCTGCAGTTTCCGGCAACGCAAACCCTTATCATTAAGGAGATTGTAAAGACTGCATCCAAACAGATCAACGGCAAGATAGATATTGGAAAAATATACTTCATCTTCTTCAACAAGATTATTCTTCAGGACGTATCAATAGTCTCAACTGAACACTCTGCCCATCTTGACTCACTGAAGCGCAACTTCAACCAGACCGATACACTGCTCCACTGCGGCAAAATTTCTGTATCACTCAAGAGTACAGACCTCATGAAACTGAAGGTAAGCCTCAACCGGATATATATACAGGATGGTCTCTTTGCCATTCAGAATGAGGGCGGACAGGGCAGGACAAACCTTGCAAGAATATTCAAAATTGACCCCGAGAGGGAGAAGGATACCACAAAAAAGGGATTCCCTATAAAACTTTTGGCCAACTCGCTTAAGATAAAAGATTTCAGATTCATTTTAAATAATCCCGACAAGTTCATTTCAAAGGGTGACAGCATAATAAATTTTGCCAACCTTGATGTCCGGAACATAAATATTGACATAAACAATGTAAGGGTTGAAAGGGATACAATTTTTGGCCACATCAAGAAGATCAGCGGCTGTGACCGCAGCGGTTTTGCATTGAGGGAACTCAATGGAAATATAGAGTTGAGCGCAACAGAGGCCCGTATAAACGACCTGGTGATTGCCGACAACTTCTCACGGGTAAATGCAGACTTCTTCAGCATGAAATACACCTCACCCAGAGACCTGGGTGAATTTACCGAACTGGTTGAACTTGATGCAGAACTCAACAACTCATATTTGAGTTTCAAGACTATAGGAAGAATAGCGCCAAGTCTGTACACAAGCACCCTCGGGCTCTATATAAACGGCAAAGTGAGCGGTCCTGTTTGCGATTTGAGAAGCCGTTCCATCGAGGTAAGATCAAAGTCAGGCGAGACTATGGTTGATCTGTCAGTAAGGATGACCGGTCTGCCAGACATTGAACAGACCATGACAGTTGTGGAGATAAAAGATAGTTATACCACAAGCAACGATATCTCAAGGGTTGTGGGTGCAATCAGCGGAAAATCGGGCATAGAGTTCTTCAAGAGACTTGCACCGGGCATCAGATACATATTCAAGGGCTCACTCATTGGACTTCCTGATGACTTTGTGGCTCACGGATCACTCACATCACAGGTTGGAAGCATTGATGTTGACATGCTTCTGAAGAATGACCCCAAACTCAATGGTTTTGTAATAAAGGGAAATGCTACAAGCCACAATTTTGATGTGGGCAAGGTGATATCGGCCGATATACTTGGAGAAGTTGACATGAAGGGCGCCATCTCAGCCCTTGTAACAAAACGGAGCGGCCTAACCCTTTCAATAGACAGCGTAAGGGTAGAAAAACTTGGTTTCAACGGTTACAACTACTCAAACATTGCAGCAGTAGGCAAATACAACAACCGCTACTTTGACGGCCGTATAGTATGCCATGACCCCAACCTTGACTTCATGTTCCAGGGGCTCTTCTCCTTTGACACAAAAAAGGAGAGCAAGTACAATTTCTTTGCAGACATACCTCATGCCAATCTTGCTGCACTCAATTTTGACAAAAGGGATACCATATCTGTAGTAAATTTGCGTACCACCGCAAACTTTACCACGACTGCCCAGAAGGATATTGTCGGCAATATAAATGTAATGAGTGCAACATACCGCAACAGCAATGGCGAGCACAAACTTGGTCCTGTCAAACTCACTTCACATGCAGGAAACCATAATTACAACATTTTGCTGACCGCCCCATTTATAGACGCCGAGTTTGACGGAACCGCACCGGCAACCTCTTTTGTAAAGAAACTTGTAGCAGTGACAATGTACAAGAATGCCGGCAACCTCTTTTCGGAAAACAGCGGTACGCTTTCTGCCGACAAACTTGAAGAGATATACAATGACGGCAATTCATACAGACTCAAGGTAAAGACAAACAACTCCTCTGCCCTATGCCAGTTCATACTTCCGGGGCTCTACATAGAGGAGAATACAGAAATTGAGACCGGCATTGGGAGCGACAACCTTTTTGACTTCTCACTTAACTCCGGAGGAATTGTCTACAACCGCAACTTCATAAAGGGACTCAACCTTGAGTTGGACAACAGGGATTCACTGCTCAGTATCCGCATGAAGGGCGACAACATAAGGGTTGCCGGCATGAGGATGGACAGTTCAATCTTTACCCTAAAGGGCAAAGAGAATCTCTTTGATGCACTTTTTGCCATCAGGAACACATCACAGGAGATGAGCAACGCCCTTATAGGCACCAAAATAGGATTTTTGAAGGATTCAATTCGTTTTACTCTTGACAGCAACTCCCATATAATGCTCAAAGGCAACAGATGGCAACTCAATCCGTCAAACATCATTTTGGCCGACAGTTCCGTTGCTATTGAAGGATTCAGGCTCACCAACGGCAACCAGTATCTGAGTGCCGACGGACTCCTCTCAAAAACAAAAATGGACTCACTTAACCTTGGCCTCAACCAATTTGACATAAAGGTCTTCAACCTCTTCCTCAACAGGCCTTTCAATATTGAAGGATTCTTTTCGGGCAATGCCAGAGTCTCAACCTTTGGAAACAACTCAAACGTATTCCTTGACCTTACAGGAGATTCGGTATATGTATACAGGAATCCTGTGGGAGTAATGAAGATTATGAGCAAATGGTACCAGCCCCAAAAGCGTTTCAATATACTTGTAAACTCAAAACTCAACGGCAGAAGAAACATGATGGTCTCGGGCTACTTCAAGCCGGAAGGCAATTACCTCAATCTTGAGGGCTCGCTTGACAATCTGTCGGTGACCTATTTTGAACCGTTTTTGGCTGACATAATATCAAAATCGGCAGGAACATTCTCGGGCAACGTGAATTTGAGCGGTCCGCTTGACCAATTGAGCCTCAACGGCGAAAACTGCCGGTTTGACAATTTCAACTTTACCGTAAATTACACCAATGTTCCGTATACACTGAACGGCCCGGTTATACTCAATGAAAAGGGCATTTTTGCCGACGGTCTTGAAGTTTCCGACAAATATGGAAATAAAGGCAACGTTACCGGAGGCCTGCACTACAACTATTTCAGGGATGCCAGAATTGATGCCAACATAAGATTCAAGAATCTTGAGTGCCTCAACACCAGGGAGAGCGACAATGAGTATTTTTATGGAAATGCCTATGCAACAGGCTCATTTGGTGTAAAGGGCCCATTCAGCAACATTTTGCTTGACATAAATGTGCGTCCTGATGAGAAGACCGCACTTCATATACCGTTAAGTTCTACTGAAACAGCAACACAAACAAACCTTCTCACATTCAAGGAGCCGGAGAGCAAGAGGGTTACAGACTTCTATGACTCCCTTATGCAAAACAGGACAAAGGCCAGGAGCGCATCACAGATGCAGGTGCTGCTGCGCGCCAATGCCAACCCCGACGCAGAGGTCTTCATTGAAATAAACAAATCACTGGGTGACATAATCCGCGCAAACGGAAGCGGTCTTATAAACCTTGACATCAACCCTTCCAAGAGTGTTTTTGACATATTCGGAGACTACGTGATCAATGAGGGCAACTACAAGTTTGTATTGTCGGGATTTGGATTTGCAACAAAGGATTTCATAATCCAGCCGGGAGGTACAATCCATTTCAATGGAGGAATTGACAACACAACACTCAACCTTACAGCAATTTACAGGACCAAAGCCGCAATTAACACACTTATTGCAGATACAAGTTCGGTAAGTACAAGACGTACTGTAAACTGCGAAATAATAATGAGCGGAAATCTTATGAATCCCGAACTCAAGTTCAATATTGATATACCGGACCTTGACCCTACAACCAAAGTGAGGGTTGAAAGCGCACTCAATACCGAAGGCAAGATTCAGAAACAGTTTGCCGCACTTCTCATCTCCGGAGGATTCCTCCCGGATGAGCAATCGGGCATTACCAACAACTCAACAATCCTCTACTCGAACGTATCAGAGATTCTGAGCAACCAGATAAACACAATACTGCAGCAACTGGGCATACCCCTTGACCTTGGTTTCAACTATCAGCCGGGCGACAAGGGAACTGATATCTTTGATGTTGCAGTCTCAACACAACTCTTCAACAACAGGCTCTCAATCAACGGAAGCATTGGAAATGACCCATACCAGAGTTCAACCAACAGAGGTGTCATAGGCAATGTGGATGTAGAACTAAAACTGGACAAGAGCGGAAAAATGCGCATGAACCTCTTCTCCCACGCCGCTGACCAGTACTCCAATTATCTGGATGACAGCCAAAGGAGCGGAATCGGTTTAAGTTACCAGCAGGAGTTTTACCGCTTCAAGGATATTTTCCGAAAGAAAAGCAAGGAGCAGAAGGAGTATGAAAAGCGCGAAAAGGAGCGCAAAAAAATGGAGCGCAAAGAGGCCAGGCTAAAGAAAAAGGGCATCATCCCAACTGATGATACCCCTGATGGCCCCATAGCCCAATAATTTTCTCAAACCTCCGGACTTGATTATATAGTCATCTCTGAAATCTTTCCTATAAGAGACTTGTCATACTTGCGCTCCACCTTTATATAATTGCCGGTGTAACCATACATCATGCCTCCTTTCTGTGTTGATTCAAAGAGTACCTGTTGTGTTGTTCCCTCGTATCTGCTGCAATACTCCTTGTGCAGACGGTCACTCAACTCTGTAAGGGCCTCCACCCTGCGGGTCTTTATGCTCTCCTGAACCTGGTCAGGCATTACAGCAGCATCGGTATCAGCCCGTCGGGAGTAAGGAAATACATGTATAAATGCAGGTTTTACCTTATCTTTCAAGAAGTTATATGTTGCTTCAAAATCCTCGTCGCTCTCACCTGGGAAGCCCACAATCACATCAATGCCAAAGAATACATCACCCATTATATCCCTTATCATTGAGATTTTATCATAAAACATTGCGGTGTTGTAACGACGGCGCATCTTTGCCAATATCTTGTCACAACCGCTCTGGAGCGGAATATGAAAATGGTTCTGGAATTTTGTTCCGCTTGCTATCCAGCGGATTGTCTCTTCATTGAGAAGATTTGGCTCGATTGAGGAGATACGGTACCTCTCTATGCCCTCAACCTCATTGAGCGCCTTTAGCAGATCTATGAACTTTTCTCCTGTAGTTTTTCCAAAATCGCCGGTATTTACTCCTGTGAGCACAACCTCAACCATTCCCTTGGCTGCAATCCTCTTTGCCTGTTCCACTATGGTTGCAATGCTCAAATTCCTGCTCCTGCCCCTTGCAAGAGGAATCGTACAGTATGAACAGCGGTAATCACATCCATCCTGCACCTTGAGGAATGATCTGGTTCTCTCTCCCTGAGAAAAGGCAGGGAAGATACTCTTTACCTCTGAAATGGCACATGAATATGAAAAGCGTGCATGAGTGTTTGTTGCAGAGAGTACAGAATCGGCTTTGGTATCAGAAGCCTCATTGGCATGAATATCATTATCTGAAGCCGACGGCTTGAGGTTTTCGTTTACCAACTGAAACAGATCACCTTTGCGGTCTGCCCCTACAACCATATCAACACCCTCTATATCAAGAATCTCCTGAGGCTTCAACTGGGCATAGCATCCGGTTACGGCAATTATTGCATCGGGGTTCTGCTTGTGGAGTTTACGTATGAAGTTCCTGCACTTTTTGTCGGCATGTTCTGTTACCGAGCAAGTATTTATAACGTATATGTCAGCAGGCTTGTTCTGTGCCACACGCTCATAACCAGCCTCAATAAAATGTTGTGCAATGGTTGATGTTTCAGAGAAATTGAGTTTGCAGCCTAATGTAACGAATGCCACACTCCTGCCCTTGCCTCCAACTGTCGGCCCAAGTATATTATTATTGGAAATATCCATACTTAAAAATTTAAAACCAGTCACCTGTAAAAACACTGCTCTACAACTCCATTACAACCCTTGATGCACCCACCTTGCCGCCGAGCGGAGGATTGTTTTTATCAACACATACCTTTGCATAAAGCACATACGGGAATCTCTGCTTGATGGCATCCAGGATTCTTCCGGCAACATGCTCAAGCAGATGTGAAGGAATGGCCATCTCTCTCTTAACTATATCATATAGCAACTGATAGTTCAATGCATCCTCTATATTGTCACTTCCGGCAGCGGCTGTACAGTCATACTCAACAGCGCAATTTACAATAAACCTGTTTCCGATTATCCTCTCCTCTTCAAAACAACCATGATTTGAGAAAAACTCCATATCAACAAGTTCTATTCTTCCAATTCTCTTCATAAATATATATCACTTTCTACTCAAATATTCCAACTTATATACATTATTGCCATATGCACTATGCCAGCAGCACAAATACACATGGACGTTTTCCTATTGTTACCGGACTCTTTTTCCATTGGGCGACAGTTTTTGTCTTTATGAACTGCGTAGGCAATGTAATCTCTGCCGCTACGCAGATTCTGGTATTTGCACCGCATACAGCAAGCAGGTCGGCAAACAACTGGTCATTCCTGTATGGTGTCTCTATCATTATCTGGCTCTGTTTCAACTGCATTGAGACCTTCTCAATGGTCTTGATCTTTGCCCTCCTCTCATCGGGTTTTACAGGCAAATAACCGGTAAATGCAAAGCACTGGCCGTTAAGGCCGCTTGCCATAAGGGCAAGCATCAACGAAGATGGCCCCACAAATGGCCTCACCTCAATATCATTCTTGTGGGCAAGTTCAACAAGCAATGCGCCAGGATCAGCAACAGCAGGCAAACCCGCCTCCGAAATGAGTCCTATATCATTGCCCTCCTTAAGTATCTGTACATATGACTCAACATCTTTCTGCAATGTATGTTCATTGAGTTCATACAGATTGAGTTCGGCAATCTTTCCCTTGAGACCTGCCCTTGACAAATAACGTCTTACAGTCCTGAGTTCCTCCACAACAAAGTGCTGCAAATGCGGCAACAGTTCAAAAACCGGTGCCGGAATCACCTCCCTGGGCTCGTTGTCGCCAAGAGGAGATGGAATAAGATATAGAATACCGCTCATCTGTTACAAAAAAATAAACTCTCTGTTAAACTTTATCGCTCCGTAGAATGTAAAGGACAAAGGTAACTAAAATTTTCTACCTTTGCAGAATGAAGAGCAAGATCACATTTTTAGGCACAGGAACATCTCAGGGAGTACCAATGATAGGGTGCGATTGTCATGTATGCCAATCTGCAGACCCAAAGGACAAGAGGCTGCGCACCTCCGCGCTCATAGAGCATGAGGGCTTCAGAATTATCATAGATTGCGGTCCCGACTTCAGGCAACAGATGTTGAGGGAGAAGATCCATGATGCAGATGCAGTGCTTCTCACTCACCAGCATAAAGACCATACCGGAGGTCTGGACGATATACGCGCCTTCAACTATTTCCGCAAGGCGGCATTCCCGATTTATGCAGAAAATCGTGTTCAACAGAGCCTTAAAATGGAGTATTCCTACGCATTTGCGGAGTTCAAATACCCTGGTGTACCAGAATATGAGTTAAGGACAATTGATGAGAATCCGTTTGAAATTACCAAGACTCTTCCCGACGGCTCTACCTCCTCAATAACAGTTACCCCCATAAGGGTATTCCACTACAAACTTCCTATACTCGGTTTCAGAATAGGAAACATTGCCTACCTCACAGATGGAAGCATGCTTCCGGAGTCGGAATACAGCAAACTCAAAGGTCTTGAACTCTTTGTAATAAACACCATCCGCCATACTACGCATATCTCGCACTTCTCTCTCTCTGAGGCCCTTGATGTGATTTCGCGCGTCGGAGCAAAGCGCAGTTACCTTACGCATCTCTCGCACCAGATAGGCACACATGAAGAGTTAAGCGGGGAACTGCCTGAAAACGTCTTTGCCGCCTACGACGGCCTCTCTGTTGAAGTATAGGCACAATTGCAAAGAAACGGCACAAGTGCCCGAAGATACAATCATATTACACCCGACCCTATCATCTCCTCCTCGCCGCGGGTATACCATGCGGCAAACTGGCCTGCAGATATTCCTCTTTGTGGTTTGTCAAAGATAATGTACAATCCGTCGGGATACTGATATAAAGTAGCCTCCTGCAACGGCTGGCGGTAGCGGATACGCACAAGATAGCGGCGAGTCTCCCCTACCTGCATCTTGAGGTCTTCCCTTATCCAATGCACCTCATCCATGGCAATCTTAAGTCCGCGCCTGTATAGTCCAGGATGTGAATGACCTTCGCCCACATAAATGATATTATTTTCTATATCCGTAGAAATCACAAAAATAGACTCTTTATGACCGCCAATGTTCAACCCCTTGCGCTGCCCGATTGTATAAAACTGGGCCCCGATATGTTTGCCGATGACCTTTCCATCTGAAGGCTTATAATGTACAGGAGCGGCCAATGCTTCAAGTTCTTCGTGGGTATACTCCTGCACTTGATGGCCTTTGGTAACGTCACTCATCCCGACATTTTGGGTATTCTGGAGATTCTCGTAATTCTGGGCATTTGGGGTATTGGAGGCATTTGGGGAGTTCTGAACATTCTGCGCCCGGGCAAGAGCCTCTGCAACAGTCTCTCCTGGCCTCAGAGCCGCCTCAGTGTAAGGCTCCCTCTCCTGCTCCGTTGCAAAGATCTCCACAACTTTACCCTCTTTGGGTTTTAATTTCTGCTGAAGGAAGACCGGCAGGTCAACCTTGCCCACAAAGCAGATTCCCTGTGAATCCTTCTTGTCTGCACTTGGCAAACCGGCCTCCTTGGCCAATCTGCGAACGGTGGGCTTGTCAATGTCACCTATTGGAAATAGGGCCCTTGAGAGTTGCTCCTGTGAGAGTTGGCACAAGAAATAACTCTGATCCTTGTTCTTGTCGTCACCGGCAAGTATCCTGTAAATAGTCTCACCATTCTCATTTACAAACTCATCCTTCTTGCAGTAATGTCCGGTTGCAACGTAATCCACTCCAAGTTCGAGGGCACACTGGAGGAAAGCATCAAATTTTATCTCCCTGTTGCACAGCACATCAGGATTGGGAGTACGCCCCTTCTCATACTCGCTGAACATATAATCCACAACCCTTTTCCTGTACGTTTCGCTCAAATCCACAAAATGGAAAGGAATTCCAATCTTCTTTGCAACCATCTCTGCCACGAACTTGTCCTCCTCCCACTCACAATCACCATGAAGTGTACCAGTTGTATCATGCCAGTTCTGCATGAACAGCGCAACTACATTATGGCCGGCCTGCTTCAACAGCAGTGCAGCCACACTTGAATCCACGCCGCCAGAGAGTCCTACTGCAATTTTCAACGGCTTGAAACCTTCATTTGCACCTGTAACATCTTTTGCAGGAACTGCACCGGCCTCCGATTTTTCTGAATGTGAATTATATAGAATTTTATTTTCCTTTGTCATACAGTCAAGAATAGAGTTTGAAAACTACAAATTTACAAAATTAACGCTTACAAACTTGTTTTTAATGGAAATTTGCTTACCTTTGCAGTCGGGTAAGTCATATACGACCAGCTCCTGCAGAACTCCCCCAGGGCCGGAAGGCAGCAAGGGTATGTGGTTGTAGCGGTGCGATATATTCAGCTTACCCTTTTTTTTGTACCCGGAAGTGAAACTCTCTCCCCAAATCGCAATACGGGGCAATCCACAATTTCAACTCTTGGTTACATAAACATCCCCTTTGCCTCCCATAGCACTCAAATACAAATACTTGCCATTGCAACTTCTACCATCATTGGCAACAACCTTAACATTAATCTCTTCACCCGCATAATCAATCTCATCAACTTTTTCAAACTCACCTCATCCTTTACCCCTATTTCTACTTCGGATAGTTGTCAAAGGCAAAAGGCAATAATGCCGACACTGAACCCAGTACAATTGCCCCTGTTGCACTTCCTATGACTATTTTTACAGGTGAACCGCTGCGCGATTGAGTTTCAGAGAGCACCTGGCAACATGCTCCGCACGGATATGTGGGTTGCGGGGTAATCTGTCCGTTGTGTGATGCAACTATGGCAATGGCCCTGACGGGGAGATCAGGATATTTTGAATGGGCATAAAAGAGTGCCGAGCGTTCTGCGCACATTCCGCTTGGATAGGCTGCATTTTCTTGATTTGCAGCAGAAATGATCTCTCCATTTGCCATTTCAACCGCCGCACCGACTGAAAAGCCTGAATACGGTGAGTATGAGCCGGAAGTTGCCTCAATGGCCTTATTGAGGAGCAATCTCTCATCATGTGGCAATTCATCAATGCTTTTGTAGGATGTATAGTTGATCTTGAGTTCTTTTTTTTCCATATGTCACTCCTCCTTATACTGAAATATGTGTCCCTTGCCAATGTTGATAACTTTAATTTCAAGGGTAATACAAAAATAGTAATTTTGCGCAGATTTTTATAATTGCCGCTGATGGTTTACCGCAATGAAATGCTTTTTTAACACAACAAATTTATTGAGGATTGCACTCATATACATTGTAACCCTTCTGCTGCCATTTGGTTCAAGGGCATTGGCGCGCGAAATTTCCAGAAAAGAGTATATTCAACAATACAGCCACATTGCCATACGGCAAATGAACCAGTATGGTATTCCGGCCAGCATAATTATGGCCCAGGCATGCCTTGAGAGCGGAAACGGCAACTCCAGGCTTGCAGTAAAGGCCAACAACCACTTTGGCATAAAGTGCCATAACTGGAAGGGCAAAAGGATTTATCATAATGATGATGAGCGCGGCGAGTGCTTCAGGAAGTACAACCATGCCGAAGACTCTTTCAAAGACCATTCAGAATTTCTGCGCAACGGCAGAAGATACCAGTCACTTTTTGACCTTAAAAGAACAGACTATAAAGCCTGGGCCCACGGACTCAAGGCTGCAGGCTATGCAACCAATCCGCAATATGCACAAATGCTCATAGATATCATTGAAAAGAATGAACTCTACAGGCTTGACGGTGAAAACTTTTCAATGAAAGAGTCAAAGAGGCTCAGAAAAGAGCGCGCAAAAATAGACAAGGCTAACCGCAAGGCAGAAAAGGCAGCCAGAAAAGCAGAAAAGAGGGCAGGCAAGTCTTCATCTGCCGACAAGAATTCAGAGATTGGCATTATATTGCCCCCAGAAACTCCCCAGATTGGAGATCCCGGTTCGGCAGTATGGGTAGAAAGCAGTCCTTTATATAATTATACGCTAGACAGGCAGATTTTCACGAACAATGGTCTGCAATACATCATTGCCAATGGCACAGAAACATACCAGTCAATAGCCAAAGAATATAATCTTTTCACTAAAGAGTTATTGAAATTCAATGATTTGAGAAAGAGTGCCCCAATTCCGTCGGGAACAATAATATACCTTGAGGCAAAGAGGAATGAAGGCGAAAAATCGGCATATGTGGTACAGGAGGGCGATACCATGTACGGCATTTCACAAAAATTGGGGATTAAACTGCTCAAACTTTATGAACTCAATAACATGGAATATGGTTCTAAAGCAGAGGTGGGCACAATATTGAACCTCCAGAAGTAATGCCATTCATACATTTGGTTGGCAAGAATGAAGATTGAGCAAGAATAAAGAAAGAAGCAACCAGGAATCCACTAAAAGGTGGCGATGAAGCAAGAAGCAAAAAGTAAGAAGTAAGAAGTAAGAAGTAAGTAAGTATGAAGAAGAAACAGTCTGAGCATAAAGGAAACAGCAAACAATACAAAAAAAGGTTGGTCAAGTGGTTTACAGCAGGCGCATTGTTTGCGGCATGCATTGCGGCATTTGCCTTATATGATGCATACACAACAAGATACAAGAGTAATGTTCAAGAGAAATTCACCCTTTACATTACTCCGCAAACCTCTTACGCATCGCTTGTGGATACACTTGACAAGCATCTTCTGAACATAAAGAGATTTGAAAGGGCATTTGCCAAGGAGAATCCCAGTACAAGACTCCAGCCTGGAAGATACGTGTTCAAAAACGGCACAAACAATACAGAAATTGCAAGGGCTCTCCGCAACGGATGGCAGACACCATACAGGCTCACATTAAGCGGCAACATAAGGGGTGCAGAGAAGTTGGCATCCATCCTGGGCAAGCGTCTGATGGCCGATTCGCTCGATTTCATCACCTGTTTCAACACCCCTGAGACATGGTCAAAATATGGCCTTACCAAAGAGACATTCATTTCAATATTCATTCCAGATACATACGAAATCTACTGGAGCGTCTCTCCCCAAGAGTTTACAGAGCGAATGGCAAAGGAGCACTCAAAGTTCTGGAATGAGGAGCGCACTGCAAAGGCCAATGAACTTGGACTCAGCAAAGAGGAGGTTTCCACTTTGGCATCAATAGTCTGCGAGGAGAGCAACTACGGTCCTGAACTTCCTGCAATTGCAGGGGTATATGTGAACAGGCTAAAACGCGGAATGAAACTCGAGGCCGATCCTACAGTAAAATATGCCCTCAATGATCCAACCATAAGGAGAATACTTTTCAAACATCTGAAAGTTGACTCACCCTACAATACATACAAACATACCGGACTTCCTCCCGGCCCTATAACAATACCGAGCGCAAAGGGAATTGATGCAGTACTCAACCATGAGAAGCACAACTATCTCTATTTCTGCGCAAACGCCAATCTCGACGGTACCCACAAGTTTGCCTCTACCCTATTGGAACACAACCGCAATGCCAAGGCATACCAGAGGGCAATAAGCCGGAAGAAATGACGGCAGCACCGCTAATGGAGAGAAAGGAAAAGTGTAAGGAAAAACGGCACCGAAAAGTCAACAACAATTCCATGATATATTGACAAAGGCACAAACCGGTTGCCGCAACTCTTCTGTATTATAGGAAGGGTTGTATCCATAGAGGTTGCTCCTCCTGAAGATATGGGAGCAAATTTGCCAAAGAGTTTTACCATATACGGAGCAAGGAGAATGGTAAGCAGTTCGCGTATAATGTTTGCAGCCAGGGCAATTGTGCCGAGTTCTGCACCTCTGGCCTCATTGAGGAATATGCTTGACAATGAATAGTATCCGAATCCGCTGCTTACTGAAAGGGTGTCAAGCAGAGATATTCCACCGCCCAAAAGGGCAAGGAAAGCATAAGCGGCAACCGCTCCGGCAAAGGTGCCGAGCATTGTAAAAAAGGGTAAAAAGAGTACTCTTTTAGGCTGCGCTTTTATAGTGGAGACAATTGCAGGATCAAGCCCAAGGTTCATTCCAACAAGGAACATTAGAAGGTACAGAACAATCTTTGAGCATCCTGCAAGTTCCTGGCCGTAAGGCATAAGATCAAACATCGCCAGAACAAGCCCTGCTGCAAACGCTCCTATGATCATAATGGTACCACTCCAAGCACCTCCCCCATTATGCCCATCTGAATTTTCATATTGCCTGACTGTACTGTTTTGAGAAACATCAACCTTGCCGCCGTAGCCTAATTCAGCACTTTCCCCCGACGGATTCTTCAAAATATAACTGTACAGCACCTTGGCGGCCACACAACTTCCAAATATGGCAGAGAGCGCAATAACGGATGATGCCGCTCCAATTGATGCAAATTTTGAAATAAGATTGTCATTATATCCCAACTCAAGTCCCAAAATAAAGAGCAGTAGGCATATCACGGCCATCAGAAGTGCCGAAACAGAGATCTTTGCAACCTTCAAGAACAAGCGTCCCACAAATATCCCAACAAACATCAGACCTAAAGCAAAATACATACAATGTTGACTTTATGTGCAAACTATTTTAATTTTCATGTGTAAAGATACGGCATTATTTGTTTATATTTGTACTCGTCCCAACCAAATGGGCCATTTCATCAAACGGCAGATACAAAATTTTGCCCAACACAGAGATATAGAATAGCACAATCAATATAAAAGCAAACAACTAAAAACAGATAATCATGAATCTAAAAAAGAGTTTATCAGCAATTGTCTGCGCCCTATTTGCAATAGGTTTGCAGGCGCAGCAGCCGGTAGCCTTCAACCCTTACGATGAGAATGAGGCCGAGAGTTGCACATCAATTATGGTTGGCAAAAAAGCAAGTGCCGACGGCTCTGTAATGACAGCCCATACCTGTGATTCAAACTACAGGACATGGCTCACTATGGAAAAACGCAAAAAATACCAGGCCGGTGACACACAACCAATCTACACTGGCGCTCTCCACACAGAGGAGCCTCATGACATACGTGGCAAAGTAGAAAAGGGAAGAATTCCGGCAATTGACGGGGAAACATATGCTTTTCTTAATGTAGCATATCCGTGTCTGAATGAGAAGCAGTTGGCAATGGGAGAAACTACAACTGTCGGCAAAAGATCTTTAAAAGACACAAATGGACTCTTCCTTATTGAAGAACTTGAGCGTATCGCTCTGGAAAGGTGTACAACAGCACGTGACGCCATAAGGCTTATTGGAGCACTTGCCGAGGAGTACGGTTATGGCGACAATGGAGAGTGCCTTACTATTGCCGACAAGAATGAGGTGTGGCATTTTGAGATATATGGAACAAACTTTGACAAGAAAGATGTACCTGCCGAGAAAGGCAAAAAGAAGAAACCTTCAAAATTTGACAAGCCGGGCGCACTTTGGGTAGCACAGCGCATTCCCGATGACCATGTGGGCGTATCTGCAAACATACCAAGAATAGGCATTGTTGACTTTAATGATCCCGACAATTTCATGTATGCTTCTGACCTTAAGGAGAGAACGATCCATATGGGCCTTTGGGACGGCACAAGTGAATTCAAATTCTACAAGATGGTATCTGATGAAGCAAAACCTTTCAGTGTACGTGAATACTTCATATTCAACACATTGGCTCCTTCGCTCGGTCTAAAATATGATGCGGATGAACTTCCTTTCTCAGTCAAACCGGACAAGAAAGTAACTCCAGAGGATATGTTTGCACTATACCGCCAGACTTATGACGGAACCGAATTTGACCAGGTGCAGGGAATGGATGTTGTGGTTGACAGAAGAGTAAGGCAGCACAACGGAGAGTATATAAATTTCAAGGATACTGTTTGCCCGGTTTCAACCTTCATGCCTAATGACTTGAGGGCACTTTTCAATCAGATAAAGCCTGGTATTGCACCAAGATTCCGCACAATTGCTGTAATCCAATGCTCATACTCTCATATTATCCAATTGAGAGACTGGTTGCCGGATGAAATTGGCGGTGTTGCATACTTTGCTTTTGACAACCCTGCCCAGACCCCGCGCTCCCCTATCTATTGCGGCTCTACAGAACTGCCTAAAGGATTTGATGTATGCGGACAGCACCGTTACAGGGAGGATGCAGCAGTATGGTCATACAGGGAATCGAACAGAATTGCTACAATAAACTGGGACAAGACACGCCATCTCATTGAGCCTAAAGTACTCGATTATGAAAAAATAATGATGGAAGAGTGCAAGAAGGTAGAGGCCCAGGCCAATGAACTTATCAAAGCGGGCAAAAAAGATGAAGCCATTGCAATGCTGAATGAGTTCACCCGCAGATTTGAGGCTTCAACAAGAAATACATGGGAGGAACTCAAAGCAGACCTTTGGTCAATTTTTGCAAGAGGCATGTAAAACGTACCAAAAAAGTATTTTTCTGAAGGAAAGATATTTACAATAAATAATTGTTTTTTTACACAAATTTCATAAGGAGGTTTATTGCAAAAACCTCCTTTTTTTATTACTTTTGCCCAATTTTGTAAACTTCGTAAATTTCATACTTCATATAAAGATGCAATCAACTAAAAAAGTTAAACTTATTCTGGAGAATGGCCTTGAGTTTGAGGGCTATTCTTTCGGTTACGACCAACCTGCAAATGGCGAAGTTGTTTTCAGCACAGCAATGGTAGGATATCCTGAAACACTTACAGACCCGTCCTATTCCGGACAGATTCTGGTATCAACATATCCTATCCTTGGAAACTATGGTGTACCTTCGGATGAAAAAGAGAACGGCATAGAGAAATTCTTTGAATCTGGAAAGATTCACGTAAAAGCACTGGTTATAACAGACTACTCATTCAATTACAGTCACTGGAATGCTGCAAAAAGCCTTGACGAGTGGCTTAAGGAGGAGAAGGTTCCGGGCATTTATGGCGTTGACACAAGAGAACTTACAAAGACCCTCAGGGAGAATGGTTCAATGCTGGGAAGAATTGTTCCTGAAGGGGCATCGGCAGATTTCCCTGTAGAGAATCCCAACGAAGAGAATATGGTTGCCAAAGCGAGTTGCAGTGAGGTTACAAGATACGGCAATGCCGACAAAAAGGTTGTGCTTGTAGATTGCGGTACAAGAAACAGCATCATCCGCTGGCTTCTTGATAATGGCGTTGAAGTGATCAGAGTTCCTTGGAACTACAATTTCAACGAGTTGGAGTATGACGGATTGTGCATATCCAATGGTCCAGGTGACCCTAACTTCTGCACAGAGACAATCAAGAACATATCTGCAGCAATGGAAAAGGGCAAACCTGTATGCGGTGTGTGCATGGGTAACCAACTGCTTGCATTGGCTGCCGGAGCAAAGGTTTTCAAATTGAAATATGGACATAGGGGTCATAACCAGCCTGTAAGAATGGCCAACACCACAAGTTGCTTCATAACATCACAGAACCACGGTTATGCCGTTGACATGGAGTCTCTTCCATCTGACTGGGAACCTCTGTTTGTAAATATGAATGACAACACTTGCGAAGGTATCAGACACAAGAGCAAACCATTCTTCTCTGCACAGTTCAATCCGCAGGCGGCAGGTGTTTCACCAGTAACAAACCAAATATTTGATGAATTCTTTAAAATGTTGTAATACAATGGGTAAAATTTCAAAAGTACTTCTATTGGGTTCCGGTGCACTAAAGATTGGTGAGGCCGGTGAGTTTGACTATTCTGGTTCACAGGCATTGAAGGCAATGCGTGAAGAGGGAATAGAGACTGTTCTTATCAACCCTAATATTGCAACTGTCCAGACATCAGAAGGAATTGCAGACAAAATATACTTCTTGCCCGTTACCCCTTACTTTGTAGAGGAGGTAATAAAGAAGGAGCAGCCACAAGGCATCCTTTTGGCTTTCGGTGGCCAGACAGCCCTCAACTGCGGTGTTGAACTCTACAAGAGCGGCATCCTTGAGAAATACGACCTTCAGGTTCTCGGCACACCGGTCCAGGCAATCATGGATACCGAAGACAGGGATCTTTTCATCAGAAAACTTGATGAGATTGATGTAAAGACCATAAAGAGCCACGCTGTAGAGAATATTGAAGATGCTCTCCAGGCTGCAGAGGATTTGGGCTACCCTGTAATCATACGTGCCGCATACGCACTTGGAGGATTGGGCAGCGGCTTCTGCAACAACAGGGAGGAACTTATCAAACTTGCAGAGAAATCATTCACATTCTCGCCACAGGTTCTTGTGGAGAAATCTTTGAAAGGATGGAAAGAGATTGAGTTTGAGGTTGTAAGGGACAAATATGACAACTGTATCACAGTTTGTAACATGGAGAACTTTGACCCTCTTGGCATACATACCGGAGAGAGTATCGTTGTTGCTCCGTGTCAGACTCTTACCGACCATGAAATCAACAAATTGAGAAGCATTGCAATCAGAATTGTAAAACATATAGGAATTGTAGGCGAGTGTAATGTACAGTACGCATTTGACCTTATTTCAGAGGATTACAGGGTTATTGAGGTCAATGCCCGTTTAAGCCGTTCATCTGCACTTGCATCAAAGGCAACAGGCTACCCTCTTGCTTTTGTTGCAGCAAAACTTGGCTTGGGTTATGGTTTGTTTGAGTTAAAGAACTCGGTTACAAGAAATACTCCTGCCATGTTTGAGCCGGCACTTGACTATGTTGTATGTAAGATTCCTCGTTGGGACTTGTCTAAATTCCAGGGTGTAAGCCGCGAGATCGGCAGCAGCATGAAGAGTGTGGGTGAGGTTATGGCAATCGGACGTACATTTGAGGAGACTATCCAGAAGGGTTTGAGAATGATCGGCCAGGGCGCACACGGTTTCACTGCCAACAGGGATATCAAGGTTGATGATATCGACAAAGCATTGAGAGAGCCTACCGACAACCGTATCTTCGTAATTTCAAAGGCCTTCAAGGCTGGATATACCGTTGACCAGATACATGACCTTACAAAGATTGACAAATGGTTCCTTCACAAACTGTATGGTCTGATACTTACTGACAAGGAGTTGTCGGGATATGAAAAGATAGATGATGTACCTTACGAACTTGTAAAGAAGGCAAAACGTCAGGGTTTTTCAGATTTCCAGATAGGAAGACTTGTATATAAAGACACCATTGACACAGACCTTTACCTTAAGATTGTAAGGGATTACAGAATTAAATACAACATCCTTCCTGTTGTAAAACAGATAGATACATTGGCTGCAGAGTATCCTGCAATGACCAACTACCTCTACTTGACCTACAACGGCACAAAACATGACATCGATTACACAGATGACAAGAAATCAATTATTGTGCTTGGTTCTGGTGCATACAGGATTGGAAGTTCCGTTGAGTTCGACTGGTGTAGCGTAAATGCGCTCAAGACTATCCAGAACTGCGGATGGAGAGGCGTAATGATCAACTACAACCCGGAGACTGTATCTACAGACTATGACATGTGCGACAGGTTGTATTTTGACGAACTTACCTTTGAAAGGGTAATGGATATCTACGACCTTGAGAAACCTCACGGTGTGGTTGTATCTGTAGGTGGACAGATTCCTAACAACCTTGCATTGAAACTCGACAATGCCAATGTTCCGATTATGGGTACATCTGCAGAGTCAATTGACAATGCGGAGGACAGACACCGCTTCTCTTCAATGCTGGATAGACTTGGCATTGACCAGCCACGCTGGAAAGAACTCTCAACAATGTCTGATGTTTATGACTTTGTAGACAATGTTGGCTTCCCTGTGCTTGTAAGACCTTCATACGTGCTTTCGGGTGCTGCCATGAACGTATGTTCAAACAAGACCGAACTTGAGCAGTTCCTTCAACTTGCTGCAAACGTATCAAAGAAACATCCGGTAGTGGTAAGTGAGTTTATCCAGGGAGCAAAAGAGATTGAATTTGACGCTGTTGCAAAGAACGGAGAGGTTTTGGCATACGCAATATCAGAGCACATTGAGTTTGCAGGTGTCCACTCGGGTGATGCAACAATCCAGTTCCCTCCTCAGAAGATTTACCTTGAGACAGCAAGAAGAATCAAGAAAATTGCAAGAAAGATTGCCGAGGCTTTGAAGATTTCAGGTCCGTTCAACATACAGTTCCTTGCAAAAGATAACGATATTAAGGTAATTGAGTGTAACTTGAGAGCCTCAAGAAGTTTTCCTTTTGTATCAAAGGTTCTTAGAATCAACCTCATTGAACTTGCTACCAAAGTTATGATTGGCGAGCCTGTAGAGGCTCCTAACAAGAGCGCATTCGACTTGGATTACGTTGGTGTCAAGGCTTCACAGTTCTCATTCTCAAGACTTCAGAAAGCCGACCCAGTACTTGGTGTAGACATGGCTTCAACAGGTGAGGTAGGATGTATTGGCGATGATTCAAATGAGGCTATCCTCAAATCTATGCTCTCTGTGGGCTATAAGATTCCTAAAAAGAATATCCTTATGTCAACAGGTAGCGCTAAACAGAAGGCAGAACTTTTGAGTGCAGCAAAGACTTTGACAAAGAACGGCTACAACATCTACGCTACCGGCGGTTCATTCAGATATCTTGTTGAAAACAATATTCCTGCAACACAGGTTTACTGGCCAAGTGAGCAGGGTATGGAGCCACAGGTAATGGATATGCTTCAGAACGGCAAGATTGATATGGTTGTAAACATTCCTAAAAACTTGACCCAAGTGGAACTTGAGAATGGCTACAAGGTAAGAAGAGCCTCTGTTGACTTCAACATTCCTCTTATTACCAATGCAAGACTTGCAAGTGCATTCATCAACGCATTCTGCAACATTCCTCTTGAGAAGATTCAGATCAAGAGTTGGGATGAGTACAACTCATAACAACCATAAACTTAAACACAGGAGTTTATAACTCCCAATACACATAAGGATGGCTCAAAAGCCATCTACAATAAGAGCCCCCTGCCAGAGCATATTCCGGCAGGGGGTGTTGTTTAATGGGCGGTCTGGGGAGCAGTCCCTCTTATGCTGCATTTCTCCCCTATTAAAAAAAACAGCCTATCACCCTGTTTGTCAAATATATAGAGTGGCCGACAAGTTCCATCATTTTGAAATACAATCTAAATTGATTAACTTTGTGGGTTAAATGTTCTCGGCGCTAAACAAGAGAATAATTATAAGAAACTATGAGTCAAAAAAATAATAAACCTGGATTAATCTACAGTATATTTAAATCATACTTGAGGTTTACCCACAACAAGGTATATTACCAAAAGACATACTCCATAAATTATGAGAACATTCCGGCTGACGGAACACCAGTAATTGTTGTTTCGAACCATCAGAACTGCCTTAATGACCCGCTTGGAGTACTCTTTACAATCAGGGACAGAAAGCCTCATTTCATAACAAGGGCCGATGTCTTTGCCATCCACCCTATTGCAAACAAGTTCCTCAGGTCAATAGGATTGCTTCCTGCATTCCGTCTTGATTATGAAGGAGAGGGTGCCTTGGGACAAAATGACGAAACCTTTAAAGTAACCGAGCGTGAACTTGTAGAAGGAAGGACCATAATCATGTTCCCCGAGGCCGGCCATCAGGACAAAAGATGGTTGGGACACTTCTCCCAAGGTTACCTTAAACTTGCATTTGAGGCAGCGGAGATGGATAATTTCAATACAGAAATCTTTATCCTCCCTTCTTGCAACCACTATACGAACTATACTGATATCCAAGGCCAGTTTATGGTCAAGTTTGGCGAGCCTATCTCATTGAAGCCATATTATGAGCGCTACAAGAGCAAACCTCGCACTGTGAAGAGAGAGATCAACGCCCTTGTAAAGGAGAAGATAAGCGCCCTTATGCTCAATATTGAGGATCTGGACAACTATGACTCAATAGATTACATCCGCACAACATACGGAAAGAGTTATGCAGCGCAAAAAGGTACCGACACAAATTACCTTCCTGATATGCTTGTCTCTGACA
Organism: Bacteroidales bacterium; assembly: GCA_015060245.1. GTDB lineage: Bacteria > Bacteroidota > Bacteroidia > Bacteroidales > UBA932 > Egerieousia. The sequence goes on along the minus strand of SUYU01000004.1, from coordinate 102,149 downwards.
AGGAGTTCTGCAAAAGACTTGATGAGTTCAACCGCGAGAATCCGGAACAGGCTGCTGCCATATATGATCTGGCATCCCGAGAAAAAGAGGGTGTCAAGAAATTGGGAATCAGAAGTGAAGCATTGGAAAAGAGATCTTCGGCCATATGCACTCTGCTTAAGGCGCTATTGGCAATAGTATTTATTGAGGTATACATCTTCTCATTGTGGCCTGCTCTCTTCCTCTATGCAATTCCAAAGTTGATGCATAAGAAAATGAGTACCGACATCATGTTCCTCGGAACATACTATTTTGCATTCAACGTACTGTTTTTCATTCCAATATTCACTATTGCCACACTGCTGATCACATTTTTCAGCACCGGTTCATGGCTATTGGCACTCGCCCATGTAGCACTACTGCCGTTATTGGCCATTATTGCATGCAAATACACCAAATTTATTGTAAAGATTGCACGGGATTTGAGATGGCTACGCTCTTCTGCCTCTGCAAAAGGCAAAGAGTTGCAGCAATTGCATGATGAATTGTGGAAGAGACTTGATATAGTATTCAAGAAAAAATAGTTGGAATAGATTGTCGGGAGAAGAATAGAAATAGAAGAAAACAAAAATTATACAATATATGGAAAGAAGAGTTGTTATTACAGGTATGGGAATCTACTCTTGCTTGGGCAAGACACTTGATGAGGTAAGAGATTCTCTATATCACGGAAAATCGGGAATTATATTTGACCCTGTAAGAAAAGAGATGGGTTTCAGATCTGCACTTACTGCACATCTTGAGATTCCTGATTTGAAAAAGGAACTTAGCAGAAGTCAGAGAGTATATATGCCGGAGCAGGCAAAATATGCCTATTGCGCTACAGTTGATGCCCTCAGACATGCAAACATTGACCAGGATTATTTGAATTCACACGAGGTAGGTATCCTTTATGGAAACGACAGCAGTGCAGATCCTGTTGTAAAAAGTGTTGATACAATGCGCGAGAAGAGAGATACCACACTTGTTGGTTCAGGTGCAATTTTCCAGTCAATGAACTCAACCGTTACAATGAACCTTGCTTGTATCTTCAAACTAAAAGGCATGAACCTTACCGTTTCCGGAGCATGCGCAAGTGGTTCTCACGCAATCGGTTTGGGAGCATTGCTCATTAAGAACGGCCTTCAGGATATGGTAATCTGCGGTGGTGCACAGGAGGTAAACCCATTCTCGATTGGAAGTTTTGACGGCATAAGCGCATTCTCAATCAGAGAGAGCGACCCTACAAAGGCATCACGACCTTTTGACCGCGACCGTGACGGTCTTGTTCCGGGTGGTGGAGCCGCTACTGTCATCATAGAGAGTTATGAGAGCGCAGTAAGAAGGGGTGCCCCTATTATTGCAGAGGTATTGAGTTACGGCTTCTCTTCAAACGGCGACCATATTTCGGTTCCTAATGTTGACGGCCCTGCACGCTCTTTGGAAATGGCTCTAAGACTTGCCAACATAGACAAGAGGGAGATTGGCTATATCAATGCACACGCAACATCAACACCTAAAGGTGACGCAAACGAGGCCAAGGCTATCTACCAGGTGTTTGGAGACAATATGCCAGAGGTTACATCAACCAAATCACAGACCGGCCACGAGATGTGGATGGCAGGCGCTTCTGAGATCATCTACTCTACACTTATGATGAAAAATGATTTCATTGGTGCAAACATCAACTTTGAGAACCCCGATGAGGATTCTGCAAAATTGAACATCCCAGGCAAGAGAGTGGAGAAGAAGTTTGACACATTCCTTTCAAACTCATTCGGTTTTGGAGGAACAAACTCTACACTTATAATAAGGAACCTGTAAAGTGCCAGGTTTGCACAACTAACAGAAACAATTCACTAATTTATTAAGATACAATACTATGACTAAAGAAGAAATGATTGCAAAGACCATTGAGGTTTTGGCAGAAGAGTTTGAAGTTGAAACAGAAGTTATCACTCCAGAGGCTGACATCAAAAAATCATTGGATTTGGACAGCCTTAGCCTTGTAGACATGGTTGCTCTTATTGAGGAGACATTCGGTGTTAAAATCAAAGGCACAGAGGTGGCTTCCATCAAGACTTTCGGACAACTTTACGATTTCGTTTATGAGAGAATGGACAATTAGTGACCTTATCCCTCAACGCAATCCTATTATGATGGTAGACAAATTGTGTAGTGCATCCGCAGAGGGTGCCACTACACTGTTGTCTGTCAGAGAGGACAATATGTTCCTCAACGGAGAGAGGATGTGTGAGGCCGGAATAATTGAACACATGGCACAATCGGCCTCGGCTATGGAGGGGTACAAATACAAATCACAGGGCAAGGAGGCTCCTGTAGGATTTATTGGAGAGGTGAAGAAGTTCACACTCAACTTTTTGCCCAAAGTTGGAGATACCCTTTCAACAGAGATAAAAGTGGTATCGGAGGCCATGGGCATTACACTTATAAGTGCCGGCACGTCTGTAAATGGAGAGGTTGCAGCCACTTGTCAGATGAAAATATTTATAAGAGGATAAAACTTCCTTAAAATGAATCTACTCAACACATATTTCAAAATAACAGGCACCACTTTGTCACAGGAGAGTTTGTCGGGAAAATTCAGGGTTGAACTTATAGAGGAGCATCCTGTATACCAGGGACACTTTCCCGGCGAGCCGGTATGTCCGGGCGTATGCAGCATGCAGATGGTAAAGGAGTGTGCCATGCAATTGTGCAATAAAGAACTGACCTTCAGTTATGTGAAGCAATACAGGCTTCTGGAGGTTATGTCCCCTCAAAAGAGCAGGGATCTTGAGATTGATATTGCACTTGCACCTGCTGCAGAAGATGACCCAACGCAGATATACAAAATCAAGGCTTCAGTTTGTACCCTGGAGAATCCTGAAGTCAAATATTTGGATATAAGTGGAGAACTTACACCGGCAAAATAAGCCGGTGCTTTTTCATATATGACATGACAGAATCAGCGATAAAACTATACCGGTATTTCAAGGGCCACAAGGGCCTCTTTTATGCAGTGCTGTTGATCTCTACAGCGCTTTTTATCTTTTTTGGAAGTAAAGTCCAATATCAGGAAGACATCTCTAAACTGCTTCCTGCTACAGAAGAGAGCAAATCTGCCGGATTTGCATTCAACAACCTCAAGGTAAAAGATAAGATATTCCTTGAGTTCATAGCCAGGGAAAAGCCTGCAGATATGCCGGATTCAACATGGCAACAGGCCGATTACTACACCTTGACTGAAGTGTGTGATGCTTTCTGCGATTCATTGCTTCTGCACGATACTGCCACAATGTATATTGCAGACCTTATGTACAGGCTCGACGGCTACATGCTTCAGGATGCCCTCGGATTCCTCTTTGAGAATGTACCTCAGTTCCTTGACAGACCATTTTACGAAGCAATTGACACTGTCATAACACAGGAGTACGCAAATCAGGCCATGTATGAAAATCTCCAGACTCTGACATCGGCAGAGGGCATGGCCTACTATGACATAATAAGGAATGATCCGTTGGTCTTGCGCAAAATATTTGCGCAGCAAAACAGCGGCATTGCCAGCATGATGGGAGGAACATATAAAATCCTTGAAAGCCACTTCTTTACACCCGACAGCACCATAGCATTGGCCTTCCTCTCCCCTAACTTCAAAGCCTTTGACTCAAAAACCGGTACATACCTCGTAGAGAATCTTGAACAGGAGATAGAGGCAATTGAGGCGCAATATCCAAACGTGGAGATACTCTTCCATGGAGCCCCTGTGCAGAGTGTGTTCAACAGCCGCCAGATAAAGAGTGACCTTGCCACAACATTGAGTTTTTCACTCGCACTCGTGTGTCTTATCATATGGTTCTGTTTCAGAAACAAAAGCACACTTGTAATGCTGCTGCTTCCTGTAGTCTATGGTGCATTTTTCGCACTTACAGGAATGTACTTCATTAAAGGTGGAATGTCGCTCATGGCGCTTGGAATCGGTGCAATAGTGCTCGGTGTGGCATTGAGTTACTGCCTGCATGTACTTACCCACTACAAATACGTAAGCGACCCTGAACGCGTAATAAGGGAGCAGACCAAACCGGTAATACTCGGCAGTCTTACCACCATTGGTGCCTTTGCCGGCCTTCTGTTCACAAAATCCGAACTGCTTTGGGACTTTGGAATGTTTGCGTCACTTGGAATGGTAGGAACAACACTCTGTTGTCTGATATTCCTGCCACACTTCTTCAAACCTGAAAGGAACAGACTTAACCATAAGGCAATTGCTGCCATTGAAAAGATCAATACATACCCGTATGAAAAGCATAAATGGCTGGTTGCACTCATTGCCGTAATCTTTGTAATATCACTCTTTACCGGCAAATGGGTAACCTTTGACTCAAATCTCAAGAATATCGGCTACAATGATCCAGACGTAATGCGAAGCGGCCATATGCTTGCAGAAAAGACAATGCCGGGCCTTGAGAGCAAATACTTTGCTGTACTCTCAAAGGATCTCGATTCTGCTCTTGAATACAATACAATATTGGGCAACAGATGCGCGGAACTTGCCTCTGAAGGTCTGATTGAAAAATACAGCAATTCAGCAATGCTCCTTCTTCCATCCTCTACAGCAAATGGCAGAATTGCATTGTGGAGCGAGTACTGGACCCCTCAAAGGCAGAAAAACATTCAGTCAATCCTCAAAAAGGCAGGCAAGGAGTATGGTTTCAAGGAGCAGATGTTTGATCCGTTTGTAGAGGCGCTGGAGCGTGATTTTGAATACAACAGCATTGTCGGTGCCAATATTATTCCCGACGGTCTTATGGCCAACCTTGTAGAGGTTACCGACAGCACCTACCTCGTATTTACATCGGTACAGGCCAAACCTGAAAATATACTTCCTGTGAGCAACAAACTTGTAAAGGAGACTCCACAGATACCGTCAAACAACATGATAGTTGTAGATCCTTTCTTCTATACACAGAATATGGTTGAGATGCTCAATGAAGACTTCAATGTTGTTCTTGCCATCTCCTCAATCTTTGTACTTGTTGTACTGTTGCTTTCATTCAGGAATCCTGTTATAGCACTTATAGCATTCCTGCCTATGAGCATGAGTTGGTATATTGTGTTGGGAATTATGGGAGTCCTCGGCTTGCAGTTCAACCTCATAAATATTGTAATCTCAACCTTCATCTTTGGAATTGGCGTAGATTACAGCATCTTTGTCATGGACGGCCTTCTCAACAGAAGCCGCAAAAAGAGCGAAGAAGATCTTGCAGGTAATTCAGACAACGCCTCCGACCTGCTCAGATTCCACAAGACCGCAATATTCTTCTCAGCCGTTGTGCTCATCATTGCCATTGCTTCGCTCATGTTTGCAACCCATCCTGCCATCAGTTCCATTGGAGTTGCTACACTTATAGGCATGGCATCTACCATTATAATAACATACACCGTTGAACCGTTCCTGTTCAACCTATATATGAAATACAAAAATGGTAAAGGCAGAAGAGATTAACGGCAAAGGCTTTGATGTTGCAATCATCGGTGGAGGTCTCGGAGGTCTCCAGTGCGGTTATATCCTCTCAAAAAAGGGGTTGAAGGTGTGCATTCTTGAACAGAATGCCCTTTTGGGAGGCTGTCTGCAGAGTTTTGGAAGAAAGGTAAATAGACCTGCGTCAAGCACACATGCCAGGGTGGCCGAATTTGATACAGGACTCCACTATGTAGGAGGCCTTGATGAAGGACAACCGCTCAATGCTCTCTTCAACTACTTTGGACTTATGCATCTGCCTTGGCAGAAGATGGATGCCGACGCATTTGATGAGGTGGTTGTAAACGGCAAATCATATATGTTTGCCAACGGTTATCAGGCCTTTGCAGCAAGAATGACAGAGTATTTTCCGCATCAGAAAGAGAACATTAAAAAGTATACGGCGCTTCTAAAGGAGGTTGGAGATGCGCTTCCAAAGAGTTTTTCGCCCAAGGATGATGGTGCAATATATACGCAGTCACTCTTTGCGCGTTCTGCTTATGAGTTTGTAAATGAGACAATAACCGATCCTCTTTTGCGCGAAGTGCTGGCCGGTACATCCTTGAAGATGGAACTCACCCCTGCCCTTCCGCTCTACACCTACGCACAGATAAACAGTTCATTCATACAGAGCGCATACAGGCTTGCAGGTGGCGGAAATATGGTTTCCGACTCACTTTGCCACTCCATTGAAAAGATGGGCGGAGTTGTGTGTACAAGAGCCAAGGTTACTGAAATCAGGGAGCAGCAGGAGAATGGCCTGCAACTCAAAGTCAATGAAACAATTGATGTATTTGCAAAAAAGGTAATATCAAACCTCCATCCGTCGGCAACCCTTGAACTTATAAAGGAGAGCGCACACGTGAGGAAGGTATACCGCAACCGCATCAACCGTCTGGAGAATACCACAGGAATGTTTACGGTAAATCTGGCCCTCAAAGAGAATTCGGTCAAATACCTGAACCGGAACAGATATATACATAATCTGGCCAATGGAGAGAGTCTCTGGAGCGGCACAACTGCAACAGATGCTCAAAACGGCCATCCTCAAGGCGTACGTTCCATGCTCATGAGTTACTACTCCAAAGACGTATCAACCTGTCAGGAGGCATATGCAGGGCAATTGGATCTTCTTACCCCAATGACCTGGGGAGAAGTGGAGCGCTTCAGTGGCACAAAAGTGGGCCATAGAGGAGATGAGTACCTGGCACTCAAAGAGGCAAAGGCGGAGCAGTGCATTGAATTTGCGCAGAGCATAATACCTGGCCTGAAGGAGAATATAATAGCCTCATACACAAGCACTCCGCTTACATACAAAGACTACACTGCAACAGCCTGCGGAAGTGCATACGGCATCAGGAAAGACTACAGCAACCTTATGCTTACTCTCCTCACACCAAAGACTCCTGTTCCGGACCTTTTCCTTACCGGACAGAACCTCAATCTTCATGGTGTACTTGGAGTAAGCATGACCTCATTCTTTACCTGCGCAGAGATTATTGGAATGGAGGCCGCAGCAGATGGCCTGAAGTTTGAATAACTGAATTGGAAAACGATAAACTTGATTGGAAACACAATAACCGTGGTAGGAAAACGTTAAAATTGAAAACACAATAACCGTAATTGGAAAACGTTAAACTTGATTGAAAACAAATAAAACTTGAAAAATATGAAACATGCATTGGTAACCGGCGGAAGCCGCGGAATAGGAAGGGCAGTCAGCGTTAAACTTGCCTCTATGGGATATAATGTAATAGTGAACTACGTTTCAAATGAGGCACAGGCCGAGGCTACAATCAAACTGATTGAAGAGGCCGGCGGCACAGGTGAACTTTTGAAATTTGATGTCTCAAACCTTGAGCAGACAGTTGCCGCAATCACAGGATGGCAGGCTGCCCACAAGGGAGAATATATTGAGGTTCTTGTAAACAATGCGGGTATAAGAAAAGACAACATACTTCCGCTTATGCCGTCGGAGGATTGGTACAAGGTACTTGGCATTGGACTTAACGCATTCTACAATGTTACCCAGCCGCTTATCCAGCCAATGTTGAGAAAGAAATTCGGAAGGGTAATAAACATGGCATCGCTCAGCGGCCTTAAAGGTCTTCCCGGACAGACCAACTACTCTGCTGCAAAAGGCGGTATAATTGCCGCTACAAAGGCTTTGGCTCAGGAGGTAGGCAAAAGGGGTGTAACAGTGAATGCCATTGCACCTGGATTCATCAAGACCGATATGGTTGAGGGTCTCAACGAAGAGGAACTTGTAGCACAGATTCCTGCAGGCAGATTCGGAAACCCTGAAGAGGTGGCTGCCCTTGTAGGTTTTCTTGCCTCAAAAGATGCTTCATACATCACAGGAGAGGTTATCTCAATCAACGGAGGCCTTTACTCATAAACAGGCCAATATGAGGCCCAGTGGCCTGATACACAACTGAAATATATTGAATTATGAAGAGGATTTTCATTACAATGATTGCAGTGCTTCTATGCTGTTCAGGAGCATTTGCACAATATGCATCGGAGTGCAAAGCTGCAATTGACAAGATTGCTGCAGCCAATGCAAAATTTACAACAGTTACCTGTCCGTTTACCCAGACCAAACATATGGTAATGATGGAGAATGAACTTGTAAGCAAAGGAAACCTTACATACACTCGTCCCAACGGTTTGAAGATGGAGTACACCTCCCCTGCCGGCGATCTTCTTGAGATAAGCGGCGACAATATCACTATGGTAAGGGGCAAAAAGACAAACAAGATCTCTACCAAACAGGACAGCCGTATGGGCAACCTCAAGAATACCCTGCTTCTGAGCATCGGCGGCGACGTTGACGGTGTTGCAAAGGAGAATTCGGCAGAGGTAAAGTTCTTTGAGACACCACAATATTACGTATTCATGATTACAAAAGGCAAAGGAGCCAAGAGCCAGTATGTAAAACTTGAGTTGAGTTACAGCAAGAAAGACCTTACACTATGTGTAATGAAAATGGAGGAGGCCAACGGCAACTTTACCGTATATGACACACCTGTGAAACAGATGAAATAGTACCACAGTGCCCAAATAAGAGAAGAACCCCAAAAGTCAGATGTGACTTTTGGGGTTTCTATTTTTCGTGGATGCCGGAATAATCCCACATGCTTGCGAAAGATATGCTCACCTGATGCTACACCCTCGACAAAATCTGGGGCATGGCATCTTCAAGCATGTCAAGCACAAGCGTAAAGCCGTCGGGGCCACCATAATATGGGTCAGGCACCTCGGTCATCCTGTATTTCTCCATAAACCTTGCAGATGAAAAGTCGGTAAGTTTGCAGAGTTTCTTGTTGTGCTCATAAGTACGGCACAAGGTGCGCAAATCAGACACGTTGTTGTTATCCATGGCAATTACAGCGTCAAAGCGGTCAAAATCCTGTGACGACACCCTTCTTGCAATGGAATCAACATTATAGCCGCGCTCCGCAGCAGCCGAAATCATACGGCTGTCGGCCGGTTCCCCAACATGGCAACCTATAATGCCTGCAGAATCAACCATATACTCATTCTCCAAACCCTTATCTGCAATATACTTCTTCAAAACAGCCTCTGCCGCTGCAGATCTGCAGATATTTCCCATACACACAAAAAGAATTTTCTTCATAAAACAAATGTTAAGTTTTGGTGAACCTTTGCCAAAAGGCAATTTAAGGAAGACAAAGATAATAAATTATCGTACATTTGCATCTACATAAAAGATACAATTGAAAAAAGATATCAACAACAAGCATACATTAATATAACACACTAATTATCAATATGATAAATATTCTCATTCTAATAGCAGGACTCGCCCTTATCCTTTTGGGCGCAAATTACCTTGTAGATGGCGCAAGCGCAATAGCAAAAAAATGGGGAATCTCTGAATTTGTAATTGGTATGACCATAGTGGGCATAGGAACCTCAACACCAGAAATGGTAGTAAGTTTTCTCTCTGCCGCACAAGGAAATGCCGACATTGCCGTAGGAAATGTTGTAGGTTCAAATCTATTCAATACTCTTATGATCTTGGGTGTCACAGCCCTTATCATGCCGCTTCCGCTTACCGGCAACAACATCAAGAAAGATATTCCTTTTGCACTGCTTGCCGCTGCAACCCTTATTTTTGCAGGTTCCGACGTACTGCTTGACGGTGCTTCTGCCAATATCATAAGCCGTACCGACGGCCTCATGCTCCTGAGTCTCTTTGGAGTATTTATGGCCTACACAATATACTCTTCACAGACACAAAACGCCCCTGCCCTTTCGGAAGCCAAGGCAGAGATGTCCGCTGCAAATGCTGCGAATGCTGAAGGAGAAACCAAAGAGCGCCCAATGTGGCTTGCCCTCATCATGGTTGTTGGAGGATTGGCAGGCCTTGTATATGGTGGCAATCTGTTTGTGGACTCAGCCAGTTCACTTGCAAAGATGCTTGGCGTATCAGATGCTGTAATAGCCGTAACCATAATGGCCGGCGGAACATCGCTTCCCGAACTTGCCTCGTGCGCAGTTGCGGCAGTAAAGAAAAACGCAGACCTTGCACTTGGCAATGTAATCGGTTCAAATGTAGCCAACATATTCCTTATTCTTGGCGGCAGTGCTGTAATCCACCCACTGGGAATGAACAACATTGGCAACCTTGATTTCAGCACATTGATCATTTCAACAATATTGCTCTTCATTACCGCCTTTACCTTCAAAAAACGTACGCTTGACCGCGCCGAAGCAATATTGTTCATACTTATTTATGTAGGATACATCATTCTTACACTCAACAAATAATCACAGGGAACAAACATTTGATTTACAATCATGGAGCATCTTGTAACTGGCGCTATTGTTCTGTTGCTTATTGCAGTTATTGCAACTGTTACAGTAATTGTATTGCAGGCAAAAATTCTCAAGAGCAGGAAAGAGAGTGAAAAGATTCTTGCCGAATATGGCAACAGGGTGCAGGCTCTGGAGGCCGGAATGCAGGAGTTCGGCAAGGGTATGCAGAAGTTTGGCGAGGGCATGCAACTCTTTGCAGAGAGGCAGCAGAATTTTGGCAGAGAGTTCAGAGAGTTTGAAAGGGAGTACAGGGAGGCAGAATCTGCAGCCAGAAAGGAACTCAGGGAGACCCAGACGCAAGTATTTTCTATAATGAGCAAAAGCCAGAAGGACTCATTTGACCAACTCGGCAAGAGTCAGAAAGACTCCTTTGACCAACTTGAGAAATCGCAGAAAGAGGCCTTTGCTCAACTCGAAAAATCACAGAAAAACACCCTGGAGCAGTTTGACAAGACCCAGAAAGAGAGCCTTGAGCGTCTTGACAAAACCCAGAACCAACTGCTCAAGAGTACAGATGAACGCCTTGAAAACATTAGGGTAACTGTGGCCGAAAAACTTGACAAGACCCTTGCAGAGAGGCTTGGAAAGAGTTTTGAGACCGTAGGCAAACAACTTAATGAGGTGCAGCAGGGTTTGGGTGAAATGAAGAGCCTTGCACATGATGTGGGAGGCCTCAAGAAGGTGCTTGGAAATGTGAAGATGCGTGGAGGTTTGGGTGAGATACAATTGCAGATGCTGCTTGAAAATATCCTTGCCCCAGACCAATATTCGGCCAATGTCATAACCAGAAAAGGAAGCCGCGAGGTTGTGGAGTTTGCCGTAAAATTGCCAGGCAGTTCAGATGAGATTCCAAATATCTGGCTCCCGATAGATGCCAAATTTCCTAAAGATGTTTATGAAAAACTGCAGAACGCATACGACCTTGCCGACCCTACGGCAGTTGAGGCGGCCCAGAAGGAACTTGACAACGCAATCAAACTCAATGCAAAAGAGATCTCAAGCAAGTATGTTGAACCGCCATACACAACAAACTTTGCAATTATGTTCCTGCCGTTTGAGGGAATATACGCAGAGGTGGTACGCAAGGCCGACCTGCTTGAGCACATACAACGCCAATACAATGTAATAATCACAGGACCAACCACTTTGGCAGCAATTCTCAACAGCCTGCAGATTGGTTTCAAGACTTTGGCAATACAAAAACGAAGCAGCGAAGTATGGGAGACACTCGGTGCGGTAAAGACCGAATTCGAGACCTTTGGAGGTCTGCTCGACAAAGCCAAGAACAAGATCCAGGGTGGTTTGAACGACATGGACACCCTCATTGGAACACGCACACGCGCCATACAGCGCAAACTGCGCTCAGTTGAGAGTCTTGAGCCCGAAGAGAGCAAACAACTGCTGGAGATTGAATAGGTACTGCCTATATCCTGCTATTTCAGTACTGATTTTTTGAACATAACAAGAATATAATATAGCAATAATGATCTGTTCATTACTGCCATCTTATATTTTGCGTACGTTATTTTTCTACAGTCTGACTCTCTTAACTTATCAAGCCCAAGTTTCCTCAAATATTTGTATCCGCAACCCGGTGTACTGATTGTGGCTTTTACAATAGAATCAATCAAAATATATTTGAGATATTTGAAAATGTCAACTTTCTCATCAGATGAGAATCTTTCAATAAGCCCGCATACAAACTTCACCCCCAAAACTGATGAATCCAACCTTTGTGCCGTATAGGTATTTGAGGCACTACCCTCCCTGCCAATCACATTATAAAACTTAATATCCTGAAACCTTACAGAATCTGCCCAGAATAGTGACATAAAGAAAAAGATAGTATCCTCACCATTTCTTACACCCTCAGGAAACAATATTCCATTACTCCTCAACAAGGATGTGGAAAAGGCACATCCACATACAGATCCACGTGAATATTTTCTGTTTATGACCGATACCGGTTTTTCAACCTCCGCATTGTTAAATATTTTACTCCAGCCATACCGCTCAATATCTGCGTGCATAAAAGAACGCATTACAACAATATCATCCTTGCATTCCCTGAGCACATCCAACAAATGCACAAGGGCCCCATCAAAAATTGCATCATCAGAATCAACAAAAGCCACATACTTTCCAGCAGCCCTTTGCAAAGCAAGATTTCTTGCAGAAGAGACCCCTCCATTCTCCTTATCAATGAGCACCATATTGCTATAAATGCCACAAAAGCCCCGAAGTATGTGCATTGAATTGTCGGGACTACCATCATTAACTGCAATAACCTCATAAAGAGCGCTATCTGCATTTTTGTCAAAAATGGATTCAAGACATCGGCACAGATACTCTTCGGTATTGTATACAGGTACTATTATTGAGAGCAATTTTTCCATCTAATTCAATTTAATGTTCCTATATGAACGCACCGCAAAATTAAGTATCCCATATTTTATACAAATCTTCTTCAATTTCTCTTTAAGGGTCACAGGAACCAAAGGCATATCTTTCCATTTTGTCAAAGACTTATACTCCAAAAATACCCCTCTATATGGATTGTCACACAGTTTGAACCAAGGCTTGATTGCTGTATAATGAATTATTGCAGGATCACTCTCTGTTGCAAATATCTCATCTTCATATTTTTCTAAAGAGACAGCAACCTCGGTATATAAAAAACCTTCCTGAAAATTATATGTCAAAGGCAAAGCCCTTTTCCGTTCTCTCAACAAGTAATTTAAAATATCCTGGTCATGTAATTTGATCCTCTCGGGATATTGTTTTGCAAATTCAACACACTCACCCAAAATATTGTTCTTTCTCCAATACTCCAAATTAATGAGCAATACACCGGCATTGAAATAACCAAATTGATAAGAATATCTCAATCTGTTATACATATATATTTGGCCCTCTGACATATCTGCAACAGCCCCCACGGCAGCATTGCCCAAATCGGTGTCAAATAATGGTCCAATATCTCCTCTTACAATAATGTCGGAATCGAGATACAACACTTTTTTCACCTCCTGCGGCAGTAATATTGGCAGAAGCAACCTATAATAGGTAGCAATGGTAATATGGCCCGGCTGTCCTTTCCTTCCTACAGAAAAATCAGTAACCGATGCCGCATCCACATTATAGAAGGCTATCTTCTTTCCATATTTTAGAGTTATGGATGTCAAATCATCCTTGTCATTTTGGGTGACATTCGGATTACATACAACATGAAACATTATGTCATGACATGCATTATTGACACATATGGAAGTCATCAATACACCAGTTGGCATTATATAATTCTTGTCGGTACAAAAAACAATATCCATATCCAGAACAATACTAATTTAAACTTCTATCAAATAAAAAACGGTACAATTTTATCATTCCAATCATCGCAAGTGTTATAGGATTTTTTGTATCACCTTTATAAGTTTCGATATACCATACATTAATTTCCTTATATAACATAATCCACTTGAAAATTGGCATATATCTCTTCTTGAATACCTTATCTTTAATTGTGGCTTTGCTTACCCTGAGCAAATTCTTGTCATCTAAAATTTCCTCAAAATACGACACAAAATTCATAAGGCTATATATGTCTTTGATTGATTCATTTCTCAAAATGGAATTTGGGTTTGAATAACAATCATAATGATAATAAGCCTTATTCAAATATTTTACGGTAGCACCTTTCAACAATATCCTGCAACATATATATAAATCCTCCCACAAATTGATTTTATTGTCAAAGGCAATATTATTGGAGGTAAAGCACTCTCTCCTTATCAGTTTGTTCCATAAGACCCCATCTCTTGTGTGATTGAAGAGTTCAAGCAAATATGAACCATCAACGCCCTGATAAGCATAACGTGTTTCGTTTTTGAATTCCCTATAAAAATCGCAATAGACTATATCAGAGTTAGTTTCAACGGCACTATTGTACATATCGGCCAACATGTCCAACTCAATCCAGTCATCAGAATCGACATAGAGCAGATACTCGCCTCTGGAATTATCCAATCCGCACTGACGGGCAGAACTTACTCCTCCATTCTCCTTATTGAAAACGGTTATATTGGGATATTGAGCAGCATAAGCATCGCATATTTTTCCTGAATCATCGGTACTCCCATCATTCACAAGCACAATCTCATACCCACTAAAAGCCTGATTAACAAGCGAATCCAAACACCTATGAAGATATTTACCCGCATTATATACGGGTACGACAACTGATATTTTATACAAATAATCCATTATTCTCCAACATATCTACCGTTTAGCAAACAATTCCAAAAATATTTTTGTCTCACTTTTGCAAAAAATAAATATACTTGTCAAATATACAACACTACCTACAAAAACTCCTCCAAACAACTGCACAAAGAGATTATCAAACATCAGCATCCAAATCCATACAATCACCCCCATAAAGAGAGACTGAAGCAATATTGGAAGAATCTTTTTCACATGGTTAAAGAAAGTTATCTCAGGCAAAATGCGTTTTGTATATTGTGTTATGATGAACAGGTCAATAAATGAGTAACAAAGCAATCCGTAACACATGATCTCTACGCCAAACGGAATTGTTACAACCAATATTACTATGGCAACCACCTTCTTTACAATCTCTGCCCGCAACATAAGGTCGCTACGGTGCTTTACATTCAATACAGAACATGTAAGGTTCATTACTGGATCCCACATATATGCTATTGACAATATCTGCAGATAAGGCACGCAAGGCAACCACTTCTCTGAAAGCACAAGAAGCACAGCAGGCTCCGCAACAACTGCAAGCCCCACCATGAGCGGAAAAACAATAAGTGAACTGAGCCTTATATAGAGATAGAACTTGTCGGTAACCTTACGGTCATCATCCTGTACCTCACAAAGAACAGGATACAGCACCCTGTTGAGAATATTGGTAATGTTCAGAGAGGGCAACTTTGAAATGCTTGAGGCCTTTGAAAAGAGGCCCAACTGCGAAGCATTGAAAGCCTTGCCAATGACAAGTGTATAGAGGTTTGTATAAACAGTGTGCAGCAACGAACTGGCCAGAAGTTTTGACCCGAACGAAAAGAGGCTCCTGAATGAACTCGCAGAGAACTTCCACGAAGGGTGCCACCTTACCAGCAACCACAACAGGAGCGTTCCTATGGCAGAATTGAGCAACGACTGCACAACCAGAGCCCAAACTCCATAACCGGCATAGGCCATATAGAGTGCCACAATGCCGCTTATTACAACACCAATAACCGATATTATGGCTTGCAGTTTAAAATTTATTGCAACAGTAAGTATTGTACGCTGAACAATGGCAAAAGAGTTGATTATAAGGTTCAATCCCCACCAGAGTATAATCTGTTGCAATATGGGCTGTTCATAAAACCTTGCTATGAAAGGCGATGCCAGCACCATAAGAAGATACATGGAAACACCAACTGCAATATTGAAATAGAAAACAGTAGAATAATCGGTCTGGGTCCTGTCCTGCTTCTGAATGAGCGCATTGCCAAAACCCGAATCAATGAAACACTGTGCCACCTCCATAAAAATGGCCAACATTGCTATAAGCCCGTAATCCGAAGGCAACAACAGCCTGGCAATGACCAACTGCAACAAAAATTTGATTCCCTGCACAGAAAACCGCTCCACCGCACTCCATGCTACCCCTACAAAAGTCCTATTTTTTCCAACACCTGCCATAATAAAATTAAAGATACGAAATTACTGAAATTATCATGACCTTTCAAAGATTACATTAAAATTATACGAATAAGTATAATATCTTCTGATACAAAAAAGCACCCCGAAAGGTGCTTTATCTTATGATATTATGATACTTTTGCTACGTAGTCTTTAATTCTCTCAGCCTGACTTTTTGTAATATTTGAGAACCTGATTTTCTTCAAAGCCATTTTTCCTTTATCTGAAATCAGTTTCCCTATAGATGTATTCAAAAACATTGAAGGCAATGCGTCAACATCCACAAGGTCTAAAGTTATAGAATCCTCAGTGTCATACTTGGCAATAATTAAATCATACAATTTTGCCCCGGCTGTAGGATAATCTGAATCCTTAAGTATATAGGCTATATTTATTGTGCACATACTAACCTCCTCTAATTATAAATAATCAAAATCCAATATATCTAATGTTTCAGCAACCTCATAGTGATTCAAGTTTATTTTGTAATACACTAGAGTGCCTTGAAATTCAAAATCCATTTTTTGAGTTCTGATAGATTCCCCCTTCGTCATCAGGAAGGCCCCATTACTTAAGATAAGCATATTCTGGTCTTCAGTACTACTACCCCTAATCGTGTACAATCCCATTCCGCTATTATGCACCTTTGACCTTACAGTAAATTTGGGTTCTATGGCTTTTCGTAAAGCCTCCTCATCAGTTACATATGGAAGAATTGTTCTAACCGAATTACCAATTCCTATGCCAAAATCACAAACGGCAATCTGTAATATTTGTTTATCAGGATCAAACAATATAAAAGAGAATGCATTCCCTTTGGCATCTGCATGGTCGCAAACATTATAAAATGCTTCTGTAATAGAGAGTTTTACGGCCGAAAGATCCTTATCCGATTTGAACTTGGTTTTCAAATAATTTGCCACCTCATTACCATATAGTTCTTTTTGTTCCTCTTTAAGTCTCCACAGATTTAATATATTCTCATCCTCAATGTGAGAATGGTCTCGACCTCCTGCCCAATACTCTCTAAATTTTAGGGTCCTATATAAATAATCTCCAACAGCCGTTTTTCTATCTACTTTTATATTGACATTGAACCTGTTGATATGTTCTATAAGACAGGCAAGAGAAACTATGTGAACTGGTTTAAGATTCTTAACTTCAATACCGGGAAATGTAAAGATAACAGCATCACAGTCCCCACTCTGAATACAATTTCTGTATTCCATAATTTTGGAAAGCCATGAATCTTTATTTGTAGTATGGAAAGTTAAGGTTAACATCAAATTCTTTAGTAATTATTCTGCAAAAATGATAAAAAATTACAAATAATTGAAATATATATAAATGCTTATTTCATTCACTCAAAAAGAGGATTGGGATAGAGGCCATCGGCCACCATTGTCCTTAACCGTTCCATCACAGCAGGCCTGTCTTCTTTATATGTGACTCCAAACCACTGATCTGGGCTACTTAACACTTTTACACTTGCAAGTCCCTGATTGATAGTTGTATTAACAACATATGGTATATAAAACTCTTTTGTAAGGTCATCTGCGCTTTTCTTCAGAAAATCTCTGAACATCTGAAGCCCATACTCAAATACATCAGGAGTAAAGCCCCACATATTCATTGAAGCATACTCATTGCCATTCAATACTCTCTCTAAACCGTTCATTCCAACACCCGTTATTACCCCCTCTTTTTCCTTTACCTTATGGTGCTCCTCAACTGTGGTGAGATAATGATTATCATCTACAGTACATATTCCACGCGACACCTCTCCGCTTTCAGACAAAGTCTTATTAAGGTAAAATCCCACCATACAGTACTTGCCCTTCTCCCCTATCTGCGCCCTCAAGAAATCTGCAAGAACCTGAAAAGATTTTGCGCCATAAAAATCATCTGCATTTATTACAGCAAACGGAGTATCAATAACATCTGCGGCCATAAGCGTGGCATGACCGGTCCCCCAGGGTTTTACCCTATTGGGATTGAGACTAAAGCCTGTTGGAAGTTTGTCCATTTCCTGTTCAACCAGTTCAACATCTACAATCTTTTTGTATTTAGGGACAACCTTCTGCTCAAACTCCTCTCTGAAATGTTTTCTTATAACAAATACAATTTTGCCAAAACCAGCACGAGCCGCATCAAAGACCGAATAATCCATAATGGTCTCACCGCTTGGACCAACACCATCCAACTGCTTCAAACCGCCATAACGGCTCCCCATACCCGCTGCCAATATCAATAAAGTTGGTTTCATAAGAATTAGTTGACACTAATTAACAAAGGAATCATAAATACCCAAATGCACTCTAACCACATCGTCAATATTGAAATTTCTTACCGCAAATTTTCTGGCATTAAGCCCCATTCGTTTTCTTAAATCAGAGTCGTCTACAAGTTTTTTCAAAGCATCAGCAAGGGCATCTGAATCTTTAATTGGTATTATAAAACCATTTACACCATCCTCAACGGTATCTCTGCAACCAACGGAATCAGTAGTAATAATTGGTCTGCCAACGGCCTCTGCTTCTATTACGGATTTTGGCAATCCCTCTCTATACCAGGATGGGAAAGCCATTATATGTGATTTTTTCAACAAATCAAGCACATCCTTCCTATGTCCAAGCCATTGAATATATTCTCCATCACAACTATTTTCCAGCATTTCTCTGGTGATTCCATTAGGATTAGTATCAAGACCTCCACATAGCAGAAATTGTATCTTTCCCCTATATTGTGATTCCAACTTTCTGGCAGCATCAATCAATACCATTGTACCCTTATCCTCAACCATTCTTGCTGTAAAAATTACATTTATAGGACCTTCACTAGGTTCTGGTGTATAATCATAATTCTTTAGATTTATACCCGATCCATTGGTAAAAGCGCACTGCTCTTCTTTCATAATTTTAGCATTAAGGAATATACTCTTATCATCCTTATTCTGAAAAATTACAGCAAGATTATTTTTCCTATGTGTAATTCTCAATACTTTTAAAATTGAACGTGACATCAGTGAATTAGAATGCTGTTCATCAAAAAGTACCCCCAATCCACAAACGGCACTAACCATAGATTTCACACCTGCCACTCTGCAAGCAATGCTTCCCCAAAGGATAATTTTCAATCCAACCAAATGGACAATATCAGGCTTTTCTTCTCTAAATAAACGAATTAGAAAAAAAAGAGTTCGTATTTCATCCTTTAAATCTGTTCCGGCTTTATTTATGGGTAAATCAACAGTATTTATTCCGTAATTTCTAATTTGTTCTGAAACGCCTGTATCCTCACAAACAACTGTAACATCATATCCTCTATCTTTAGCGGCAAGACCTATCGGAAGCCGATGACTTAAGAAGAAAAAATCTTGATTTACGACTATAAATATCTTTTTTCCCATAAAACTTTCTTATAACAAATGAGAATATTAGTATAGACTATTAAATTCTCTTAATAATTCTCGCTGGGTTTCCTACAACAACACAATTATCAGGAATATCTTTAACAACAACCGTTCCTGCACCGATAATTACATTATTTCCTATGTGAACATCTCCTATTATAGTAACTGTTGCTCCTAATGTTACATTATCTCCTATAATAGGCCTCTTACCTTCTTTTGCACCAAGTGTAGTACAATGTATGCAAGAGAAATTTTCACCAACTAAATATGCTGCCCCAATCCCTATTCCTTAAACAACCTTACACTCTGTATTTGATAAAGAATTTTCATATTAAATCTTAAACTTTTCTCCTAACTCATAATCAAATTCATCCGGATCAAATTGGACATAACCACTCCAAGGATAAAAAGTCAGTTCTCCAAAAATAATCTTACCGGACACATTATATAAATCAACTCTAACAGCAGGAAAATCCTCTGACAAAACTTTGGCTACTTCCAACATTTGAGATAAGTTAGTTGGCTTGGGATATTCATCCTCAAGTTGCATACAATCACTTTTAATATTTAACTTATTCCAGTTTAAGTCATAAAAGTCTCGTTTATGGCCAATATACCTATCTGTATCTACTATAACATATTCAGGTTTACCATGAAAACATAGTATTTTAAAATCTTCTATACCTGCTTCTGGATTATTATAATTCTCTAAAAATTTTTCTACTACAATCCTTGACTTTTGTATTTTAGTATAAGCCCATTCCCTACCGGCATTAACCTCCTTGGCATTTAACCATGAGTTTACTCTTTTTATTGTACTCTTAATATCCAAGGCCTTCTTATCAGTACAAATTATTATAGTATTGCCACCTCCACCATCTGTTGTTTTAATGACAAACTTTTGGGGCAAATTTTCAAAATCTATTTCCTCTGCCCTATCATATACACCATACAAGTCATTTAAAATACCACCTAATCCCTTGCCTGATATGTACTTTCTAACTTCATATTTATCTACACATTGTCCTAAAATTTCATTTCGATAAACTAATTTATATTTTTGAATCTTTTCAGTATACCTCTGTGGATTTTTCCAATTTATGGCACGCCCTAACTTAATGTAATACTGAATAGAAATCATCATTTTATCAGGGATAAAGAGCAATAATCTAAGTATCAAAAATCTAAGTTTACTAGATTTTATAATTTTTTTGTAGTTCATTTTAATAAAACGTCTTAATAACTTTTATAAAACCATCATTTTTTAGTTTCCTCTTCACACGCATTGCTACTTACCTATTCTTTCTTTTAATGTTTTTAATAATAGTCTATTATGTGCATAAAATCTAATAACTCTAAAACATCTGTATTTTAATAAGTATCTAATGAATTTCATATGTATTGATGCAAAGTCACCATTATTTATTGCTTCATCATATTCTGGATGCTTTTTAAAACGAGATAAAATTTGACTTACAATTTGCGTGTAGGGTTTATCACTATAAAATTGTGACATCGTAACATTAAATAAATTATGTGTTCTTAAACGATAATATTGCCTCCGAAAATCATGTCTTCTGAAATCTATTTGTTTTTCATACAAAGCAAATACTTTATCATAATTATCCCAATCCAATGGCTTACGAACTTTTGTCATAGAAGATGTTATCTGACGATAATAATATAAGCATTCGCCAAGAATATATATAGATTTAATATTGGTTAATAATGGATGTATACAAGAAGCATCTTCGGCCATTCTAATATCGGATGGAACTTTTAGTTGATAGTGTTTATAAAGTTCTAAACGAATAGCCTTTCCTGCTATTTCGTGAGGAAATCTACGAGATGACCGGGAGTAAAAAAGTTCTGGATATATACTATAAACTATCTGATTATAATCGTAATAGCCACACCTACTCTTCACCGATTTTTCCACTACACTGTCATCCTTATATAGGTTAAACCCAAAACAAACGACATCGACTTTTTCATTATGCCTAATGGTTTCATATACTATCTTTAAACAATCTTTATGTAAAAAATCATCGCCATCCAGGCATACTGCATATTGTCCTGAAGCAACATTTACACCTGCTTTACGAGCACTAACCAAGCCTCCATTTACTTTATGGATAACTATAATCCTATTATCTTTCTGAGCATATTCATCACAAATTGATGGAGATTTATCAGGACTTCCGTCGTCTATTAGGATTAACTCAAAATTTGTATATGATTGATACAAAACGCTCTCAATGCAGGTTCTAAGATATTTATCAACATTATATATTGGAACAATTACACTAAATTTCATAATAAAATCTATATTATATAAAGAGATATGGATATACTTGATTAGATTGTTTTATGATGACCGAGAAATACCACAAAATCAGAATATATAGGAATAAAGTAACTTTTGAAAATCCACTTACCAATTTCTTTTTTTTACCGTTGAAAGCAACAAACCTATTATTAAGAATATAAGGAATAGAGAATACTTGTATAATGTTAAAATACATATTCAAACGACTAAAAACGGGAGCGATTATTGTCAAAAAAATCATACCTATGGAGAATAATGAAACTATGAGAAAAAAAGACAATAAATTATTTGGATACAATATATATGCACGCCAAATTAATATAAATACAAATAAATATAAAATCAGAGAACTTTTTGAGATATTACTATCATCAACTGACAATAAGTATGTAGCATAGTTTTCTCTTTGGCCAATTATAACATCTAAAATATTAAAATAATTAACCAGTACATACAAGAACATCAGAATAAAAGTTATAGCAATAAAATATTTACCTAAATTCTGCCTTATATTATATTTTTGCGTAAAGATGTATATTAGGTATATGAAAAAAAATAAAATTGCCGTTCTATGAAATAAATATGCGAAGAAAATTAATATTAATGATTTACATTTTTCGTTGTAAACCAGATATGACAATGATAATAAAACTATAGAAACGGCAATTGCTTGTCGTGTAGTATTAAGTGTAGTACAATAAAATAAAAAGTAAAATATATACAATGCATTTGCAAAGTTTACAAAAGATCTGCATTTGTATATTGCCATAAAAACGGGGATTATTACCAAAGAGTGTACAAATATAAAATATACAATCTGGCTATCAGTAATCTTGCTACATAAATATGTAAATAACACAAATCCCACTTCCATATCGGAAATTTTTCGGAATTGATCAAATGTATTATATCTTAAAGCCTGAACTAATTTTCCATAATAATTACCTGTGTCTGTACCTATCGTTATATCCCTGAATCCAGCCAATAAAATAGGGAATAATGCACTTATAAACAGCAGAAAGACACATTCCGTCTTTGATTTACTTTTATTTGCTAAATATGCGAATAAAAGTGAAAGTAAAAACACTATTATATAAATCATACATTATACTTATTTCACGAATGATGGTTTTAAGACTTAATTACACCTACTTATATTATCAATTATATTTCTAGACCTCTTCTGAATGTAAATTTTTGGAATAATTTTAACATAGATACATAACACTTTAAAGAATAATAAAATTCATATTTAAATAATATAAGGATGAGCTTTTTTAACACTGTGATTTGACTATAATCTCGTATTCTAGGAAATGTTTCTTTTATGTATTTTGCTTCCTCTTTTTTAATACTCGGAAGTTCTATCCAACAACGAATCTGCCAAATATAAAAAGACAACATCCGTCTCCAAAGGATTTCGTTTACTTCATAATAAATGCCAGTATTTTTGTAAAAATCATCTACTACCTTCCATGACAAATATGTGTCATTTAATATTTTTCGTTCATATTTATATATATTCGTCCTTACTAAATAATTATATAATGGTTTTCTTACAATATCTATTTTTTTCACATAATATGCCAATCTGCACATGACTGCAAAATCTTCACCTTGATGCAAACCTTCAATAGATAAAATATTGTTTTCTGTATATAAACTCTTCCTAATTAGACACCCCCACACTGCGTGAGGAAATCTTCCCGACAACAATGCATTTCTCCATTCTCTTATATCATAATACGTACATAGATGGGATTCTTTGATAATATTAGCATAAACAAAATGTCTATCAGTAAAAACTATATCAGCATCTGTTTTAATGATTTTGTCAACACATTGTTCTATGAAATCGTTTTCTATATAATCATCGCTATCAACATGTACAATATAATCACCCGTTGAGTGTAAAAGTCCAGAATTTCTAGCAGCACTCAATCCCTTATTAGCCTCATGTCGAATAATATTTGTTTTGCTACTTCTTAATGGGTATTTTTCCAAAGTAGTTTCAAGAATCTTTATGGAATTATCCTTTGTACAATCATCCACAAATATATACTCTATATCACTATATGTTTGTTCCATTAAGGAAATAACACATTTTTCAATGTATGCTTCTACGCCATAGATAGGAACTATAATTGAAACTAATCTATTATTCATAATAACTTTATCTTAAAAAATCTTTTATCCCCTTATACATTGTGTATAATCCTAACTTTGCTATAATATATTCGATTTTAGATAGTATCCGTAAATCAGAAGTGATAACTTTAATAAATGTTATACGTGGGAAAACACTATTCCACTTTTTATATCCACCCTTAGATAATATATATATTAATGCACTTATCTTCAGCCTACATTTCATATTTAGAACTTCTTTTTGAAAACATTCATATATTTCGTTTTCTTTCATAAAAAGTTCCATCACCATATAATTATTAATACTTTGTTCTATTTTAGAAATACTTTTATTAATGCTTTCTGAATTATTTGTTATAGACTCGCTATTATAGAAATAATGATAATATGGTTCCGATATATAACTTATCTTATCTGCAAAAAATGTAATCTGAAAAATTATAGTTAAATCTTCTCTCAAATTATCTTTTGGATATATAATATTCTTAAATAACGAAAGTTTGATTAGTTTATTCCATAGCGAACCATGTACATTTTCATTTAACAGAGCACGTATTAGTTCATTCTTATTGTTTGTAATTTTTTGGTGTACCCAATAGTTTTCATGTTCGCTCTTAGATTTAAAATAATCACATATCACTATATCGCTATTGTCTCGCTTTGCTACACCATATAACTTTTCGTACATGTTTGGTTCAACCCAATCATCGCTATCACAATGTATAATATATTCACCATAAGCTAATGAAATTCCATATTTACGAACAGCAGCTTGCCCACTATTAACAGGCATCTTTACAATTCGTGTCTGTGATATTCTTTCTTTATATTGATACAATACTTGTCTAAGAACAGTGATAGAATTATCTTCTGTACAATCATCTATAAAAATATATTCAATATCAGTCAATGTTTGTTCAAAAAGACTTCTTGCACATCGTTCTATATACTCCTCAACTCCATAAACTGGAACAACAACGCTAATTTTAGGTGTCATATAATGAAATAATTAGATGTTGTTATAAATGTCATTCTAAATGTGATTAACTGAATCTTATAAGTTTATTATTTTTGGAGGTACTTGCTAATTACGGCCAAAAAAATTCTACATATAAAGTTTTATACAACAGAATTACCCACTCCCGTTTCTTTCAAAAAACTTAATCTTTTTGTTTAACCATTGCTCACCAAACACGAACAAATTGTAAAATTCAAGAGACTTGTAAATTACAAATACTATACGTTTTTTACCAGAATCTAATATCAGCAATTGAACTTTATAGCATTTCCGTCATCTTTACACATGCTGAATTCATAATAAAAGATAGGTGATATCAGTAGCACAAAATATATTTTAGCTTTATTTAATGGTCAACAAGAACTAACTCGAAGCATATCCTCAAACATATAAGTTATAATCAACAATCGACCTGCAATATAAATGTTGGTCACTACAGAAGATTTTATCCGTAAACCAAAGATGTATTATATAAATTTAATCTCTCCTAAAAATATCCCTTGTGTAAACCTTGTCCTGCACATCATCAAGAATGGTGTCGTAGCGGTTGGCTATAATGGCCTGGGACTGGGCCTTGAAGTCATTGAGGTTGTTTACAACCCTGCTGCCAAAGAAGGTGGTGCCGTCCTGGAGGGTAGGTTCATATATTATTACCTCGGCTCCTTTTGCTTTTATACGTTTCATTACGCCCTGAATAGAACTCTGGCGGAAGTTGTCGGAATTTGATTTCATTGTAAGGCGGAAAACTCCTACAACCACCTGTTTCTCTTTTGCAGCATCATAACTGCTGTTGGCATTGTAGTATCCGGCAATCTCCAGTACCCTGTCGGCAATAAAATCTTTTCTTGTGCGGTTGCTCTCTACAATGGCACTCATCATGTTTTGCGGCACATCCTGGTAGTTGGCAAGGAGTTGTTTTGTATCTTTTGGCAAGCAATAGCCTCCATATCCAAATGACGGATTGTTGTAGTGTGTGCCAATTCTTGGATCGAGTCCAATACCCTGAATGATTGCAGCCGAGTCAAGCCCTTTAAGTTCGGCATAAGTGTCAAGTTCGTTGAAATAACTTACCCTCAAGGCAAGATATGTGTTGGCAAAGAGTTTTACAGCCTCCGCCTCTTTTAGGCCCATATAGATTACATCTACATCCTGTTTGATTGCGCCCTCCTGAAGCAGATTTGCAAAAGTGTGGGCTGCACTGGTCAGATGCTCAATATCGGCAATCTGCGATATTGCAGCGTTTTCACTGTCAAAGTTTACAATCTCTTTTGGTATGCCCACAATTATACGGCTTGGGTAGAGGTTGTCATAGAGGGCCTTGCTCTCTCTCAAGAATTCGGGCGAGAAGAGCAGGTTGAATTTTTTGCCCTGCAGTTTTGCATCTTCCTGGAACCGTTTTGCATATTTTACATACATGCTCCGGCAGAAACCTACCGGAATGGTTGATTTTATAACCATTACTGCATCGGGATTGGTGTCAAGAACCAAATCTATTACCGACTCCACCGCAGATGTGTCAAAGAAGTTCTTCTGGCTGTCGTAGTTGGTGGGGGCCGCTATTATTACAAACTCCGCATCGGCATAGGCTGTGCGGGCATCAAGTGTTGCTGTGAGATCCAACTCCTTTTCTGCAAAATATTTCTCTATATACTCATCCTGAATAGGCGATTTGCGTTTGTTTATCATCTCAACCTTTTCGGGAACTATATCTACCGCCGTAACTTTATTGTTTTGAGCCAACAGGGTGGCCATGCTCAAGCCAACATATCCTGTTCCTGCCACTGCTATTCTCATTGCCTGATATATCTATTTTTTATAATACTCTTTGTACCATTGTGCGAATGCACGCAATCCATCCCTCAATGGGGTTGATGGTTTGAACCCAAAGTCACGCTCCAGGGCCGAAGTGTCGGCGTATGTTATTGGAACATCGCCCGGCTGCATTGGAACAAGTTCTTTGTGAGATTCAAAATCATAATCTTTTGGCAAAACTCCTGTCCTTACCAACTCTTCCTGGAGTATGTTTACAAAATCGAGAAGGTTTTCGGGGTTGTTGTTTCCAATGTTGTATACTGCGTATGGCGGTAACGGAAGGCCATCTTCGCCGGTTTTCTTTTCTGGAGCCTTGTCCATTACCCTTATTACACCCTCCACTATATCATCTACGTATGTAAAGTCTCTCTTGCAGTTGCCGTAGTTGAAGATTTGTATCTTCTCCCCTTTTACCAATTTATCTGTAAAGCCAAAATAGGCCATATCGGGACGTCCTGCCGGGCCATATACGGTAAAGAAGCGCAAACCTGTTGATGGTATGTTGTAGAGTTTGCTGTAACAATGGGCCATGAGTTCGTTGCTCTTTTTTGTTGCAGCATAGAGCGATACCGGATTATCTACCTTGTCTTCTACCGAATAGGGTACTTTTTTGTTTGAACCGTAGACAGAACTTGAACTGGCATATACAAGGTGCTCCACTCCGCCATCATATTGTTCATAGGAGTGGCGGCACGCCTCCAATATGTTGTAGAAACCTATGAGGTTTGCCTCTATGTAGGCATCGGGATTGGTTATGCTGTACCTTACACCTGCCTGGGCTGCCAAATTTACTACTATTGAGGGGGTATATTCTGCAAATAGTTTGTCTATCAATATTTTATCTGCAATATTGCCTTTTACAAAGGTAAAGCCTTCAAACTGCCCGAGTTGCTTTAACCGCTCCTCCTTGAGATTTGGATCATAGTAATCGTTCATGTTGTCAACGCCAACAACCCTGCAATCTGAATTGCGCCTGAATAGTGCCTTTACCAAATTGGAGCCTATAAAGCCTGCGGCTCCCGTTACAAGTATAGTTTTTGCCATATATTTATCAACTCTTTTTATTTGCCCGACAAAAGAATCCCGGTGTTATCTCTTTTATTCTCCAGTGTTATAGCCTTCGGGGTTTTTCTTCTGCCAGTTCCAGGAGTCGCGGCACATCTCCTCCAGACCAAACTCTGCGCTCCATCCCAATTCAACCTTTGCCTTTTGAGGATTGCTGTAACATGCTGCAATATCTCCCGCCCTGCGCGGCATTATTGTGTATGGCACCGCTATGCCGTTTACCTTTTCAAAGGTCTTTACAACATCCAGCACTGAGTAGCCGCACCCGGTTCCAAGGTTATATATTGCAAGACCACAGTTGCGCTCCATTGCAGAGAGCGCCGCCACATGGCCTCTGGCAAGGTCTACAACGTGAATATAGTCGCGCACGCCGGTGCCGTCGGGAGTATCATAGTCATTGCCGAATATTCCCAACTTTTCCCTTTTGCCTACTGCCACCTGGGTTATGTATGGCATAAGGTTGTTTGGTATGCCATTGGGGTTCTCACCTATATCTCCGCTCGGGTGCGCCCCTATTGGGTTAAAGTACCTCAGAAGCACCACATTCCACTCTTTATCTGCATTTTGCAGGTCAATAAGGACCTCCTCGAGCATGCTTTTGGTCTTGCCGTAAGGATTTGTGCACTGCCCTTTTGGCAACTCCTCCGTTATGGGAACCTCCTCAGGAATGCCATATACGGTTGCAGATGATGAGAATATGATGTTTTTGCAATTGTGTTTTTTCAACTGCTCCAGAAGCACAAATGTGCTTGTCATATTGTTGTTGTAATACTCCAGCGGCTTCTGGACAGACTCCCCTACCGCTTTGAGGCCTGCAAAATGGATGCATGCATAAAAGTTATATTTTTCCATTACGCACTCCAGTGCTGCGGCATCCCTCAAGTCAAGTTTATAGAAGGGAATCTGCCTGCCTGTTATTTGCTCTACCCTCTTTATTGATTCTATGCTGGAATTGATGAGATTGTCTACTACAACTGGGCGGTAACCCGCCTTATCGAGTTCAATCAATGTGTGTGAACCAATGTATCCTGCTCCACCTGTTACCAATATTGTTTTCATGCAACGCCTCTTTGCAGTTTATTGTTTTATTATCATTCTGTTATCTCGCCAAGGAGCATTTTTCTCTCCTCTTCCTTTACACAACGGTCCATCCACGTTCCCATGAATTTGAGGAAAGGGCCGCGTTTTACTCCAATCTTGCTGCCGGTTGCCCTCAGCAGTTTTACACCCTGCGGCACCTCTTCACTTCTTTTGGCCGCCCTTGCCACTGCACGCTCAACACCCTGATAAAGGAGCACGGTTACCGTAATATTTATGAGTGTAACTATGTACAACTGAACATCAATTGACAATCCTGTAAAATATGCAGTCAGCCACATTGCCACTACAAAGGTATTGAGGAAGAGGATTGATATGGTGGTTCCTATGTGGGAGAATCCTTGTCGTATGAACATGTGGTGGAGATGAGTTTTGTCGGGATTAAAAGGGGATGTGCCTTTTATTATTCTGGTGGCCATTACGCGCAAGGTGTCAAATACAGGCACAGCGAGGATTGCGAGCAGCATTGGTATTACTCCAAAGTTGACGTTCAAATTGTGCTCTACCGGCTCAATATTGAGTACGGTTATTACAAAATAGGCCATTACTGCTCCAAGAAGAAGCGTTCCGGCATCGCCAATGAACATTTTTGAGTACTTTCCAAAGACATTGTGCATAAAGAAAGGTATGAGACCTCCTATTACAGCAAGGGCAAGGATAAGGTTTACATACATGCCTGACATGTAGAAGAACAGAGCAAAGAGCACGCATGCAAAAATGCAGTATCCGCTCGACAATCCGTCTACCCCATCAATGAGGTTTATTGCATTTATAATTCCCACTCCGGCCACAATTGTGAGAGGCACTGCCAGATATAGAGGGATTTTATGTACGCCCCACAAGCCGTGGAAATCATCAATTACAAAAGAACTGTCATTGACCATAAGTATGCTTATTGCAATAATTTCTATAAAAAACCTGCCTCTTGCCGACAGCGATGTTATATCGTCGGCCAATCCTATGAAGAGCATTATGGTCATTATGCAGAAAATGGCAAACAGATTGCCTATATCCAACAATGAATCCACACACAGCAATGCTGCGAGAATTCCGCTATAGACTACAAATCCGCCCAAAATTGGCACCGGCATCTTCTGCAGTTTGCGGGCGTTGGGAGAATCTACAATGTTTTTATGTATTGAAATCAGCAATACCTTAGGGTAAACAGACCACGCTACCAGGAGCGACACCGCCAACGCTACCGTACAATATATGATTAACTGCATTTTATTCAGACTATTATGATTTTATTTCTTTTTCTGTTGAGTTGTTGTTTTTCGGTTGAGTTTATTCTCAGTTGACTCTTTTCTCAGTTGACTCTTTTTCGGTTAAGTTTTTTCGGTTAACTCATCTTTTAAGTTGAGCATACACTCAAGACTGACCCCTCTTACTTGGCAACTTCCCTTTCAAGTTGCGTACACCCTCAAGACCGGAGCCTCTTACTTGGCTACTTCCCTTTCAAGTTGTGTACACCCCAAAGGCTGAATCCTCTTACTTGGCAACTTCCCTTTCAAGTTGCGTACACCCCAAAGGCTGAACCCATCTTACTTGGCTACTTCCCTTTCAAGTTGTGTACACCCCAAAGGCTGAATCCTCTTACTTGGCAACTTCCCTTTCAAGTTGCGTACACCCCAAAGGCTGAACCCTCTTACTTGGCAACTTCCCTTTCAAGTTGCGTACACCCATAGGCTGAATCCTCTTACTTGGCTACTTCCCTTTCAAGTTGCGTACACACCAAAAGCTGAATCCTCTTACTTGGCAACTTCCCTTTCAAGTTGCGTACACCCCAAAGGCTGAATCCTCTTACTTGGCAACTTCCCTTTCAAGTTGCGTACACCCTCAAGACTGACCCCTCTTACTTGGCAACTTCCCTTTCAAGTTGCGTACACCCCAAAGGCTAAACCCTCTTACTTGGCAACTCATCTTTTCAAAACTATACCCCCACCGGTTGTAGGAACGACTTATCGATTGACGCCATAGCCACAGCAATAACGCCCTCAATGGCAACCACAACCCGTCTGTCTCTGGCCCCTTTTACCTTCACCAAGGTACCTTCATACCCTTTGAACGGCCCATCAACAACTCTAACATTCATGCCTTTTGAAAAGTTTATTTCATGAGGAGAAAACCACAATATATTCTCATTATCAACCTCTTGCACCTCCATAAACCGTTTCATCTGGTCTTGAGGTACAACTATTTTCTCTTTTGTCCTTGAGTTTACTATATACTGCAGATATTCCATTTTACGCTTCAACTCCTTGAGTTCATGCACATTGGAATAAACAAAAATCAAGTTTGAAATTGCAGGCACCAACTCTTTGACCTTCTTTTGGTTCACTACCCTCACGTTATAGCGCATTGGCACAAAATTTCTCACCTGCATTCCATCCAGCACAGCCTTGGCTACCATTGCCCTATTGTAGGTAACTCGCATGGCATACCACTCATCAGTAACTGGAATTTCCTTATTTTGCATACCTCCCCGACTGATTAAATTCTTTCTATCCCTACTTTCTCTCTATTGGAAACACTTATTTTACTTTACTTTTTAATTTACTCCTAATTTTTCCTCTCCTCTCCTTCTATACCCCTCCCCTTCTATACTTCTATACTTCTACACTTCTCTCATTCTATATTCTCTACACTTCTCTCCATTCCTCTATATTCACTATATTCTCACTGTATTCACTCCTCTCCTCTATGCTTTTTACCCATTCTCTTTACCGTTCCAATCTCCACACTTTCCCCCCTTGCCACTTTTCTATTTACCCTTCTTCTTACCTTACTTTACCTTATTTACCTTTTCCCCTCTCATTGCTTTTCACCTTCAACAGCACTATATCTATTCATATTGTCCACCAGTATCTCACTCTTTCAAAACATCTTCATTTTCCCGACAGAGCATAATTCTAGGGCATTGACACCAAAGTAACAACTTGAGCCTCAATCACTTCTAAAATAAAACCATAAAATATGCGTTCTCCCCCTCAAATTTGAACGCCACTACACGACCTCTATGCTACATCCGAACAACCCCAAATCAAATTTCGATTTGGCATCAATCAGACAGAATTCTAATGGAGTATGTTATTAACAAACGTTCCCATAGTCTGTTCTACATCAGGTTCAATCGCCTTAATTCAGCATCAGTTCCACCACTTCAATTTCAAATAATCTCACAAAATCCATCTCCTGTGCCGAATTCACAAATAATCGGACACACAGCCCTATTGCAAAGGTAACCAAATAAAATGTAAATGACAATAATCCCCAACAATTCATTTAAGTTCATTTAAGAGGAATATCATAGTACTCCACTCACAATGGACAACACACCCTGCCAATCGATTTATGACTTGACAGGGTGCGCCCGACTTAACCTAACTTAAAAAACTATTTCGTATAAATAACAACGAGCAAGTTTAAAAGTTCAGTATCAATACAATTTTCTGTAGTTTTTTACCTGCTAATTCCCAAAGAGAGCACCATGAACCTCCGGCACAAGATAAAAAGCCATTGCGTTATCATAAATGGGCAGGTTTTCTAAAGAACAGTACTCCTTGCGACTCTACAAATACCTACATATATCGGACTTTGAGAAATATAATGAAAATACTATAAATTCTCTATCTCCATTGCAGACAACCCTGTATATTTGGATATGATTTCTGATGTCATACCATCCGATTTCATTGATCTGGCAATCTCCAGTTTACCTTGAGCCACACCCTCTGCCAGGCCTTGCTTTATGCCTTGTTCAATACCCTGTTCAATGCCTTGCTTTATGCCTTGTTCAATACCTTGCTCTATGCCCTGCTCTATGCCCTGCTCTATGCCTTGCCTGATGCCTGTCTCTATTGCATAATCAAGACACGCCCTGTTGTCCCGGTAACTCTTCAGACGGGTCTCATACAATGCCTTGTCGCTCTTGGAAAGAGATGCTAGGTTCGCCTCATCCAAGACATTCAAAAAGGTCTCACGGATCTCCTCATTTAGACCATGCTCATACACCTGACGTTTTAACTCCTCTATTGTACTCATACCTTTCTTCATTTGTAGCAACAAATATAACAACTTTTCATACAACATGTTACATTCTGACATACTTTTGGCTTCAAGACACGGCAACTGCAACATCACTATATGGATCCTGTCGGTAAACAGAGTGCCTGTATATGACTCCTGAAGCATAAACTCCCTTTTCAACACCGGATCCTGCTCATACATGAAGTTCATCAGACATATGCTGTAGACCTTGTCTATGTTATAGTTCCACTTCTCGCCCGGTTGGCCCATCTGCTCTATGAGTCGGCACGTATAGTAGAGTATCCGGTTCCGTATATAACTTATCGGGGCATTCTGTACCTCTATCAAAAATCGGGTCCCGCTCTTGTCTATACACAATACATCAAAAACGCACTCTCGCCCGCCCGCTTCATGAGGTATGTTCTCATTATTGAGGTATTCTACATCTACTATCGGGCACTCAAGTTCCAGAACCAGGTTCAAAAATCCAACAAGATTACGCTTGTTACGCTCGGTCCCGAACAGATACTTGAAACCCCAGTCTACAAAGGGGTTCATCACACTGCTTTGCCGATTGCTACCATCTGCTGCACATACGTCTGCCTCTACACGACTATTCGGTTTTGACAATCCGATTACCTGCTCACGCTCTACTCCTTTTGCAAAACTTTTCTCATTCAATCCCTGCTCAATGCTTCTGCTCGTTTCCATAAAATCTGTCATTTGATAAGATTAATAATAGCCGGCATTGAGATTTGCTGAAGTACAAAGCGATTTGCTGTGAATCAAAGAATTTCGCCCTCTGCATGTCAAAATTGCTGTTCCGCAAAGCAAAACGGCTGATTTTGCAAATCAAAATGCTTTCAAAGCAAATCAAACTGGTGCTGCAGCAAATCCAATATGCCGGATTTTGATGATTTCGACACCGGCAAAACTAATCCTTAATGACGGTGGCTCAAAACAAAAGAGTAAAATTTACCCTTTTGAAACGATGATTTATTGAATTTTGGATTTTTACTGTTGCTTATATTTTGGTAAAATCAATTTATTGGTATACATTTGCAAAATAGTAAAAGGTTTTACTATCTATCTTTTTCCAGATGCCGGAAATCTGCACAAGCAGCATAAATTGCGTCAATTCAAGCATCTGCAAAAAAAGAGAAAAATTAGAAAAAGAAAGGAAGTAAACTGAACTAAAGGGAAAGAAGGGACGAAAAGAGGTAAGGAAAGAAAAAAAAGAATAAGAGAGGCAATTAACAAATTTAATCACATGATTCTCAACAAACAGGTTGGAGTATTTTTGAATCTGGTCCATAACCGCTTCAAGCAGTATATTACAGTATTTTTTCAGGAAGAGGGCTACGACCTCACACCTGAACAATTCCTCGTTATGGACACTCTTTGGGATGAGGGCAAAATGTCACAGCAGCAAATTGCCAATAATATTCTCAAGGACAAGAACTCTGTGGTAAAACTTATTGATGGTCTTGAGAAGAAGAATCTGGTCAAAAGGGTTGCAAACAGCGCTGACAGGAGACAGAATCTTATTGAACTTACCCCTCATGCAAAGGAGATACAGCAGAGTGTCACAGATATAGCAATGGACGCTGTTGATCTGATTATTAAGGATATACCCAAAAATGAATTGTATATTTTCATTAAGGTTCTGGCAAAAATGGCAGAAAACATGAATGAAGATGTAAATCTTCTGCAGTTGGCACAGACACTTCCACAACACCAGAACAGGAATCATCAGGTTAAAATTCAGCCGAATAGCAATCAGAACGATAATAAAAACGAAAATAAGGACGATAACCAGAACTGAAGAAAACTTGAACTGAAGAAAACTTGAACTGAAGAAATCAGAACTGACGAAAACCAGGACTGAAGAAAAAATCAAAAATAAGGAAGATAGCGGCAAATGAATAATGCACATATAAGCACTTGCAAACGCTAGAAGTGCATTTTAAAGTATAAAACGATATGGGAAAATTATATGACAGATTAATGCAGGATTACCGTATGAGAGAGGGACTTAAGGCCTGCATAAATTGTGGAACATGCACAGCCATTTGTCCGGCTGCAGAGTTTTATAAATATGAT
This sequence comes from Bacteroidales bacterium, assembly GCA_015060245.1. Lineage (GTDB taxonomy): Bacteria > Bacteroidota > Bacteroidia > Bacteroidales > UBA932 > Egerieousia. The sequence continues at coordinate 67,036 of SUYU01000004.1, read as the reverse complement.
CCCCGACAGATTGTAGATATTGTCCAGAGCAAGGATGATGCAGAGATTGAGAAACTTCTTAAAAGCGAGACCATCTGGTATTGCGGCGAATGCATGTCATGTATAACAAGGTGTCCCCGTAAAAATGCTCCAGGCCTTGTAATTATGGCTCTTAGAGGTCTCTCAATGGATATGGGCTACTTTGCAGAGTCGGAAAAAGGGCGTCAGCAATATGCCCTGACAAAAACTCTGTGCAACAACATACTCAATTACGGCTACTGCGTCTACCCGAGGACATTTGCATCAGCACTTCATCCCGAAGCAGGCAAGGTCTGGGAGTGGCAGGAGAAACATCTTGAGGACATATATGAAAGAATGGGTGCAAACCTTGACGGCGACGGCACCGGTGCGTTGAGAAGAATTCCACAACACGATCTGGATGAACTTCAACGCATTTTTGATATAACAGGTGCAACCGAACGAATTGATACAATAAACAAATACTCAATGCAGAAGGCCGAAGAGATGGGCCTTACAGAGGAGGAGTATTTCATGAAGGTATTTACCGAAACGGAGAAGGATCACCTTAACCAGTAAGCGACACCACAGAGACTATTGATATAATTTTCCCGACAGCACAACCACTTAAGGTGGACTCCTAAAGAGAGTATGTCGGCAAAGAAAATGGAGATACAAAAGATATGATATACGAAGGTAAACAGAAGATATGGTCGGATTATCAGAAGGATATTCCCGATGATCACTATTTTTATGTAAGAAGTTGCATCAGGCAGAGTTTTTTCCCTGCTTCTGAGCAGGTTTTCCTTGACATTACAAGAAACAGGCTTAAAAAGGATTTCTTTGAGACAGAGCATCATACAACATGCGGTGGCATTGCCTACCACTCCGATGCCATTCCTCAGGAAACTGCCATGACAATCATTGCAAGGCAATTTGCCCTCATGAACAAATATGGTTATGAAAATTATGTCTGTTCATGCATAACATCATTCGGCCTTTATACCGAGACTCTTGAGACTTGGAGAGAGTTTCCTGAACTTGAGGCCAAAATAAAGGAAAAACTTTGGGAGAGTTGCAAACTTGAGTTTGCAAAGCCAAAATATCTTGCCCACGCAAGTGACATCATCTACAAATTCAGGAACCAGATTGCACAGCAGGCCAAATTCAAACTGATAAACAAGAGGACCGGAGAGCCTTTGAGGGTTGTTGAGCATATAGGTTGCCACTATGCCAAAATGTTCCCTTCAAAGGGTTTTGGCGGAGCAGAGTACCCTTATGTGCTTGCAGGCATGATTGAAGCATGGGGTGGTGAGGTAATTGACTATCCGGAGCGCAGGCATTGCTGCGGATTCGGATTCCGCCAGTACCTGGTACAAAGCAACAGAGGCTACTCTCTTTCAAATACCCACAAGAAATTTGAATCAATGGAGCCTTTCAAACCCGACATGATAATCACCAATTGTCCGGGATGCCCATATTTCCTTGACAGATGGCAATATGTGATTTCTGAAATGGAGGGCAAGACTTACGGCCAGGACGGTCACGGCATTCCTGTGTTTACTTACGAGGAGGTTGCAGGCCTTGTTCTGGGCTATGACCCATGGGATCTTGGACTTCAGATACATCAGGTAAGCGTTGAACCGCTTCTTGACAAGATGGGCATTCCGTACGACCCTGCAAAGAAGTATAAGGGCGTTAACGGAAAGGATTTGGGCAGACCTGAATTGCCATCGTGCCCGGGACTGTAAAGAGGTTACAATGCTGCAAAAGAAACAAAAACAATAAAGGCAGCAAGGCAACAAAATTAAGAATATTGCAAACAGACTTATAAACCAAACAGAAGCGCACTGCCAAAATGGGGCAACAGCGCACAGCAGCATAAATATATGAACAACAACGTAATAATTATAGGAGGCGGCCCTTGTGGACTTGAGGCTTCTGCCCAACTCCACAAAATGGGCTACAATGTAATCATGGTAGAAAAGGATGACCATCTTGGCGGCCACCTTGCGAAATGGGACAGACTCTTCCCGCAGGGAGTTCCTGCCAAAGATCTTCTTGACCAACTTACCGGCAATATAAACGGAGTAAAATATTTTCTCAAGACTGAGGTTATATCAATAAATCTGCTTGACAAAGAGTACAATGTAATACTTTCCAACGGTATTACAATTTTGGCTCAGGCAGTACTTATGGCGAGCGGTTTTGACCTCTTCCCTGCACAGAAGAAGGAGGAGTACGGTTATGGCATTTATGACCACGTAATTACAAATTCTGACCTTGAAAACTACTTCAGGACCGGAAAAGACCCGAGAGTAAAGGGCAACCCCCAGAGGATTGGATTTGTCCATTGCGTAGGTTCTAGGGATGAGAAGGCTGGCAACAGATACTGTTCAAAAGTATGCTGTGCGACTGCCGTAAAACAGGCCTGTGAGGTAAAAGAGGCATTCCCCGATGCACAGGTTTACTGCTTTTATATGGATTTGAGAATGTTCGGACGTGGATATGAAGACCTCTATCTGAAAGCGCAAAAGGATTGCGGAGTAAGATTCATAAGAGGCAGGGTATCGGAAGTGGCTGAAGATATGAACAAGCAACTTGTTGTAAAGGCCGAAGATACCTTGAGCGGCAAGCCTATTAAGGTAACACTTGACCTTCTTGTACTTATGAGCGGCATGACCAATTGTGCGGCGGGTACAAGAGTGGCCGATATGCTTGGACTCAAAAAGGATGAGGATGGCTTCTTCTCATGCAAGGATACCATTTTCTCACTTCAGGAGAGCGATAAGGCCGGAGTATTCTATGCAGGGGCATGTACAGGTCCTAAAACGCTTCCCGATACTCTTCACGAGGCCAGAGCGGCTGCGTTGGCCATTCACAATTACATCAAAAACAAGGAGTAATGGCAACTTTCGGATATTCACTTACGCCAAGTTCCAGAGTTGATCTGGGCAAGTTCAACAAGGAGAAATGGGAAGAGTTGGCAGCCCTTGAGCCAGACGTGCTAAAATGTATGGCATGTGGCTCATGTACAGCAAGTTGTACAGCCGGCAAGTTTACTAGAACAAGCCTAAGGAGTGCTATTCTGTATATTCAGAACGGCCAGGAGAAACAGGCTCTGGAACTGGTGCAGTCATGCCTGCTTTGCGGCAAATGTTTTATGGTGTGTCCCAGAGCCATAAACACAAGAAACCTCTTATTGTCAATAAATAAAATTTACAGCGATAAGTAATGAGAGAGAGAATTGCTGGCGGTTACGACCCGTTTGTGCTGCCATTTGTAATAGGAATGATTTTCATTTTCATATACCTTTTCATTGCATTGATAAGGGTATTCAGGGCCATGCCGGGAAGCGACAGAAAAAAGTTCTTCCTGTCACTGCTCAATCCAACAATAATGTATAAGAATATAAGGGATGTCATTTGTGACTGTCTCCTTCATATAAAGATCTTCAAACGCAATGCTCTGCTCGGCTATATGCATGCCAGCATTGCATTCGGATGGTTCATGCTGATTGTTTTGGGCCATATAGAGGTTATGCTCTTTGTTCCACAGAGAAACGGCACACTCCACTACCCCATTTTCTACAGATTTTTTGTTGCAGAGCAGAATGCCACACTTAAAGGTGCAGTATTCTTCTTCCTTATGGACTTTTTCCTTCTGGTTGTACTGAGCGGAATAGGCCTTGCCATGTACAAAAGAATCAGATCCACAGCGTTGGGCATGAGAAGAACCACAAAACCATGTTTTGCCGACAGGGTTGCACTCTGGTGCCTATGGTCAATATTTCCGCTACGTCTGCTTGCAGAGGGATTTACTGCCGGTATCAGTGGCGGTAGTTTCCTTACCAAACCCGTAAATATGCTCTTTGCCAATTTCCTTGGCAATGACATGAATATCCTTCCTACCTGGTGGGCATACTCAACAGCCTTGGGACTCTTCTTCCTTGCACTTCCGTTCAGCCGATATATGCATATCCCGACAGAGGTATTGTATATTTTCCTAAGAAATGCCGGACTTAAGATCCACCACCCGCGCAAGGGCCTTGCAGAGGCAGAAATCTACTCCTGTTCAAGTTGCGGCTTATGTATTGATGCATGCCCTATGAACATTCAGAAGAAGAATCTTAAATACTCTTCGGTCTATTTTGTAAGATTCCAGAGAAGAAACAACAAGAAGAAAATCAACGAGATAGCAGAAAAATGTCTTATGTGCGGCAAATGCGTTGCCCTATGCCCTGTTGGAGTTGACTCATGTGGTTTGAAACAGGCCCAAAGGGCTACTTTAACCGACAAATTGCCTTATAACTACTCTTTCCTTGCTTCTGCGCACCACCAGGGAGGAGGCCCAAGCATGCCACTCGCTCCGGTATCGGGCAGTGCAACTGGGAATGAGGTTACAGCAGATGATGCTGCTCATGGAACTGGAAATGCTAAGGGAAATACAGTACAGAGCGCTGTCGGGAAGGATAAGGTGCTGTACTTTGCAGGCTGTATGACACATCTTACTCCGGCAATCATCAAATCCATGACCACAATTTTTGATGCAGCAAAAGAAGATTACGTTTTTGCAGATAAAGATGGAGGTGTATGTTGCGGAAGGCCGCTTATGCTTGCCGGAAAGGTGACTGCCGCAAAAGAGGTAATTGAAAGGAACAGGGAGATGATACAGGAGAGCGGATGCAAAACGGTAGTCCTCTCCTGCCCTATATGTCTCAAGGTTCTCAAGGAGGAGTACAACCTCAAGGGAATTACCCTTTTGCACCACACCCAATATATCAATCAACTTATTGACCAGAAACGCATAAGACTGAACCACTCTGAGGAGAGTTTTGTATACCATGACCCTTGCGAACTTGGTCGTGGATGCAATATCTATCAGGAGCCACGCAATGTATTGAGTGCCATTGGCGAACTCAAAAAGGCAAATAAAGAGAAGAAGGAGAGCATCTGCTGCGGTGGAAGTTTGGGAAGCCTTACCCTCAACTACCACGATAGGGTAAAGATTACCCAGGAGTCACTTAAGGCATTGACTTTTGATAATCCCGACAAGGTGATAACAGCATGCCCTCTATGTCTTAAGACCTTCTCCGACCAGAGCACCACTCCGGTGGCGGACATTGCACAGGCCGTTGCAGGCAACCTGAAATAGCCCTGTCACAAAACAAATGGGTGCAGATATTTATTTAACTTTGAAAAGAGTGTAAAATAGCGTACTTTTGCGTTCCTATAAAACTTTAGATTATGGAAATCAAACCGACAGAATACAAATTGCAGACTATTGCAACAGGCCGTACATTTGAAGATACAGGCTGGGTAATAAATGATAAAGAGTGCTCTTCTCCATCTCTTGTAAGGGCAGTTTATGCAAAAAAACAGATTGAGTTCAAGGATAACAGTTACGGATTGTACAAATTTGCTGACTGGATGCCGGTACAGAGAGCCTTGGAGGGTTCTTGCGCTCCTGTAACCTACAAGAGCGAAGCATTGGCCAAAGAGTACGGATTGGAGAACCTTTACATTACATTTTCGGGTTACTGGCCTGAAAAAGGGGCAAAAATGAACACCTGCTCATTCAAGGAGACCGAGGCCTATTCTGTATGCGGAAGACTTCCCGAAGATGAGAAAAGGATACTTGTTGTTGCTTCTGCCGGCAATACTGCCAGAGCATTTGCACAGGTATGTTCTGAGAACAATATTCCAATTGTAATTGCGGTTCCTTTTGAGAACATGAATGCCCTATGGTTCAAAAAGCCTTTGAACAAGTGCGTAAAAATCATCTGTACTCCTGCAGGAACAGACTATTTTGATGCCATACAACTTGGTGCAAAAGTTTGTGAATCGGCAGCATTCCTTGAGGAGGGCGGTGCAAAGAACGTTGCCCGCAGAGACGGCATGAGCACAACCGTACTCTCTGCTGTTGAGCATATAGGCCATATTCCCGACAGTTATTTCCAGGCCATAGGAAGCGGCACAGGTACAATTGCAGCATGGGAGGCAAACTTGAGATTCATTGAGGACGGCCGCTTTGGCAACAAACTCATGAAACTTATCCCTTCACAGAACATTCCTTTTACGCCAATGTACGACGCCTTCAAACAGGACAGCAGAGCATTGTTGCAGTATGACGAAGAGGATGCTGTAAAACGCGCCCTTGCAATTGATGCAAAGGTACTTTCTAACAGAAGACCTCCATACTCATTGGCCGGCGGACTCTACGATGCACTCAAAGCAACCGGCGGTGACATTGAGATTGTAACAAACGAGGAACTTAGAGCAGCCGGTGAATTGTTTGAGAGACTTGAGGGTATAGATATCAACCCGGCAGCCGCTGTTGCAGTTTGCAGCCTTAAAAAGGCCCTTGAGAGCGGCAAGATCTCAAAAGATGAGACCGTAATGCTCAACATCACAGGCGGTGGTGAGAAACGCTTCAAGAGCGAGAATGAGTTTGTGCAGGCAGAGCCTGATCTTGTAATTCCGGCTACCGAAGATTCTGCTGTAATTATAGAGAAAGTTTTGGCTCTTTTCAAATAATGCCAGATGACCGGTACTCTCCACACCCATAAAAATGCGTGTAAAAGTATTGGTTTCCAGTAAAATTTAGAGGGATTCCCTATTCAGGGAGTCCCTTTTTTACTATATTTGCGCCCGTTTTCCAGGAATATTAATCAAATAACCCCTTATATGGCAAAATTCAATTTGGCTGAAGTCTTCCAGCCTAAAATTCTTGAAGTATTCAAGAAAGGAAACTACACAAAGGAGACATTTACCGCAGACCTTATTGCCGGTATCATTGTGGGTATCATTGCCCTCCCTCTTGCAATTGCATTTGGTATTGCATCGGGTGTTTCACCACAACAGGGTCTTATTACTGCAGTAGTTGCAGGTTTCCTTGTTTCATTGCTTGGCGGCTCGCACTTCCTCATTGGAGGTCCAACCGGAGCATTTATCGTAATTGTATACGGCATCGTTGCCCAATATGGCATCTCAGGCCTTATCATTGCTACCGTACTTGCAGGTGTGATACTTGTACTTATGGGTCTGTTCAAACTGGGCAGCATAATCAAGTTCATCCCCTATCCTATTGTAGTAGGTTTTACCAGCGGTATCGCTGTGGTAATCTTCTCAACACAGGTAAAGGATTTCCTTGGCCTTACCATTGAGAACCTTCCGAGCGAGTTCATACCACAATGGAGTGCCTATTTCAGCCACTTGAACACATTCAATCCGGCAGAGTTCCTTTTGAGTATGGGATGTCTTCTTATTATCATCTTCTGGCCTAAAGTTACCAACAAAGTGCCGGGCTCATTGATTGCAATTATTGTAGGCACTGCAGCATCCTTGCTTTTGGCCAACTATGCAGGCATTGAGTTTGCAACAATCGGAAGCAAATTCCCAGAACTTGCAAACGGCATTGAGATTCCTAAGCCAACCGCTCCAAACATCACTTGGGACACAGTCCAGAGCATGTTCCAGCCAGCATTTACCATTGCCCTTTTGTGTGCAATCGAGTCTTTGCTTGCGGCTATGGTGGCCGACGGTGTTACAGGCAAGAAACACAACTCAAATACAGAACTTATAGGCCAGGGTGTAGCCAACATCATTACCCCATTCTTTGGCGGTATTCCTGCTACAGGTGCATTGGCAAGAACAATGGCCAACATCAACAACGGCGGAAAGAGCCCGGTTGCAGGTATCGTACACGCAATAGTCTTGTTGCTAATTTTCTTGTTCCTTATGCCATACGCGGTATACATTCCACTTGGCTGCTTGGCCGCAATCCTTGTAATGGTTGCATACAATATGAGTGAGTGGAGAACATTCAAATACCTTCTTAAAGGCGACAAATCAGATGTTGCAGTACTTTTGATCACCTTTTTCCTTACTGTAATCATTGACCTTACAGTTGCCATTGAGGTTGGCTTGGTATTGGCAATCATCTTGTTTGTGAAACGTATTTCAGAGACCTCTTCTGTAAAGGTAATGCAGGAGGAGTTTGTTGCCGGCACAGAGAATGAGGAGATGGCACAGTTGAGCGATGTTGAGCATCTTATTGTTCCCGACGGTGTTGAGATCTATGAGATTGACGGTCCTTTCTTCTTTGGTCTTGCCAGCAAACTCGACGAGGTTGACCGCGAGAACAACAAAAAGGGCCTTAAGGTACGTATCATAAGAATGCGTAAAGTTCCGTTCATTGACTCAACAGGCCAGAACAACTTGCGCAACTTGTGGAAGCGTGCCCAGGGAGAGAATGTACAGATAATTCTGTCGGGAGTAACAGAGAAGGTGCATGCATCACTTCGCAAATCTGGCTTTGCAAATGAGATTGGCGAGGATTACATCTTCCCTCACATCATTCCGGCCCTTGCAAAGGCAACCGAGTTGGCAGAGAAATAGCCTTTGCCACCTCTTTTGGAGAAAACAAAAAGAGAGTGCCCAAAAGGCATCTCTATTAATGGCAAACCCCTATTAGAAAGCACTCTAATAGGGGTTATCCGTTTGATAAGAGACCTCTTAAGTCAGTCTCACGCTGTTTTATAAGATTCCTTTAGGGTTATTTCCTTTATACATGAATCTTGGGTGGCTTTAAACAAAGATTTTCATACCACAGTTTCTCAATTCAGAATTATTTTAGAGTAACAACCACAAGTACCGGATTGCTCTCAATATTAAGACCAGCCGCAACAGACTTGATCTTGTCTGAAGAACTTTTGGCGGCAAGTTCAATGAACTCCTCGGCCTCTACAAGTTTGAACATCCTGTTTCCATTTACATATGTTGGCCAGAATGGGGTGCCGGAGTCAATATCATTGGTCATACCTGCCATAGCATACTCCTGGTCTGTAGCAATGGCCATAGCCTTATTCTGCTTCTTGTCATACAGCAAAGGGAATTTTCTTTGGGATTTTGCATCAAGATTAGGGAAGAATTTGGCATTCTTCATAATATCCATAAAGATATAGCCGCTATTCTCCATATATGAGGATGGCACCATGAATACACCCTTATCGCTTCCTTCGAGCAAATAGTGGTCAAATGACTCAAATGTCTGTGGATTTACACATTTTATGGTATCAGTAGTCCTTTCTCTGTAAAGTCTTGCAAAATCGCCGTTTGAATAGAGCATAAGGCCATTGCCGGAAATACTTGGAACTCCACGAAAAGTGGAGGCTTCTGTAATTGTATTTGATAGAACCATATTCTCAACAAGATTTCCATCCTTGTCAACTTTAAAAATCATATCCTGCATATCTCCGCTCATTGCACTCTTGATATCCTTTGCAGTAATGACATTTATAATATAATTGCCGTCAATGGCATAAATTCTCGGGAGACCCATTGCCTTGAATTTGAACAATTGGGTCTCGCTTCTGAATGACCCGTCATGGGCGTATATCAACAACTTGTTATTATCAAGAAGTCCATAATCCTTTGTTTTGGAGTTATAGCAAAGTCCATTCTTTGAAACAAACTCACCTTTTGCCCTACCTCTATTGCCTACACTTCTTACATACTTACCACTCTTGTCGTACTCATAAAAGGCTACATTAACAGATTTGTTGCCTGTATAAAAGAGGTATGAGTTTTCAGTTTCAATAATGCCCATACCGGCAAAAAGGTATGAAGAGTCTTTAAGTTCAAGCGGAATATACTCTATAGATGAAGCATATTCGCTCAATTTTACACTCCCAGGAGCATTTACGGCCGCCAGCATATCAATTGAAATGTTCTTGTCTGCCACATTGCCGGAGCAGGCAAACAGCAAAGTAGAAACAGCCATTACAGCAAAGAGTCTTGAGGTTTTGACAAATCGGGCAACTCCAGAGAGAACTCTCCTTGAATTTGAGTAATTGTGAAGTTTTTTCATAATTTGATTTTATTGTAGTTAACTTGAATATTTCTACTAATATATGTAAAATCTTCCATTACATAAGAAACAGAGGGTTGTGTTGCCTTTATTTTGCACACAACCCTCTGTAGATTAGCATATTAAAACAAACCAGTTGCTATATGTAATATGACTTTTATCATTTCAAGGTAACAATCACGAGTACCGGATTGCTCTCATCATTAAGATTTTCCGCTACCGACTTCATCTTGGCTGAAGAACTTTTGGCTGCAAGTTCAATGAACTCCTCTGCATCTATAAGTCTGAACATTTTGTTGCCGCTTATGTATGATGGCCAGAATGGAATTCCGCCATCAAGATCATTTACAAAGCCCATTGTTCCAGACTCCTGATCCGGAACAAGAGCACGTGCTGCACTTTTTGACTTGTCATAAATAAGAGGGAACTTTCTTGGACTATTTTCATCAAGATCGGGAAAATAATTGGCACTTTTCAGAACCTCCATAAAGATAATGTCTTCATTCTCCATGAATGAAAATTTATGCATAAATACACCCTCATCATTACCTTTCAACAAATAGTAATTGTGTGGTTCAAAAGTGGTTGGATTAAGACATCTGATGGTATCTGAATTATTCTCCCTATACATTCTTACCAATGTATCATTACAGTAAATCATAAGACCATTGCCACTCCTTGAAATACCACCACTACCGCCAAAGCCCTGAGACACTATTGACGTCTTTATTGGTGTATCTGACAATACCTTATCTTCCAACAATTGGCCTTCAGGATCAATTCTGATGAGAATATCCTTATACGTCATCTCACCATTTACCATCCCCATAGAAACGCTGCTGACAATATAGTTTCCATTTACAAAATAGGCTCTTGGAAATCCCAAAAAACGGAATTTTTTAAGTGGAGTGTCTGCAACCACTCTGCCTTCACTATTATATATCAGGAATTTACTTCTGTCAAGTTGTCCATAATTTTTATTTTGCGCATCATAGCAAAGTGTAATGTGATGCACATACTCACCATAAGCCCTACCCCTGGTGCCAACACTCCTCAAATACTTTCCACTCTTGTCAAACTCATAAAAAGCAACATTTACAACTTTATTACCTGTATGAAAAACGTATGACCCCTCTGTTTCCAGCATATACATTGAAGAGAACAGATATGCAGAATCCTTCAACTCCAACGGCAAATACTCAATGGCAGAAGCATACTCACTAAGCATTACCGGCTCAGCATTATTCACAGCACCAATCATATCAATTGTAGTATGCTCAGCCGTTTTATTCTCCGAACATGCAACAGCACAACCCAACATAAGAGCCATGCCAAAATATCTAAGACTACAGAAAAATTTATTCATATAATTTTTTTTGAGATTACTAACTATTTAAGTGTCGCCACCACTACAACCGGATTTGAATCCTCTGTAAGTTTTGAAGCAATAGCCTTAATCTTCTCAGAGTTATATATTTTACTCAACTTAATAAAATCCACAGCCTTTACCACCTGGAACATCTTGCCATCGGCCACAATCTCCGGCCAGAAAGGAAAACCTCCATCCAAATCATTAGTCATTCCTCCCATCCATACAGGATCTTGAACTATAGTAGATCTTGTTACTCCTGTGTTTTTATCATAAACTATGTAAGTTGAAGACTCGTTGATTCCAAAATTTCTGTTGTGTGTATTTTCAGTAGGGATACGATAAAACAAATCTTTATATTCATCAATTTCGGAACTAGACCAAGTGGGTTTGTAATCCCTATTTTTTTCAATCTGAAAAAAAATTGAATGTTCACTTTCCAAATAAGTTTCAACATCAATCCTTACTTTTCTTTTCACAGGCTCCAAGGTATCTGCAAAATTAAATTTATATAAACTTTTACATATAAATTCATTATCCTTTTTAGTAAACTTATAGAGAGTGTCTGTCAACTCTCTCAACAACACAAAACCACTATCTGATTTATGTATGGACGATTTTGTAAAAGCCAAAGCCGCACGATGTCCTTTTTTTTTCATCAATTTAACATTCTCCGTCAGATCTTCCTTATATGCAAAAATCCTCTTCGGTTCATTAAAACTACTCTCTACAAGAATACCTTCCATTGTATTTTCTTGTGTTTCGAGATCAGTTGAATTGTATTGCAGCATGATATTATCGGAATCAAGAGGAACAAGTTTTCTGAGGTTTTTGGAATCCACTGTATCTGATTCAAGTAAATTCCCAGATAAAATATCATAAATCCTGCAATAAAATTCATCTGAGCCTTTCCCTATATTTGTATACTTAATAATATAAACATACAACTTGCCATCGTCTGCATAATTGGCCTTAACATAAGGATAAGTATATTTTCCTGCAGGTTCAAAGTTTATACTGCTAAGATATTTACCTTCAAAATCAAACACATGGCATATATATTCAGAATATGGATCTCCATTTGCATTAAACAACAGGAAGAATCCGGAATCAAATAAAAACCTAAACATATTATCCCTGAATATGTATATTTTTTTTGCCGGAACTTTTTCCCCACCTGGCCCATTAATAGTCTCATAATCTCTTGTAGTAAGCAATGCTTCAGGATGACTCTCCAATGGAACATAATCAATAGAAGAAGCATAATCACTCAACATTACACTATCTCTTTTGGCCATGGCTTCTCCTACTGCAATCTCAGTCAAAGGCTCTATCTCTTGTTTTACATCACTTACAGTAGAGCATGACGTAACGACAAGCAATAATAAACATGCTATTATTATCATAAAATACTTATTGAGGAATATATAGACTAATCGTTTCTGCTGAATTTATACAAAAATAAAGCAAAAGAAAAATTTATTCAAATAATTTTTTTTGAGATTACTAACTATTTAAGTGTCGCCACCACTACAACCGGATTTGAATCCTCTGTAAGTTTTGAAGCAATAGCCTTAATCTTCTCAGAGTTATATATTTTACTCAACTTAATAAAATCCACAGCCTTTACCACCTGGAACATCTTGCCATCGGCCACAATCTCCGGCCAGAAAGGAAAACCTCCATCCAAATCATTAGTCATTCCTCCCATCCATACAGGATTGCCGGCTGAAGGAGATAGGGTTTCTCCAGTGATTTTATTGTAAAGGATATAACAAACAGCCTCCCTCCCATTATAGATCTGATCAGAATACACTTCTGCTGACAACTTGTAGTATGGAACTTTTTGGGCTTCCTTGTCCAATTTCATCCACTCACCGCCAAAAGGATAATCTTTGTTCTCCTTAACCTGCATAAAAATCATATCTTCACTCTCAGCAAAATTGAATATATCAATTTTAAGACCTCTCATTACAGTTGATATTGTATCTGCAAAATTAATTTTGTAAGCAGGTATGCACTCTTTTTTAGTGGAGGAAAAGGAAAATGTACAAATTGTATCAGAAGACTCTTGCAATATAAGCAGTCCATCCTCTGACTTATGTGCGAATGATTGTGTAAATATTTTTATCCTCTTACCGGGAATTATTGATTTTTTTTCGTTTAAAATAGTTTGTCTGGTAGGCCTCTCCTTGCAAATGAGAAATTTGTCTGTAATTTGTAAATTCCCGTCTGCTATTACACCATAACTTACATTGTTCTCAACGGTTTTATAAAAGTTAGAGGTTGGACCAATACTAATGAAATTACCCTCTCCATGCTCAAATGATTTCAATAGTTCACCTGTGTTTAAATCATATAGGAACAATTTGTTAATTGGCTTTTCTTTAGCATTATTAAGATTTGATACCCTAACATTTGTATACAAAGTATCACCGTTAACATAATTACCTGTCACACAACAATATAAACCAGACAGAGTTGAATCATATTCTACTTTCTTTATAAAATTACCTTTTATATCAAACAGATGACAAACCTGTTTTGAACAAGCACCCTTATTTGCGTGAAAAAATAACAACTGATTATTTGAATATAGAAAATTCTTGAATCCTGCTTTTTCCCTGTCAGCACTAAATAGCATCTTATAATAAGGCACAGTACCACCTTTCGGATTAGGATAACTCTCATAATCTACAGTTGCAAGTTGTGCATCAGCAGAATTTTCCAATGGGATATATTCAATCAAAGAGGCATAATCACCCAACTTTACCTCAGCCCTGTTGGTCATAGCCTTACCAACAGCAATTTCAGGAAGCGGTGTATTATTATCAATTCCTTCTACATTGGAACAAGAGAAGAAAAAAACCAATAAAAACAGAAACAAAATAGAATTTGCACCATCTGCGCTAAAAAAAAACTTCTTCATATCAATATACCCAAAAATCCCAATATGCACATTCCATACATACTACAATCCACATATCATACTCCTTATCATCAATAAAATACCAATCGTTACTACCACATATATCACATATTTTTTCAGTATCAAGTAAAATATGGTCATATTCAAATCCTGGTTCATACTCTGGAGATGCAGATACAACCGATGTTGTCAAAGTTAATAAAATAAATAAAGTTTTTAACCTTCATTAAAAGGAGAATAAAAATAATTCTAATCAGTTTCATAAAATAGCATATTTTGGATTACAAAAATAAATAGCCATTATTATAAAACATAAAAAAACCTGCTTACAAACAAATTGCCCAACACGCTGATTATCAACAAACAAAAACAACCAAAGTTATTACAAATCTTACAAACCCTGATTACACTACATCATCTCTATAAATAGATCCTTGTTAATGGAGTTTGATTCCATTATCATACTTTTTAATCTTGACTTTTTGGTATATATATTTTTCACGCTATCGCCAGTAAAAAGGCTAATTGCCTTTCCAGAAAAGCCAGCATAGATATAGCACATTAAATATAAATCTGATTTTTTCAATCCGGGAAAATCTAATTTTAACTTAGTAATCACATCATTTTTGTATCCATTAATAATGGTTTCAAGTTGCACCATCTGACTATGATATTCATTTTTACTATGAAGAAATGATATAGATTCAATTTCAGTTTTAATCTGTCTATACACAAAATCTTTATCTTTGTTTATCCCTTGTGTCTCATACATTGTGATAGCCAACTTATTTAACAATTCGTATTGTTTTTTGAATAATACAGACAATTGTTTCTCCATCTGATTTTCCCTTACATTGAACATTTCTTTTAAGTCTTCATATAATTCAATGTAATCCCTAATTTGAATTTCTTTTTTACTGATGCGGTATTTATGGACTATACATAATATAAATATAGCCATACATAGAAGAATTGAAACAATTATTCCAATAATTCTATTCTTTTCCAATTCTATCTCTTTAACCAGAGACTGGTTTCTATAGTACTCATTTTGCACAGACAAGACGGGCTGTTCTATAACTTTTCTTAGAATTTTACCATGTAATGCCTCTACTTTTTCATACCTGTCCAAAGCCACCTCATATTGTTGAAGTTCTTTGTACAAATTATACTCCTGGTTATACAACAATAATGAATCAAAAATTGAAGAGGCATTTTTCCAGGCATAATTGAAATATGATTGGGCACTTGAATTTTGTCTCTCTATAAATTCCAAAAATTTCCTGGCATATTCTATATGCTTTGTTGGCATACACTTACCAACATATTTACCCGACAAGAGTTTTTTTAACTTTTCCAAACCTCCGGCAGTTGAAGTTTGGTAATATTGGCATAACGTCTCTACACAACTCAACAATAAATATTGTTCATCATTTTCATAAGCCCAATCCATTGTCTCCAACAATACCTCCTCCCCCTGGTCACAACTGCCGTCACGCATATTTATACGTATTAAGGCAATATCAAAATGAGCAAAACGAATATATTTTTCGATACCGGATTTCTTATAATATTCCAGCGCATTTTCGTATGCTTTCAACGCTTTGGGATAGTCATAATATTCGCTATATACACGGCCCAACTGGGCATACAGCATACCAGCCATACGATAATCGGTCAAATCAGACAGATACTCTTGCGCTCTTAAAAAAAATGAAATTGCGCTTATCCAATCTCCCCTATTTTGCTCAATTCTCCCTCTATAATAGAGCGAATGAAACTTCTCTTCATCCGAACCATTATACATATAATAGTCGAGTGCTATATTAATCAAGGAATCACTCTGCAAATCTATGAAGTTCTTATCCAACGCCTGTGAATACAAAAGTGCATATCTGGCCCTGGCCTTTTCTCCGACAACAGAATTGAAATCAATTTTTTGCAATAGCATCAGTGCCGAGTCAGGAGAACTTTGCATTAAGGCCCCAACTCTATTTAGAGCAACATTTTCATCCCGACAACCTGATAATCCCAATAAAAAAAATAAAAAGCAATATAGGAATCCTCTTTTCATTTTTATACCAAGAATAGAAATCCTGCGCAGACAATTGCAGCAACAATAAACAAATCTATCAGACAGAAGCCCATAATGTCCTTTGCATCAAGTTTTGCTATTGCAAGAGCCGGAAGTGCCCAAAATGGCTGGATAAGATTGGTCCAGGCATCGCCATAAGAAATTGCCATGCCGGTAACTGCAGGGTCAACGCCAAGTTGCATACCGGCAGGAAGCATGATTGGAGCCTGTACAGCCCACTGTCCGCCACCACTCGGTACAAATACATTTACCAATCCTGCGCTCAAGAATGTAAGTAGAGGGAATGTCTTTTCATTTGACATTGCAACACATGCCTCGCTAATTTGTCCGGCAAGGGAGACACCCTCTGCACTTGCAGATGTCATGATGCCCATGATTCCAGCATAGAACGGGAACTGCAAGAGGATTCCGGCAGAAGAGGATGCTGCTTCAGTAACCGCCTTTACATATTTTATTGGAGTCTTGTGAAGCACAATTCCCAAGAACATGAAGAGCATGATTACATTGTTCAAATCAAGGCCTGCACCATTGATTACAATTTTTACAAAAAGGTATCCAAGCCCCATTACGGCAATTATTCCGCTCAAAAGCACACTGTTGTTGAGTCTTTCACTTGGAGTAAGTTTCCACTCTGTTTTGCCTGAATTTGCCCCCTTTTTAGCCATTTTTGCGCTTTTGCCGTTATCAATTTCACAAGCATCGTCGCCGCCCGGACCGCATAGTGGCTCCTCCTTAATCTCCTCTGCGTCGCCCAACAGAGCAGGATCAACTACAAAAGCCTTCTCTGGAGCCGGATGCATAAGCGTATTTACTACAGTAAGTGCGACTATAATTAAAAATACTATTATGAGATTATAAGTGGCAAATATTGTCTGTGAAATTGGAATGGCCTGAGTAATTGCACCTCTTGAAACCTCTACCAAAGATGGGCCGTCGGTAGCCATAGCCAATGGAATTGAAGCGGAAAGGCCCGAATGCCATACCACAAAACCACTATAGGCAGAGGCAATCAGCAATCTGTAATCCACGCCTTTGACTGCACGCGCAATCTCCTTTGCAAAGATGGCTCCAACAATAAGTCCAAAACCCCAGTTTATCCAGCACGCAATACTTGCGACCAATGTAACAGTTGTAATTGCAGCAGCCGGCGTCTTTGGAAGCGCAGCCATTTTGCGCAACCCCTTCTTGATCAGCGGTGCATCTGCCAATGCCGATCCACAAACAAGCACCAAAGCCATCTGCATAGAAAAAGCCAACAGGCTCCAGACTCCCCCACCCCAATTTTCAAGCACATCCAACGGACCCTGACCTGTACATATAATGGCAGCCAAACCGGCCACAACGGTCAAAATGATTGCAAAAACGAACGGATCAGGCAAATACTTTCTGATCAACTTGACACTCAAATCAATAAGTTTACTCAACATACTCTTTTCAGTTTATCATTACAGGGCGCCTCAAACCAATCCCAGAAGCAGCCCAAACTCTCTTTTAAAAACAGTGCAAAGATACAGCAAAAACGGACGCATTATCCTCCTTCCCTCACCTTTCTTAAGCAATCAGCATTGTTCTTATCTCTCTGCATCAATACTTCAACGTTTCTGAGTCATACCTCGTTGTATTCCAGCGTTCAGATGATGAGGAGGTGGAACAAAAAAAACATCCGGAAATGGGCCAAGGCCCATTCCGGATGTTTTAGTAAATAGACTGAGTCAATTATTTCTTGATCTCTTTTGCCAATCTCTCTGTTAGCATAGGAACGATCTTGTTAGCATCACCAACGATACCAAGATCTGCAACCTGGAAGATAGGAGCAAATTTATCTTTGTTGATAGCGATAATCAACTCAGACTCCTCCATACCTGCAAGGTGCTGGATAGCACCAGAGATACCGCAAGCCAAGTATAGGTCAGGTCTTACAGTCTTACCTGTCTGACCAACTTGTCTGTCGTGATCCATAACGCCAGCGTCAACCATAGCACGTGAAGAAGAAACCTCACCGCCAAGAACGCCTGCTAGAGCAGCAAGTTTCTCAAAGTTCTCTTTGTTACCTACACCTCTACCACCAGATACAAGCACTTTAGCCTCAGTAATGTCAACTAGACCTTTCTCTGCTTTAACAGTCTCTAGAAGTTTAACTGCAAATTTAGAAGCGTCAAAGTTTGCTGTGAAAGGAATGATGTTACCTTGTCTTGAAGCATCTTTCTCTTTTTTCTGCATAACGCCTGGACGTACAGTAGCCATTTGAACACCCTCTTTTGCTGCAACGATAGTAGCCATAAGGTTACCGCCAAATGCAGGACGAGTCATCATCAATTTGTTTGCAGCCAATTTTGGATCTGATCCGTCAGAGATCTCCAATTTAGTACAGTCAGCAGTAAGACCCTTCTCCAATCTTGCAGAAAGTCTTGGAGCCAAATCTCTACCGATTGTTGTAGCACCAAACAATACGATTGAAGGGTTGAATGCTGTAATCACCTGGTAAACAGCCTGTGTATATTGCTCAGTAATATAATCTTTCAACTCAGGAGCGTCAACTACGATAACCTCATCAGCACCGTAAGCAACCAACTCGTTAGCTTGGTCAGCGATATTATGACCAGGGAAAATAGCAACTACTTTCTCGCCCAAAACGTCAGCCAAATCCCTTGCTTTACCCAAAAGCTCAAGAGCAACAGGTTGGATAGTACCCTCTCTTTGCTCTACAAAAACATATACGTGTTTATTATTGTTCATTTCTTCTCAGTTTTGGCAATTAAATAATAAATTTCTCTTTAAGTTTGCTAACGATCAAGCCTACAGCCTGCTCAGCATCTACCTCGTGAACCTCACCAGCGGCTTTAACACCTTTAGTGAATGATTTGTAAACTTTTGTACCTGAACCTTTAAGACCAAGCATCTCTACTGGTAGATTTACTTTCTCAACGCCCCATACCTCAACTGGTTTGTCAAATGCGTCAACAATACCGCTAACAGTCATATATCTTGGTTTGAAACCGCTTGCCAATACTGTCATAAGAGCAGGACCTGCTACCTCAAGCATCTGGTAACCCTCCTCTGTCTCTTTCTTAACGATGTATTTGCCGTCTTTAATGTCAAATCCAACTACGTAAGAAATTTGAGGAAGACCAAGGTGCTCAGCAATCTGAGGACCAACCTGTGCAGTATCACCATCAATAGCCTGACGGCCAGCAATGATCAAATCATACTCCAAGTTCTTAAGGGCAGCAGCAATAGTGTGAGATGTTGCAAGAGTATCTGCACCACCAAACTCTCTACCAGTCAATAGGATAGCCTTATCAACACCCATAGCGTATGCCTCTCTTAGGATAGCATCTGCTTGAGGAGGACCCATTGTAATTACTGTTACGTGTGCGCCATATTTGTCTTTTAGTTCCAATGCCATCTCCAAACCGCCTTTATCATCTGGGTTCATGATGCTAGGAACGCCATCACGGATAAGTGTACCTGTTACAGGGTTAATTTTAATCACTGTAGTATCTGGTACTTGTTTGATACAAACTACTATTTTCATACTGTGTAATTTTACTTAAATAATTTTGCTGCTATTACCATTCTCTGAACCTCAGATGTTCCCTCATAGATCTCTGTGATCTTAGCGTCACGCATCATTCTCTCAACAGGATACTCTCTTGTATAACCGTAACCGCCGTGGAACTGAACTGCTTTAGTAGTTACCTCCATAGCAGTCTCTGCTGCAAACAATTTACACATTGCTGCATCTGCAGAGAAAGGTTGTCCTACATCCTGCTTCCAAGCAGCCGATCTTACTAGCAATCTAGCAGCCTGCACTTTTGTCTCAAGATCTGCCATCTGGAATTGTGTATTCTGGAAAGCAGAAATTGATTTACCGAACTGTTTTCTCTCTTTAGTATACTTAACAGTCTCGTCCATAGCACCTTGTGCTATACCAAGAGCCTGAGAAGCAATACCAATTCTACCACCGTCAAGAGTCTTCATTGCAACTTTGAAACCCTCACCAAGTTTACCCAACATGTTTGCTTTAGGAACACGGCAGTTCTCAAAGATCAACTCGCAAGTTGCAGAACCTCTGATACCAAGTTTGTGCTCTTTTTTACCAATTGAGAAACCAGGAGTACCAGCCTCAACGATGAAAGTGGTAATACCTTTGTTCTTCAAAGATTTGTCAGTCATAGTAGCAACAACATACACGTGAGCAGGACCTGCGTTTGTGATGAAGATTTTGCTACCGTTAATGATATAGTCATCACCATCCTCTACTGCTGTAGTCTGCTGACCGGCAGCATCTGTACCGGCATTAGGCTCAGTTAGACCAAATGCGCCAATCCACTCGCCGCTTGCAAGTTTTGGAAGGTATTTCTGTTTTTGCTCTTCTGTACCGAACTCCCAGATTGGAGACATACACAAAGAAGTGTGGGCTGAAAGGATAACACCTGTAGTAGCACATACGCGTGACAATTCCTCTACAGCCATTGAGTACATGATGTGGTCACCACCGGCACCACCATAGTTTTTAGGGATATAGATACCAAACAAACCTAATTTAGCCATTTTTTCAACGGTCTCCATAGGGAATCTCTCGGTATCATCTACCTCTGCAGCAAGAGGTTTTACCTCTTTCTCAGCAAACTCTCTGATCATTTGCTGAAACAATTGCTGTGATTTAGTTAGTTGAAAATTCATACTGTTTTAGTGTATTTAATTTAAGTTAACTTGTTTTAGATTTTCTGAAATGATAAGTGTTGCCTCAGTAGCCTCCTGAACCTGCTCAACGGTAAACTCAGGATTGATCTCTGTAAGAACAATACCTTTAGGGGTAATCTCCATTACACCCATCTCAGTGATGATCATATTTACCTGGCCTGCTGCAGTCAATGGCAATCTGCATTTTTTCAAGATCTTGTGGTTTCCTTTGGCAGTGTGCTCCATTGTAAGGATAACTTTCTTTGCACCAACCAACAAGTCCATGGCTCCACCCATACCAGGGGTCTTTTTGCCAGGAATCATCCAGTTGGCCAAATCGCCATTCTCAGCAACTTCCAAGGCACCCAAGAATGTAACATTTACATGACCGCCTCTAATGATACCGAAAGAGGTAGCCGAATCAAATGTAGCAGCGCCCGGTTGGTAAGTGATGAAGCCACCGCCTGCATTTACAAAGTGGGGATCCTCTTTTCCTTTTTCAGGCTCCGGTCCCATACCAAGCATTCCGTTCTCTGATTGAAGAGTCACAGAAACGCCCTGTGGCAAGAAGTTTGGAATAAGGGTTGGCAAACCGATACCCAAATTCACAACATCACCATCTTTAATTTCAAGAGCAGCCCTTTTGGCAATAAACTCTCTAATCTGATTTTTGTCCATAATTATATTTATGTTGTTGATTATTTGTTTCTTTTAACAAACTCTTGAGCGACAAATGATGCAACATCATCTGCATAGGTATTTGCACCAAAACCGGCATCGTAACCCAACTCTTTGGCCAACTCATGGCTGATACGAGGGCCACCGCAAACAACAATCATCTTGTCTCTCAAACCCTCAGCCTCCATAAGTTCTATAAGTTCTGTCAAGTTCTGGATATGAACATCCTTCTGTGTAACAGTCTGAGATACAAGGATAGCATCTGCCTTCAACTCAATTGCTTTAGCCAAGAACTCCTCATTAGGAACCTGGCTGCCCAAGTTGTATGCCTCAACCATGTCATATCTCTCAAGGCCATAGTGACCTGCATAACCCTTCATATTCATGATTGCATCAATACCTACAGTGTGGGCATCTGTACCTGTACTTGCACCTACAAGCACAAGTTTGCGGCCAATGTTCTCTTTGATATACTCATCGCACTCATGCATATCCATAGTATTGCTCTCAACTTTTGGAACGTAGATGTTTGAGTAATCGACTGTATGGGTAAGGTTGCCATAGCAGTTGAAGAATGTGAAACCTGGAGTAAGTTCTTTAGCGAATGCCACAAGAGGGTTATCAAATCCCATCTTTTTCATCAACAATTTTGCAGCCTCCTCTGCCTCAGCACCGTTAGGCACTGGAAGAGTGAAACTTACCTGAACCTTACCATCGTTCATTGTATCGCCATAAGGCTTAACTTTAGTCAAATCAAGAGTCTGATCAAAATCCTTTGCAGACATTGAATATAATCCACCTGCCATTGTTATTTCCTCCCTTTCAATAAGTTAATAAATGGATTCATATAGTTGGCACCCTTCTCTACTACGCCTTCAAGACCCTTACCGCCAACTCTGCTTCTTTTAACATCACCAAAAATACCTTTCTCAAGTGCATTGAACAATCCCTCTGAAGTCATCTGCTCCAACAAGGCAATTGCATTGTCCAAAACCTCTTTGGCTCTGTTTCTGATAATACCGTCCTCTTTGAACTCCATTTCGTCACCGATGCTCTTCATATTGTTGAAGATATATTTTGCATTCTCAATTGACAAGAAACGGTCAGACATAAACGGAGTGTGGATTGCCTCTGTAGGCATACCAAGAAGTTGAAGACCCTGGTTTGTCCAGATACCGATCATATTGAACAAAGCATCCTGCAAGTGACCTCTGAAGATGTTTCCGGTCATGAATTTTGTAGGAGGCATATATTTGAGCGGAGCATTAGGGAAGATTTCACGTGCCATCTGGGCCTGTGCCAACTCATAAAGGAAACCATTCTCCAACATCGGATCCATCTCAAATGCGTGGCCAAGACCCATCTGCTCCTCAGGAAGACCTGCCAACAAAGCAAGTTGCTCGTTGATCAAATCTGAAGCCAATACAGTGTGGGCAGCCTCAACAGCATCTGCTGTTGTCAAATAGTTATCCTCACCGGTATTGATGATGACACCTGCAAAGCCATTGATGATTCTTGACATATACTGGTCAATCAATGTTCTCTGCATGTTGATATCTCTGAACAGGATACCGTAAAGGGCATCATTCAACATAACGTCAAGGCCCTCAAAAGCACCCATAATTGCAATCTCAGGCATACATAGGCCGGAACAGTAGTTGCAAACACGGATATATCTTCCAAGTTCCTTGCCTACCTTGTCCATAGCCTCTCTCATGATCCTGAAGTTCTCCTGAGTAGCATATGTACCGCCAAAGCCCTCTGTAGTTGCGCCGTAAGGCACATAATCCAACAAACTCTGGCCGGTTGTCCTGATAACGGCAATGATGTCTGCGCCTTGTCTTGCAGCAGCCTCTGCCTGAACAGTGTCCTCGTAGATGTTACCTGTTGCAACAATTACATACAAGTATGGTTTTGTGCCCTCACCTACAGTCTCAATAAAGTTCTCTCTATATTGTCTTCTTGCTCTGATCTTATTGATGCTCCCATCTATTACAGGCTGCATGACTTTCTCAAGTTCCGCTTTGTCAGCAACAGGAACCTTTGTTAGGTCCATTGAGCCGTCAGCAACCTTCTCTGCAATCTGCTGAGGAGTCATTCCTGTATTTACCATAGCGTTTGCCAGATAGAACAGAACACCCTGGTTCAATACACCTTTGGCCTTCAAATCATCCACAACTACATTTGGAAGTGGAACCTCATTAGCATCTATCCCGTCAATGCCCATAAGTCTACACAAGGTACGTTCAACAGCAACAGTACTGTAAGACTCAACAAAAGTTTGAACCTCGTTGGCAATTTCCTTTGCCAAACCCTTAGCGCGTTCAACCTTTTTAAAATCCAATCCTAATTTACTCTGCATATAAAATATTATTAGTTATTTAAGTGTTTTCTAGTCTTTTCTATCCACTCTGGGTCAATACCCAAACTTTGGGCAATTGAGACAGCCTCATGCGGCACATCCCCACTCTCCGCCTCTATGAGTGTATAATCCATCACTCCATCTTTCAAACCCTTTACCCTATATCTCTTTACATCCTCATTCTTGATGTTGTAGTGAGTTGTAAGCACAAAACCGCCTTCACTCCTTCCAATCACCTCCAGAAGTCCCTCCACAAGTGCAGTTCCCTCTACGGGATTTGTAGTTCTTGCAGGCTCATCAACAAGAGCCAGAATATTCTCCCCAGCCCTCAAACCCTTTACCACGTCATTGATGGCCAGCATCTCTGCAGCAAAAGATGACAATCCCTTCTGGGCATTCTGGTCATCCCCAATACAGAACATCACCTTATTGACGACCTTTACGCAACATACTTGCGCAGCCACTCCAAAGCCAAACTGGGTCAAAAGTTGATTGAGAGCCAATGTCTTCAAAACCACACTTTTACCACCCATATTTGCTCCAATGATTGTTACCGGAACATCTGCAAAAGCAATGTCAACAGGGTAAAACTGCTTTCCGACATCTTCAAGAGCCTCTCTTACCATCGGATTGAACATCTGTACGTAGAATGTCTCTCCAACTTCAGTAACAGAGGGGAAATTGAGTCCAAGCGCCTTCATCTGCTGAACTTTTGCAATAAGAATATCCAATAGTGCCAAACTCCTCAAGGCATGGCCAAGTTCCTTTGAATACTCCTTTACCCTTCCCGACAGCACTCCCCTCACCTCTGCCTCAATCTCATCATTCCGCTTCTGCAACTCCAGAAGTTGCTGCTTCTGCTCACCCTCAACCTCCTGGCCATATCCTGAAATTGCCTTCATCTGTTTTCTTACCTGCATCAACTCTTGAGAATAAGAGTCATACACATAAAAAGAAGGAATATTCAATTTGTCGGGATCGAGGATTGCAACAACATCATTCAAATCCGGCAAATTTACCGCTGTAATATTCTGCTCCCTCATAAGGGCGAGAACATCCCTGGAAACCATTGCCAGATACTTAATTTCAAACAACTCTATATCATCCAGAACCACACCTGCAGCCACTCTCTTTATTGTAGTCTCCACATCCTTGAGACACATCAACTTATTGGCCAAAGGAGCCAGGTTCTTGTTGAACAGTTGATTTAATTTTCCATAGTAGATATCAATCTCACGCTTTGATGTCATCATTGGAGTCTCAAGCAACATCTTTCTTGCACATGAAGAGTTCAACTCCAGATTATCGTACATGAAGCGGATCCCACAATCAATATCCAATACCGACTTAAATGTCATAACTGTTCTTAACTATATCATAGACAGGAAGTTTTATAGCCTCCTGCAATTTTTCACACAAAATGTCACTATCCAGCACATATCCGTTCGGTGCTGTAGGATTAACGCAGACTGCAACCAGCCTGCTCTTTTGAAGAACCAGAATTCTTCCCCCTCTTGATACAAAATTCCTGTAAAGCATCTCGTTCACAAAAATCTTTGTAAAGTCTCTCACCAACAGAGTTACATTCTTGATGTTACCGGAATTTGCCACAAGATTCAAAAACCTGTCGGTCAATGCACCGGCTGCAAAAATGTATCTCATATTTTTGGTTATATCCTTGTCAAGTGAAGCCACTGCCAGGGATGATGTCAAACCAAAATCAATAATATTTCCCTCCATATCCATTCCCCACACACCATTTTCAACAGGCTCAAACGCCTCAATTACATGCTCTTGAGCCAAAGGAAGGTTAATCAGTTCAACTACAAACTTTGTCTTCTGCACAAGGGTATTAATATTTGAAGAGAACGCCGCACCCGTTGAAAGCACCATTGCTTTGCTTATTGCCGGTGAAGCGGAACTCAAACGCGAGATTGCTCCATCTATAATGGTTATGTCAACCCCCAACATCCTTGTAGACTTTATCCATCTTTTGAGCGACGGGCCGCTCGAAGGGCCTGAAATCAGCACCTTTCCCCCTATCTTTACCTTTCCTGTAACTATCCTTCCCAAAGAACTCCTTTCAGAAGTTATCTCCATAAGTTCAGAAACCAGTCTTCTGTTCCTGTAATGGGCCTCTGCTGTAGAAAAATAGACTCCTTCCCTCAAAAAGATCTCAGGTTTCTTTGTTGCTGTAACCTGATCCTTGTTCTCTCCATCTATTCCTATTGAGGTTACCGCTATCTTTTTATTCTCAAGCGGTAACCTTAACAGGATATAGTTGAGACACTCTGTCTTGCCAACATTCTTTTCAAGACCCACGATAGACAAACTATCATATTTCAGAATCTCGTTAATGAATGGCATACTTGTGTGTCATTATTTTTTTGAACGCTCTTTTCTGCTCAATTGTGCAGGCTCAATAGCCATACCTCTACCCTCAAGCAATGAAGAGACGCCCTCAATAGATTTGCTCTGATTTGCCTTGCAATACTCGCAATTGCACTCGTTCTTGTAATCAGTAGGCTCTGTATAAGTAGTGATAACACCCTCAAAGTTTCTCAAAACAACTTTACCAGGAGCCTGAGAAATAACATATTGAGGCATTACAGGAGTCTTACCGCCACCACCTGGAGCATCAACTACAAATGTAGGAACTGCATATCCTGATGTATGGCCTCTCAAGCCCTCAATAATCTCAATACCTTTGGATACAGGTGTTCTGAAGTGCTCAATACCCATTGAAAGGTCACATTGGTAAATGTAGTAAGGTCTTACTCTCATCTTAACCAATTCGTGCATCAACTTCTTCATAGTGTTCACACAGTCGTTCACACCTCTTAGAAGAACAGTCTGGTTTCCTAGAGGAACACCGGCATTTGCCAATCTTGCACAAGCCTCAGCAGCCTCTTTTGTAACCTCCTGTGGATGGTTGAAGTGAGTGTTCAACCAAATTGGGTGATATTTCTTAAGCATATTCACCAAGTTGTCGGTAATTCTCTGAGGACATACAACCGGAGTTCTTGAACCGATTCTGACAATCTCCACGTGAGGGATTTGTCTTAGTTTTGAGATAATGTACTCCAATCTCTCGTCTGATACCATCAAAGCATCACCACCTGATAGAAGCACGTCTCTAACTTGCGGAGTCCTTGCAATATAATCAATTGCCCTGTCAATTCTTTCAATAGCGCTCTCGCCATCTTTCTGACCGGCAAACCTTCTTCTTGTACAGTGACGGCAATACATTGAACACATGTCTGTGATCAACAGCAATACTCTGTCCGGATATCTGTGAGTCAAACCTGGAACTGGAGAATCCTCATCCTCGTGTAGAGGGTCCAATAGGTCTGCTGGAGACTGGTAAGTCTCTTTTCCAGTTGGAACAGCCTGTTTTCTTACAGGACAATCAGGATTGTTAGGATCAATCAAACTGATATAATAAGGGGTGATTGCCATTCTCAAAGTCTGAAGAGTCTTCTTGACACCCTCCTCCTCTTCTGGAGTAAGTGATACATATTTCTTCAAATCCTCAAGAGTCTCAATTCTATTTTTTACCTGCCATTTCCAGTCGTTCCATTGCTCGTCTGTAACGTTAGGAAACAGTTCTTTACGTCTTGATTCGTACATAGTGTTTATGTGTTTGTTAATTTTGAAAATTCATATGCGGCCTGCAATCCTGATAAAACTTCAAATCCGGACGGGGTAAAACCCCGCCGGAATTAAATCTCTGACCTTTAACTTCTGCAAGCCATTTATACAGGTCTTATGCGTAAAGTTCAGTAAAGATCTTTCTCAAAGCCTCACACTCTCTCAACTCCTGTAGAGTAAATTCTGCATGGCCTTTAGTATAACCGTTACCGATAATCATATTAACGTCTGAACCGATTCCTTCAGCACCAAGAGCAGCCTTTGTAAAACTTGTAGCCATAGAGAAGAAGTATACAACACCGTCATCTTTAGTACAAAGGACAGCAGTCATCTCCTGATCCGGAACGTTTACACAGTTGATGGTAACATCAGCCATTTTACCGTTTGTAAGTTTTGAAACAAGTTCATTGACCTGAACTGGAGTCATACCTGCAGTGCTCTCAACAACATCACAGAAACCAAGATCCTTGATACGCTGTGTACTTCTTTGAGAGTTTGTCAAACCGATAACTTTACCTGTTACACCAACACGTTTTTTAGCCTCATAACAGCAAAGCATACCTGATTTGCCACCAGCACCAATGATAACTACATTCTGGCCATATTGGCAAAGTTTTGCAGTCTGTGCAGGAGCACCGGCAACGTCAAGAGCAGACAAAGCAAGTTTCTCAGGCATATCATCCGGAATCTTTGCGTAGATACCACTCTCAAACAAAATAGCCTTACCTTTAATGTCAACCTGATCTACATCAGCACGCACCTCAAGAATCTCATCGATTCTAAGTGGAGTAAGTGACAAAGAAACCAATGTAGCGATACGGTCACCCTCTTTAAGGTCGATTTTACCTTTGAGGGCATCACCGATTTTCTCAACTTTACCAAGTAGCATACCGCCTGAACCGGTACGACGGTTACGGTGTTTGCCCTGCAACTCTACGTTAAGAAGCATCTCTTTCTTAACCTCTTCCAAGATTCGCTCCTCAGTAGCACCCTCACCAGCCTGCTGTTTTGCATAGTTGTGAATATCAGTAAATGATGCTGAGTCAATATTAAGTGTCTGGACATCAATCAAGATCTCGTTATCATAGATCTCGTCCATGTTGTTGTCAATTTTGTTTGCTGGTTGTGGAAGAACGCCAACTGGTTCAATCACGCGGTGAACACCGTATTTATTACCTTTTTTCATTTTATATGTATTTTTAAACTGTTTATTTCCTTGGTTTCAAACCCAAAATTTCGCGAGCCTCTGCCGATGTGGCAATCTCCCTGCCCATCTCTTTTGCAATACGTACAACTTTTGCAACCATCTCGCCATTTGATTTTGCAAGAACACCCTTCTCAATATAGATGCTGTCCTCAAAACCAACTCTTACGTTACCGCCCATTGCAATGGCAGCGGCAGCCAAGTTGAATGCGTGACGGCCAATACCTGTAGCAGTCCAGGTTGAACCTGCAGGGATTGCATTTACCAACCATGCAAGATTCTGTACGGTTGCAGGAGTACAGCCAGGAACGCCAAGAACGAAGTTGAACTGCATAGGAGCACCAGGAACCTGGCCCTTCTTTGCCATATTGAGGATAGTATCAAGGTGACCCATCTCAAAGCACTCATACTCCGGTTTGATGTCGTTCTCCAACATTCTCTTTCCAAATGCCCTCATAATTGGCATTGTGTTCTCAAACACATCATCACCAAAGTTACAAGTACCGCAATCCAATGTTGCCATCTCAGGGAAGAGTTCAGTCGGCTGAAGACGCTCCTCTGCAGACATGCCTACTGCACCGCCTGTTGAAGGGATAAGAATAACATCCGGACACTCCTTCATGATTGCATCGATACACTCTTTGAAACGTGCTTTGCTCTGTGTAGGGGTACCGTCATCCTCCCTTACATGAAGGTGTACGATTGCAGCACCTGCCTCAACCGCAGATTTGGCCTCACGTACAATCTCCTCCACTGTATAAGGAACTGCAGGGTTCTGCTCTTTAGTAACCTCTGCGCCGCAAATTGCAGCAGTAATAATCAATTTAGCCATAAATCTACTCCGGTTTTATTTTTTGTTTCTTTGGCATTTTACTGGAACAACGCAAGTACCGCTTGCTTTGCAGACAACGATTGGCTCCTCAAGAACATCTGCAGCAGAATCTGAAATGTCAGGTCTAGGAACAATCACTTTGCGTGCCTCAAATACCATTTTTCTTGAAGAGTTTCCAGCAGAAACAATCTCACCGGTAGCCTCAATATAATCACCTGCGTAAACAGGAGCCATGAACTCTACATTATCGTATGCTTTGAACAAACCCTCATCACCATCATTGATGATAAGCAACTCGGTAGCAACGTCACCAAAAAGGTTCAACATTCTTGCACCATCCACTAGGTTTCCACCATAATGAGCATCGTGACAACTCATTCTTACTCTGATTAAAGATTTCTTTGTCATAGTTTCGAGTATATTTTTAAATGTTTATGTATTATATTTCAATTATTTTGCATAGATGAAGTCAACGAACATAGCCGGAGTATGAACACACTCAGGAGCGATCTCGCCAGTCTTTACAACCTTCTCAGCCTCTACAATCACGACATCTGCCGCAGTTGCCATCAGAGGATTGAAGTTCTGTGTTGTTCCAACATATACAAG
This sequence comes from Bacteroidales bacterium, assembly GCA_015060245.1. Classification (GTDB taxonomy): domain Bacteria; phylum Bacteroidota; class Bacteroidia; order Bacteroidales; family UBA932; genus Egerieousia. The sequence continues at coordinate 36,754 of SUYU01000004.1, read as the reverse complement.
GTTTCCGTCCTCGTCTGAAACTGTTGCTCCCAAAAGAGCGATATCTGCTCTCAAAGGTTTCTCCAAAAGATAATCCTTACCGTCTACAGTTACAATCTCTTTGCCCTCTGCCACAACTGTACCCATGCCTGTAGTTGTAAGGACACCGCCCAAGCCTGCACCTGCTGCTCTTACTCTCTCAGCCAATGTGCCTTGAGGAGCAAACTCTATCTCCAACTCACCACTGTTCATCTGCTCGCTGGTGTTGGGATTTGTTCCGATATGGGATACGATAACCTTTTTAACCTGTTTGTTTGTGATAAGTTTTCCATGAGCCACATCTGCATAAGCAGTATCGTTGCAAATTAGAGTAAGGTCTTTAACTCCACTTTTGGCAAGTTCGTCAAGAATGGCGATAGGGCTGCCAGCAGCCAAGAAACCACCAACCATCACTGTCATACCGTCTTTAACTTTAGCAACGGCATCCTGCAAAGAAATTCTTTTGTTCATCTCTTAAAACGTTTTAAAATCTATATTTTTGTATATATTTTTCTTTAAAGTCCACTATCCACCTTAAGTACGTGCAAAATTATACAAATAAAATCTCATTTCAAATAACATTCTTGTTATTTTTTCAACTAAAATCTTAAAATATTATTAAAAAAATTGAACTATTGTTAGTACATTTGTAGTCAAATAAATTTTTAACCCCAATGACCCTGTTTACCATTTTACAGACAGCGGATACTATCCCGGCAGACACTACTGGAAACGTTGCCGTAAAAATATCAGAGACTATAGACCAATTGGCAAAGATGCCGGCAGGAGAACTGGTGCAGTTTCTTATTGACAACGCCATGAAGGCGGGTCTGAAGATTTTGGCCGCCATCCTGATATACTGCATTGGAGCATGGCTTATAAAGAGGGCAAGAAGAGTGGCCGGCAGGATTCTCACAGCGCGCCATTTTGACCAATCCATTTCAAGTTTCATCTTGAGCCTTGTGAGCATATCACTCACAATACTACTGATTATCATCACCGTACAAACCCTTGGCGTAGATACCAGTTCTCTGGTTGCCCTGCTTGCCGGCTCCGGCCTTGCCATAGGAATGGCACTGAGCGGAACCCTCCAGAACTTTGCAGGCGGTTTGATGATAATTGTCTTCAGACCCTTTAAGGTGGGTGACTATATTGAAGCCCAGGGCTATGAGGGCACAGTAAATGCCATACAGATTACATCCACAATAATAAAGACTGCCGACAACAAGACAATCATACTCCCCAACGGAGCACTGTCGGGAGGAACAATAAATAATTTTACCACCTCTTTGACACGAAGATGCGAATGGGAAGTGAATGTACCGTACGGAACCGATTTGGAAAAGGCAAAAGATGTGATATATGGCGTATTGAAAGGATGTGACAAGATTATAAATACCCCTGCTGCGCCAATGGTGGCACTCAAGATATTGGGGACCGCCTACATTACAATTACCGTAAGGGCTTGGGTTAAAAGCGAAGACTACTGGGATTTGTTCTACTATTTCAACGAGACCATTTACAGGAAGTTGCCTGAACACGGCATCAATTTCCCAACTCCTAAAATGACTCTTGTAAGCGAAAATTGAGACCTCCCCCACAGCCGGTACACGAATGCATACAAAAACGAAAAATTATACAGAAACAAAAACACAATAATATGGAATACACAAAACTTCTAATTGAAAAACAGGACAATATCTGTATTGTCAAAATCAATAACCCGGCTGCATTGAATGCGCTGAACACAACCGTACTTGACGAGTTGGATTGTGCTTTTACAGAGATTGCAGCAGACGAGTCGATTCTTGCAGTGATCCTTACCGGCGAGGGCAAGGCTTTTGTGGCAGGAGCAGACATTTCACAAATGAGCACCATGAATGCCGCTGAAGGCAAGGCTTTTGGCGAGAAGGGTGCTGCAGTGTTCAGAAAAATAGAACTTTTGGACAAGCCTGTAATTGCAGCCATCAACGGCTTTGCATTGGGTGGCGGTTGCGAACTTTCAATGTGCTGCGACATAAGGATCGCTTCAAACAAGGCCAAATTGGGACAGCCTGAGGTTGGCTTGGGAATCACTCCAGGTTTTTCAGGCACACAGCGCCTTCCAAGAATTGTGGGAATGGGTGTTGCCAAGGAACTTATATACACTGCAGATGTCATCAATGCCGAGGAGGCTTACAGAATTGGTCTTGTAAACAAGGTTGTTGAACCTGAGGCTTTGATGGATGCTGCCATGGCTATGGCCAAAAAGATTGCCAAAAAGGCTCCTATAGCCGTAAAATACAGCAAAGAGGCTATCAACAGAGGTATGCAGACCGATATTGATTCAGCAATTGCCATTGAGGCCAACCTTTTCGGCTTGTGTTTCTCTACAGAGGACCAGAAAGAGGGAATGGGCGCATTCCTCGAGAAACGCGAAGCGGTATACAAAAACAGATAAAGAGACATTATTTACTTAAAACAATATTTTTAAATTCTTGAAATTATGAAAGTTGCAGTAGTAGGTAACGGCACAATGGGTAATGGAATCGCCCAAACATTTGCCGTAGCAGGACATGATGTAATCATTAAAGGACGTTCAGACGCCTCATTGGCTAAAGCGCATGCTTCAATTGAGAAGAGCCTTGCAAAAATGGTAGAGAAAGGCAAAATGGAGGCTGCCGACAGAGATGCATCTCTTGCAAGAATCAAAGATACCAAAGTTTACGAGGATCTTGCAGATGTTGATTTGGTAGTTGAAGTTGTTGCTGAAGACATGGCTATTAAAGAGGAGATTTTCAAGACTTTGGACAAGATTTGCAAACCAGAGGCAATTTTGGCTACAAACACTTCATCTTTGTCAATCACCCAGGTTGCTTCTTACACAACCCGTCCTGATAAAGTTATTGGAATGCACTTCTTCAACCCAGTTCCAATGATGAAACTTGTGGAGGTTATCAAGGGCCAACTTACATCTGAGGAGGTTCACCAGACTATCATTGAGATTTCAAAACAGATCGGCAAGACTCCTGTAAGCGTAAATGAGGCTCCTGGCTTTGTTGTAAACAGAATCCTTATCCCTATGGTAAACGAGGGAATCGGCATCTTTGCAGAGGGTGTTGCTTCTGCCGCTGAGATTGATGAGGCTATGAAACTTGGTGCAAATCACCCTATGGGTCCTTTGGCTCTTGGCGATTTGATCGGTCTTGACGTATGTCTTGCAATCATGGAGGTTCTTTACAATGAGTTCGGCGACAGCAAATATCGTCCTCATCCACTTCTTAGAAAGATGGTTCGCGCAAATCAGTTGGGAAGAAAGACCGGTGTAGGTTTCTACGACTACAGAAAATAATCCGCAATCCGGTGTATAAAAAGGAGGCTGACCCAGATTGAAAGGTCAGCCTCTTGTTATAAAACAAACAATAAAGAAGAAGGTGACCGATCACAGACCAGTCACCTTCCCTTTATTCCAATTCCCCTGAAGGGGTTGCATATTGACTCTACTGAATTGATTTTTTGTTGAATATAGGATTTGCATATATATGCAGGAAGATATCCTCCAACTCTGCCATGTCACCCTCCGCCGATGAGAGTTTGAATTTCATGTAATCAACAAATGCCTTCTTCTCTTCTTGTGTATATTCAGCGGCAAACTCATCAGTACCGGTGAGCATATCATAGGCTATATAGTTGTTTTTCCACAACTTGAACGAAGATACAATCCTTTTGTCCATAACATTGGTCAAGAATTTGAAACGTTCGTTCTTGTCAAGTTCTGCGGCCTGCGCTATCTCCTCATGGGTGATTGGCTTTGTAAACTCAATGTGGATATTGCCCTTGAACTGCATTATGCCCGTAAGTATGCTGTTGAAATCCTCATCTTTTGATTTTACATATTTGCGTCTCTTTGAGATGTAGAGTTCCACACACTTTAGAAGATCACACGGCTCCAATTCATACGAAATGGAGGCAGGCATGATTGACAACTCTCCAAAATCCTTCACAAAATCACGTGAACCGCTCATGTCCAGCATCTTGAGAACTCCCTGCTCGGTGACGTCCCAACCATCTTTTGTTCTTCCGTTGCGCTGTGCAATCCAAATCGAACTCTTATTTGTAGATACGCTCTGCCTTATATATTGCGAAAGTTTCTGCGAAGATGCATATACCTCTCTTGGAGTTGTATTCCTTACAACCTTTATCATCTTGTTAGTTCTGGTGGCATCCTCCATAAACGAAGAAGAGATCAGATTGTCTCCTACAGCAATCTCCGTTGTCTGGATATTGTGCATATAGAGAATTATCTGAATGATTGCAGAATCAAGTACAATATCCCTATGATTTGTAACAATCAGATACTTTTTGTCTCCCTCAAAATGCTCCAGACCACCATATGTAAGGTTTTTTGCAGTATCTGAAAGGATCTTTTTTACAACATACTGCATGACATTCTCCTGAAAATCATCAATTGTCTTGCACGACAGGAGAATATTTTTGAAATAACTTACATCCTTGCCAGGAAAAAGATAGGCAGAAATACCCTGTAACATAGGATTTGAAGCAATTCTCTCCATTGCAGGGGCTACTTCTGAATCGACGTAAGGTCTTATATCATCAAAATTTGGTAAAGCCATGATCGTAGAAAATATTAGACAAAACTACAAAATAAAGTTCAAAATCCCTAAACATTTCGTTTAAAGAGATAATATTGACCTATAATCATTGAGAAATAAACGGAGCACAGCATGAGCACAACACCAAGACTGCCAATTGTCAATGCCGTAACAAGACAATAGCAGAAAGAGAACCCGAGCAGCATGGTAACTGTTCCCGACAGCAGAAACCCCACTCTTCCATATTTGAAAATTGCCAAAAAGAGCGCACAGAGAGCAGCAAAAAGCGGTACAAGAATAAAGAAATTCTCAAGCACCGAAAGCATAAGTACAAATGAAAGCAATTGTGCAAACATCAGAACAGCAAAGAGATATTCATAGCCGAAACGGATTCCCTTGCGCGCTTTGAGCCTGTAGAAGATAAGGTTCCACAAAAAAAGGACAGCCATCGATACCAGAACAATTACATAATCATGCTCTACATACTTGACTGACACAAAATCAAACTTTTCACCATTGATACAGGCTGCAAGCCACCCTACGGCCTCCCCCGCTACGAATGAGCCCGCAAAGAAGGCCAATGGCCACAACATACGCCTGAATATCATATACAATTTCAGGCCCTTCATCTTCATGTATATCAGTAGCACAATGGCAAAGAAAATCAATGTAAGGATATTCAACGCCACATATCCTGATTTTGTAAAGCAGAAAAGACCAAGCAAAGGTATCGTGAAAAAGACAAGGTCATCATCCGACACAAATGCCATCTCTGCACCAAACTTCTCCCCTTTAAGATACTCTTCAATCATAGGTACAATCTGCATCCCGTAATGCTCCAGCGACTTGAGTGAAATATTTGAAAAATTATCCTTGTCTGTATGGTAATATTTGAGATTGTCAATCACAGAAAAGTTCATTCCGGGAATGGAATCCTTAATGAGTGAAAAATCTGTATCATTTGATAAAATCCTATAAACCAATGTCGTAAGAGAGTACGTATATGGATTGCGTGCCTTTTTATAGAGTTCCATGACCTCTTTGTTGCCTGCAGATGTCTCAAAAAGAAGTGCTGGCCCCTTCACACCTCGAGCCTCCACATTTATAACCAAATTCACCCCATTCAGCAGATGATTGTCATGCAGAAGAATACTGCGCATTCCGTCAAGATTATGCTCTTCTGCATCTGTGTAGAGCACCTTTATTCCCTGCTTCCAATCATTTCTGAACTTGAGCGCTACATTAATACTCTCAAGAATGACACCTACTCCATAGCCGTCATCTGCCGCTCCATAGGAATAGACTGTATCTTCAAGCACCCTCTGACTGTATCTCGAATCATAGTGTGCAACCAGAAGAATGTATCTTGTAGAGTCAGAAACAGCAGGAGGATCAAACGATGCATAAATATTTGCAATATTGAAATGACCGCCAAATTTACATTCAATGGAGTCATATTCAAACATTTGGGCTTTACCGCCCAACTGTTCGAGCCTGTGAAACAGATATTCCGCCACAACTTTTTTCTCTTTCGGGTGTTCTATAGAGTGTGGCTGCTTGCTTATTATATTTATGTCATCTGCAACCCTGACCGATGAGAATGAACTTGAGTCCTTGTCATTTATATCAATAGAGGGATATATCTGATAAGCGGCCAAGGCCGCAATTATTGCGGCGGTATAAAAAATTATGGTTTTATATGCACTTCTTATCTTCATCTTTGGCATAAAGTTGTTTATCTTTACAAAAATAATAAAAGTGAGCCTATTAAAATACCGGCTATGAACAAAACTTCATCTCCTTACCTTAAAGCGCTCTACAGAGGTTCCATCAAATGGAAACCTTTCAGTGTCAAGACTCTGAATCTGGCAAAGAAACTTGATAAAATCATTTTCATACATATTGGACACATTGCCAACATTGAGGCAAGGGAGTCGGCCTATACGCTCTTTTCTGACCCCAGGGTGGTTGAAATCATAAATGCCAATTTCATACCAATTGCAATTGACCTTGAAGATGTGCCCGAGGCCATGCTTATAGGCATGGATCTTCTTGTCATTACAGAACAGTATTACTCCATACCAATAAACATCTTCTCACTGCCTGAAGCGAGGCCATTTACCTCCTTCTCAAATATAACTCCAGATGAGTTCCTCAACCTTTCATACAATGTAATAGGATCGTTTTCGCAGAAGAGGGAACTTCTTGAAAAGGCCGGAAAGTATGTATCAAACAGACTCAGCGGAACCGGAATCGTACAGAGGAAAGAGCAGCCGTGCAAACTCTCCGACAAGTTGCTGCATGCATATGTAAAATCTTGGATATCAAGGTATATTATAAGCAAACGACGCAATAGGCAGACCCCATATACCATAAATTCAAGATACTACATTTTCCTTCTCAAATATAGTCACTACTACAAGATACAAGAGAATATGAAGTGGCTCCAGGAGGCCCTTGACAAGGTAGGCTTCTCGCCTATGCTGGATCCTGTAGAGGGAGGTTTCTTTTCGCAGGCCAGAAATACTACATTTGCCGAACCTCTATATGAAAAACAACTCTCTGAAAACATACAGGCGGCGGTTCTCTTTTCATTTGCCTATAAATATTTTGGGCACAAACGCTACAAGGAGATTGCAGAAAAGGTTATAGGCTTTATAGAAAACTGCCTCAAGTCTCCCGATGGGGGATATATGACCTCCATCTCGCTTACAAAAGGAGAACCTTATTCAACCTATTACAAATACTCAATAAACGAAATAGAGAAGAGTTTTCCTGATACTTATACATATATAATGGAGTCTCTTGGCATGGATCCTGAACACCCCCGCGACTTACAACAGATAATATCCAACACTCCTCAAACCGGCAAATTGAGCCCTGATGACATAAAGAGACTCAAGCAGATACGTGATACCAAAAGGAGAGAGACCATTACCGACAAACGGGTCATAACCGCTTATAACTCATTATATTCCACCTCTTTATGTCTTATAGCGCACAATTTGCGCAACCCCGACAATGAGTATATAAACAGGGCAAAAGAGATTGTTTCACTTATCCTTAACCAAAAGAAAATTGACAAGATAAGGCTCCACAGATATATCTCAAAAGAGAAAAACGAACACGCCAATGCAGATCTGCTCGATTACACATTCTTTCTGAATGCATTGTTGAACATATACAAGTACACCAAAGATAAAGAATATGATGCCCACATAAGCAAATACACGGCATTCATTATGCTGAACCACTATCAGGCACATAACGGAATGTTCAGCAAAACATCAAAATATGAGCAAATTACGCCATTCAAAAGGGAATCAATAATTGACTATATAAGATACTCGGCAAACTCTGTCATGGCCAGAAATCTGCTTATACTGTACAAATTGGGAGGAGATGAATTTTTCCTTGATGCATTCAGGCAGCAACTCTACAATATCGCCCCACAAATAATAGGAACAGGGCCCCTTATGGTAGGATGGGCCCTGCAGATACTCAATTATCTATCAAACAGAAGTGATTTTGACTGATTCAAACAGTTATTTGCCTCTGAAAAGGAGAGAACTGTCGCCATAACTCAAGAAGCGGAAGCCCTTTTCAAGTGCAAAATTGTATATCTTGCGCCACTCCTGCCCTCCTGTAAATGCAGAAATCAGCAAAAGGAGAGTACTTTGTGGCTGATGGAAGTTTGTAACAAGCACATCAACCACCCTAAACTTGTATGAAGGCACAATAATTATGGCAGTCCTTGCAGTAAATGTATCCAATGCGTTGCTTTTCATATATCCAATGAGCGCACCAACCGACTCCTTTAACGTATATGAGTACTCGCATTCATATGGTTCCCACTGCCTGACTGCATCGGGACGTCCATTCTTAATACACTGTACACCAAGAAAATAGAGCGATTCCAAGCATCTGGTGGAGGTTGTTCCTACAGAAATTACCTTCTCACCCTCCTTAAGGTTGTACAAAGACTCCAAAAAGGCCAAGGATACAGAGAATGGCTCTGTATGCATCTTATGGTCAGCAATATACTCACTCTTTACAGGCACAAATGTTCCTGCACCAACATGAAGGCACACATTATCTCTTCTAATACCCTTATTATCAATATCCTGTAACACCTTCTCAGTAAAATGGAGGCCGGCAGTAGGAGCAGCCACAGAACCTTTTATACGCGCATACAGAGTCTGGTACCTCTCAAGATCCAACTCTTCAGTATCACGCTTCAGGTACGGAGGAATAGGAATTCTGCCACAAATGTCAAGCACTTCAGAGAAAGAGATGCCTGTTTTCCATTTGAATTTGACCACGGAGCCGTTATTGTCACCTTTATATATAAGTTCCGCTCTCAAATCAAGGGCAGCGGCAGACTCATGCGCAGGATCACAAAGGAAATTTATATCGCCCTCCTTCCATTTTTTTGCATTGCCTATAACAACATTCCAGCAACAGAACTCTGTAGAGGAAAAGGAGAGTGCATAGTCATTTGGGTCCACAGGTTCAAGGCAAAAAATTTCTATTACTGCTCCCGACGGTTTTCTGAAAAAAAGTCTCGCTGGAACTACTCGCGTATTGTTGAATACCATTAGCGAACCATCCGGCAGGAGTGAACTCAAATTTGCAAATTTCTCCTCTTCAATTACACCATCTTTATACACCAGAAGTTTTGAAAGGTCCCTTTCTGCCAATGGATACTTTGCGATCCTCTCATCGGGCAGATTATATGAAAAATCCTGAATCTTAATTTTAGGCTCCACAATCAATTATTTTTTGCAAAGGTATATAAATGTACCTATAAGAAAAAATCGTTTAAAATTGAATTTTTGTTTACAAATGTAATTCACAAAAGTAAATCCATCTGTTTCCAAATTTAAACTACATCTGTATCTGCATGTTACAAATTTCCGACCATGACACTTTTGTAAAAAATATTTATAACATTATCTTATAGTGCGAGGTATTTTATTTTTATAGTAGTCATTCCCAATGCTTTACATGCTTTATATAAAGTCATGCATAATATATTTCCCAACCATACTGCTGCAAGAAACGCCCACAAGCGCTCCTGAGGGGGTCTTAAAGTTAAAAATAATACCTATATACCTTATTCTCTGATATTTATACCATATTATATATATTTAAAGTATAGATAAATATCGCTGATATTTGCATCTGCGAACATCAGCAGGTACAAAAAAATAATTACACGTTCTACAAATGTTACAAATTAAATTCTTACATTTGTATCCTATATGATTCACATTTATGAATAACCGTTTACAACAATTTTTGGACCTTGAGAACCTCTCCCCTGCCCGACTCGCAGATATGCTCGGTGTACAGCGCTCGGGAGTCTCACATATATTGTCGGGAAGAAACAAACCCGGATATGATTTCATTCACAAACTACTTACAAAATTTCCCTCATTGAGTGCCGACTGGTTCCTTACCGGCAAAGGAAAACCATACAAGGAGATGAACAATTTTCTCTCTGACGGAGGTCAGAATGCCCCCTCTCCCCACCCCGAAAATGGAGCAAATTCCAATTCAGGCCAGTGGAAAAATGGAGAGTTTTCCAGGGGCGAAAAATTTGTCGGGCAAGCCGGAATCCAAAACGGAACCCCTACTTTTCAAGGCGAAAATTTGAACAGACGTGACAATATTCCAGTCAATAAAATTGACAATTCCTGCACTTGCCGTTCAAGAGATTTTGAGGCAAATGGCAACTCATTTTATGAATCTGAAAATAAAGCAGAGTCGGGAGTTGACAACAATCAAACTGTAGAAAATAAAAACTACTATAATGGAATTTATCCCAACTCACAAATAATTTCTATTGATAATAATTCAAATAAAATAAATAAAGATAGTTCAGATATAGTACAAGACAATAATAATTATGATAATTTAGAAAAGATTAATTCCGATATTGTAAACAAAAATAACAATTATCAAAACACAAATTCTACAGATTATTCACAGGACTCCCCAACATCAGGCACTTCCTTCATTGAAATGGACTCTTTTTTCAATGGAATGGAGCCTTACGGGCGAGAATCAACAAATTCCGATTTTTTAGAGCAGAATTGCAAATACGGTCAAAACAACCCGTATAATTCTGATAATGTGGCAAATACAACAAAAAATAACGCTTCATATCGCCACGAGAATCAAATAAATTGCACAAGCATGGGGTTGGATAGGGAAAAAAGGAGCGTAAAAAGAGTTATTGTCTTCTATAATGACGGAAGTTTTGAGGAACTTTACCCATTGGGTGTTGGCAAATAGTTATAAATATATATATAGGTATAGATATAATTTGATTAATTTTGTAGAAGATTTTTAACTGATAAGAGTATGATTACTGCTATGTATAAACTTATAAGGCCCGCTCTCTTTCTTTTTTCACCAGAGCGCATCCACGGCATAGTAATGTCTGGATTGAGGGCTGTAAGTTATATTCCATTTTCGGGGCACTTGATGAGGATGATTTTCAACTATCAGAATCCTAAACTTGAACGTGAGGTCTTTGGTATAAAATTCAAGAATCCGGTTGGTCTTGCTGCAGGTTTTGACAAGAACGGAGATGCCTATAACCTTATGGCAAACCTGGGTTTCAGTTTTGTTGAAATTGGCTCCCTGACACCTGAGGCACAGGGCGGAAATCCAAAACCGAGATGTTTCAGACTTCCTAAAGATCAGGCAATTATAAACAGAATGGGTATCAACAACAATGGTGTGAAGTATGCTGTTGAATATATCAAGAAACATAAACCCAACTGCGTAATTGGAGGAAATTTGAGCAAAAACAGCAATGTCAGCAATGAAGATGCCCCAAAAGATTATGAAAAATCATTTGCCCTTTTGTATGACTTTGTAGATTATTTTGTTCTTAATGTTTCATGTCCAAATGTCAAGAATCTCGACAAATTACAGAATATAAACTCATTGTCAGAGATAATTGACAGATTGCTTGCTCTCAGAAGATACTATGACGACTACCGTCCAATTTTATTGAAGGTATCTCCGGATATTGAGCAGAAACACCTTGACGAGATCATTGACCTTGTTCTTGTATCTGGTCTTGATGGTGTAATTGCCACGAATACAACCCGCAGCAGAGAGCCACTTACTACTGATAAAGAGAGTGTTGCAGCAATTGGAGACGGTGGCATGAGTGGTGCTCCCCTATTTGAGAAGAGCCTCTCATTTGTAAAATACATCAGTCAGAGAACCAACGGCCAACTTCCTATCATCGCTGTAGGCGGAATCATGTCACCTGAAAAGGCAAAAGCAATGCTTGACGCCGGCGCCTCATTGATCCAGGTTTACTCAGGTTTCATATACAATGGACCAGCATTTGTGAAGGATATCAATAAATATCTTGTAAAAAACTCATAATCAACTGATTATTTTTTAATATACCAATATGGTTACCGCTTCTATCTGTACCATTGGCGATGAGATTCTCATTGGCCAGATTGTTGATACCAACTCGTCAAAGATATCAATTGCACTCAATTCAATTGGCGTTAAAGTCAATGAAATGACCTCTACATCTGATAATGAGAATGAGATTGTACGCACACTTGAAAGATGCCTCGAAAAGACTGACATTGTTATAGTTACAGGTGGCCTTGGACCCACAAAGGATGATATTACCAAAAAGACGCTTGGCAAACTGTCGGGAGCCAAAGAGTTTGTAAAGAATCAGGAGCAGTATGAAATTATTGAGAGGCTTCTCACCGCACGCGGAGTGGAGATGAGTGACTTGAACATTGCACAGTCTTATGTGCCTGACAGTTGCAAAGTCATTCTGAATGAATGCGGTACGGCTCCTTGCATGCTGTTTGAATTTGGAGCGGAAAAGTATGGTCATAATGCACTTCTCTTCTCACTTCCGGGTGTTCCTTTTGAGGCAGAGGCAGCGCTTCCAAAAGTGCTGAAAATTATTCAGGAACACTATAAAATGGAGAATATTTTCCATAAAACAATATGCACATTCGGCATTCCTGAATCGACACTTGCCAAAACAATTGAGAAGTGGGAAGACAATTTGCCTGAGAATCTGCATCTTGCATACCTACCTAATCCCACACTGGGAGTAAGATTGCGCCTTTCAATTTATGGAGTTGACAAAGAGCAGGGAGAGACGGAATTGGAAGAGGAGAGCAGGAAACTTGAGGCTATAATTGGTGATGCAATTTACGGAACCGGTGAAGATTCCCTTCAAGCAGCAATTGGCAGAATGCTCAAATCAAAAGGTGCAACTATCAGCGCTGCGGAGTCATGTACAGGTGGCTCGATAGCATCGCTTCTGACATCGGTACCAGGCGCCAGCCAATACTTTTATGGTGGTATAATATCATATGACAACAGCGTTAAAATAAATACACTCGGTGTTAAGAAGGAGACCATTGAGAGGTTTGGAGCAGTGAGTGAGGAGTGTGTAAAAGAGATGGCTTTGGGTGTAAAAAAATTAATGGGTACAGATTACTCAATTGCTACATCAGGCGTTGCCGGACCAGATGGCGGCACTCCAGTCAACCCTGTTGGAACAGTATGGATTGCCATATCAGGTCCTGATTTTCTGCTTACCAAAAGGCTCCAGTTCCATGCTTCACGCAAACTCAACATTGAGAGATTCACATCAAATGCCCTCAATTTCATGAGACTGAAATTGCAGAATGATTTGAACGGCAACAAATAACAAGAAAACGCACTAAACATTATAACAACTTGCATTACAAGCGGTATAACAAAATTGTTATACAAATAAGAATATTTACAGAAAATATAACAATTATATTACATACTATGAAAATCAATAATTTATCCAAAAGAGCGGCTATTATATTGGCTGTTCTTCTAACACCATTTTTTATGATGTCATGTAATCAGAACAGCAGTAATCCAAAGGAGATTGCCGCTCAAAAAATTGACTCTTTGTTCAACTCACTTTACAATGAGGGTGAGCCAGGAGGTAGCGTAATGATTATGAAAGGAGACGACGTTTTCTTTGCAAAGAGTTACGGAATCGCAGATATGGAGACCAATGCGCCTATTGATGCAAACACCTTCTTCAACATTGCATCTGTATCAAAACAGTTTACTGCAATGGCAATTTTAAAACTACACCAGGAGGGAAAATTGAGCCTTGAAGACAACATTAAAAAGTACTTCCCGGAGTTTAAGGGCGAGTTCTTTGAGAGAATCCAGATAAAGCATCTCCTTTCTCAATGCTCAGGCCTGCCAGACAACAGGCCAAGAGATGACAGACACTTTGTACTTACTGCAACTGATATGCAGTCTATAGAGTTCTTCAAAGATCTTGAGGAGATCAACTTTGAGCCAGGTACAAACTACGAGTACCAGAACCCTACCTTCCAACTTTGCTACGCAATCATTGAGAAGGTTTCAGGCCAGAGTTTTGAGGAGTACATGAAACAGAATATCTTTGACCCTAGCGGAATGACTGAGACTGTTTATTTTGAGGCTGAGCGCAATATCCCAAGAATGTCACACGGCTACATTCCTGAGGACTCGACCAATGCTTGGAAACAGTATGACTATATGGAAGAGTCATTCTTTGCAACCAAAGCAGACGGTGGTATCTATACATCAATCAATGAGTTTGTAAAATGGGAGAAAGCACTCCAGGATAACCTTATCATCTGTGACTCATTGAAACAGATTGCCCACTCTCCTATCACACCTGTAAGCGGCAGTACATTCAGCAGTTACCAGAACAGACCATACACCTCATACGGTTACGGCTGGTTCATTGAAGAGAAACCCGGCATGCCAAGAAAGGTATACCACACAGGTGACAACGGCGGATACCAGATTTATGCAGGCCGCTTCCCTGAGAAGAAAGTTCTTGTATTGGTATTTGAGAACAGAAATGACCACAGCCGCTGGAAAATGGTTGAGCAACTTGACGCTATTGTAAAAGAGGCTGGTCTGTTGGAGTAAATAAACCAAATAACCAATGAGTTGAAAACTCCACTTGAAAGAGAACAGATAAAGAATTGGGAAATGACATACGTGTTCACACCAAAAAGTGTGAATAATTAAAAAGTCCATACAAAAATGTATGGACTTTTTTCTTTATAATCTCCGTCTCTATTTTTTACAATTTCTTATTGAAGATTGATGAGTTGGCCTGTGCCGCCGGCATTATTACCATATCATTTATGTTTACGTGTGGAGGGCATTTGACCATATACATTATGGCATCTGCCACATCGTTTGCACTTAGCGGAACAAAACCTTTGTAGACATTTGCTGCACGCTCATTATCACCTTTGAAGCGCACTTGGGAGAACTCTGTCTCCACAGCACCAGGACATATTTGCGATACCTTTATACCATAAGGAAGCAGATCAATCCTCATGCCTTTTGTAAGGGCATCTACCGCGTGTTTGCTTGCACAATAGACATTTCCGTTAGGATAGACCTCCTTACCCGCTATTGAGCAGAGGTTAATTATATGGCCCTTTTTGTTCCCAATCATAATATTTGAGACAATTTTTGAAACGTATAACAATCCTTTGATATTGGTATCTATCATACGCTCCCAGTCATCAATAACACCATCATTAATTGGATTCAGCCCAACGGCAAGACCTGCATTGTTCACCAGCACATCTATGCTGCGCCACTCCTGCGGAAGATTGCCAAGATATTTCTCAACACTCTCAAGCGAACGCACATCAAAACTCAGCGGCAATACCTTTACACCACTCTCTGCCACAATGCGTTTTGCCAACTCCTGCAATCTGCTCTCCCTGCGTCCTGTAATAATGAGGTCATACCCCTCTTTTGCAAGCAAAACGGCAACAGCCTCTCCTATTCCGGCGGTTGCCCCAGTAACCAATGCTATTTTACTCATACTCCCGACAATAAGTTAAAACTCCATCTCATTTACCGCACTTCACCGCTGCCGGTGCCCACCGGCAGCAAGTGGTGCAGACTTCTATCAATACCTACCTCATTGCAAGATTTTCAACCTCATTGAAGACTCTCAAGAAGTTCTCTCCCAAAATCAACTTGATATCCTCATCAGAATAGCCTCTTGCCTTCAACTCCTCTGTAATTACACCAAATTTTGAAGCATCCTCCAAACCTGCAGGAGGTGACTCAATACCGTCAAAATCAGAGCCCAAGCCTACGTGTTTCACTCCAACAAGTTTGATCACATGCTCAATGTGGTCTACAAGCAGTTTGTATGAAGGTCTTGGTGTAGAATACAACGCATCGTGAGCCTTCTCATATCTCTCTTTCCTGCGTTTGCAGCGCGGATGCAACTGGTAATCAATCAGAGCCTCATCAAACTCATCACACAAATCTCCGGCAACCTTTGAGT
Organism: Bacteroidales bacterium; assembly: GCA_015060245.1. Classification (GTDB taxonomy): domain Bacteria; phylum Bacteroidota; class Bacteroidia; order Bacteroidales; family UBA932; genus Egerieousia. The sequence goes on along the minus strand of SUYU01000004.1, from coordinate 20,764 downwards.
AGTTCGGATCAAGGAATGATGAGTAGAAGTTGATCTGGATTACACCACCTGCAGCGGCAAGATCCTTGATCATCTGGTCTGTCATGTTTCTCGGATGATTGCATAGCGCTCTGCAACAAGAGTGTGTGGCCACAATCGGAGCCTTTGAATATTTAAGGCAATCATAGAAAGATTCGTCAGAAAGGTGCGAAACATCAATGATCATACCCAATCTGTTCATCTCCTTAATCACCTCAATGCCAAACGGGCTCACACCATTCCAGCGTTTTTCCTTTGGAGCGCAAGAGTCACAAATCTCATTGTTTCCTGCATGTGTAAGTGTCATATACCTCACTCCCATTTTGTAGAAAAGATAAAGGAGAGAGAGATCTTTCTGGATTGGAGAGCCATTCTCAAGACCAATAAATATAGCAGTTCTGCCCTGTGCTTTAAGTTCACGTGCCTGACGTACTGTAGTAGCCAAGCCCACTTTTTTTGGATTCTCGTCACACACCTTGTGGGTAAGGGCAATAAGTTGCAATGCTCTTCTTGTAGCCTCATCAGGTGCAAGTGAGTTTGAGGTGTATGCGGCAAAGAAGACGCCGTCAACACCACCCTCCTTGAGACGGTCAAAATCTATATGGCCCAATTTCCTTCTTTTTGAGACATCCTGGTTCCTTATAATTGCCAACGGGGTGTCACTATGTGAATCAAGCACAAAGGCCTGTTCATGCAATTCTTTTGCTGTCATAATTCTGTATCTTACATTAATATTGTTTTACAATCAAATCTCTATCTTCTAAAATTACAATCTTCTGTTCTGTCAAACTTTCTCGCCAGAGGCTATCAACAGCATGAGAACAGGAAAATTGATTCATATAAAAACTATTTCATATACGTATATCTATAATCAGTTGGTGACACCAATGTCTCCTTGATTGTCCTTGGTGTTACCCAACGGATAAGGTTGAACTCACCACCGGCCTTATCGTTGGTTCCAGATGCCCTCGAACCGCCAAACGGCTGCATACCTACAACGGCTCCGGTAGGTTTGTCATTTATATAGAAGTTGCCGGCACAATATCTCAGAGCCTGGGTAATTTTGTCGGCCGCAACTCTGTCCTGAGCAAAAACAGAACCTGTAAGACCATAAGGCGATGTTGACTCGCAATAGCCTATTGCCTCATTGAGTTTGTCATTTTCATAGACATAAACAGTAAGGATCGGACCAAATATCTCCTCCTCCATTGATTTGAAGTGAGGATTTGAAGTCTCAATTACGGTTGGCTCAACAAAATATCCAACACTCTTGTCATAACCACCACCAACAACTATTCTGGCATCGGAAGCACTCTTTGCATACTCAATATATGATGCACAATTGTCAAATGAGGTCTCATCAATTACTGCATTTATGAAGTTCATCGGATTTGAAACCTCACCCATTGTAACTTCACAGGCACGCCTTTTTATGCCCTCAAGCACATCCTGCCACAAACTGCGCGGCACATACATTCTTGAAGCGGCAGAACACTTTTGTCCCTGGAATTCAAAGGCTCCGCAGAATGCCGCATTTGCAACAGCCTCCGCGTCGGCAGATTCATGCACAAATATGAAATCTTTGCCACCAGTCTCACCCACGAGTCTTGGATATGTCTTGTACTTATGAAGATTCTCTCCGGCCTGTTTCCAGAGGGCATTGAATGTTGCACTTGATCCTGTAAAGTGAATTCCTCCAAAATCGGGAGAATCCATGACAACACCTCCTATCAATGAACCTTGGCCACACAGGAAGTTCACAACACCAGCCGGAAGACCTGCCTCCATAAATACCTTCATTACATAATAGTTTGAGAGCAATGCTGTTGTAGAGGCCTTCCAGACAGTTGTATTACCCATCATCGCAGGAGCCATATTGAGGTTTGACGCAATTGAAGTAAAATTGAAAGGGGTAACAGTAAAGATGAAGCCCTCCAAGGCTCGATATTCAACTGAATTTATCTGTCCTGATGCAGATTTTGGTTGGGTTGCATATATCTTGCAGGCATATGCCACATTATATCTCAAAAAATCAACCAGTTCACAAACAGAATCAATCTCTGCCTGATATATGTTCTTGCTCTGGCCCAACATACAGGCAGCATTGATTACAGCCCTATATTTTCCGGCTATAAGATCTGCAGCCTTAAGCATGATTGAAGCCCTGACCTGCCAATCCATCTCACTCCACTCCTTGTGGGCAGCCATTGCCGCATCAATCGCCATCTGCACCTCCTTCTCTGATGCCTTATGATATTTTGCCAGAACATGTTTGTGATTATGAGGCATTACCACATTGCCAGTATTTCCAGTCCTCACCTCTTTGCCTCCAATGATCAATGGAATTTCAACAACAGCAGAACTTTGCCTTTCCAACTCTGCTTCAAGTGCAATTCTCTCCGGACTTCCAACAAGATAACTCTTTACCGGCTCATTTGCCGGAATAGGGAATGAAAATATTGAATTGTTCATAATCTCTATATTTTACCGTTTAGTGAGTAAATTTACAGAATAATTTTCAATAAATATGCAACATTCACCAAAAAGGCACGTCTTATAGATAGAAAACGGCAAGAGAAGAACTGATTACACAAACACTCTACAATTTGAGATGCAACAAAACGGACTCGACATAGAAAAACTATACAACACCTATGCTAAAAAGTTATATTTTATCAGTTTGCGTATAACAGCAGACCGCTTTGATGCAGAGGAGGCGATGCACGACACCTTTTTGCGCCTTTACAGGCTACCCGACAAGGAGCAGATCAAAAAGATAGAAAACTGGCTCACAAGCGTATGCATACGTATATCTATAGACAAGTTAAGAAAGAAAAAGAGTGAAGCCCTCTTCCGGCTGGAGATTGCCGCTGAAACCGCAGAGGAGAAATGCAGTGGAGAGGAGATTACCAATGGCAAAGAGCCTCCACAATATTCAGTTGACTCAATAAAGAAGGCCCTCCATCTCCTTCCCGACGGCTATCGGCTAATAATTTCACTCCATCTGTTTGAAGGCTATGATTACAAAGAGATTGCACATATAACAGGATTGCAGGAGAGTTCTGTCAGGAGCCAGTACATGAGGGCAAAAAAAAGATTGGCAGAACTGGCACAACAAATTCCAGAGCAGGGAGACTTGAAAGCAAAGAGCAACTGAAGCAAACAGGGAGAGAGAAAAGGAAAAATTGAAAACAAATAAAAGAAAAGGCAATGAATGATATTGAAAAATACATAAAAGAGAATATGGGCTCTTTCAATGATTCGGAGATGCCAACAGGTCACAAGGAGAGATTTCTCAAAAAACTTGAGGCTGAACAGAAGAGAGATGCTGGAAAAATAGTGCAAATTGGCAACAGCAGAGAATCTGGCAAGAAAACAAAATTTCACAAACTGATGGCGGCAATTTCATCAATGGCAGCAGTTATAGCCCTTTGTCTGATCCTGCTCACACCAAAAGAGAGTGAAACCATTCACATACAAGAAGATAATACAGACTACGCAGAATTGATGCACATCTTGGAGAGCGAGATTATTTCTCTAAGCGAAGAGAGCAATCCCGATGTTGCAAAAGAGGCAATAAAGGCATCAAAGAGAGTTACCTTTGAAGCGGTTCCACTGGATGAACAACTTCCTGCAGAACTTTCTGAGAGGGAGAAGGCCAGAATACTCAGGGAGTACTACAAACAGAAATCTGAAGGGCTTAAAAAGATCAAAACGTACCTGTTGGCAGAACAGACCATAGATGAAGAGTAGCCTCATATGGCTTCGTAACCTTGAAATATCAGATCAAAAAAGAGATACCAATTTTAAAGAAAAATAAAAAACTTGATAAATATGAAAAGATTTACACTCCTGCTGGCAATTGCAATAATGAGTTGCAGTGCAGCGCTTGCACAGAATGTCTCTGAGAAGATGAATTTTACCAATTTTACCTCCATTGATGCAGAGTATGCCTACCAGATAAATGTAACTAAAGGGAGTTCAAATACCATAGAGGTGATATATCCTGAAAGGCTCAAGGAGCACCTTAAGATATTTGTATCAGGAGAGACCCTTAATCTCTCAACAAACTTTCCAAAAAAGGATTTATGGATAAGGGGAATGGACCTCAAGGATGATGAAAAGATTATTGTAAATGTTGAGATGGAGGAGATAAAATCGCTCTATCTGTCGGGAGCCGCATCTTTGAGGGCAAATGGTGTGTTCCAGACCAAAAACTTCAAACTCTCCATAAGTGGGGCCGTTGAAATTGAGGATGTGCTTTACATTAATGCCGAGACATTTGCCTATTCAATTAGCGGTGCTTCAGAAGCCTCTGTTTCAGGCAATTTTACAACCGCAACCGGCCATATTTCCGGGGCATCAGAGTTTGAATTGAACGGTAGCACCGAATCTCTTTCGCTCGGATGCAGCGGAGCATCTGAAACACAATTCAATGGAAGCGTATCAAACAAAGCAAGCATTGAGTGCTCGGGAGCATCTGAAGTGACACTTACAGGAAACTGCAGTACAATTTCAATCCAATGTTCAGGAGCATCTGAAGTAGACGCAGAGGATATGAAATCTCTCAATGCAACGGCTACTGCATCAGGAGCAAGTTTCATTAAGGTACATGCAGATGAAACGTTGACACTCAAGACTTCAGGCGGTTCAAAAATAAGATATTACGGCAAGGGCAAATATGTGCCACAAGAGAGCCCCTCAAGCCCAATTGCAAGAGGCAAGTAGTGAAAATACACCGCAAGGTGTTGTATTTAAGTTAAATTAAAGTAATGTGGGAGTGTCAATTCAGTTTGGCACTCCTTTTGAACATATGATCGGTCATGACGCCTGAATGACAATTGAATTACAATTGAACAAGCGGCTGTCGCCCCCTTTGAAATGAAAAAAATAAAATCATATCTAGTTGTAACAGCACTGATGCTCATTTATGTGGCATTGGTCTTTTTCTGTTGCCTGCACAACTTTTCATCGGGACCTGACCTTGATTTGGGCAAATATTTTTTGGGTATAAGGCTCGACAGGTATATCCATTTTACAATGTTCTTTCCCTACCCGCTTGTAGCATGGCTCTTTCTCAACTACAGCAGAATGGCCAATACCTTCAGTAAATATGCCTACCCGACAATTCTGATAAGCGGCCTCTTCTTTGCCACTTTGGCAGAAGCGTCACAGGAGATGCTTACTCTCTACAGAGATACCGATCCCTTTGATTTTGTTGCCAACCTTACAGGCATATCTGTTGGCACACTCCTGGTATCTGTTTTCAACAGACCGATCAAAAAAATCAGCGATTGGATGCTATTCGCATAAACCTCTCCTGCAGTTATAGCAGCAATACTCAAATAACCAAATGCCATAATGGGCCATTGCCCTGGCCTATATCCTTATGGCTTCCGGCATCTATAGCGCTGGTCACATATTGTTTGGCCTGCGCTATTGCCTTTACAAGGTCATAACTGCCCTCAACCACTCCCTTTGCACAAAATGTTGCTATTGCAGAGGACAAGGTACAGCCAGTTCCATGAAGGTTAGTGGTAGGTATACGTTTCTCCACAAAATGAGACAATCTGTGAGGAAGATCCAAATGTGATGCAATACAAAGCACATCACACATCTGCTCACCCTCAAGATGACCTCCTTTAATAAGCACACCTGTGCCGTACTTGTCACTAAGTTCAATTGCTCCGCTCTCCATTTGCTCAACACTCTCATTGGCACTTGCTCCGGCACAAAGATCCTTTCCCCTGTTCCAATCTGCAATCCTGCGCCCAAGAAGCACCTCTGCCTCCCTGAGATTTGGAGTAATTAGAGTTGATAAAGGTATCAATTCATTCTCAATCAGTTGCAACGCCTCATCATCTACAAGCCTGTCTCCGCTTGTTGCTACCATAACCGGGTCATATACCACCACTTGCGGAGAATATTTTCTGATTGCATCAACTATAACCCCAACAATCCGGCAATCCTTGACCATTCCAATTTTCACAGCCTGGGGTCTTATATCCTCCATAACTGCCCCAATCTGATCTGCCACCACCAGAGGCGGAACAGCAAACACACTCCTGACCCCAAATGTATTCTGCACAGTAAGGGCGGTAATTGCAGTTGCAGCATACCCTCCCAAAGAGGTAATAGCCTTAATATCAGCCTGAATACCAGCACCACCACTTGGATCGGACCCCGCTATTGACAAGACTTTATATACTTTTTCCATATCACTTTTCTTTTTATTCCCACAGTTTTGTTTTATTTCGATAGTTTTGTTTTTATTTCGACAGTTCTACTGCGCTCTTCCTCACACATTCACTTAACAAAAGTTCCAACTTCATGCAGGCCTCATCAAGAGTCAGGCTCTTCCAGATTGTTCCCAACACCGCTGCACCGCCAAATCCCAGTTCCCTTATCCGGGCAATATTCTCTTGGCCAATGCCTCCAAGGGCAACAACCTTTTGATCAATAATCTTGAGTTTTCTTGCTCTGATAAGTTCTTCTTGTGAGAATGCAGCATTATATCCCTGCTTGGATATACTATTGAAAATTGGACTAAGAGTAACATAACTGCATCGCTCCTTGCTCCTTGCAACCTCATCCAATGAATGGCAGGATCTGCTTACTCTGCAATTTTTCCAATAAAGGTTCTCCTCATAAGCATTTGCCTGGGGTGTCGGGAGTGCGTGGATTGCTTGCTCTCCTTGCAATGCTTTACAAGTAACATATTCATCATATTGCCGCTCATTTCTTGAGTTCAGATGTACACCGCCCAAATTATATTTTTTTGCAAGATGCAGATGGTCATGCAGCACCAACCGACCATAAAAACGCTTGTCAATTTCTCCTATCAACTGCTCCATCTCCTCTTTGCTCGAGTTTGGTTTGCGCAGATGAAGCAATAGCGTACAACTGCCCTGCAGATGCGCCTCATCCTGCACAGGTTCCCGCCCATAGGCATGTGCCATAAGTCCATTTATCCATAGAGCCTCATCCTTGAAAAAGTGCTCTGCCGTAATGACAATCAGTTTCATACTGTAAATTAACTATGAATCATAATTACTCACCTTGTTTGGTGCCAAGTTTGCTCATCCCGCCAAGTTGGCTCACCAGGGCACGATTTTGTGTAAAAGTTGCGCAACGGGAATTGGTCATAGGTTGAATTTGCAAATTTCAAGACTCCGCAGATCTACGGTGAGCAACTGCCCTGCCAAAACATCCCCATAACCGGATATTATCTTTATGGTCTCGCTGGCCTGCAAAGTTCCAACTACACCTGCGGTTACCCCCACAGAGGGCATCACCAAGTCAGGCGACTCCAATTTGTGTGACATCGAATCCTCCGGCCAGAGATCAGAAAATCTTTTTCTTTGAGCACCTTCTCCATAATTAAAAACAGAAATCTGTCCGCAAAAACCATCAATGGCTCCATAAACATATGGCACACCCAATTTTGCCGTAACATTGCCAACCAGATGTCTCGTGGCAAGATTGTCACATGCATCAACTACAATATCATACCCCTTGACCAATCCATTTGCATCCAGACAGATTGTATTGCCGGGCAAACCCTCTCCAGATTCACTGCAACTGCATGAAACCTCCGGCAGAGGAGTTTGCTGTGACTTTTTCTCATCATCACAAGAAGAGAGTTTGCCAAAGTGTTCCACCACATTTATGGCACTGTTCAATTCCCGTACTCTTTGCGCTGCTACCGATACCTTGGAATGGCCAATATCCGACTCCCGATAGAGTATCTGGCGGTTCAGATTGCTCCATCCAACAGTGTCATAATCAACAATTCCTATGGTACCTACACCGGCAGCAGCAAGGTAGAGGAGTATGGGTGAGCCAAGCCCACCGGCCCCCACAACAAGTACTCGTGCCCCAGCCAGCAGTTCTTGCCCATCATTACCTATCTCGGGAAGGAGAATCTGCCTGTCATATCTGATATGGCTGCTGCAACAAATCTTCTTCAGGCCGGAATAAGATATACTATCTCTTTTCACCATTTCCAACCATATCAAAAGATGAGTCCCAATCTTTCCATACCGGTTCCAGCCCCAATCCCCTAAGTGCTGCCTCCACTTCAACAGCGGTCCGTTCATCACTCACATGAAACTGCTCCAGTGCCTTAGGATAAGAGAAATAACCTCCCGGTTCAGTCTTGCTCTCCGCAGACATGGTAGTCACACCAAGCCTTGCCATATTGTCTCGGAAAGCGGCAGGCTCACGTGTTGAATATGAGATATCAACATCATGGTCAAAAATGCGCATGGCAAATGTCAGTTGAGCCAGTTCCTTGTCTGTCATGACAACATTTGGCTGGAAGCCCTCATTCTCAGCCGGTCTCATACGTGGAAAATTTACACTGTACTTTGTCTTCCAGTAACGCTTCTGCAGATAGCGCAGATGGTAAGCCAACATTGTGACATCGGTACGCCACTCCTCCAGGCCAATCAGGGCACCCATTCCTATGGAGTGGACTCCAGCCTGCCCCATTCTGTCGGGAGCATTGACACGCCACTCGAAATTTGACTTCATTCCGCGCGGATGGTAAACATTATAACGCTCTCTGTTATATGTCTCCTGGAAGCAGATTACGCCGTTGAGGCCATGCTCTGTAAGGTAGGCATACTCTTCACTCTTCAGAGGCATTACCTCAATCTTGAGATTGCTGAAATGTGGCTTTGCCAGATCAAGGGCCCGCGCCAGATACTCTACACCCGCAACTGCCGGATTTTCTCCAGTTACAAGAAGCAGATTCTCAAATGGGCCCAATCTCTTTATTGCCTTGTACTCATTTTCCATCTCTTCAAAGGTAAGAACTGTACGCTTCATTCTGTTACTCACGTGAAATCCGCAATAGACACATGAGTTTGTACATGAATTGGTAAGGTAAAGCGGAATAAAAAGACTCATTGTCTTTCCAAAGCGTTCTCTTGTATATCTGAGACTCAACTGAGCCATCTCCTCCAGAAAGGGCTCGGCGGCAGGTGAAATGAGGGCCATAAAATCATCTACACTGCAACTTCTCCTTGACAGAGCCCTCCTTACATCCTCTTCTCTTTTTGAATATATTGCACGGGTTGTCTCTTCCCACGAAATACTTTTCAAATATTCTGAAAACATTTTTTATATCCTTATTTGCGGCATCTGCCGCTCATTACTCATTTAATTTTTACTTTTTATCGGCATATTCCCGACGGATATCCCTGCTCAATCTCATTGCACAGAAATTTGGACCGCACATGGTACAGTATTCACCGTCTGTGTGACGTCCTGCATGAAAATATGACATTGCACGCTGGGGATCCAGGGAGAGGTCAAACTGGTCTTTCCAACGGAAATCGAAACGGGCCTTGCTCAAAGCATTGTCACGCAATTGGGCACCCGGATGACCTTTGGCCAGATCTGCCGCATGTGCCACTATCTTGTAAGTCACAACTCCTTGTCTGACATCCTCTTTGTCGGGCAATGCAAGATGCTCTTTTGGTGTAACGTAACACAACATTGCTGTTCCAAGCCAGCCTATTTGGGCAGCACCGATCGCAGAGGTAATATGATCATATCCAGGAGCAATATCTGTAACTATCGGACCCAGAGTATAGAATGGTGCATTATGGCACTTTACAATCTGGCGTTCCATATTCTCTGCAATCTTGTGGAGAGGCACATGTCCCGGCCCCTCGATGAATGCCTGCACATTCTTGTCCCATGCCCTGAGCACCAACTCTCCGAGTGTATCAAGTTCCGCAAACTGGGCCCTGTCATTGGCATCTGCTATTGAGCCGGGACGTAAGCCGTCACCAAGGGAGACTGCAACATCATACTGGGCAAGGATGTCACATATCTCATCAAAATGTTCATACAGAAAACTTTCACGGTTATGGGCAAGGCACCATTTGCTCATAATGCTGCCACCCCTGCTCACTATTCCGCACAAACGTTTGTCTGCCAAATGGACATTTTCCAGACGGATACCGGCATGTATGGTAAAATAATCCACACCCTGTTCACACTGCTCAATGAGGGTATCCCTGTAGAGTTCCCAAGTAAGTTCTTCCACTTTGCCATCAACCTTTTCAAGAGCCTGATAAATAGGAACCGTACCAATAGGCACCGGAGAGTTTCTTATAATCCACTCACGAGTTTCATGGATATTTGGACCGGTTGAAAGATCCATAAGGGTATCTCCTCCCCATTTGCAACTCCAAAGGGACTTCTCTACCTCCTCATCAATGGTGGAGGTTGTTGCCGAATTACCAATATTTGTATTGATCTTTACAAGAAAATTACGGCCAATTATCATTGGTTCAGCCTCCGGATGGTTGATATTTGCAGGCAGTACGGCACGCCCCGCAGCAATTTCTGACCTTACAAACTCCGGGGTAATATGCGTCTCAATGCCCAACTCCCTGCAATTCATATTCTCCCTTATTGCCACATACTCCATCTCCGGAGTAATAATTCCCTGCTTTGCATAAGCCATCTGTGTAATGGCGGCACCTTCGCAGGCCCTATAAGGAAGTGCAATATGCTCAAAACGCAAATTGTCCAATGATTTGTCCTCCATTCTGGAACGTCCGTACTCCGAAGAGAGCATCTGTAACTTCTCCACGCCACCACGCCTCAATATCCACTCTTCACGCATCCTCGGAAGTCCCTTTTTCAGGTCTACTTCCACAGCAGGATCACTGAATGGACCACTTGTATCATAAATGTATACCTCTCTATTTGGAGTAAGCACCTTTTCTCCATCTTTAGTGTAACTGACTGTTGGCAACTGCTCTACAGCCCTCATTCCTACCATAATGAAAGGATGGATAGTTCCATTCATATAAACTTTCCTTGAACGGGAATACTCTATTTTTGCTTTTTTCATAACCTCTTAACCTAAAAATGATGTCAACGGAGAACTGGCATGCGCAGTGAAGTCAATGCTTTGTTCTCCCAACCCCGCTTCATAAGCCCTTCTGCCCGCTATTACGGCCTCCTTAAATGCAATTGCCATCTCAACAGGATTGGCAGCCACAGCAATGGCTGTATTTACAAGGCATGCATCTGCACCCATCTCCATAGCCTCAGCAGCATGGCTTGGAGCACCTATTCCGGCATCTACCACAACCGGCACATTGCTCTGCTCAATTATTATCCTCAAGAAATCTTTGGTTCTCAACCCCTGGTTGCTGCCTATTGGTGCCCCAAGAGGCATTACCGTTGCTGCGCCCGCCTCCTCAAGACGTTTACATAGTGTAGGGTCGGCCTGACAGTAGGGCAGAACTATAAATCCAAGTTTTACAAGTTCTTCTGTTGCCTTGAGTGTCTCAACAGAATCAGGCAGAAGATAGCGCGGATCCGGATGAATCTCAAGTTTAAGCCAGTTGGTTCCAAAAGCCTCTCGAGCCATCTGCGCAGCAAATACAGCCTCCCTTGCATCCCTCACGCCTGATGTGTTGGGCAAAAGTTGGATATTTGGACTGATGATGTGGTTAAGCATATCATCCTCTTTATCATGCAACTCTATACGCTTCATGGCAACTGTTACCATTTCACAATCCGATGCTACTATTGACTCCTGCATAAGAGCATTTGAACTGAACTTTCCAGTTCCCAAAAAGAGACGGGAGTTAAACTCCCTTCCCGCAATAATTAAAGGTTTCATATTATCCGTTATATTGATTTTCAATTATTTTTCCCCACAGATTAAAGATTGTTCCCTTCTGCCGCTGCGACTTCCGCAATGATTTTACGCATCTCCAGAACAGGATCTTCTGCATTAAGGACAGAGCCCGAAAGGGCTATTCCGCTTACCCCAGTCTTCATTATCAGAGGAATATCATTAAGAGAAATGCCGCCTATTGCCACTATTGGAAAACGGCATACACTATCTCCTTCACATGATGAAAACACTCTTACTGATCCGGTACACGAACTCTGTATTTTACCCAAGTGAGTGTTAATGCCTTTTACAATTGAAATATACCCCTCCAACCCCAGGACAGGGCTTAAATTCTTTTTGGTTGTTGTATAGCGGAACGGGCCACAGCCTATATAGTCAGCCCCGGCCTCAATATGAGCAATGGCATCCTCAAGACGGTTTGCTGTTCCTCCAATAATGCAAGAGGGGCCAAGCAACTGTCGGGAAGCAGAGATTGGCATATCATTGAGCCCCAGATGTACTCCGTCTGCCCCTACCTCCTTTACAAGATGTACCCTGTCATCAATTATAAAGGTTGCACCATAACTGCTGCAAAGTTCCCTGACTTGACCTGCTGCAGCAATGAACTCCTCATCAGAGGCCTCTTTCATACGCAATTGCACCCACCTGCACCCACCTTCAAGTGCTATGCGGGCAGAATCCACATAAGAATAGCGTTCTGTGTAATGTGTAATGAACTGAAGTGCAGGGCATCCCGTTTTGGATTTTTCAGCAAGTTGTTCTTCTGTAAACATATCCTACCCTCCAAAAGCCATTCTTATTATTACCAGATGAGCCTCTTCCGTTAAGGGAGTATGCTCCCACTCTGCTTTGGGTATAACCTTGTTTTCCAAAGCAATGGCCACCATTGGAGGCAACCCCATTTCTGCATGGAATTGGGCAATATTGGACGCTTTGCACTCAATGGCCTTTCCGTTAAGATAAATATTCATAAATATCCGTTTTACGGGGGCCTTACAGCATATCTGCCTTTCTCCTGAATATCTCCAAATGAAATACGGCCTTGACGGCCGCAAATAATAGATAGCAAAAAGATTGAAGATCCACAATCCCTACGTCAGTATTATCTGCATCAGGTTCCAGGGTATAATCTCAGCCCGCAAGGGCACCCCTTTGTTATAATCTATGCCAAAGGTAGAAAAAAAATCCTTAAAACAAACATCTATCTGCAATTCTTGCAGATTCCCTTTACGATGTAGTTTGTTTCCTCTCCAAGGAATCCGTCGGGAAGAGGCGGAAAGGCTTTGTCCTGAGGTTCAAGACAGTAGGTTTTGCCACACATACGGCATGTAAAATGGATATGACGGCACTGCGGACGTGATGATGCTACTCCGGCACAGCAGTCGGTCCTGAAACAATACTTGCGATGCCCGTCACCATCATCAATGGCGTGCAGCAGGCCATAATCCTCAAAGGTTGAAAGTGCCCTGAAAATACTGCTCCTGTCTACCGTCTGCAAAAGTTCCTCAAGTTCATTGATTGAGAAGGCCACCTTGTATTTTGAAACAATTTCATACACAAGAATTCTGATTGGTGTGGGAGTAATTCCACGGGAGTGTAGCATTTGCTCTATATTCTGTTTCATGGCCTTGCATTTGTGTTTGCAAATGTAACCAATTTGAGGCAAAAAAAGTTGTAAAAATCTGCAATGGCATTGCAAAGGTTCTGCCCCAATTTTGCAGTCTGGTACAAGAAAATATTATGTTACAACCAAATTTTGGAATAATGAAAGAGATATTGAATTTGATAAACCAGATGTCGCCATACATACTTCTGGGATTTTTATTGGCGGGACTCATGCACTCATTTGTTCCCCATGCTCTCTACAGGCGCTATCTTGGAGGGAGTTCATTCAAGTCAGTTATAAATGCAGCCCTTTTGGGGGTGCCTCTACCGCTCTGCTCTTGTGGAGTAATTCCAACTGCAATGTCTCTGCGCAAGGAGGGTGCTTCCAAAGGAGCCACTGTTTCATTCCTTATATCAACCCCGCAGACAGGCGTTGATTCAATTATTGCCACATGGTCGCTTATGGGGCTTCCATTTGCCCTGTTACGCCCGATTGCGGCCTTTGCAACGGCTCTTTGGGGCGGATTACTCACAAACAGATTTTCAAAAGATGCAGAAAGTGATGCGGTTTCCCAAAAGAAGGAGGCGGTGTGTTCCAAAGTCGGATGCTGCTCCCATGACCGCGAAAAAGGCGGAACCAAAAGAGGAAAATCCGCTGTCGGGAAGATTAGGGAGGCCCTTAATTATGCATATGTTGAGATGATGCAGGATATAGGCAAATGGCTCATGGCAGGATTGGTTATTGCTGGAGTGATTACAGTTTTTGTTCCCGACTCTTTCTTTGCACTCTTTACAGACAAGCCTCTTATGGCAATGATTCTGGTACTGGTTTGTGCCATTCCGATGTACCTGTGTGCCACAGGGTCAATTCCCATTGCTGTAGCCCTCATGCTTAAAGGGTTATCACCTGGAACTGTCCTTGTGCTCCTGATGGCAGGCCCTGCTGTTAATGCTGCCTCCATTCTGGTAATAAGCAAGGTTATGGGCAAAAGGACAATGGTGCTCTACCTTATTTCCATCATAACGGGGGCAATGGCTTTTGGTTTGGGAATAGATTATCTACTGCCAAGAGACTGGTTTACGGCGCCATTGCAGAGTATAGCATGCCACACTACAGAAGGGACAGGCTGGTTCAATATTGCATGCACAGTCATTCTTTTCATACTTTTGGCCAATGCCCTATACCGGAGATTTCATATAAATGTTCCTGCCGCCTTCCCAATAGATTCATCAAAAGAAGCATCAAAAGAGAGATCAACTATTCGGGCCGAAGAGGCCTACAAAGTCTCATTGAAAGTATCGGGAATGACCTGTAACCACTGCCGCTCCAATGTTGAGAAAGCCATTCTGGGAACAGAGGGAGTAGAGTACGCTCAGGTAGATTTGGCTTCAGGAATTGCAATATATACAGGCAAGGCCAAAGCCGAAGAGGTCATAAAGTCAATAAAGGATTTGGGATTTGAGGCTGCTCCACTTTAAATTAAACTACAAATCCCTGCCAGAATCCTATCTGACAGGGATTGCCATTCCTATAGAAGAGTTTTGAACCGTCCCCCAACCATTATATCCAACAAAGATTAACTATATTGAAAGCGACATTTGGGATAATCTCAAAAATCTTATGGAGAAAACTCTTCAGACAACTCCTACCTATTTCAATATATCAAGACTTCTCTTGATGAATGAATGGAGTTCCTTTCCTTTAAGCATATTGTTTGAAAGAAGGGCAAGGTCTACCACCTGTTTCAAAAGGGTATTTTTGCCGGCAAAATCAACCATTGCAGCCTTGCGCTCTTCATTCAAGGAATCAAGTTCCTTGTTAAGACGCTCGCGTTCATCCTTGTCGGCAGTGGAAATCTCATCCTCCTTCTTCTCCCTGTTCTTGCTGTTGATCTCATCCAAAGAGGCCTGTGCCGCCACCTGTTTTGCATCAATTGTATCAGTAACCTGTTTGGTCTGCTCATCCTTGTCTGCAATAATCTTCTTTATAAGAGGATTTTCATAATTAAGGACTACATTGTATGACTCAGGCATTTCGCCATAAAAATTCAATCCACCGCCGAGTGCCGACATCTCCCTGTACCTTCTCATAAACTCACTCTGCGTAATTACAATAGGTGCGCCGTTTACCCCAAGGTTCTCAACCTGTACATGGTAGTTTGCACCCTCAGGCATCACGCTCTCAAATGCAAATCCGAGTTCACGCTCCTCATTGGCTCTCAATTGAGGTTTCTCCTTGTTCTCCTTCTGGATAAGATTATCAATGCTGTCAGCATCAACACGTGCAAACTTTGCATTCTCCAATTTGCTTTCAAGCAAATTTACAAAGTGTGCATCCAACTGGCTGTCAAATACAAGTACCTGATATCCGCGGTTCTTTGCCTGCTCAATGTAACTGTATTGCGCAACAGGATCTGTAGTATAAAGGTAAACCACTTTCTTCTCCTTGTCTGTCTGCTCAGGCTCAATAAGTTTCCTGAAATCTTCATAGTTGAAGAATTTGCCCTCGTCAGTCTTCAATAGAGCAAACTTTTTGGCCCTTTCAAAGAACTTCTCATCTGAAAGCATTCCATACTCTATAAAGAGTTTCAAGTTGTCCCATTTGGCCTCAAATGCCTCTTTTTCCTTCTTTGAAATCTCCTCAAGCCTGTCGGCAACCTTCTTTGTAATGTAAGAAGAGATCTTCTTTACATTTGCATCCTCCTGCAAATAACTGCGCGATACGTTTAGTGGAATATCAGGTGAGTCAATGACACCATAAAGGAGAGTCAAGAAATCAGGAACTATATTCTCAACAGAGTCTGTTACAAACATCTGGTTACAGTACAACTGGATCTTGTTGCGGGTGACATCCATTCTGTCCTTGATTTTAGGGAAATAGAGGATACCTGTAAGGTTAAATGGATAATCCACGTTCAAATGGATATAGAAAAGAGGATCATCCTGCATAGGATACAATTTTCTGTAGAACTCCATATACTCCTCATCCTTTATTTCACTTGGAGTCTTTGCCCAAAGCGGAGCGGTATCATTAATGATCTTATCCTTGTCGGTATCGGTATATTTACCATCTTTCCACTCCTGCTCTTTGCCAAAAGCAACCGGAACAGGCATGAATTTACAATATTTGTTCAAAAGTTCATTCACCTTTGCACTGCTTGCAAACTCCTTTGAATCATCATCAAGATATAGTATAATCTCTGTTCCCCTCTCTGAACGCTCAATCTCCTCCATACTGTACTCAGGAGAACCGTCACAACTCCAAAGAACACCCTTTGCACCCTCTTTCCATGACAATGTCCTTATCTCTACCTTTTTGGAAACCATGAACGAAGAGTAGAAACCTAGACCAAAATGGCCAATTATACTGTTCAACTGGTCTTTATACTTCTCAAGGAACTCTCCTGCACTTGAAAATGCAATCTGATTGATATACTTGTCAACCTCTTCTGCTGTCATTCCAATACCCCTGTCAGTAATTGTAAGCGTATTGTTTGCCTCATCCACTGCCACTCTGACTGTAAGGTCTCCCAATTCGCCTGTATATTCGCCCATGCCGCTCACAGCCTTCATCTTCTGGGTTGCATCAACAGCATTTGCCACCAGTTCCCTCAAGAAAATCTCGTGGTCAGAATACAAAAACTTCTTTATTACCGGAAAGATATTCTCAGTAGTTACTCCAATTTTACCTGTTGCCATAATTATTCTATTTTTAAATTTTGTTCTTCAATATCTGTCGGGAAAAATATTTTAACCATAAAAGGCCTCCTGTTCCATCTCTGAAGGGCATAACCATCCTCTTCCCGACAGTCACTCATACAAACAAATCACATACCAACCAAAAACAATATGACAAAATGGCAAAAAGAGAAGAGACTAAAATGGCAAAAGGGTAAAACAACAAAATGGCAAAAGGGAGATGCATTCCAAATAACTGGTCTGCATCTCCCACTTTCTTAAAAGAAATTTAACTTACTGAAGAACCTGCTGAAATCCATGAAATGGGCAATGCCAATAGCATAAACTACCCCTCTTCACAAGTATACAACAAAATTTATATCACAAAAAATTATGACGTAAGGGTTACTACGGCATACACCTCTGGCATGCACTACTCTCCGGAGGCCTTCTGACCATCATTCGACATGGCATCATTACCGGTCCGCTCTACCTTCCTGAGCCTGCCACTACGCTTGAGAGCATCGGCAATAATCCATTGGAGTTGCCCGTTAATGCTTCTGAACTCATCATCTGCCCATTTTTCCAAGGCATCCATGGTATCAGAATCAACACGCAATATAAAACTCTTTGTAGAACTCTTCTTTGCCATACTCTTAAATATTATTTACAAACTGTCGGGACCTGACTATGATGTATGCAAACTTCCTGCAACCATTCGCCAACAAAATTCACCAACAACACATCCATCAATCCACCAACAACTCACCAAAAAACTCATCCTTTCTTCAGAAAGATCTTTAGTGATTGATATAGGTGAATTTGACACTCCCAAATCACACCTGTATCCACACTCCTGCATCCTTGAGAGATATTATGTCTGCTCTATTAAACAAATCAGGCCTCCCTACTGCCAAATATCACATTTGCACGATTAATGATGGAGCGTTCCAGCATTAACTACAGGCTGTGCACTTTCATCTGCACAAAGAACTACAAGAAGATTTGTAACCATAGCAGCCTTACGTTCATCATCAAGTTCAACAACTTCATCTTTTGACAACTGGTCCAAAGCCATCTTTACCATAGAAACAGCACCCTCCACAATCTTCTCTCTTGCAGCAATAATTGCATCTGCCTGCTGACGGCGCAACATCACTGCAGCAATCTCAGGTGCATAGGCCAAATAATTGATTCTTGCCTCCACAACCTCAATTCCGGCAATTGCCAACCTCTCTGCCAACCTCTCCTCCAACACATCGTTGATCTCCTCGCTGCTGCTTCTCAAAGTAACCTCTTCCTTCTCAGTTCCGTTATCATCATATGCATACAAACCTGCAACTTGTCTCAAAGCGGCATCACTCTGCACAGAAACAAAATTCTCAAGCATATTCATTCTTGTCCCCTGAGTTACAAAACCCTGTGCATTTTCAGAAACATCAATATCAAAAACAGCCCTGTAGATCTCATCCTTCTTAAGCCTCCAAACCAACACAAGTCCAATCATAATAGGGTTACCTGTCTTGTCATTTACCTTTATAGGCTCAGCATTCAAGTTTCTGGCACGAAGGGAGATCTTTTTTGAAGACATAAGGAAATTAACCCACCAGAAACCTGTATTGTAGAAAGAGCCGCAATACTTACCAAAAAAAGTAAGCACCCTGGCCTCATTTGGCTCCAGCAAAATAAATCCTTTTGTAGAAATAAGGAAAAGAATAAAAAGAACTGCACCTGAAATAACCCACACAGGAGACTCCAGAATAGCCCCATGAACAATAGTCCATATAGACCCTGCAATCAATGCCAAAATAAGGAATAAAGCCACAAAACCATTGACCTTCCAACCATTGTACTCAAAGTTTCTGTTTTCCATAATATAAATAATTAAATGTTGTTAAATATTCTAAAAACAATAATCTCTCCAATAATGTCCCCAATAATATCCTCCAATAATGCCCTCCAAAATATCCTCCAAAATATCCTCCAAAATATCCTCCAAAATATCCTTCAATAATATCCTTCAATAATATCCTTCAATAATATCCTTCAATAATATCCTTCAATAATATCCTCCAAAATATCCCGACAAATCAAAATCAGCAAAAAACAATAAATATGTTTACCCTATCAATAAAATATAATATCATTTTGATATCACAAAGATAGTAAATAAATTTAAATGTGCAAATATTATTAATAACTGAATAATTAATAATCGTATAATTAATAATCGTATAATTAATAATCGTATAATTAATAATCGTATAATTAATAATCGTATAACTAATAATCGTATAATCTAAAAGGAAATAATAAAAACAGAAAATATCTCGCAAGCGAATCTATTTGAAAATAATTCAGAATACCGAAGTCCATAAAATTGAGCATCTGTTGACTTCTGGAGCCGATAATTCACAAAATGAGCATAAATCACTTCCAAATGAGCGTAAATCACTCCCGAAATCCATAAATTGTGCATTATATGGACTTCGCTGCCCGATTACCAATGATTTGACCAACATTTTAGACGCGAGATCCATAAATCACCAATTTTAAGGACTTCGCTACCAAATTACCACTAATTTGACTAGCATTTTTCTCGCGAGGTCCATGAATCACCTGTTTTAGAGACTTCTCTGCCTGATTACCAATGATTTGACCAGCATTTTTCTCGCGAAGTCCATGAATCACCTGTTTTAGGGACTTCGCTACCCGATTGCCACTGATTTGACCAGTAATTCTTCTGCAAAGTCCATGAATCACCTGTTTTAGGGACTTCGCGACCCGATTGCCACTGATTTGACCATGATTTCGTATACGAAGTCCACGAATGACCTGTTTTAGGGACTTCACTACCCGATTACCAATGATTTGACCTGCATTTCACCTGCGAAGTCCATGAATCAACCTTTTTAAGGACTTCGCGACCCGATTGCCACTGATTTGACCAACATTTCATCTGCGAAGTCTATGAATGACCTGTTTTAGGGACTTCGCTGCCCAATTACCAATGATTTGACCAGCAATTCTTCTGCGAAGTCCATGAATCACCTGTTTAAAGGACTTCGCTGCCCAATTACCACTGATTTGACGATGATTTCGTATACGAAGTCCACGAATGACCTGTTTTAAGGACTTCGCTGCCCAATTACCAATGATTTGACCAGCAATTCTTCTGCGAAGTCCATGAATCACCTGTTTAAAGGACTTCACTACCCGATTACCAATGATTTGACCATGATTTCGTATACAAATCCACTAATCAATCGTTTGTTTGTACTTAGAAAGCAGCCTCAGCGTGCCGCAATAAAATATTTTAATTTAATATTCTCGTAAAAGAAATACAGAATACATCAATACACCTACCTGAAAATAAAAAGTTATATTTCAGTTGTTGTTCCATGCTGAGCGATTGGGCATCAACAAGAACACATATCGCGTCCAGACCTAAATAAAAAGAGATTCATGTTCCTGGAAATATCCGAAAAGAAGTCAGTACTGAAAGTAATGACATGGTAATAACTATGAATAAGTGTAAAAGATGTACTGGCTCCACATACTATTCGGAATGCTCGGTAAAAGACTTACTGGGAGAAAGGATGGGGCCATAATGTAGCAATTCACATAAGTCAAATTTAAAAAATCTAAAATGACTTGAAAATGACTTGAAAAGAATTGAAAAAGACTTGAAAAAGACTTGAAAAAAAGAATTCCAGAAATATAAAAATAAAGGACCTCAAGAGATTCGATAGAAAAAATCCAGAGAACATAGGGAGATGATTTGCTCAG
>SUYU01000003.1 GCA_015060245.1 Bacteroidales bacterium | reverse complement strand
ATTTTTGCGGTGGTTTTTATATTTAGGCTGTAGATCCCAATGCGGTAAGGCAATATTGGACTTTCTCTTGAGTGGACTTCTGTACGCCCACCGTCAGCTTTATTCCATCATATAGCATAATCAGAAGGTTGGAATATGGCTTCTGATTTTTGTCGTCAGGCTTTGTCTGCCTCTCCTCTTTAAGGACGGCCTTCTCCAAAACTTCTGTCAGACGGAATACAGCAAGAGTAGATTCGTATCTCCTTGCCGCCTTGTTATATGTTTCGTTGATGGATTGATATTTGACACAGATATAGTCCTGAAGATCTTCATTCCATATCTTCTTGTCCGGATGCTCACTGATCCACTTTGCGTAAAAGTTCTTGATGATTTTTTCTCGAACTTTGATCTCCTCCTTGCTCGTTCCGGTCGGAATCGTAATTCCAATATTTTCCATAGGGCAAATATAGCATTTTATATAATATATCTTAAATTTGTCAAAACAATAAATTCTTTGTGTTTTATGGGATACACGATAGCTGTCATCAGAAGGAAAGATGCCAAGAAGATTCTGGAGTGCAAGGATGCGAATGCGGTGATTCCGGTTGATGAGTGTACATACGATAAGGGTGTTCTGCAAAATCCTCTTGATGAAATCTATGCTGTTCTCAGTGAAGTGTTCTATCCATTGAATGGACCGGAGGCTCCATCTGATGATGTTGCGGATGAATGTGTGGAATACAGTTTTCTTCCTAATGCCATATATATAGGATATGCAGGCAGTCAATATGACGAATTGAACAGGGCACTTGGCCCTTTGTTGCAGAAGTATGATTGTGTGATATACAATTGTGACTGGGGTACTATATCATTACCTGAACATTCCTTTAAAGTCAGAATGTTCAGGCTTAAGTATAAGCTGAAGACAAATAAGTGGGCTATCGCATTTCGTGATACTTTGTTGCTTTTTCTGTTCTTTGAAGTAGGATTTCTATTGATCAGGTCCGCTTCATCTCATATTGACAATCCATTGGTTGATTTTTCGTCAGTGTCATTCGCGGCAGGGACAATAGGAGTGATACTGCTTGCCTCTGTACGTATCTGGGCGGAAGTAATCCTGCATTTCAAGTCCAAGCGATAGTCAATATCTCACTTATATTTGCTGTATTTGTACGATGTCATCGAAATGGTGACAAAAAAGGAAAATCAAATTTAATCTTTATACCAATGTTTAAAGATAATAAACAATCCTCAAACTATATGGTTGTTACACCTATAAATTTTGCTATTCTGCAGTAATTTGCTAACTTTGCACGTTCCGAGAGACCGGCATCCCTTGCCTTTGTCGGAAAAATAATATTGAAAATTATAAAATACAGATACAGATGAAGATAGAACAAGTAAAAGTTGATGATTTGACTCTACAGTTGAATCTTAACATTGAGAAAGCAGATGTTGCTGACAAAGTGAAGAAAGCCCTTAATGACTACCGCAGAAAAGCAGAGTTGAAGGGTTTCCGTAAAGGTATGGCCCCTATGTCTTTGATCCAGAAAATGCATGGAACACAGGCCTTGGTTGAGAGTGTTAATGACAAGATTTCAGAGTCTTTGCAGAACTATATTGTAGAGAACAAACTCAATATATTGGGCGAGCCGCTTCCAAATGACGAAAAGCAGCAGGCTATTGATTGGGAGAATGCAGAGTCTTACGACTTCGTATTTGACATTGCTTTGGCTCCTGAATTGAACTTTACCCTTTCAAAGGATGACAAGATTGTTTCATACGAGGTTGAGGTATCAGAGGAGTCAAAGAAGACCTACAAGTCAAATATGTTGAAACAGTACGGCAAACTTGAGAATACAGATGAGATTCATGAGGATGATTTCATCATTGCAGATCTTGAGCAGGAGGGAATGAAGATAGAGGGTACTTACATTACTCTAAGAACTATTGAGGATAAAGGTTTGTTCCTTGGCAAGAAACCTGGCGAGAGTTTTGAGATTGATGTAAACAAGACTTTCACAAATGAGACTGACCGCGCTGCAATGTTGAAGGTGAAGAAAGAGGAGTTGGCTGACCTTAACCCTATGTTCACAGTAACTATCAAAGAGGTAAAAACTTTTGTAGAGGCTGAGCAGAACCAGGATCTTTATGACAGATTGTTCGGTGAGGGCGAGGTAAAGAGCGAGGCTGAGTTTGACGTTAAAGTTGAGGAGAGAATCAAACAGGAGTACCAGAACGAGAGTGCATACCGCTTTATGTTGGATGCAAGGGAGTATCTTTTGAACAAGACAAATATCCAACTTCCGGAGGAGTTCTTGAAGAGATGGTTGTATGTAATCAACGAAGGCAAATTCACAATGGAAGAGATTGAGAAGGACTTCCAGTTGTTCTTGAAGGATTTCCGTTGGCAGTATATCCGCCAGTACATCATGAAGGAGCAGAAGATGGAGATCAAGAGAGAGGATGTTATGGCTGTTGCCAAGAAGATTGCTGCAATGCAGTTTGCAATGTACGGTTTGAACAATGTTCCTGAGGAGCAGTTGGAGACTTATGCAAACTCTTTGATCTCTAATGAAAAAGAGGGCAGAAGAATCTATGAGAAGACTGAGGAGGATATGGTTCTTGGCTATGTTAAGAATACAGTTACCTTGGAGAACAAGTCTATCTCAATTGACGAACTTCAGAAATTGAACAACTAATTGGGGCTGACTCTTTTTAAGGAGTTGCAATCAAATAACCAAAATAATTGACCGGGTCACATCGCTTTGGAGTGGCCCGGTTTTTTTGCCGCCCTTTCCCTTCATATCCTCTTCCCGACAGTTTCCATTTCTCATCAATGGCATTATGCTTGCAATGCTATTTATCCGTAGTAAGTTTTAGTATAAACGGTAAAGTATGGAAAAGAGATTAGCCCTGATTCTATTTTCATTGGTCGCAATATTGGCATGCGTGCGGAGTGCATCGGCGCAGGAGGTAAAGCCTGCGGGTAACGGTGCCGGATATAATAATTTCTATCTTTTTGAAGAGGATATGGATGCTGTGACCGTCACAGCCCGTAAGAAAAGTTCATACAAGCGTATTGGAAGAGAGGAGAAGAGAGAATTGATTGAACGGTTCAAACAGAGACTCAAGGAGGATTTTCCAAACATCGGATGCTCGTACGATGTGGTATCGGATTATGCACTCTATCAGGATACATTGCTTATGACAAGTGGTCATCTGGTTGGCAATTTTGTGGAGGAACCCGGTAAAGGTGCCGGAGGAAAAGATACTCTCATTGTAATAAAGAAGAGTTTGAATGAGTATATAGACCAACGTATAGCCAATAACATAAAGGATATTGAAGAGGGAAAGGAGATTCTTGGCAACAGGAAGGCCTTTGCTGAGCAGATTCACAAGATGTTGTGGGGAGTGTCACCATATAGACTGCTTCAAATGGTTGGACAGATTGACGGGAAATGGGATTATCTCCCCAATGACAAGAGTACTGCCTGCGTTACATTCCGGGGGCATAAGGGCTTTATGGGCATATACAGGATTGAGTGGAAAATTAATTTTCTTGTCGGGTGCTCTGATTTGGCATTGAGACAACTCACTGAAAGTATCTGTGTGAAGGTAAGCATACCGTTTGGGGTTAAACTGGATGATGAAACTTTGGAAAACATAAACAGGTTCAATATAGCCTACAACAGTTTTGATTCATTCAAGTTCCGCAGGGGATATGTGGATTTTAAACGCAAAGTTGAATATTCGGACCGGAATATATCTATAGGATCTGTAAGGAAACCTCTTTCAAAGAGTATAGATATGAAGATGAAGGTTGAGGCCAAAAAGAGGGAGCCTGTTTTGCTTGAGGCTCTGTGCAGTATGGAGATACGATAATTATGACCATTTGTTTTCTTTTGGCCGAATAAATTGTGTATATTTGTTAATTATTTTAAAATCTGTTAAATATGGCAAGTGAGTTTGAAAAGTTTGCTACCAAGCATTTGGGAATCAGTTCCCTATCTCTACATAGATTCAATTCGGCAAATGCAGCATATATCAATCCGTCAATCATAGAGGAGAGGCAGATGAATGTGGCTGTTATGGATGTATTTTCACGTTTGATGATGGACAGGATCATTTTCCTTGGAGTTCCGATTTCTGATGATGTGGCAAATATTATTCAGGCCCAACTTCTTTTCCTTGATTCCACAGATTCAAAATCGGATATCCAACTCTATATAAACTCTCCTGGCGGTTCCGTTTATGCCGGTTTGGGGATATATGATACAATGCAACTTGTCCAGTCAGATGTGGCAACAATCTGTACAGGCCTTGCTGCATCAATGGCTTCTGTACTTTTGACTGCCGGAACAAAAGGCAAGAGAAGTGCACTTCCACATTCAAGGGTGATGATTCATCAGCCTCTTGGCGGAGCCGAAGGACAGGCCTCTGACATTGAGATTACAGCGCGTGAGATAATTAAATTGAAGAGGGAACTTTATGAAATTATCTCTATCCATTCAGGCAAGCCAATTGAACAGATTGAGAAGGATGCCGACAGGGATTACTGGATGACATCGGCTGAGGCCCTCCAGTATGGTATGATTGATGAAATTCTAGGTAAAGGAGGCAATAGGGTACAGAACCGCTGATACATCATCCGTTATGGGCTCATAGAGGCCCTGCGTTAAAGTGATAGCGTAATGAACATAATTAAAGAATAAATATATAGAGGGGAGATGGCAAAAAAACATAGTGAGGATTCAGGTGTGATATGCTCGTTCTGCGGCAGGTCGGAGAAGAGTGTCAAGTTGCTGATGGGAGGAATGTATGGGTTTATCTGCGACGAGTGCGCAGCGCAGGCGTACGAATATGCAAAAGAGCAGTTGGCCCAGAAGAGCAAAGGAGTTGCGGGTAAGGAGTTGAAACTCTTGAAACCAAAGGAGATAACTGCTTTTCTTGACCAATTCGTGATTGGTCAGGAGGAGGCAAAGAAATTTCTCTCTGTAGCAGTATACAACCATTATAAAAGAATAAATTATCTGGCTTCAGGAAAGGGAAATTCCAAGGCAAGAAGTGACAGCGCAGATGAGTCCCTTGACCTTGAGAAATCGAACATTCTTCTTGTGGGTCCTACGGGAACAGGAAAGACCCTTTTGGCAAAGAGCATTGCTAAGATGTTGAATGTGCCTTTTGCAATTGTGGATGCAACAGTCCTTACAGAGGCCGGTTATGTGGGTGAGGATGTGGAGACAATTCTTACAAGACTGCTTCAGGAGGCAGACTATGATGTTGAACTGGCGCAAAGGGGAATTGTATTCATAGATGAGATTGACAAGATTGCGCGCAAAAGTGACAATCCTTCAATCACGAGGGATGTATCGGGTGAGGGTGTGCAGCAGGCAATGCTGAAACTTCTCGAGGGAAATGTGGTGAATGTTCCGCCTCAAGGAGGAAGGAAGCATCCGGAGCAGAAGATGATTGCTGTTGACACAACAAACATCCTTTTCATTTGTGGCGGTGCCTTTGAGGGAATTGAGCGCAAGATCGCGCAGAGACTGAATACCCAGGTGGTAGGATATGGTGCGCAGAAAAAGACAGAACATATAGACAAGAAGGATCTTTTGAGGTATGTCGCTCCGCAGGATTTGAAGTCTTACGGACTAATACCTGAAATCATAGGACGTCTGCCTGTTCTTACATACCTTCATCCTTTGACAAAAGAGGCACTGCTTGATATTCTTGTCAAGCCAAAGAATGCCATAGTAAAGCAGTATGAGAAACTTTTTGAGATGGATGGCGTCAAACTTACAATTGAGCAGGAGGTGCTTGAATTTATAGTGGATACTGCCGTTGAGTACAATTTGGGTGCAAGGGGATTGCGCTCAATATGCGAGGCAATAATGTTGGATGCAATGTACACTGCTCCATCTGAAAAGAAAAAGAGCCTTGTAATAAAATTGCCTTATGCAAAAGAGAAAGTGGCCAAGTTTACAGGGTCACTTATAGGCAGAAGCGGTATAGAAAGTTGAGTTGTCGGGAAATAATAAAGAAAATTTAGATATTATGAAGAATTATATTGAGAAGAACAAGGATAGATTCCTTAGTGAACTGTTTGAAATTCTGAGAATTCCTTCAATTAGTTCGAGTGAGGCGAACAAGGCTGATATGCAGAGATGTGCCGAAAAACTTGCAGAGCAGTTGCTTGCTGCAGGAGCAGATTCTGCAGCAGTATACCAGACTGCGGGACATCCTGTTGTCTTTGGTCAGAAGATGGTAAGCCCGGAATTGCCTACAGTGTTGGTTTATGGCCACTATGATGTACAGCCTGTAGATCCTATTGAACTCTGGAAATCACAGCCGTTTGAGCCAGAAATAAGGGATGGCGCAATATATGCCCGTGGCGCAAATGATGACAAAGGCCAGTTGTTCATGCATGTGAAGGCCTTTGAGTATCTTGTGAACGAGGGAAAACTTAACCACAACATCAAGTTTATTCTTGAGGGAGAGGAGGAGATAGGTTCTCCAAGTCTTGGTGCTTGGGCTAAAGAGCACAAGGATATGTTGGCATGTGATGTGATTCTTGTTTCTGATACTACAATGATTTCAGATAAAGTGCCTTCAATCAACTGCGGTATGCGCGGCCTTGCCTATGTTGAGGTTGAAGTTACAGGTCCTAACAAGGATCTTCACTCAGGCCATTATGGTGGTGCTGTCTATAATCCGATCAATGCATTGTGCAAGATGATTGATTCGTTGATTGATGATAAAGGCCACATTACTGTAAAGGGCTTCTATGATAAGGTCGTTGAGTTGAGTGCAGAGGAGAGGGAGATGTTTGCACGTGCTCCGTTTGATATGGATGAGTATAAGAAATCGCTTGATATTGACGAGGTAAAAGGAGAGGAGGGGTATTCAACCCTTGAAAGGACAGCAATCAGACCTTGCCTTGATGTAAACGGAATTTGGGGAGGTTTTATTGGGGAAGGAGCAAAGACAGTGCTTCCTTCTGTGGCACATGCAAAGATATCAATGCGACTTGTTCCAAACCAGGATTGCAATGAGATTGCCAGACTTTTTGAGGAGCATTTCTTGTCAATTGCACCTAAAGGTGTAAAGGTAAGGGTCATCCCTCATCATGGAGGCAACGGATTCCTTATTCCTGTTTCATCAAATGCCTACAAGGCAGCGGCCAAGGCTATGGGTGAGGTCTATGGTATTGAGCCTGTTCCGAGCAGAGGCGGCGGAAGCATTCCAATCCTTGCAGACCTTCAGCAGATTCTTGGTGTAAATCCTCTTCTTATGGGATTTGGCCTCGAGCGTGATACCATCCACTCGCCAAATGAGAGTTATCTGTTGGACCAGTTCTATAAAGGAATGGAGTCAATAGCGCTATTCTACAAATACTATACAAAATAGAGTGAAGCAGGGGTGGCTATCACTCCATGGAATTATGAATTAGAAAAGTTTAGATAAAGATTATGAATTATTCAGAATTGTATGAGCAGATAAAGGCAAAGAAGAGTTTCTTGTGTGTAGGTTTGGATTCTGATCCAAAGTTGTTGCCTGAGTGCGTCAGGGGTGTGGAGTATCCTATTTTTGAGTTCAACAAGGCTATAGTTGACAAGACGGCAAAGTATGCTGTGGCATATAAGCCTAATCTTGCTTTCTATGAGGCAGAGGGCGTTTTGGGTTGGCAGCAACTTGAAATGACTGTAAACTACATAAAGGAGAACTATCCTGAGATTTTCATTATAGCGGATGCAAAGCGTGGTGATATTGGAAACACTGCCAATCTTTATGCCCGTGCTTTCTTTGAGAAAATGTCATTTGATGCGGTAACGCTTGCTCCATATATGGGAAGTGACTCTGTAAAGCCTTTTATGGAGTATGAGGGCAAGTGGTCAATAATTCTTGCGCTTACCTCAAACAAGAGTGCAAATGATTTTGAACAGTTGCAACTTGAGAGTGGAGAGCCCCTTTATGAAAAGGTTATAAAGGAGTCCATGACTTGGGGTTCAAAAGAGAATACCATGTATGTCTTGGGTGCTACCCGTCCGGAGAAACTCAAGGAGATAAGGGAGTATTGTCCTGATCACTTCTTCCTTGTTCCAGGAGTGGGAGCGCAGGGCGGTACTGTTGAGGATGTCGCCAAAAATGGAATGAACTCCCATTGCGGTCTTCTTGTCAATTCATCAAGAGGAATCATTTTTGCCGACAAAACCGAAAACTTTGCAGTTGTTGCAGGCGAGAAGGCACGTGAACTTGCAGAAGAGATGGCAAAATTCCTTTAGGATTCCGGTTTTGCTCCAATGATTGACTAATCTTTGCAGATATGGTGTGCAATGGTAAAATATGGATGAGGAGAACTGTTTTTGCAGTGGCCCTCATCCTTTTTTCATTATTGCAACCGGCTCTGTTTCCGGGAGAGTGCTGTTGCTATGGAAAATGTACTCAAACTACGGCTTGTGAATTTTTGCCCCAACCCCGTAGTGCTTTGCTTCTGGATACATGTAAAAGAGAAATTGCGCTCTGTGGCAACGACCCGAGTGAAGGGGATGTCAATAATGCCGGACTGGTCATACTGTTTACAAATGATCTTCATTCAAGTGCAGATTATCCGCGTCTTGCAACTCTAATAAAAGAGGAGACTATCAGGGCGGAGGAGACTGGATGTGCTGTTGTGCTGCTTGATGCAGGTGACATTGCAATGGGGTCGCTCTACCAGACACTCTTCTCCACTCATGCCATAGAGTATCTGACAATGTCAATGATTGGGTACGATGCGGTTGCCTTGGGAAATCATGATTTTGATTTTGGACTGGAGTCTCTTGAAAAGATGTTTGAGTGCGCAGAGAAAAGGGCAGGGGAACTTCATGTGCCACTCTCTCCTCTTGTGGTATCAAACCTTTCGCTGTCAGCAGATAGGGCAAAATATCCCTTCCTTTCAAATTTGAATGATACCATTACCCTATATAAAGGGTCCTCCAACAGTGCAAAAGGGCTCAAGATAGGCCTCTTTGGTCTTATGGGCAATCATGCTTTTTCTACAATTGTAGATAATGATTCTCTTATTCTGGAGAAAAGGAGTTCTGCGGCTGCACGTGCCGTAAAGAGTCTGAAGGAGGCTGGGGCAGAGTGTATCATCTGTCTCTCACATGGCGGTTCAATGTGGGCAAAAGGCAAAAAGCCGGATTGGTCAGAGCCGTCCAATGCTCCCTTGCGGCGCAAAACAGAGGATGGTCTTCTCGCATCGGAAGTTGACGGCATAGATGTGGTCATAAGCGGACATGACCATGACACTCTCCATACACCGGTAATCATAAACGGCACAATTGTGGCATCTGCCGGTGCCATGGGCAGATACCTTGGAAAGATTCAACTTGCTCCCGACGGCTCATACTCCTACACTCTGATTCCTGTTGTTAAGACGATTCCCCAGGACTCTGCAATCCTAAAATGGATTGAGAGGTGCCGGAGGGATGTCAACAACCATTTCATCTTGTCATGTGGCCTTGGCATTGATGATACAATTGCCCATATCGGGACCGGTTTTGATCTCAATATCACTCCCGACGGCAATCTCCCGTTGGCCTCACACATTGCGCGCAGTTATGTGAAAAAGACCGAAAAACTTTTGGCAGGGAGTGCAAAGAATCCAATTTCAATTGTGCCGTATGGTATTGTAAGAAGTTCGCTTGGGATAGGTGCTGTAACGGTCGAAGATGTATATAATGTGCTTTCCCTGGGAATTTCAGATAGTGGTGCACCGGGTTATCCGCTGGTTGTTGCCTGGCTCTATGGTCGTGAACTGTATGATATATGTGAACTCAACGCAACTGTGGCATGGGGCATGGAGGATGCACGTCTCTTTTTTGAGGGACTCAAATTCAGATATGACAGGAGCCGTCCGCCATTCATGAGGGTAATACAAGTGGAGGCAAATGGGGAACCGGTGGTAAAGGATTCCCTATATCAGGTTGTTACGGGGCTTTATACGGCAAAACTTATGGGGATGTTGCGCTCCTCATCGTTCGGAATCTTGTCTGTGGAGCCCAAGGATAGCAGTGGCCGGGTTATAGAAAATCTGGAAGAGGCAATCCTCCCGTGTCAGGAGTGGTTGGCCTTTGCTGAGTATATAAAGGAAAACGGGTTGGAAACCCCTGTGGAAAAGTGCTCCATTGAGTATCCTACCCGTTTGATGTCTCTGCTGTATGCTCTGTTTGGCCTCTCTCTTATTGGTCTGACAGTTTGGCGATTATTGTCTCGCAAGCCCTGACTTTCTCTCCAACCTTAACCTTAATTTCTGAGTCAAGAGGAAGGAACAGGTCAACGCGTGAGCCAAATTTGATGAAACCCACCTGACTGCACTGCTCGGCGCGGTTACCTGGCTCCGCATAACATACAATCCTTCTTGCTATGTATCCGGCTATCTGTCTGAAGAATACCTTTTTACCGTTTTCTGTCTCCACAGCGATGCTTGTGCGCTCATTCTTCTCAGAGGCTTTCGGATGGAATGCCACGAGGTATTTGCCATGGTGATGCTTGCTGTAGAGGACCTTGCCTCCTACAGGGTAGTAATTCACATGCACATTGAACACACTCATAAAGATTGAGACTTGAATGCACCTGCCCTTTATGAACTCCTTCTCCTCTACCTCCTGTACAATTACAATCTTGCCGTCGGCTGCGGCCATGACAAGATCCTTGTCCATTACAGATACCCTTTTGGGAACTCTGAAGAATCTTACAATGAAAAGGAAGAAGATGACTCCAATGCCGGTGGCAATCTGTGAGCCTATTCCCCATCCGAAGAGTAGAATGATACATAAAACAATTGCGGCTACAATAAGAAAAGTGTTCCTTATGATGCCGTATCCTTCTTTATGAATTCTCATTTGTCTGTAGCAGGTATTAGTTTAGTATAAAAAAGTACAAGTAAATAACAGCGGCGGGAAAGGCCATGAGTGCACCGTCAAACCTGTCAAGCATACCCCCATGTCCCGGCATTATGCGTCCGGAGTCCTTAACACCAAAATTGCGCTTGAACTGTGACTCTATCAAGTCTCCCCAAACGCCAAAGATACAAATAATTATTGCAAGTCCAATAGTCCCTATTATACTAATTTGCTCAAAAAGTATATTTCTGATTGCCAATGCTGCCAAAACAGTGCATGCAAGGCCGCCCCAGAAGCCTACCCACGATTTTTTTGGTGAGATTGACGGGAAGAGTTTGCTGCCATATTTTTGTCCGATGGCTGTACCCAGACAATATGCTCCCACATCATTGGCCCATAAAAGTACCAGCATGCCAAGCAGAATTTTGCCTGAATAGGTTAAAGGGGCATCAAGTGTGGCTGATTCTCCGGCAGCACCCTCCAGAACAATGAAGTTGCAGAGACTCATAGGAACAGCAATATAGA
Source organism: Bacteroidales bacterium (assembly GCA_015060245.1). Taxonomy (GTDB): domain Bacteria; phylum Bacteroidota; class Bacteroidia; order Bacteroidales; family UBA932; genus Egerieousia. Next base: position 134,927 of record SUYU01000003.1, on the reverse strand, counting down.
GTATGGCAGTCACAGCAAAAGGGATGAATTCATATCCATTGTTCACACGCATCTCAACTCCATCTTTACCAACTTCCCTTTTATGAATATTGAACTCACCGGTATAGAGGTTGGCTATATAGATTGCCATTACAGGAATCAAGGAAAAGAGCAGAATGGCAGGGGATATTCCATATTTTATTGAGACAAGCAACAATATAAAGAAGGATATTCCTGCTAAAACGGCCATTCCCTTCTGTACAGGATATTTTTTGCCGATACTTATATTCAGGAATTCATTCATCATTGCTGCAATAATCACTATCATTATAGTAGAATATGATTGTGTGTTCCATAGGAAACACACAATCATAATAATTCCAAAAATAACTCCGCTTGCAGTGCGGATCAGAAAGTTTTTCATGACTGTTCAGTTTAGGTTTTTGGAGTGTCAACTCTCCAGGGGTTCCATATTCTGCCCCGTTGTGTCAACAGGCTCATCAACGGATTGTGCAGGTTCCTGCTTCAAATTATCCTCTCCATCCTTTTTGGGGCGTGGGCCAAATATCCTCTCCATGTCCTCAGAGAATATAACCTCCCTTGAGAGCAGCAGTTCTGCAAGTTGGGTAAATCCATCCATATTTGACTCAAGTACCTCAATTGCCTGTTTGTGGGCCTTGTCAATCAAGATTTTGACCTCTGCATCAATGAGTTCCGCTGTCTTTTCGCTATATGGCTTGCTGAAATTGTAGCCCGAATCCTGTGAGTCGTAGAAAGAGATATGACCCACCTTCTCGCTCATTCCAAAGTAACTTACCATAGCGTAGGCCTGTTTGGTAATCTTTTCAAGGTCCGACAACGCTCCTGTCGAGATCCTTCCGTTAATGATCTCTTCAGCGGCACGTCCACCCATAGTGGCAGCCATTTCATCCATCATCTGCTCGGTAGTTGTAATCTGCCTCTCTTCAGGAAGATACCATGCTGCACCCAAAGCCCTGCCTCTTGGTATGATAGTCACTTTAAGGAGCGGATTGGCATTCGGCAGCAGCCAACTTACGGTGGCATGTCCAGCCTCGTGGTAGGCAATGGTTTTCTTCTCCTGTGGCGTGATTATCTTGCTGCGCTTCTCAAGTCCGCCTACAATCCTGTCTATCGCGTCAAGGAAATCCTGCTTTTCAACATACTCCTTGTTCTTTCTTGCCGCAATAAGGGCGGCCTCGTTGCAGACATTGGCAATATCCGCTCCGGAGAATCCTGGAGTCTGTTTTGACAGGAATGACTTGTCGAGGTTCTTGTCAAGTTTCAATTTTTTAAGGTGTACCTCAAAAATCTCCTCGCGCTCCTTAAGTTCCGGAAGATCAACATGAATCTGACGGTCAAACCTGCCGGCACGCATAAGGGCCTTGTCAAGTATGTCTGCCCTGTTGGTTGCGGCCAGAATGATCACTCCGGAGTTTGTTCCAAAACCGTCCATTTCGGTAAGCAGTTGGTTAAGGGTATTCTCCCTCTCGTCATTTGAAGAGAATCCGCCATTCTTGCTGCGGGCTCTACCAACAGCATCAATCTCATCTATGAAAACGATGCATGGGGCCTTCTCTTTGGCCTGCTTGAACAGATCCCTTACCCTCGATGCGCCGACACCTACAAACATCTCAACAAAATCTGAACCTGAAATTGAGAAGAAAGGTACATCTGCTTCACCTGCCACTGCTTTAGCCAACAATGTCTTGCCTGTGCCCGGAGGGCCTACAAGAAGGGCTCCCTTTGGAATTTTACCTCCAAGAGTAGTATATTTTTTAGGATTTTTAAGGAAATCCACAATCTCCATAACCTCAACCTTGGCCTCTTCAAGACCGGCTACATCCTTGAATGTAACTTTGGAATTGTTGTCCTTGTCAAAGAGTTTTGCCTGTGATTTGCCAACATTGAAGATTCCGCCGCCACCGGCTCCACCGCCCATGCCTTTGGACATTCTTCTTATCATAAAGAACCAGAGACCAAAAATCAGCAACGGAAATATAAGCCAGTCAATAATTCTGAAATAGTTGGTCTTCTCCTCTGTCTCTATCTCAAATCTCTTCTCCTGCGGCAGAAGTGCCCTTGCCTCCTCCAACTGGGTCTCAGAATCAAAGTTGCTTGAAACTATAAAATAGAAGTGGGGTGAATATTTCGGTTCCCTTCCTCCAAAGAGATTCTTGTATTTGCCAAGACTATCTTTTTTGATTGTTACTTCTGCCTTGTTGGCGTTAGTGATGAACTTGACCTTCTCTACGTCTCCCTGTGGAATCATCTCCTCCTTAACCTTGTACCACTCGGTCTTTACAGGGTCCCCACCCTGATACCCCACAAAGTACATATAGGCAATCAACCCCAACAAAGGAAGGTAAATCCACATTACATTGAACTTTGGCGGTTTTACTTTCGGATTTGGGTTTTTCTTGTTCTCGTTCTGTGTCTGCATAATGAATCTCTGAAACTCTTACTCTTCTTCGTCGTATTTTGTGATTTTTGCATCTGCCCACAGATCCTCCAATCTGTAGAACTCCCTGTATTCTGTCTGGAAAATATGTACAACAATGTTTGAGAAGTCAAGTATAATCCAGAAGGCATTCTCCTTACCTTGCATTCTCATCACTTTCCTGTTGCATTTTACAATCATCTCCTCCTCAACATTGTCGGCAATGGCAATTACGTTAGGTGTAGAATCTGCATTGCAAATTACAAAATAGTCACAGATGCTTGTGCCAATCTCCCTGAGGTCCAAAGAGCATACATTCTTGGCCTTTTTGTCAAGCATTGCCTCTACAATTGTCCTTACCTCAAATGCGTCAGTATCAATGATCTTAATTGTATTCTCCTCCTGTGGGGCAACATCCTTTACCGCTTTTTTGCGGGTTGAAACCCTCTTTTCTGTGCTTTTGGCAGCCGTTTCCTTTACAACCGCACTCTCTTTTTTTGTAGCCACTATGATATAATTTGTTAAAAGTTATTAAGAATCTCTATTTTTGTAGCGACAAAGCATTTGTCACCAATTAACCTACAAATATACTGCAAATTTTTAGCCAATTCATCAGATGTACAAAAAACTTGACATAAAATGGTATACTACCATAGATTCGACCAATATGCAGGCACAACGGGAGATGCATTCCGCAGAGGAGGGAAGTGTTTGGGTTGCTGATTTTCAGACATCTGGAAGAGGCCAAAGAGGCAATGTGTGGGAAAGTGCAAAGAGTAGAAACCTCATGTTTACCATACTTTTCAAACCCGATTTCCTTTTGGCCCAGGATCAGTTCCTTATCTCACAGACTGTCGCATTGGCAATAGTCAATTATTTGAAAAATAGAGGGTTGGTGGCCAAGATCAAATGGCCTAATGATATTTATTGCGGCGACAGGAAAATTTGTGGTATCCTTATAGAAAATGCCATCTCGGGTGCCAATTTGTCAGCAAGTATAGTAGGCATAGGAATAAATGTAAACCAGACCCGTTTTGATTCGGATGCTCCAAATCCAACTTCGCTGCTCCTTGAGTCAAATTCACTTTTGCCGGGAGACTATGCAGATCTTGAAGAGTTTGACCGCAAGGAGGAACTGCAGGCCCTTCTTGAAGAGATTACCCGGCTCTATGCCCTGCTTTGCGAGGGCGAAGAAGAGTACATAAGGGGAGCCTATCTCAATGCCATGTACCGTAAAGAGGGGTATCATAAATTTATGGATTTGTCGGGAAGAGCAGAGGGCATGAGTGAGGGCAAATGTTTTGAGGCCAGAATTATAGGTCCCGACAGATACGGATGTCTTCTCCTTGAGCGCAGAGACGGCACGCGCAGCAACTATGCATTTCAGGAGGTAAGATATATCATTTGATTCTTGTTTATGTAGAGATAAATCGTGATTATCAGAAGGTAGAGACCGGTTAAAGATGTGTTTATATACATAAATATCCCCGCCAGAATACTCTGACGGGGATATGTTCCATTATAAGAGGACTCTTCTGCCACTCATTGCCGGTTATTGGACCGGCTGGCTGTTCTCTCCGTTTGGTGAGTGTGCAACTGTGCAGAAATCAGCCCTTGATGAGTTTGACTGCCTCCATTGGGTCTGCGGCACCAAAAACAGCACTTCCTGCAACCAGCACGTCGGCTCCGGCCTCTGCAAGCATTGCTGCATTTTTTGTGGTTACACCGCCGTCAACCTCAATGAGACATTTGTAGTTGTTCTTCACAATCATTGCCTTCAGAGCCTTGATTTTTTCAACTGAACGGTTGATGAACGATTGTCCGCCGAATCCTGGATTTACTGACATGAGACATACGAAATCAAGGTCGCATAAAATATCTTCAAGCAGCGATACAGGAGTGTGCGGATTGAGTGCAACTCCAGCCTTCATTCCAAGGTTGTGTATTGCCTGGATGGTCCTGTGAAGATGGGTGCATGCCTCATAATGCACGCTTAACCACTCCACTCCCAAATCCTTGAACTGTGAGAGGTATCTGTCGGGATCAACAATCATCAGGTGGGCATCCATAGGTTTTTTGGCCTTTTTTGAGATTGCCTTTACAACCGGAAAACCATATGAGATATTAGGAACAAAGACGCCGTCCATAATATCAAGGTGGAACCATCCTGCTTCAGACTGGTTTACCATCTCCACATCTTTGTCCAGGTTGCCGAAATCTGCCGACAACATGGATGGGGCAACAATTATACTCATAGTCAAGTCCAATTATTTAAGGTTAATAAGAATCTCTTCAAGAAGTTTTCTGAATTTGTCAAGTGAAGCAAGTTCAAGACGCTCTCCAGGTGCATGTACACCCCTTAGGGTAGGACCGAAGGAGATCATGTCAAGGTCTGGATAGATATCAAGGAAAAGACCGCACTCAAGACCTGCATGGATAGCCCTTACAACGGGATCAACGTTGAAGAGTCTCTTGTATGCGGCTTTTGAGACCTCAAGCAGTGGTGAATCAAGTCTTGGCTGCCATCCCGGATACTCGTCATTGTGTTTTACAACCGCACCTGCCAATGCAAAGCATGCCTCAACCTGCTCTGCGGCCGAGAAACGGCAACTGTTTGCAGAACTTCTCTGGCTTGTGCCTACCCTGATTATATTTTTAGGCATCATCTTTACAGATGCAAGGTTAGTTGATGTCTCTACAAGCCCCGGAATCTCCTGGCTCATTGCAAGCACTCCATGAGGGGCGCAATAGAGCGAGTAGACAAGTGATGCTGCAGTGGTAGGGTCAATTGCCTTTTTAGGGGTACCCAGCATTTTGCCGCTCTTGACATCAAGTATTCCAACTTCGCCTGCTGCGCCGTCTATATCCTTGTCGCTGTATCTGTACTCCTCCTTGATTTCGGCAAGCAGGTTGTTGAAAATCCTCATGATGGAGTTCTTGTCCCTCTTCTGGAAACCTATAACGGCATAAGCCTCGCGGGCAATTGCATTTCTCTTGTTTCCTCCATCAATCTCATACAATTCAACATTGTGCTTGTAGTATACCCTATATAGGAATCTCGACAAAATCTTTACTGCATTGGCCCTGTGTTTGTCAATATCGTCGCCGCTGTGGCCTCCCTGTCCGCCAAAGAATTTGAATTCACACTTGATGAACTCATCTGTAGCAGGGACGGTCATATATTTGAACTCTGCTGTGGTGTCAACACCGCCGGCGCATCCAATAAAGAGTTCTCCCTCATCTTCTGAATCGAGGTTGATGAGCAGATTGCCTGTAATGAATCCCGGTTTGAGTGATTTGGCTCCTGTCAATCCAGTCTCCTCTGAGGTTGTGAAGAGAGCCTCAATTCTGCCATGGGCAAGGTTCTCATCCTCCAAAGCAGCCAATTGTGCGGCAATGCCAATTCCACAATCAGCCCCCAGTGTCGTATCTTTGGCTATGAGCCATCCGTTCTCTTCAACGGCAATGATAGGATCTTTTGCAAAATCGTGCTGTACTCCCGCGTTTTTCTCACAAACCATATCAGAGTGGCTCTGCAGAACTACAGTAGGGGCATTTTCATATCCGGCAGATGCCTCCTTTATAATAAGAACATTACCGGCCTCGTCGATTTTGCACTCAAGATTATGCTCTTTTGCCCAGTTTTGAAGGTATGCTATAATCAACTCCTCATGTCCGCTCTCTCTGGGAATAGTGAGGATTTCCTTGAAAATTTCAAGAATTCTTTCAGTTGTCATGATAAAACGTTTTATACAAATTCATTTTCTACAAATTTATATAAAAACACTTGAAAAAACGAATAATGGCAGTGTGATTTGGCGAAGGTGAGGTGTAAAAACAGCAATAACCTCCAATAAGGGGGTTATTGTTGCGGTTTGAGCCTGCGTTCTATGTCAGACACGTATTGTCTGAAATTCCTGTCGGTTTCAATAAGGTCAGAAACTGTGTTGCATGCATGAAGCACTGTTGCATGGTCTCTGCCTCCAATCTCATTGCCTATTGAGGCAAGCGATTTTTTTGTGAGGTTTCTTCCAAGGTACATGGCAATCTGCCTTGCCTGGGAAATCTCCCTCTTTCTTGTCTTGGATACGAGCGACTCCCTTGTGATATTGAAATACTCACACACTGTAGACTGTATCTTTTCAAGAGATATTTCAACATTGCTTACGGCAACAATCTTCTCAATCAATCTTGATGCAAGGCCAAGCGTAATCTTTTCCCTGTTCAGAGTGGCATGTGCCAACAATGATACAAGAGTGCCCTCAATCTCCCTTATATTCCCGACAATCTTTGATGCCAGGAAGTTTATTATCTCTTCAGGCAACTCTATTCCATCTCTGAAACTCTTTGCCTTGAGAATGTTAACCCTGGTTTCAAACGACGGAACAGTCAACTCTGCAGAGAGACCCCATTTGAAGCGTGACAGAAGTCTCTGTTCAAGTCCCTGAAGGTCTACAGGGGCCTTGTCTGATGTAAGAATCAACTGTTTGCCTGCCTGATGCAGGTGATTGAATATATGGAAAAAGGCATTCTGTGTTCCCGGTTTGTCTGCAAACTCATGCACATCGTCAATGATCAGCACATCTATCAACTGGTAGAAGTGAAGAAAATCTGTAATCTTGTTCTGTACGTTTGCAGCGTCCATGTATTGCGTCTTGAATCTGTTGGCGCTTACATAAAGGACAGTCTTGTCGGGAAACTTCTGCTTGATCTCAATACCAATGGCCTGTGCAAGATGGGTCTTTCCCAATCCTGGTCCACCATAAATGAAGAGCGGATTGAATGCATTCTTTCCGGGGTTGTTTGCAATTGAAAGGCCGGCTGTCCTTCCCAACCTGTTGCACTCGCCCTCAATGAAGTTGGCGAAGGTGTAGTTGGGGTTGAGTTGCGGGTCAATGTTCAACTGCTCAAGACCAGGGATAATGAAGGGGTTGATGATGGTACCTGCCCTTTGCGGAAATGGAACGCTTTTGTTCTTGAGTTCCGGATTGTGCTGCTGGGGGTAGGTTACGCTCACATCCTGGGCATGAGTCACCTTGTAGATGAGTTTTGCGTTCACTCCCAATTCTCTGGTCAATGCCTTGCTGATAAAATCTATGAAGTGCTCATCCAAGTACTCCCTAAAAAACTCCGACGGAACCTCCAGTGTAAAGACATTTCCCTCAAGGGAAACGGCATTAATGGGCTTAAACCAAGTCCTGAACTGACTTTCTGGAATAACATCCTTTATGATGGAAAGGCAGTTATTCCATACTTGTATGTGTTTTGGTTCGCTCATTGTTTTTTATAGATTTTGGGGTTAATTGCACTACAAAAGTGGAGGAAAAGTTTTGAAAAAAAAAATGCCGGCTCTATTGTATTTTTCAAAAAGACTATAACGTATTATAAATCAATATGAAAAAATTTAATAAAATATAACACCTTGAAAATTAACATTTTAATACCTAACTGCCTAATAATCTATCATATAGAAAAATGGAATTTCAAGGTCTCTGAAGCGACTGATGAAATTCCATTTTTTGCAAAATCCTGCCCAGAATATCCTCTGGTGCGGTTTCTTTATGAAATTTTAAAAAACGGAAATCTTTATGAATTTTTTAGGATTTTCTGTCATCTTTTCAATAAATGTATTCAAATTGTTTACCAGTGAATCAACGGAGTTGTGGATGGCATCTGTGGAGAGCAGTTTGCCAATTGAACCGTCGGGGTCCTGCAGTTTGTCAACAAGTGCCTTCATGCTCTCTATTGTAGCCTTGATATCTGCCTGTGACAACTCTCCGGAAAGTTTGTCGAGGTTTTCCAAAGATGAACTTATGTTGCCGCTGCTGGCCTCAAGTGCAATTGAAAGTTTGTTGAAGTTTTCAACTATTGATTTTATTTCGGGTGAGAGCGCATTAAGATTGCCGGTTACTCCCTTTGCATTGTCAAGTGTCCTGTTCAGGTTGGCCAAAGCCTCTGATATGTTCTGGCGGCCGGTTGTATCAAGGATGTCATTTATGCCTTCAAGTGTGGCATTGAGATTCTCCATCACAAGTGAGAGTTTTTCTGCCAAAGGCCCTATCTCTCCAGTGAGGGATGCAAGCATGTCGGGGGCAACACAACTCTTGAGAGTGTCATTTTCGCTGGCATGGATGTTGCCGGTCCCAAGATTCAACTTTATGGCTTTGCCGCCGAGAAGGTCTGAACTGTAGAGTTCGGCTGTTGAATTTGCAGGAACGGCATAGTCTGATTTTACGGCAAATTTCACCACAAAATGATCCCTTGCGGCATCGTAGGTAATATCCTGAATCATACCCACTTTCAAACCTCTGATGTATACCGGACCTGTGGATTCGACTCCTTCGACACTGTCAAATATGGCAAAATATTTTGTCTGACGGTTGAAAATGTCCTGTCCTCTAAGGAAATTGATTGCAACGAAAAGTCCTATAAGAGTAACGATTACAAATATTCCTATTCCTTGTGTCTTTGTCAGTTTCATCTGTTTCATTCTTCTCTGTACATTAGGTAATTATTGTGCAAACTTACGCCTCCTGCTTCAGATTTGCAACTTTTTGATTCTATTTTACTATTTGCTTCTCCTTTATATGAACTATGAAAGCGCCTGGAAATGCCTTTCTTACAGAAGGCAGACTGAGGGCTGCTTTCTCTCTGGTAGAGTATTTGCCAACCATGTATTTGTACATGCCCGATGCCTTTATATATGATACATCTTTTCTGCCCTTGAATTCGGGAGAATTCTTGGCAAGAACCTTTCCTACAGAGAATATCTGTATGCTGTAGTACTCCTGGGCATTGGCATCTGCAGACTCATTTTTTGTTGCCGACGGATTGCCTGAAGCAGACTTTCCGGCAGAAGGCTTCCCTGTGGCAGGCTTTCCTGCGGCCGGCTTGTTTGCAGGCTCAGCAGGCTTGACTGTTGTGGTGGCGGGTTCGGGGTTATCTGCAGTATTCCCCTCATACAGGTCCTTGTATTGGCAAAATGCGTTGAAGAGCCTTTTCGCTATGGCGGTCTGTCCATCTTTTGTAATCATGGCAGCCCTGTCCTTGGAGTTGGAGAGAAATCCTATTTCTGTAAGGATTGCCGGCATGGTGCTGCGCCACAGGACAATAAGTCCACCCTGCTTTACGCCCCTGTTGCTATATATCGGCCCCTTTTTGAAGTTGTTCTGTACTATTTCGGCAAGTTTTATGCTCTGTTCAAGGTGCGTGTTCTGCAGAAGGGAAAATATGATGTAAGATTCGGGCGAGTTGGGGTTGAAGCCCTCATATTTTGTTTCGTAGTTGTCCTCAAGTGCAATTACCGAGTTCTCTGCCTTACACAATTCAAAATTGGATTCACTCTTGTGCATACCCATAACAAAGGTCTCGGTTCCGCTTACTCCGGTGGATTTTGTGGCATTTACGTGAATGGAGATGAACAGGTCCGCATTGTTGCGGTTGGCAATGTCTGATCTCTCTGCAAGGGGAACAAATTTGTCGCTGCTCCTGGTATAGATGATTTTGATGTGCGGATATCTGCTCTTGATCATGCTGCCAAGTTTCAATCCTACAGAGAGCACAATATCCTTCTCCTTATATTTTGCTCCTGTACTTACGGTTCCCGGGTCATGACCTCCGTGCCCGGGGTCAATTACAACGCATTTTATGCGTGTGGCATAGTTGTTTTGGGCGTATGCAACAGTGTGCAGGCCAATGGCCAAAAGCAGCAAAAGGAGACAAGTTCTATATTTATTGGTGTTAATTGGCATATAAGTTGCAAAAAATATTTAACTTTGCAGTTTGCAAAAATAATAAAATTTAGTTTAAAAGCCTATTCTTTTAATGTCTGTAAACAAAACATTGCATATAATGGTGACCGCACTGCTTGCGCTGCTTGTATTTGATACACTGCAGGCAGGACCTGTTCCGGGCAAGCGGGCAGACGGCCTTTTACAGATAGAAACATCTGCCCTGATGTTGTCTGCGGAGGATACAGTGGCCCAACGTGGTGCTGCGGCTCCTGATACCTTGCTGAAACTTTCGGATTCAGTGGCTTTTGCCGGAGCAAGGGCAGACAGTGCCGCGGTAGCCGATTCTCTGGCTGCTGCCGATACAGTAGAGAACAAGGCCAGCATAGATGCTCCCATCTTTTCAACGGCCAGGGACTCCATAGTTGAGGATTTCTCAACAGGCAGGAAGATGATATACTTCTATGGCGATGTATCCGTAAAATACAACAATCTTGAGATAAAGGCCGAATACATGGCATTTGACGTTGAGTCCAATACTGTATTTGCAAAAGGTATGCCCGATACTACTGGCCAGATTATAGGCCGGCCTGTGATGACGCAGGGGCAGAGTACCTATGAGATGGAGAGTGTATACTATAATTTTGATACGGAGAAGGCAAAGATAAAAAACATGATTACCCAGGAGGGTGAAGGCTATCTCCACGGACAGTATCTGAAGAAAATGCCCGACAACTCCATAAACATTTCCAAAGGCAAATATACCACTTGTGATCATGAACATCCGCACTTCTATTTGAAAATGACAGCAGCAAAGGTGGTAAATGACAATGGCAAGAAGAGAACTGTATTCGGACCTGCTTTTGCAGTGATTGAGGATGTGCCTACGCCTCTGGCCATTCCATTCGGTTTTGTTCCCCAGTTGAGCGGACGCAGCAGCGGATTGCTTATGCCTACATACGGTGAGGAGAATGCCCGCGGATTCTTCCTCAGGGGATTGGGATACTACTTTGTATTTGGTGAGCATCTTGACCTCTCCGCTACGGGAGATATCTATTCAAAGGGATCGTGGGGTATGCAACTCAACTCACGTTACAGCAAAAGATATAAGTTCAACGGTAATTTTGCATTGAACTACTCCAAGGACAAAACAGGAGAGAAGGGCTCTCCAGACTATTTTGAGACCTCAAACTTTTCAGTCCAGTGGAGCCATGCGCAGGACTCGAAAGCGCGTCCCGGTACAACATTCAGGGCTTCGGTGAATTTCTCGAGCCCGTCGAACAACAAATATAACTCGCAGTCAATAAATGAGGCCTTGCAGAACCAGATTTCGTCATCCATTTCATATGGCAAGACCTGGGCAGGATCTCCATTCAGTTTGAGTGTAAATGCCCTCCATAGCCAGAGTTCAAGGGACAGTTCATATGCAATAACATTCCCTAACCTTACATTTACGGTAAACAGGATTTATCCGTTCAGACGCAAGGAGAGGAGCGGTCCGGAGAAATGGTACGAGTCATTTGCATTCAACTACAGCACCACTTTTGACAACAAGATCAATTTCAAGGCAAGCGATGTGGACAAACCCGATTTCTTCAAGAAAATGAAGAATGGAATGAGGCACAACTTCAGTATAGGTCTGCCTACATTCAGGCTCTTCAAGTTCATCAACGGTTCGCCATCGGTAAGTTATGGCATGAACTGGTATTTCTCAGATATGGAGAAGGTATTCAACCAGGAGACACAAAAACTTGAAAACGTCTATTCTGATCCATTCAGCACTTTCGGAATTACCCAGAACTTCTCTTTTGGAGTCTCTCTTGATACACGTCTGTACGGTATGTTCATGTTCGGAAAGGGCAAGAGGATAGAGGCCATACGCCATATGGTTACACCATCCTTGAGTTTCAGTGCAAGACCTGAGATGGGAACTGCTGCCAACGGGTACACTTCAATGAGTTATGTGGATGCCAACGGTATTCAGCATGTCGTTGATTACAACAGATACGAGGGCCAGATGTACTCTGCTCCGGGCAGGGGAAAATCTGCAAGCATGAACTTCTCGCTGGGAAATAACTTTGAGGCAAAGATAAGGGACAAGAAGGATACCACAGGTACCGGTGTCAAGAAGGTAAAACTAATTGACCAGTTGTCAATAGGAGGTTCGTACAACTTCCTTGCGGATTCAATGAAATTGTCAAACATAAGCGTCAATCTCTCTACAACCATATTTGGAAAGATGGGAATCTCTGCAAATGCAACATTGGACCCTTACGCTGTCAACCAATACGGAAACAGGATAAAGACTTTCAATATTGTGCAGGAGGGTGGATTCAAACTGGCCCGCCTTACCAATGCAAGTTTCTCAACCTCATATCAGTTCTCGGGTGAAGGAAAGAGCAGGTTAGGTGCAGATTATGACCCTGCAAGCATGGAGGGTGCCGCGCGTATGGGCAAGAATGACATGTACCAGAGGATCTACTTCCATCCTGTTACAGGTGAGTATATTCCTGGAGGATGGGTATATTATCTTGCACCGGAGGTGCCATGGTCTGTAAATATGAATTTCAGTTATTCGTACAACAGGCAGTACCAATATGCTAATGAGCGTCTTATGACAAAGCATAACCATAATATGACGCTTGGTGTCTCTGCACAGTTGAGGTTGACAAAGCAACTCAACTTTAACCTCAACACAGGTTTTGACCTTACCAAAATGAAGATGACCACCACCCAGTTGAGCGGTACTTTTGATTTGCACTGTTTTACAATTTCCATTTCATGGATTCCAAACGGACAGTGGGAGAGTTGGAGTTTCAGAATCAATGCCAAGGCCTCCGCATTGGCCGATCTGCTCCAGTACAAGAAGAATGCAAGTTACTGGGACCGTTAGTGACCTGATTATTGAGCCGGCATGATTTGTCGGGAAAATGATATAGAAAATATTTAAAATACAAGATTATGGAGAAAAGAATAATTTCGAGCCCTTTGGCTCCAAAGGCTGTTGGAACTTACAGCCAGGCTGTTGTAGCAAATGGTACAATTTACGTTTCGGGCCAACTTCCTATTGATGCAAATACAGGTGAGTTTGTACCTGGTGGCGTAAAGGAGCAGTTGCATCAGGTATTCAAGAACTTGGGTTACATTCTTGAAGAGGCCGGCTACTCTTTCAAAGATGTTGTAAAGACTACAGTTTATTTGGCTGATATGGGCGATTTTGCAACTTTGAATGAGGTTTATGCAATGTACTTCTCAGAGCCATATCCTGCAAGGGTGGCATATCAGGTTGCCGCACTTCCAAAAGCAGCCAGAGTAGAGATTGATGTTATTGCTGTGAAATAATTTTCTTTTGAACAAACCTGATTTTATTTTGTTTATTCAATAGTTAATTATACCTTTGTTCCGCTCTTCGGGTTCTTGAAGAGCGGTTCTTTTTTTAAATATCTCCATAAATATTCTAATGTACGATATTATTGAATTGAGCAATAAAAGTTTGGAAGAACTTTATGCTATCGCTGAAACCCTCAGTATTCCTAAAGTGAAATCTTACACTAAAGAGGATTTGGTGTACAAAATTCTGGATGAGCAGGCTATTCAAGGTGTTGGACGTCCAATGAGAAAGCCAAGGGCCAGAATTCAGCAGCAACGTAAAGTTGAGAAGGTGGCTGAGGCAAAATCTGCCGAGTTGAAAAGTATGCCTGAAATGGAGCAGAAGGCTCCTGAAAGCGAACAGGCAAAGAGTGTGACAGAGAGTGTGAAGGCAGAGGCCAGGGCTTCTGAAGAAGAGGGCAAGAAGAGCCAGTCAAAGAGGGGCAGACCTGCCAAAAAGCAGAATGACAAGAGAAATGAAAATGTTGCCCCAGAGGCAGATGCCGCTCCAAAAAGGGAGCAGGCAAATCCTCAGGATGCGGTAAATGCAGAAGATGTAGCCAAAGATACTGGTGTTACCGATGTTCAGGCGGGGGCAGAGCAGCAAATTCAGCAGCAGTCAGGCCCGCAACATCAGCAGCAATCACAGAAAAACAAAAAGAAAAGAGGAAGAAAATCTGCTTCAGAAAAGGTTCAGGAGGCATCCCAAAGCAGTGAGGAACCTGCAAAAGTGACCGCGGAGCAGCCCGAGAGTGAGCAAATGCAGAGTGCCCAGCAAAATGAGTTGCCGGATGTGCCTGTTGCAGAGGGAGAAAGTGGCCAACAGGAGCAGGCAGAGCCTGATGAAAAGCACCAGAAAGGGGAGAAGAAGCACCAGGCACCAAAATTGGAGTTCGAAGGAATTGTGGAGGCGAGTGGTGTTCTTGAAATTATGCCCGACGGATATGGATTCCTCCGTTCATCAGATTACAACTACCTTAACTCACCGGATGACATATATGTATCACAATCGCAGATAAAGTTGTTTGGCCTCAAGACAGGTGATACTCTGTTTGGAGAGATAAGGCCTCCACGTGAGGGCGACAAATATTTCCCGCTCGTTAAAGTTAACCAGATCAACGGCAGAAGTCCGGAGTATATCAGGGACAGGGTACCTTTTGATTTCCTTACACCTCTATTTCCGGATGAGAAATTTGATATCACTTCAAAAGGGCACAACAATCTTTCATGCAGGATAGTTGACATGTTCACTCCTATTGGAAAAGGTCAGCGAGGACTTATTGTGGCGCAGCCAAAAACCGGTAAGACCATGCTTCTGAAGGAGATTGCCAACGCAATTGCCGACAACCATCCGGAAGTATACATGATTGTACTTTTGATAGATGAGCGCCCTGAGGAGGTTACAGATATGGCCCGCAGCGTCAAGGCCGAGGTTATTGCCTCTACATTTGATGAGCCTGCTGAACGCCATGTAAAGGTTGCAAATATTGTTCTGGAAAAGGCAAAGCGTCTTGTAGAATGTGGCCACGATGTGGTTATTCTTCTTGATTCAATTACCCGTCTTGCACGTGCCTTCAATACTGTACAGCCGGCATCAGGTAAAGTGTTGAGCGGCGGTGTTGATGCTAATGCCTTGCATAAGCCAAAACGTTTCTTTGGAGCGGCACGTAATGTGGAGAACGGTGGTTCACTTACAATTCTTGCAACAGCCCTTACCGATACCGGTTCCAAAATGGATGAGGTCATCTTTGAGGAGTTCAAGGGTACAGGCAACATGGAACTTCAACTCGACAGAAAACTTGCCAACAAACGTCTCTTCCCGGCAGTGGATGTTACTTTGAGTTCTACACGTAGAGACGACCTTTTGTACAGGGCGGAGGATGTGAACCGTATCTGGATTTTGCGCAACCATCTTTCAGACATGACGAGTGTTGAGGCAATGGAGTTCATGAAATCACGTCTTGAAAAGACCGTAAACAATGAAGAGTTCCTTATCTCGATGAACGGATAGTCCTCATTCCAATAAAGTGTCTGTACGGTACGCTTCCCGACAGATAACCAAATTATAAAGAAACTGACCCAAAAGGTCAGTTTTTTTTGTCGGCCCATGATACATATTTGAAGAGTTTTTGTAATTTTTAGTACCTTTGCTTGATATTTTAATCTCTAACCAGGAGATAATATCTGAAGAAGTTGATAACATTATTAATTTAATATCTATGGATAAAACAGAATTTTTGTATGAAAAACCTTCGGTGGAGGTAATTGAAATTGTTGTTGAAAAGGGATTCGCACAATCACCGGTTTCGGATTTTTATGAGGATATTCAAGATGGTGGTTTTAAGGAGTGGTAATAATTGTATAAACTCTTTTTTTGAAATATGAAGCACATAAACCTTATATTTTTTATAACCCTTCTTTTGTTCGGATGTGCAAAGGAGGAGAGTCAGATACAATTGCCGGATATTGACCCGAATATTGTTTATTACGCAAACTTTGGTGATGTTGATACAAAGACATATGTAGACGCAAATCTAAAACAGTATTGGGAGAATGGCGACAACATCTCCCTGTTCTCGTCAACATTCAATCAGGAGTATGTATTCAAGGGGCAAAGCGGCAGTACGAGTGCATCATTTGAGCCGGCTGCAGTTATGGTGGACGAACAGACTGCACTCGGTGCAAATTATGCAGTTTATCCCTATTCCTCTTCAAATTCATTTGCAGACGGAAAATTGAACATAACACTTCCCGCGGTACAGAAATATGTTCCCAACTCTTTTGCCACCGGTGCAAACAGCATGGTAGCGGTTACCTCAAGTATTGATGACAGAAAATTGTCGTTCAGGCATATCTGTGGCTATATGAGATTGAATTTGTATGGTAATGCGTCTGTTAAAAGTATAGAACTTAAGGGAAACAACAATGAAAAGATTGCCGGTAACGCAGTTGTAACTGCAGCGTATGAATCTGTACCGTCTGTAGAAATGTCAGATGATGCTGTAACAGCCATAACAGTTGATTGTGGTGCAAGTGGTGTTGAACTCGGGAAAACAGAAGATACCCAAACCACATTCTGGTTTGTGATTCCTCCAGTGACTTTTACCGATGGATTTACAATTACTGTCACAACCTCAGATGGGTCTGAAATTACAAAATCAACCCGACAAAGATATGATGTTGTACGTAACCAACTCAATACAATGGCTGCTCTGAACATATCCCAGATACAGCCTACAGATGAGATCTGGTACACTACATCCGATGGAAATATTGTTGAAATGTCAAGCACAGACGGTTTTGGAGCATCATTTGTTTCAAACAACTATTCCAACGGAAAGGGAGTAATAAAATTTGACAATGCTGTGACTTCAGTGGGAAATAACGCATTCAAGGGATGCAGCAACCTTCGTACTGTGATAATTCCTGAAGAGGTGGTTTCTATTGGAAACGATGCATTTTATATGTGTACATCATTGATTTCTATGGAGTATCCCGAAGGTAAAAAATCAATTAGGCAGTATGCCATATTTAAAGATGGCCAGGAGAGCGCCGTAGCAGATATGGCTGTTTCAAATTCTGCAAGCGTCGGCGGTCATATAGGCAGTGGCGCATTTTATGGTTGCAGCGCATTGTCTTCGGTTGACATATCCAACGGGGTAACATCAATTATGGGTGAAGCATTCTCCGGTTGTTCAAGTTTGACCGGTATAATTCTCCCCCAGCAATTGGCAACAATTGGCCACAGGGCCTTTTCGGGCTGTTCAAGTTTGAAGTCAATAACCATCCCTGAGGAGGTTGAATCTATAGGAGAGTATGCCTTTACAGGATGTTCAAATTTGACTGATGTCTATTATCTTCCTGTAACACCGCCAACATCTGGCATGGCGGTATTTGATTCAAATGCTGAAAATATAGAGATACATGTTCCGGAGGCCTCTGTTGCAGATTACAAGATTGCAGACAATTGGGCAAGTTATGAAGAGTCAATTATTGGAGACGCAGATAAAGTACCTGCAAACCAAATCTGGTATACATCGGTAGATGGTTCTGTTGTTGTTCCAAGCAGCAGTGACGTTTTTGGTGCCAATATACTTTCCAATACCTATACCGACGGAAAAGGCGTAATTGTATTTGATTCAATGGTAACCAGTATTGGTTTTTATGCGTTCAAAGGCTGTTCTAATCTCGCTTCAATTGAGATTCCTGAGGGTGTGACTTATATTCAGGCCGGGGCATTCGATAGTTGTACAAACTTGTCAAGTGTGAAAATATCTGAAGGATGTGAACAGATAGGAATGTTGGCATTTAATAAGTGTACAAGTCTGTCAACTGTAATTTTGCCTGAAAGTATAACAACTTTGGAATCGGCAGCATTTCAAAATTGCTCTGGTTTGAATTCAATAACCATTCCAAGTAAAGTCAATATTATTGACGCTAATCTTTTTAATAAATGTACCAATTTGACCACTGTTGTCATACCTGAAGGTGTTACAGCCATAAATAGTGGCGCATTTAACAAGTGTTCAAATTTGGCAAGTATAAAAATTCCTGAAAGTGTGACAACAATTACGGAGGCTTTCAAAGAGTGTTTCAACGTGAAATTTTCAGGCAAATTTGCAAGTGATGATGGAAGATGTCTTATTGCAAATAGTGTTTTGGTGGCATATTCTCCAGGTTCATCAACGGCAAGCGGTATAGAGTATACCATTCCAAGTGGTGTGAAATCAATTGCAAGTTATGCATTTACAAAGTGTACACAAATTTCTTCTTTGGTAATCCCGGAAGGGGTAACATCAATTTTATCAGGTGCATTCCAGGGGTGTACCAATTTGAAATCCGTTACAATACCAAGCAGTGTAACCCAAATAAAAAGCAATGCGTTCTATAATTGTACAAGTCTTGAGAATGTATACTGTTATCCTCTAAATCCGCCGGCATTGGAGAGTACTTCTGCGTTCAGGAACAATGCGGAGAACAGATTGATTCACGTGCCAAAAGCCTCAGAGAGCCTTTATGAAGGTGCAACAGTCTGGAGTTCTTTCGAAAACTATATAGCAGGAGATTTGTAGCGGAGCAAAGAGATTGTAAAATACTTGAAGAAGGTGTATTTCAGGATTTTCCGGAAAATACACCTTCTTTATTTCGGATGCAGCATTCTCTGCAGCCTCTGTACCAAAATAACACGAATCTGGGCTACGGCAATTTGTCAATGAATCAGCAGAGAGCCCAGCATACAAGGCCAACAGCGAGGCCAACTGCCATGTTTATGAGTTTTGCCTTTATGAAGGCACTTTTGCTCTCGGCAAGCAGCGGAAGGGCGGCATGCCCATCCTGAACAATTGAACTTACAAGGAGTATGTAGAACGGCACTATTCCCTGGGCGCAAAGGGTTACAAATACCAGATGAGGTCCTGATTCGGGGATGATTCCAATGAGTATGGCCAGTATCATTACCCAAAAGAGATTGTTGTTTACCCACTCCTGGATGTTGAGGTAGGCTATACCTATCTGACAAACAAGCAGGGCTCCAAATGTCCACAGGAAGATAGAGAGCATATGTCGCTTTATTACATGTTCCCAAATGTGCTCCTTTATGAAGTGCTCTTTGGCAGTGGCTGTAAAGAGTACAGTTACAATGCTGAAGATTGCAAAGATGAAGTGGATCCATCTTTCACTTAACAGGCTGAATCCCACATGTGTATGGCTGTGGTGCGTGCAGTCTCCATCAAGATGTATGTGACTTGAGTGGTCATGTTCAAGGTATCCTCCGGCAACGGCTCCAATGAAAAGTATTATTCCGGCAAGAATCAGCAACCTTTCGGTAGAGGGACGTTTGAGTGCATCCCTATATGATTGAGCCTTGAAAATGGAGGGCAGAGTACTCTCTGACTGGTGGTGGATTTCATAGCCGTCGGGACAAAAGTTGACTTGGGGCTTCTTGAAGAATTTGTCTATAAGAAGACCTGCGGCAACACCAAGTACAAATTGGAGAAGAAAGAGCAGCGGAGCCTTTTGGGGCAGCATTGCAAGAATTACAAAGGCTTCATCGCCCGATGAACATATCATCATGGCCACGAGGGCTCCGAAACTTATCATCTTGTGGGTAAAGAGTGAAACCACTGCAAATCCGCCAAGGCAGCCGGGAATGAGTCCGAGAACCGCTCCAAGTATGACCTGCCTGAAACCTGACCCTTTAAGTTTTGAAAACCACCTGCCTTGTGATTGTATATTGAAATACTCAATCATCAGCATCATGACAAGTACAAGCCCTGTAATCAGGATGCTGTTTCTAAGTACGTCTGTTATAAGTTCTGCATTCATAGTTTAAGGAACAAAATGGGATAGTGTTACCTATCCCATAATCATGCTGTAATGTATACTCGAGGCCTTATGCCTTGAGCCTGTTGTATAAATCCATAAGTTCGCCTGCGGCCATGAAAGAGTCCATTTTTCCCTCAAGAACCGCATCTTTGTAGTCTTCGAGTCTGGCCGCAATGGTTGTATTTTCATAGAAATTGTTCTTGAGCGCTTCATTAATGCTCTCATACATCCAATATTCGGCCTGTTGACGGCGTTTTCGTTCATAATATCCGTTGCCTTTGACGAGTTCGAAGTACTCCTCAATCTTTGCAAGAATCTCGGGAAGTCCCGCTTTGGTTACGGCCGATGAGGTAAGGGCTGTTGGAACCCATGTTGACTCGGTAGGAGGGAAGAGGTGCAATGCATTGGCATACAATGCTCTGGCCATATTGGCCTTCTCTACATTGGTTCCGTCGGCCTTGGTTATGGCAATAAGGTCACTCATCTCCATAATTCCCCTCTTTATACCCTGCAGGTCATCTCCTGCTCCCGACAGCATCAAAAGTAGAAAGAAATCACTCATTGAGTGTACAGCAGTCTCTGATTGTCCTACGCCCACTGTTTCAATGAATATCACATCATAGCCTGCCGCCTCGCATAAAAGGACAGTTTCGCGTGTCTTGCGGGCTACACCGCCAAGGGAACCTGCACTTGGACTGGGACGGATGAATGCATTGGGATCATTGCAAAGTGTCTCCATACGGGTCTTGTCACCAAGTATGCTGCCTTTGGTCTTTTCGCTGCTCGGGTCAATGGCAAGAACGGCAAGTTTATGTCCTTTGCCTGTGATATAACTGCCAAATGCCTCAATGAATGTACTTTTACCGGCACCGGGCACTCCTGTAATGCCAATGCGCATAGATTTCTTCTGTGAAGATATCAATTGGCACTGGGCAATTATCTTCTGTGCAATTTCCCTATGTGCAGGGAGATAACTCTCAACCAGTGTTATGGCTTGACTGAGAATGGTGGTGTTGCCCTCGGTAATGCCCTTCATATACTCCTCTACGCTCAGGAGCGAAGGTTTCTTCTTGAAGAATCTCTTTATGTATGGGTTTATGATGGGTTTTTCCTCAACACCTTCATTTACAACAAGGGCTGTATCGGGGTTCTGCTGGCACTTTGGCGGCCAATCTTCGGTAGTGGCCCCGTTGTTGTTATAATCCAAATTATAATTTGTCTCCTTATTTTCCATGATTATATAAACTCTGCGTTTGCGCAAAGTTATAAAAATCTTTTCTATTAAAGGAATATAAGGCCTTCAATCTTTCATTGCAGATTGATGGACAGCATGGTGCTGTAGGGGTTTTTTGGGGCAATTCTATATAAGATTGAGCAATTTGCTTCTCGACAGCATGCAGGCTCCTATTGCTCCGCATCGCTTCCCTAGTTTTGATATCTTTATATGGGTATCCTTGCTCACTATATTCAATGAATGTTTGTTGATGGCCCCTTTGATTGGAATGAGAAGGTAATCCTTGGCATCTGCAAGAATGCCGCCGATTACTATAGTTTCGGGGTTGAAAAGATTGATAAGACCTGCAATTGCCCTTCCAAGAGTGGCGCCAATTTCCTCAACACACTCAATGGCAAGCATATCCTCTTCAAATACGGCTCCAAGAATATCTTCAAGAGTAATCTCTTCATTGTTGCTGTATTTGCCTGAAAGAATGGAGGACTGTCCGTTCTTGAGTTTTTCAAGGAATATCCTGTGCAAGGCTGATCCCGACGCACCTGTCTCAAGGCAACCTACTTTTCCGCACTGGCAGATCTGGTTGTTGCTCAAGAGAGGGAAGTGCCCGATTTCACCTGAATAGCCCGATTTTCCGTATGACAACTGTCCGTCAATAATCATACCCATGCCCAAGCCCCATGTTACATTGATGAAGAGAAGGTCCTTCTCTCCCTGGCCTGCGCCGCACATGTACTCTCCATAGGTCATGGCCCTTGAATCATTCTCTGTAAATACAGGACAGCCAAGGTTCTGTTCCAGTATCTCGGCAATTGGCGTATTCTCTCCTATGTAATAGGAAAAACAATACCCGGTAGAGTTGTTCACTCTACCGGTAAAGTTAATGCCGTACGCAAGAACGTCGTGATGTTCAATACCATAACTGGTGAGACTCTCCATGATGACTTTGCAGAACTCATCAAATGACTCAATGGAGTTCACAAGGGTAAAGTTCACATCCTCAATAAAATCAACCAGTTCTCCTTTGAAATCTACGATTGCCATATTTATATGGTGTCTTCTGATGTCAACCCCCACAAAGTAGCCTGCAGCAGAGTTCAATCCATATATGTTAGGTCTTCTGCCTCCATTTGTTCCCAGTTTGCCCATGTCTTTCAAGAATCCCTCATCAATCAGTTCGCTGACGAGTTTGGTTGCTGTCGGGATGCTTGTTGTAAGTCTCTTGCTTATGTCTGCAATGCTTATATTACCCTCATTGATGCATTGGGTAATGATTTGTCTCTTGAGCAAGTCGTTTTTCCCTTGGGTCTGGTATAGAAATGAAGTAGTCATTATTTGCCTGTTTTAGAGATGCTATTCCAATGGGCTTCAATCTCTTCAAGTGTCTTTCCTGTTGTTTCAGGTACCACTTTCCACATTATAAGCATATATGGGATGCAGCACACTGCAAATATAGCAAAAGTTCCCGATTGGCTCCAACCCAAAAGTACAGGTGTCAACTGGCCAATAAGATATGTTCCTATCCAAAGTGCAAAACCGGCAATTGACATGGCCCTTCCCCTTACGCTGTTAGGGTACATTTCAGACAACAGTACAAACACAATGGCACTGATGGAAATGGCGCAACAGAATACGTACGCAAGGAAGAATACAAGCATGAACGAGTTGCCGAGTCCAAGAGTTGCTCCCCACTGGAAGTATACCGCTATGCAAAGAAGGCATATTATCATTCCGCTTACTCCCCAGTAGATAAGTTGTTTTCTTCCAACTCTGTCGATGATGAAGACTGCCAATATGGTAGTGACCATGTTTACAACTCCTACAAGTACGGTTGAAAACATAGGATTGTCAAAACCTGCTTCCGAGAAGATCTTTGGACCATAGTACAGAACTGCATTCACACCCATGAACTGTCCAAGAATTGCTATTGCACTGCCGGCAATTACAGCAATGAGGATTCCCGGCTTCAAGAGGTCTTTCCACTCGCCGTTTGATCCGCCGTTTACAGATTCCCTGGTTACGGCAATTTCATTTCTCGCCTCATCCTCATTTGTGTATATACGTGAGAAAATTCTGGATGCTTTATTGAGTTTGCCTTTGATTACCAACCATTTGGGACTCTCCGGAATGAAGAAGATTATGAAGAAGAACAAAAGTGCAGGAAGGGTTTCGCTGCCAAGCATTCCTCTCCATGCCTCACTGTGCATGATCTTATCCATTAGAGATACCTCTTCTCCGGCCAATGCAGAGGCAACAATACCGCCGTCAATGTTTGAATCTATAACCCAATTGGCAAGGTATGCAAGCAGGAAGCCCACTGTAACAGCCAATTGGTAGAGAGATACAAGCGTTCCTCTTACCTTTGCAGGTGAAACCTCCGATATATATATAGGTGACACTATAGATACAATACCGATACCTACGCCGCCAATGATTCTGTAGGCAACAAGTTGGTCAAATGTTCCGCATACGGTACAACCTATTGCCGATATGCTGAACAGAGCCGCAGAGATAAGCATTGTAACTTTCCTTCCCAAGTAGTCACTGAGTGTTCCTGCAACAAGCACTCCTGCGATTGAACCTATGAGCGCACATCCTACATACCATCCCTCTTTCAAGTCTGAAAGCGAGAACTGATTCTTTACAATCTCTGTTGTGCCTGAGATTACGGCAGTATCATATCCGAACAATATTCCACCTATGGCAGCAACGACTGCCATAAAGATGACATATCCCATGTTCATGCTCTTTTTCATATCTTAACCTCTCCTTAAATGTTGAAATACTCCCTATATCTGTTGTACAAGTTGCCGGCAGCGCCATATACCGACTGAGGACTCATGAAGTGAGGGAACTCAAATGTAATGGCCTTGTCATAGCCGGCTCTCTTGGCAGCCTCGAGTTTCATTCTCAATTTGTCAAATTTGATAGGCAGGAAGTTGATAGGCATGTCGCGGTCAAATGTCTCTGCATTGGTCCAGCACTTCATGCCCCATCTGTCGGCCATCTTCTTGTTTACCTCAAAGAAGATGTCAAGTTCATCATAGTCGATATGTCCGTCCTGGAATGCAACTGCATCAACCACGTCGTGGATTCCCTCAAAGATCTCGTTCCAGTCCTTCTCATGCTCTTCAACTGTTACAGCATTGTCATTGACAAGTTTGTTTGTTCCCATAATGGCCTTTTTACCGTCAATCCAAGGAGATATGAATACTGGAAGTCCTCCTGACACATCCTTGCACTGTTTGCCCATTGTATGGAAGCCTTTGATTGCGCCTTTGGTCTGGCGGCTGATTTCGGTGCTTATGTACCATCCTCCAAAACTCTTGTACTTTTTGCCATACATGTTCCACACCTCGTCAATCACGAACTTGTTGTCTTCAATTTCGTAACTCATGTCCTTTGTGTCCCAATATTTTCCCGAATCATAAAGGCCGAGGTAAAATGTCATGTCATATTTCTGTGCCAAACGGCAGAACATGTCTATGAGGTCTACTGAAGGCATGTAGCATCCCTTTTTTAATAGGTATGGCGACGGATATGTTATAAATTTCCTGTATCCGCACCTTATATCTATAACGGTATCGATACCTATGGATTTCATATATGCAAAATCCTGGTCCCATTCCTTTTCACCCCAGTTCTGATGAGGTATGTCATGTGATATTTCATCAAGGAACGTACCTGTAATCTGCAATCCGTTTGCCTTTGGTACAATCAGGTTGCTCTCAGGTGCAACAATCAAATTCTCTTCATTCTTGCTGCAGCCGGTAAGTGAACCTATCAATGATGGTGCTGCCACAGCGCCAGCGGCTGCGAGGCCAGCTGTTTTTATAAAAGATCTTCTGTCGGTCATAACTTAAAAAAATATTTTTGCGAATATATGTAATATTAAAAAAAAAAACAACTAATAGATTGTTTTTAAATAATTTTAATAATTATACGCAACTATTGTAAATATTATAAAAAATATTGTAGATTTGCACTCATTAATTTACAATTAGTGGCATCTTATGTTAAAACTTATCAGATCTTTTTTGTTAGTGCTTTCAATATCAGCACTTTTGGGGTCTTGTTCGGCTAACAGCAAAGAGTATAACCACAACTATATGTGGTTTGACTGTGAGGCGAATTACAGGACCTTGTCAACACCTGATTCAATAAGATACTATATTCAGAAATCCAAGGATATAGGCTTTGACAATGTTGTTGTTGACATGAAGTCAATAATGGGTGAGGTATTGTATGACAGTAAAATCGCCCCATACATGGGTGATTGGGAAGGCGTGGAGAGGAGTCGTGACTACGACATGATGCGTTATTTCATTGATTACGGTCACCAGATAGGAGTGAGGGTCTTTGCTTCTCTCAATGTTTTTGCCGGTGGCCACAATTTCTTTGACAGAGGTATCATTTATGGCGACAAGGCTCAATGGCAGTCCATCTGCTATGAGAAGGGTGAACTTGTTCCGATATCATCCATCAAGACAAATTATAATGGTATGCTTAACCCTGCAAATCCGGAGGTTCAGGAGTATCAGTTGGAGATTCTCAAGGAATTTGTTGCAAAATATCCGGATTGTGACGGCCTTATCTTTGACAGGGTACGTTATGATGGCGTAACATCTGATTTCAGTGAACTTTCAAAAGAGATGTTTGAGGAGTATGCCGGTGTTGAGGTTGAGAACTTCCCTGAAGATATACTCAGTTGGTATGATGAAGAGGGCAAATTGCGTGAGACTTGGGCTCCGGGAAAACATGGTAAAAAATGGATAGAGTGGAGAGCAAGCGTAATTCATGATTTTGTGTCAAAGGCGCACAAGGAACTCAAAGCAATCAATCCTGATCTTATTATAGGTGATTACACAGGTGCATGGTATCCTACATACTGGCAATTGGGTGTAAACTGGGCAAGCCGTACTTTTGATCCATATCAGGTAGATGAGTATAAGGTATGGGCTACAGAAGATTACTATAAGACTGGTTATGCTGAGGAGTTGGACATCTACATGACCGGACTCTATTACTCAATGATTACCAAGGCTGACGTCGACAAGGCAACAGGTGTGGTAGGACAGCGCAGCGAGGCAGGCATGGACAACAGCCTTACATATTGCTACTCTGTGGAGGGTGGCGCAGAGTTGGCCAAAAGTATAACAAAAGGTGTGGTACCGGTTATCGGTTCAATATATGTAGAGCAGTATATAGGCGATTTTACACCATTCGGTCCTGCAGTGGAGCAGGCTCTGAAGAGTACAGAGGGTGTAATGGTCTTTGATATCGTGCATCTCAACAAGCACAAACTTTGGGATGTATTGGAAAATGCAATGAAATCCGGAAAATAATTTATAATACTATAACTTATGAAATCTATTTTTAGAAATCTATTGGTTGCACTGTTGCTCTTTATGGGCTGCGGGACAGTTTTTGCACAGTCCCAGGGCTCTTTGAGCGGTACAGTCACAGATGCCAATGGTGAGCCGTTGGCTGGAGTTTTTGTTCTTGTAACAGGAACAAGCAATGGAATAGCAACCGACCATAATGGTTACTATGAACTTAAAAACATCAAAACTGGAGAAAATGTAGAATTCTCCTTTATTGGAATGGTCACTGTAAATTACGTTTATGACGGAAAGAGAGCCGTTTATAACGTATCTATGCAGGATGACATTGAAACTCTTCAGGATATTGTGGTGGTAGGTTACGGTACCCAGAAGAAATCATCACTTACAAGTGCAGTCTCTGTAATGAAGGGTGAGGAACTCATGAAGGCTCCTTCTACAAACGTATCCCAACTTCTTGCAGGACGTCTTCCAGGTATCTCTTCAGTTCAGGAGTCAGGTGAGCCGGGCCTTGACCAGGCAGCCCTCCGAATCAGAGGTTCGGTAAACGCCGTATCTTATGTTGTTGACGGATTCCCTGTTGCAAACATCAACGATTTGGATCCTAACGATATTGAGAGCGTTTCAGTACTTAAAGATGGTGCTTCGGCTGCTGTTTACGGTCTTCAGGCTTCAGGTGGTGTGATCATCATTACAACAAAGAAAGGTGAGAAGGGAAGCACAAAGATTACCTACAATGCATCTTTGGGAGCATCACTCAATGCAAACTTCCCTAAATTCATGGATGGTCCGCAGTTCGCATACTATTATAATGTAGCGCAGATGATGGACCAGTTGGCATCAGGTGCCATTGCAAGTGAGCAGGATTATGTTCCATACTTCACACAGGATCAGGTAGCAATGATGACAAACGGTGACCCTACAGACGGTTGGGACAACGTCAACTATATTGATAAAGTATTCGGTACAGGTTTTACCCAGAAACATAACGTAACTGTACAGGGCGGTAATGAGAAGACCCGTTACTTTACATCATTCGGTTATCTTGGACAAAAAGGTAATATAGACAACTATGATTACAACAGATACAACCTCCGTGCAAACATTGAGTCTGACTTTGCAGAGAATTTCCACTTCAAGTTGGGTATTTCAGGTGTGATTTCAGACCGTAGTACACCTGCATTCTCAACAGGAGGTTCTGATATGGGTTCTGAAACAGGTTGGCTTTCAATTGCAAACCAGACAATCATGATGCACCCTTACTTGCCAGTAAAATACAATGGCCTTTACACTGCATCACAAAAGAAGAATACATCTCATCCTCAGAGCCCGCTTGCTGCAATCTATGAGTCGGGATATAAAAAGACAAAGGCTGTGGATGTTTCAACAAATGTTACACTCTCTTATGATGTTCCATGGGTAGAGGGCCTTCAACTTAAGGTTTCAGGTTCGTTCGACTATTCAAACTCATACAACAAGAATTTGAACACTCCATATTATTTGATGTGCTACAGCGCAGGACAATGGGTTGAAATGGCTGATCCACGTGGTGTAGGTAATGGTGTGGAACTTGGCGAAGGAACTGTATACTCATTCAATTTGATTGGTCAGGGAAGCATCGCTTATACAAACTCATTCGGCAAACATAATATTGATCTTCTTGCATTGTTGGAGGTACGTGATTATAAAGGCAATGGCTTGAGCGCATATGCACAGGAACTTCCGTTTGCTTCTCTTCCGGAACTTTCAAATGGTAAACCTACAAAATCACCTATAGATGGCTGGAGTTCAATTTCACGTTCTGCCGGTTACGTATTCAGGGCAAGATATGATTATGATTCCAAATATTTGGCAGAATTTACAGGCCGTTATGACGGTTCATACAAGTTTGCAGGTATGGCAGATACACGTTGGGGATTCTTCCCTTCTGCATCTTTGGGTTGGATTATGTCAAAAGAGCCTTGGATGCAAAATGCATCATTCCTTGACAATTTGAAGATCAGGGCTTCAGTAGGTCTTCTTGGTAATGACAATGCTGCTCCATACACATTCTTGAGTTCATATACACAATGGGGCAACAAGGTCGTTTTTGGCGGATATAATGGCGGCTCATTTACAAGCAACCCTGCATATCAGGCTGCGTTGGTACCAAATCCTGACCTTACTTGGGAGAAGACACTCTCTTGGAATGCCGGTTTTGACGCAACTTTGTGGAATGAAAAATTGGGCTTTGAGGTTGACGGATTCTACAACTGGACATACGATATGTTGACAGCACAGGGTTCCGGATTCCCATCATCAATGGGTGGATACTATGCTACAGTTGTGAACAAGGAATCACTTGATACTAAAGGTATTGATGTAATGGTGTCACACCGTAACACAGTTATGGTTGGAGGAAAACCATTCTATTATGGAATCAGTGCCAGTGTTACATATGCCAAAACACGTTGGCTAATCTACTCTGACGAGCCTAACTCTCCTGAAATCTGGAAACTTACAGGCAAACCTGTAGGATCATTCCTTGCGTGGAAAGCAGATGGCCTTTTCAGAAGTGAGGAGGAGATTGACAACTCAGCATGGTTCGGAACACGTCCATGTGTGGGTGATATCAAATATGTTGACTTGAATGGTGACGGCAAGATCGGTTATGATGACAAGGGTCTTGTAGGACGCCCTAACCGTCCGCAACTTACTTATGGTTTGAACCTTGATTTCACTTGGAACGGATTTGATTTCAATGCCCAGTTCACAGGTGGTGCGTTGTTTGACGTATCATTGACCGGTACATATTATAATGGTAACGATGACAATACAGTGTGGACACAGACATTCAAAGAGGGTGCAAACTCACCATTGTTCCTTGTTGAGAATGCATACAGCATCTACAACCCAGACGGAACATTCCCTCGTATAACACTTGGTGCTCCAGGTCATGGTGGAGACAATGGTCTTGCATCGACATTCTGGTTGAAAGATGGTAAGTATGTACGTCTTAAAACAGCACAACTCGGTTATACAATTCCTACAAATATAACATCAAGGATAGGTGTCAAGACCTTAAGATTCTTTGTTGAGGGACAGAACATCTTTACAATTGACGGACTTCCAGAGGGTATTGACCCTGAGTCTCCAGGTGTAAACAACGGTTATTATCCACAACAGCGTCTTCTTATGGGAGGTATTACATTAACATTCTAAAACAATTTTGAAAATGAAAAATATAATCAAAGGAATATTGATTGCAGCAATCTCATTCAATATTGCATCGTGCAGCAGTTTTCTTGATCTGACACCTCCTGACAGAGTCTCTGACAAGGTGATCTGGGAGAATACCCAGAATGCTGAGTATGCGGTGAATTTTATATACAGTTATATTTATGACCTCACAGTAAGCCAGAGCCAAATGGGCTTGACCGAGGCATTGACAGACCAGTTGAAGTATGGTTCTTACAACTATAACTCAATGTGTTACCTTCCAAGTGAGTTCTCATACGGAGATGCTACTACAATTACAGCAAGTTATGTAGATTCATACATGGGTTACTGGAGTTCAAATTATAGCGCCATCCGTAAGACAAACCAGGCAATCTATGAACTTTACAAATATGGCCAGATGTCTGAAGAGGATAAGGTGCGTCTCTCTGCAGAGTTGCGTTTTATGCGTGCATTCCTCTATTTTGACATGGTCAAGAGATACAAGGATGTCATCATCTACGATGAGAATATGGAGAACATCGTGAAGGACAAGGCTGTCAGCACAGAAGAGGAGGGATGGAACTTCATCCAGTCAGATCTTGAGTATGCTGCTGCAAATCTTCCCGACAGATCTGCTGCAAAGGGACGTTTGAGCCGTGGTGCTGCTTGGGCAATGCTTTCAAGGACAATGTTGTATGCAGAGCGTTGGGAGGTTGCCAAGAATGCTGCAGACGAGGTTCAGAAACTTGGATATGGCCTGATGAAAAACTATCAGGACTCATATCAGGTTACAGCAGCCGAGGGCAACAACGAGATTATTCTTGAGTATCTTTTTGATCGTACCCAGAATGTTACCCATGATTTCGATTTCTACTACACACCTGGTGCTGACTACTATGCAAATGGTGAAGCAGGTGGCGGTTACGGTACTCCAACACAGGAGATGGTTGAGTCATATGAACTTGCAACAGGTGGTTTCCCTGATTGGACTGAGTGGCACGGAACAACAACAAACACTCCTCCATACGAGTTGCTTGAGCCAAGATTCCA
The DNA here is from genome assembly GCA_015060245.1 of Bacteroidales bacterium. Taxonomy (GTDB): domain Bacteria; phylum Bacteroidota; class Bacteroidia; order Bacteroidales; family UBA932; genus Egerieousia. The sequence continues at coordinate 104,246 of SUYU01000003.1, read as the reverse complement.
TGCTTCAATACTTTATAACCAGGCAAGTTGGAAAGGCCGCAAGATTGAGTCTTTTGTAGGTGGTAAAGATGGCTGGTGCCAGTGGAATATTGAGCGTGAACCTATGGGCCGTTCTACAACCGGTTACTATTTGAGAAAACTTGTTGATGAAGGTCACAATGTAATCACTGAGAAGGGTAGTGTACAGCCAATTCCTATTATCAGATATGCAGAGGTTCTATTGAACAAGGCTGAGGCTTGCTACCGCTTGGGTCAGGAGGGTCCTGCAAACGATGCTGTTAAGGCAGTGCGTGACAGAGTTGGTCTTCCATACACTTCAAAGAGCGGTGAGAATCTTTGGAACGCAATCCGTCAGGAGCGTAAGATTGAACTTGCTTACGAGGGTCACTGGTACTGGGATCTACGCAGATGGGAGGTTGCACACAAGGCATACCCAGAAGGATTGTCAGGTTACCAACTTCATGGCCTGAAGATTACAAAAGATGGCAATACATTTACTTATGAGTATGTTTCTGTAGATGATAAGGACAGAAACTTCCCTGAGAAATTGTACAGATTCCCTATGCCAACTTCTGAACTTACAAGTAACAAACTCGTGGATCAGTATCCAGAGTGGAAATAATCATTAATTGAGTGAACATGAAAAAGATATATTATTTAGTAGTTTTTGCTGTTCTTGTATGTTTCTCTGCATGTCAGAAACCTGATTTTGTGGAGCCGACTACAGAGCGCCAAGGAATCACAAGCCTTGAGGCATATTTTACTTTCGGAAAGTTTGCTGATCAGGTTTTGGCAAGATATGTCGTAGAGGATGAGAATACAGACTATTACGAGATTCCTATTCCATGGTATTACCCTGAAGAGTCAGAGGATGCCACTTTGATCTATATGACTGCAGTGCGTGTAAGGGCTGAACTTGCATACGATTGCAGCATTTATCCTCCACTTTCGGTACTTGACCTTACTCAGGAGAACAAGTTTGTCTACACCAATGCAAATGGTGAGTCAAGGCAGATCATCATTACAGGCAAGAGAAAAAAATCTTCAAAATGTGATTTGCAGTCATTCAAACTTACAGAGCCTTATCTTTTGGAGGGTTTCGTAAATAATGAAAAGAGGGAGATTTATCTCTTCTCAGTTGATGATTTGAGCAACTATTCTGCCAAAGCGGTTCCTTGTGCGCATGCTACAATCAAGGAGGATTTGAGCATTCCACGTAATTATAATGAGCCTCAGGTTGTTACCGTTGTTGCGCATGATGGTGTAACAGAGGCCAAATATACAATTACCAAGAGAACTCCAAGCAAGATACCTTACGGTTTCAATGACAAATCAATCAAGCAGTTGTTCAACTTTGAGCCTGTATCACGTCTTGGTTTCCCTGCTTACACAGAGATGGTTTATCCTTCTATGGCATTCAGTGACGGTAATCTTGTAGTTTCACTTGGAAACGGTACTGCTCCTGTTTATTTGAATGGCCAGACTGGTGAGAAGTTGGGTCAGATCAACCTTGGTTCAGCAGTTGCTGACGGTATAACAAGTGATGATGCCGGAAATATTCTCATTTCAAACTATGCAGAAGGTGGTGGAGTTATAAACATCTACAAGACTGCTTCAGTAACTGAGGCTCCTGTTTTGTTGTACTCATACACTAATACTACTGATGTTCCTGCAGGTCACAATATCAGGGTGATTGGAGATGTTAATTCAAGCGCTTCAATTGTTCTTACACATGAGGGTATTGTTGGTGTTACAGAGGCAAGCCGCTTCTCATATTTGACAGTATCAGGCGGTACTGTTGTATCTTCAGAGGTTGTTGACATGTCGGGCGCAGGCATTTCATGGGCTGCTGCTCCAACAAATGCTGCCAAAGTGGTTCCTGTTTCAACAAACCCTGCTGACGGTGTTATTGAAACACACTACTCACAGAATACACTCAACTACTTCAAGGGTAACAAACTCGCTGCACAATCAGCAATGGTTGCTAATGGTAACTATAATAGCAACTGTTTGGATACCAAGCATTTCAATAATGCCACATATTGTGCACACCTTGTCACAAGCCACTTCCCAATGTGGGGTGTCGGTCCTATCCTTTCAGTATATGACATTGCATCTCCTGCAACAATCGCAGATTTGAAACCTGTCATGACTACCGGAAGTTCAATAGAGTGGTACCAGCAGGCAGCAGCAGGTGTTGCAGCGGCTGATGTTGTAATAGGTGTTGCTCCAGACGGCTTCAAGATGTTCATCTACTATTTTGACCACAACTGTGGTGTAATTGGAGGATTCTCTGCAGATTGCGTTCAACTATAGTCATGAAATTGCTTAAACTGATATTCCTTTCTTTAATCGTTGCATCCTTTGCAATAGGATGCGACGGAAAGGATTCCGGACCTGAGTGGGAGTGGGATGATCCGCAGGATACACCGCAAGACCAGCCACAAGACCAACCGCAGGATCAGCCACAGGATACCACTATTGTTGAAGAGGTGGTGAATGTTGAGCCTGTACTTGCAAATTGGAAGGAGGTAACCTCCGATTACGGCACATTGCCTTCTGGCATAAAGGTGTACAAATCTCCTGCAAAGTCGCTTGACAAGATGATTATTGCCTATATAGCAGTAGCAGACCTCTCTTCTGTAACTTTTGATTTGTGGAGCATTTCAGATCCTGAAATTGACGGTACAACCGAGTCATTCAAGACTCCATCAAAAGTCTATTCAGAGAGCAAGTGGCCGGTTGTGATCAATGGAGGTTTCTTCTACTCATCGGGAAGCAAAAATTATACATCAAGCCTTGCCGTAAGGGACAGTGTGGTGCTTGCGCACAACATAAACTATGCATCGGAGGATTGGAAGAAGATATACTATCCTACACGTGCTGCCCTTCTTGGATATGGAAACGGTACTTTTGAGGCTGTATGGACTTACTACAACAACAATGATGCTGTTGATTATGTATATCCACAGCCTGCTGAGAACAAATGGGGGGCATCTCCAATGGCAGTCCCTTCATCGACATATCCACAAGGAGCAGAGAGACTATCTGCAACAATCGGTATAGGCGGCGGCCCGCTGCTTGTCCGCGGAGGAAAGTTTGTAAACAGTTACGAATATGAACTTTTCAACGGCACATCAGGTATTGGCCCGGATATTGATGCTCCACGTACAGCCATTGGTGTTACTGCAGACAACAAGATGATATTTTTTGTCTGTGAGGGACGTCAAAAGACAGAGGGTGTATATGGACTTACTACAGCGGATGTTGCAAATATTATGATTGCTCTTGGTTGTGTTGAGGCCATTAACCTTGACGGTGGCGGATCAAGTTGCATGCTTGTTAATGGAAAAGAAACTATAAAAGTATCGGATGGCTCACAGAGGGCTGTTGCGAGTACTTTAATGCTTAAGTAATGAATATGAGATTTATTAAATATCTGTTTGTAACACTCTTGATGGTTGTTCTTATGGCTTCATGCATAGAGAAAGAGCCTGAACATCTCTGGAATCCTGAATGGAATGAACAGGAAAAGAATCCTGAAGAGGATCCTAAAGAGGAGCCTGGACAGGATCCGGAGCCGGAACCCGAACCGGAACCTGAGCCAGAGCCAGAGCCAGAGCCAGAACCGGATCCAGAGCCGGAAATTCCAACTCCTGGAGTCTTCAAAGGCAAACCAAGATATATCTGGATTGATGCTGCGGCAAACTTCCAGTACTATGCCAATGACAAGGAGTATATTGCTGCAGATCTTGCAAGAGTGGCTAAAATGGGCTTCACTGATGTGATTGTTGATGTACGTCCTACGAATTCGGGTGTGCTTTTCAATTCTGATACGGAGGCTGCCCTTAAAAGAGTGGATGCATGGACTTCAAAAGGATATGTATGGGTGGAGAGAACAGCCACATTCGATTATTTGCAGACTTTCATAGAGGAGGGCCATAAAGTGGGATTGAGGGTAAATGCGTCAATCAATACAATGGTTGGAGGATGCATGTGTCCGTATGGCCTTGGATATGACGGATTCCTTTTCAACGATGCGTCAAAGAAGGATTGGGCTGTGGTTATAAATACCGACAAGGGTTTGGTCAATACCATGGACCAGACCGACAGAGCCGCTACCCGTTTCCTTAATCCTGCCAATGATGCTGTGGTCAATTATTTGCTTGATCTTCTTGAAGATTTGGCTTCATACAAGGACCTTGACGGTATTGTGCTCGACAGATGCCGATATTCCGATGATGATATGCTCGGCGATTTTTCAGCAGAGTCCAGGGAGAAGTTTGAAAAATATCTCGGCTCAAAGGTTGAGAATTGGCCAGGTGACATATTTGCGCCGGGTCAGAACGCTCTCTCGAATCCGGTTACGGATATGCAGAAAAAATGGATGTCTTTCAGAGCCAAAATGATTCATGATTTTGTTGAGAAGGCCTCTAATAAGGTACACTCCGTAAATTCGAAGATAAGGTTCGGATGCTATGTGGGCGGCTGGTACAACTCATATTATCCGTCAGGTGTAAACTGGGCACATCCTACATATAATGCACGCAGCAACTACAACTGGGCATTGGATGATTACAGCAACTACGGTTATGCCGACCACTGCGACTTCATGTTCATTGGAGCATATGCCGGTACCAGATCAATTTGGGGCAGCAGCGAGTGGACAATGCAGGGTTTCTGCAAGCAGGCAGGTGTAAAACTTGCAAATGTACCATATGCAGGAGGACCTGATATAGGAAATGGTTCCGGATTTGAAAATGGCGGTCAGGGCAGTCTGATGCCCGATATCGTCAACGCATGTATAAACTCATCCGACGGTCTCTTTATCTTTGATTTGTGCCATGTGAGGATGCATGACTATTGGGATGATTTTGAAAGGGCAATAGACAAGTATTTGGAAACACTATAATTGGTAATTTAAGTTATTATATAAATGACAAAGATTGACTTTAAAGAATTGGCTTCTCAGTATGAAAAGGAACTGAGAGAGAATTGTCTCCCTTTTTGGCTTGAAAAGAGTCAGGACAAGGAGTTCGGTGGATATTTTTCCTGTCTTAACCGCGACGGAAGCATATTTGATACCGACAAGTTCATTTGGTTGCAGGGACGTGAGGTGTGGATGTTCGCCATGCTTTACAATAAGGTAGAACGCAATCAGCAGTGGCTTGACTGTGCGGTGCAGGGCGGAGAATTCCTGAAAAAATATGGTCACGACGGTAACTACGATTTCTATTTCTCTGTAACAAGGGAGGGTAAACCAATCATCCAGCCATACAATATATTCTCAAATACATTTGCCTGTATGGCATTTGCACAATTGGCACAGGCTACAGGAAGCGAGGAGTACAAGGAGATTGCGCTCAAGACTTTCCAAAGGATACTTGACCGCCGCAACGATCCAAAGGGACGTTGGGAAAAATCATATCCTGGAACAAGACCTATGAAAGGCTTTGCACTTCCTATGATCATCTGCAATATGGCTCTTGAGGTTGAGAACATCATTGAAGACAAGTCTCTTCTTGATACAACAATTGATGAGTGTCTTGCTGAGATCCTTAATGTTTTCTATCAGCCTGATTTGGGCGTAATGCTTGAAAATGTTGCTCCTGACGGAACACCTGTAGATTGTTTCGAGGGCCGCGTGATCAATCCTGGCCACGATCTTGAGGCACTGTGGTTCATGATGAACCTTGGAATTCGCCGCAATGACAATGCCCTTATTGAGAAGTGCGTAAAGATTGCCCTTGACGTAATTGAGTATGGATGGGACAAGGAGTATGGCGGAATCTTCTACTTCCTTGATTGCAAGGGCTATCCTCAACAGCAGTTGGAATGGGACCAGAAATTGTGGTGGGTTCATCTTGAGTCTGCAATTGCAATGATCAAGGGTTATCAACTTACAGGCAATGAAAAATGCCTTGACTGGTTCATGAAACTTCATGACTACATGTGGAAGAATTTCAAGGATCATGAATATCCTGAATGGTACGGTTATCTCAACCGCAGGGGAGAGGTACTGCTTCCATTGAAGGGCGGAAAGTGGAAGGGCTGCTTCCATGTACCAAGAGGACTTTATCAGATCTGGCAAATTCTTTCGGAAATAAAATAATTGAACACTATTACTTATCACTAATTCAAATTAATTATGAAAAAATTTTTTGTTATGTTGATGGTCGCAATTGCGGCTATTGCATGTGAAAAAGAGGATCCAATCGTTCCTGCTATCGTATTTGACAAAGCAGGCCAGGAGATCTTCATTGAGACTGAAGGTACAGATGGAATGGAACTTTCATTCAATTCAAACGTAAATTGGACTGCAGCAGTTCAGGGTGCTGACTGGGTAGTTGTTTCACCTAAATCAGGTCTTGCAGGTGATGCTGTAATCCGTATCATTGCTGATGAGAACAAGACTAAAGAGAACCGTTCAGCAAAACTTGTAATTACTGCAGCAGAGTCTGCTACTGCCGCTCAAGTTGCTGTTGCTGAGGCTACATTGGTTCAGTATCAGGTAGACGCTTTTGAACTAGTTGATACCCTTGCAACATTTGGTGAAGAGGGTGGTACTGCTTCAATCAAAGTTATGACCAACGTTGATTTCAAAGTAACTATCCCTGCTGATGCAAAATGGCTTACTGCTGTTGGTACAAAAGCATATGGTGAGAAAGTTTATGAGATTAAAGTAGATGCTTTCAACGAACTTGACGCTTCACGTTCTGCTGAGGTTACAGTTTCTGCTGAGGGCTTTGAGGATGTTACTTATACTATTTCACAGAGTGGTCCTAAATCACTTATCTGGTCAAAGAACGTAACTGAACTTGACGGTTATACAGTTGGCGGTGAGACCAAGATTGCTGCCTACGGTGACAAACTTCTTGTTTCTAACCTAACTAAAGTATTGGTTCTTAATCCTTCTACTGGTGCTGTAGAGTCTACAGTTGCACTTCCTGAGGGCTTCACTTGTGATAACCTTTGTGTAGATGAGGGTGGCAATATCCTAATCGCTGCTCATGCAGACTACAGTTGGTCAGGCGCTGAGTTCTGTGAGATCCTTACAATCTTCACTTTGAAAGATTTGTCATCAACTCCTAAAGAACTTGTAAAATACAGCACTGCAAACATCTGGTGTTCAAATACAGGTAACATCCGTGTTAAAGGTAACATTGATACCAAAGCAGTAATCACAGCATATGCTGCAAACAGCGGTTACTGGGTAGCATGGGAGGCTGCTAACGGTGAGGTTGCAGTTGATGCAAACGGTTGGTCTGTATTCAAATGCAATACAACTCCTTATATAGGTACTGAGGCTCGTTATGGTTGTGTTCTTCCAGAGGGTGATGATCTTTCAGATGGTCTATGGTTCATCGCATATGGTGGCGATTATAACCTTAAATATTGTGCTGATCCTTCTCAAAATGCTTGGGAGACATCATATGCTACCGGTATGTCAGGTTGGATGGAGAACTTCAACTGTATCTCAAGAGCAACATGGAAAGGTAAAGAGTATGCTGCAATCACAGCAAGTTGCCACTTCAACTATGATGCTACTGATGTATTTGTTCTTGATGTAACAAACAAAACTGCTGCTGAGAAGGTATTTGCAGTTGACTGCGATGGTCTTGTTGACAGAGATTCTGACTGGGCTAACCTTGACTGGACAGGCGCAGGTGCTTCAAGTGATGTTCTACTTGTTCCTACAGATAATGCCCTATTGGTATTCTTTGTGGATGTGAACTTCAACATCATCGGTTGCTCACAATACAAATAATTGATCATTAGATCAAGTTGGACGGGGGATGGCCATGCGTCATCCCCTTTTTGATAAGAAATGTTTCCTAAAATCATTAACTTTGAAGTTATAATACGCCCGATATAGAATGAAAATTACAAACCAACGTATAGCCTCCATTGACATAATGCGTGGAATAACCATTGCCGCAATGATACTCTGCGCAAATATAGGTTTCAATTCAAACCTTCCTGCCTGGATGTTTCATGCGCAGACGCCTCCACCTACATATGCGTTCAATCCCGATGTTCCGGGTATTACCTGGGTGGATCTTGTCTTCCCGTTCTTCCTCTTTGCAATGGGAGCAGCCATTCCGTTGTCATTGAGGAAAAGGTTGGAGAAAGGGGAGCGTCCACATGCCCTTATACCGGTTTTGTTGAAACGTTGGCTCATACTTGCTCTTTTTGCCATTGTACTTGGCAATGCCTACTCTGCCCCAGGGGTGTTGTCGCAGCCATGGCTGTCGGGAATATTTAAAATTATGGTGTGGGCAGGAATGTTCCTCTCGCTTGTGAGAACAAAATATCCGTTGATAAATATCTCCGGAGTCGCCCTTATATTGCTTATAGGGGTGGCAATGGTCAAATGGGCCGGATTTGTTCCAGACAAGTCAAACAGTGACATTATTATTCTGATTCTTGCCAACATAGCACTTTGGGGCGGCCTGATATGGATTTTTACGAGGAACAATATTTTGGCAAGGTGGATGGTTTTTCTTTTCATTGCAGCAGCAAAGGGAGTCTCTTCATACTGGCCTGATATGCTTTCATTCATTCCCTCAACTGCTTCTGTGGGTTGGCTCTTCCAATGGAGTTTCATGCAGTATCTGCTGATAGCAATTACGGGTTCTGTAGTAGGTGATATGGTTTTGGCGCATAGTCGCAGCGACAAGAAGGAGCCTGTTGCCGATAAGGAGGTATATGCCGGTTTCATTGCTTTGGCAGCAGTCGTTTTACAATTGTGGGGACTTTTTGCAAGGGAGGTGACTGCTGATTTCATTATAAGTCTCTTTGCTGCAGTTGTATATTTTGCCCTTACATTCAAGAGCAGGAGTGTTACAGTAAAGATGGCAAAAATGGGTTTTCTGCTTCTGCTTGTGGGAATTGCATTTGACCCTATTGATGGTGGCATAACAAAGGATTATGCCAATCTTTCATATCTCATCACAACCTCAGGTATGGCAACGCTCTTCATAAGTTTTCTTCTTATGCTTGAAATGAGGTTTGGAATCAAATGGGGCTTTGTGGCCGGTGTGGGACAGAATCCCATGTTGGCTTATACGGTAACATCGTTTTTAATAGGTCCGGTATTGAGCATGTGTGCAATATATCCTTTCATCTCTTCACTGGCAGAGGGATCGCAGTTCTGGGGAGTGGCAATGGGTATAATCATGACACTGTTGATGATGGGGGCAACATGGCTCTCAACAAGGTACAAGTTGTTTTGGAAATCTTAAAAAATTAATTTGATATGTACAGGAAGTTATTTGTAATCATGACTGTGGCGGCACTTTTGTCGTGCCCTGAAATTTTTGCAAAAAAGGAGAAGCAGACCCAACAGACACCTGCTTCGGACAGTCGCATAGAGTATACCGGCAGGGTGGTTGTAAATGGCAATGATGTTGCCTATGACTGGAGCGGAGTCTATTTTAGGGTAAGATTCAACGGCCCTTATCTTGCAATGAAGTGTTCCGACAGCAAAAACAGTTGGTTCAACCTGTGGATTGACAAGGAGATCTCTCCAAAGGAGGACCGGAAATTCATTGTTGCAGCAAAAGATACCCTCATTGTGCTTGCCGAGGGACTTGGAAAGGGCGAGCATGAAGTTATACTTCAAAAAAGGACCGAAGGTGAGCAGGGAAGGTTTACACTCCACTCTTTTGTGAGCGAGGGTGAGATTCTCCAGGCTAATGGCCGTAAGGAGAGACATATTGAATTCATTGGTGATTCATACACTTGCGGATATGGTACCGAGAGTGCATCGGGCAATGATCCGTTTCTTCCCGAAACAGAGAATTGCAACCTTACATATGCCGCAATTGCAGCACGTTATTTCAATGCCGACTTTAACCTTGTAAGCCACTCCGGACAGGGCGTATGCCGCAATTATGACGATTACCGTCCGGGTTACAATATGCCTGACCGCTATAAACAGGCCTTTGATGAGTCTGCCGAACCGGCATGGAGCCCCGATATGGCCCCTCACGGCAAGCCGGATATTGTTGTCATTTATTTGTGTACAAATGATTTCTCCACAGCACGCCAGCCTCATGAACTGATCTTTGCAGAACGCTATATAGAACTCTTGAAGAGCGTGAAGGCCAATTATGGAGAGGATATTCCAATTCTGTGCATGGCATCAAATGTAACTCCGTTCAGTTTTGACCACATACGCAATGCCTGCATCATGAGCGGACTTGAGAATGTTTCATATATGGGTATGACGACAAATGTCCACAATCATACCACAGATCTTGGAGCCAGTGCCCATCCAAATTACAGAGGGCAGATAAAAGTGGCCAGCAACATAATACCCTACATCTCTTCCATAACCGGATGGGAAATGGAGGAGAAGGCTTATAAATAGTTAATATCCAATAGAATGAAGAGAATATTTTTATTGTGTACAGCCCTTTTGGCATGCGTGGCAGCAAGGGCAGAAATAGTAAAAGGAAGTGTACGCAGCACCGACGGCAAGGCAGTGGCGGGAGTTGTTGTCTCTGATGGATTGAATAGTGTGCAGACCGACAAAAACGGTGCATTCACCCTTGACGCAGACGGGGATAGCAGATGGGTATTCATCTCTACACCGTCGGGATACAGATCTTCTGTGACCCCCGGTGAACTGGAGTATTATAAAAAATTGCGCAAAGACGTGGAGTCGTACGATTTTATATTGGAAAAGAAGAGTTCAGATGATTCCAACCACAACATTATAGTCATTGCCGATCCGCAGATAAGCGAAAGGGATGAACTTCCGGAACTTGAAAAGCATGCAGATGACATTGCGGAATATGTCAAAGGAATGGGCAAGGTTGAGACATTTGGTATCTGTCTCGGTGATATTGTCGGATGGGACCACTCTATATATCCGGAGTACAATAAAATCATGGAAAAGACTGGCCTTGAGTTCAGGAATGTCATAGGCAACCATGATATGACCAATTACGGACGCTCGTATGAGACTTCCCTTGAAAAATATGAGGAGATGTATGGTCCTGCGTGGTACTCGTTCAACGTTGGAAAGGTCCACTATGTGGTACTCAATGACAACTTCTTTATTGGAACAGACTGGTATTACATCGGTTACGTTGATGAAAGACAGTTGCAATGGCTTGAAAAGGATTTGTCATACGTACCAAGGAACCATAAGGTGGTATTGTCGCTGCACATTCCTACCACATTGGCCGAAGAGGACCGGAAGAGTTTCAATTATGAGATGATAAGTGAACTTGTAAGCAACAAGAAGGCTATCTACAATTTGCTCAAGCCGTATGATGCCCTTATTTTGTCGGGCCACATGCACACGGCAAATACACAGAATATCAGCAGGAACCTTACAGAGATAAATGTTACCGGATTGAGCGGAGCATGGTGGTGCGGCCCTGTATGTGTTGACGGCTCACCTGCCGGCTACAAGGTAATAAAGGTAAGGGGCGACAAAATGGAGTGGATTTACAAAGGTTGCGGTCATCCCCTTGATTACCAGTTAAAACTCTATGCAGACCATGAGGCATACCCCGGTCAGATTGTGGCAAATGTCTGGGATTACGATGATTTGTGGAGGGTAGAGTATTACGAAGATGGTGTAAAGGTGTGTGATATGGAGCGTTTCAAGGCACAGGATCCGCAGGCTCTGGAACTCTACAAGGATCCCTCATCCCTCAAACGCCAATGGGTATGGGCAGTTCCTACACAGAATATGTTCAAGGCAAACATATCCAAGGATGCAAAAAAACTGGAAGTGAGGGTTACCGACCGTTTTGGCAGGGTATATGTCAAGTCTGTAGAGCATCCTTAAAAAGGATAGACTGACTATCTTTATAATCCTTTTTTTGAATTCAATATTATGACCGGCAAAGAGATATACCGTTTTATGAAGAGAAGATTTTTTTATTTCTATACAATATTGCTGACCCTTTTCATGCACTCCTGTTCCCATAAGGCAAATGTAGATGTGCTGATAGTTGGAGGCGGAGCAAGTGGTGTTGCGGCTGGCGTGCAGAGCGCAAGAATGGGTGTGAATACCCTCATAATTGAGCAGACACCGTGGTTGGGAGGAATGTTGACCTCTGCCGGTGTAAGTTGTGTAGACGGCAACTACAACCTCCGTGGCGGAATATTCGGGGAGTTTGCAGATTCTCTCTCTGCGCGCTACGGCAGTTGGGAGGCACTCAAGACAGGCTGGGTAAGCCACATAAATTTTGAACCTCATGTTGGTCAGGAGATCTTCTCAAATATGGCGGAAGCGTGTGCGGGCAATCTGGAGATAATGCGTGAAACACAGGTGCTCTCGCTCTGCAAACTTGAAGAGGGCGGCTGGAGGGTTGTTGCAGAGTCTGCAGATGGCAGAAGGGTTGAGATATGTGCCTCTGTGCTTATAGATTGTACTGAACTTGGTGACATTGCAAAGATGTGCGGCGTTAAGTACAAGGTGGGAATGGATTCAAAATCAACTACAGGGGAGTCAATAGCACCTGAATCGCCAAATGATATTATACAGGATCTGACGTATGTTGCAGTGCTTAAGGATTATGGCGCAGATGCCGATATGACTCTTCCTGAACCGGAGGGGTACGACAAGTCTGTGTTTGCCAATTGTGCGGTAAATCCGTTGAATACATTTCCTGAAACCGGACAGACTCTCTGGCCACCAGAAAACATGATAACTTATGGAGCCCTTCCAAATGGGAAATATATGATCAACTGGCCAATTTACGGCAATGACCATTACGTTAACTCAATTGAAATGTCTCCACAGGAGAGGGAAGAGGCCTATTCAAAAGCAAAGGAGTTCACCCGCTGTTTTATTTATTTTATACAGACCGAATTGGGAATGAAACATTTGGGTCTGGCCGACGATGAGTTTCCTACACCCGACAGGTTGCCTTTTTTCCCGTATCACAGGGAATCAAGGCGTATCGAGGGCGAGGCCTTCTTTACTATGGATGCCGCGCAGAAACCCTATGCCTACAGCAAACCCTACTACAGGACAGGCATAGCGGTAGGCGATTATGCTGTGGATCATCACCATTTCAGGCATCCCGACTGGAAGAGCCTTCCTGATCTCCATTTTTATCCAATTCCTTCATTCAATGTGCCCGCAGGGGTTATGGTGCCCAAGAGTGTGGAGGATCTGCTTGTGGCAGAAAAATCGGTGTCGGTATCAAATCTTGTAAATGGAACAACCCGGTTGCAGCCGGTTGTGATGCAGTTGGGCCAGGCTGCCGGTGCAATGGCGGCTATTGCAGTCAAGGAGGACAAGCCTGTAAGGAGTGTTGATATACGTTCGGTCCAGAGTGCAATTCTCCGCAGCGGAGGATATATAATGCCATATTTGGATCTGCCACTTGACCATTACCATTTTGCCGCACTTCAAAGGATAGGAGCAACAGGCATACTGAGAGGAGAGGGACGCAATGTGGGGTGGTCAAACCAGACATGGTTCAGGGCGGAAGAGCCACTTGAGTATGAGGAACTCTTTTTGGAAGAGTATGCTCCTGGTATTGTGCCTGCCCGTAAAGGCAAGGTTACAGTGGATGAGTTCTCTGCGATTGTAGAAAAGATCTCTTCACAGTATGGAAATCCTGCAAAAGTTGATATGCTCCTTTGGAAAGATCTTGGACTCAATGATTACTCTTCCGGCAGACCTGTTACAAGGAGAGAGGCCGCTGTGGTAATGGATTCGCTGCTTGATCCTTTCAATGCTTTTGGAGTGGATTACGACGGTAATCTGAAACCACGCAGGGAGCAAAGGAGCGTTTTGCCGGTTACTGGAACTTTTATAAATCTCGCATATCAGGATACAAGAAACAAGTATACCAATCCCCAAAGCATGGATTGTACCGATCCGGCCCTTTGGGAGCAGAAAATAGAGGAACTCCATCAGATGGGAATGGAGTATCTTGTATTTATGGCAGTTGCCAATGAGGGCAAAGCGTTCTATCCGTCGGACCTTATGCCAAGGTGTTACCCTCAAGGCCGCAAGAGCCCTGTATGCGCCATAATGGATGCTGCGGGAGAGCGTGGAATGAAGGTATTTATGAGTACCGGATGGGCAAAGGATCAGGATGACAATCTCAGGGATCCGTCAATAAAGCGCAGGCAGATGGATATGATGGAGGAACTTGCAGGCATTTATGGCAGGCATGAAGCATTCTACGGATGGTATCTCCCTGTGGAGGATTGCCTTGGCCCGGTTCTTACAGATTATGCTGTTGAAGCGGTCAATGCCCTTACAGAAAGGGCCCGGGAACTTGCTCCTGGCAAGAAGATCCTCATTTCTCCCTACGGCATTTTCAAGTCTGATTTTGATGATCCTGCCTATGCGGAACAGATTTCAAGGCTTAAGGTAGATATAATAGCATATCAGGATGAGGTGGGATGTCTTCGTGAGGAGTATCCTTTGACCCGTCTTAAGGAGAATTGGAAAAAGTTGCGTGCCATACATGACAGCCTCAATGTGGAGATGTGGGCCAATTGTGAGTCGTTTACATGGGAGAATGGTACCAATGACCGTTCATCGGCACTGATACCTGCTGCATTTTCAAGATTCCTTTCACAAATGTATGCAGCATCTTCAGCCGGTGCCGACAGAATTATCTCATTCATCATTTGCGGATTGTGGGACAAACCCGGTTCTCCTTATCCGCTGGGACAACCTCTCCATTCTGCCAAGGTTTATGAAGATTATATGGCATGGCTCGGTGGAGACCATTTCTGGAGAGTCGTGGAGCAATCAATAGCGGATGGAGCAGAAGAGAATTCAGCAGATGTGCGGTGGATACGTTTTGAAGAGGGTGAGAACGAGTATGTCATTGATCTGAAAAAGAGTGCATCAGAGATTCTGGTAAGTGTGCTTAATCATAACAGAAGAAGAATCACACCTCCGGAGAGATTTGAACTGTATCTGTCCGAAGATGGCGTCAACTATAAAAAGCATTCCGAAGGGTCTACAGAAGAGTTCCCCAACAACCTTCATGATGCCTATGTTGACCATATCCTCTTCTCCGGCCTGCCTGAATCTGCAGTCTCGTGCAAGTTCCTCTTTTCAGGAGCGGCATACTGCACATTTGATGTGCTTTGATGCCACCATCAGTTGATATTTGCAGACACAAAGAGATTTACCAGTGGCCTGCTTGCAGAGTTTGTCACAAGAGTGATGGTAAAGACCTCCTCTCCGGCATATTTTGAAGTGTCAATTTTTGCAGTTACTGTAAATTCGGCACCCGGAGCAACCCTTTGCGGAGATTCAATCTCAAACTCCCTGCCATTGGTTTCGGCCTTTCTTATAATGAGATCGCTGGCACCGGTATTCCTCAAACTGAATGTGGCATTTACCGGTGTGCCTCTCTTTATGTAGCCAACGCTTACAGTACTGTTTTTTGCCAGTACCATAGAACTTCTGTTCTTCTCCTCTTTTGAGAGGGTAGAGAATCTGTCAATTATCAATGTTGAGATTTCAAGTCTCTTGGGCACCTTGACGCCATTGCATAAAATATCTGCCGAGTAGATGGTGTTTCCCCAATTCTCCTTTTCGTTGGTGTTTACCGTATAGGATATCTCCGCTATCTCTCCCGGTGCAAGTTTTGCCGGCGAAATTTTTACAAAAAGGCCAGCAGAAGGATTGGCAAAGGTTATCTGCTGGGGCTTGTTTGAGGTGTTGGCAACAGATATTGAGGAACTCTTTACAAATCCCTGCTCAATCTGTCCGAGCCTTATCTCCTTTTTAGTAAAGCCCAACGGCCCGTACGCTATGGGAAACATATCCTTGATTGACTTCTCATTCTCATAAACAATACCGCTGATACGCAGCAGAACAGGCTTTTTGCCCGCCGATGTATATACTGTAATTACTTTGTCAAACGGATATGGCCCCTGGTCATTGAGGTATGTTACAGAAATCTTGCCCCCCTTGCCGGGCATTATCGGCTCCTTTGGCCATGATGGTTCCGCGCAACCGCATGAGGAGATTACATTGTATATGACAACAGGCTGGCTGCTGTTGTTTGTAAATTCAAATGAACACTCCTGTTTGCCTGCCTTGACAGATATTTTGCCAAAATTGTGGGAAGTCTTGTTGAACTGGAGCCCACTGTCGAAGCCTTGTGCAAAGACTGCTGTGCAGAAACTGCAGGTGGCCAATATAATTGTAAGTGTACGCAATATTTTAAATAAATCCCTCATAAATACCCTAATTTTTTACAAAGATACAACAATACTTATTAAATTTGTTTCTTCAAAAAACAAACAAACTTATGAAATCATTCAAACATTTATTGATGCTTGCAATAATGATACCTTTTATTGCAGCATGCGGCAGCAAATACAAATATGAGAGTGTTGCCGGTGATCCAATGAATTCAAGAATCTACACATTGGACAATGGCCTTAAGGTATATATGACTGTAAACAAGGCTGAACCGCGTATCCAGACTTATATTGCAGTTAGAGTGGGCGGAAAGAATGACCCAAGCGAAACAACAGGTCTTGCTCACTATTTTGAGCATCTTATGTTCAAGGGTTCGGAGCAGTTCGGAACATCAGACTATGCCGCTGAAAAGCCGTTGCTTGATGAGATTGAGGCAAAGTTCGAGAAATACAGGACACTTACCGATCCAGCAGAGCGTGAGGCAATGTATGCACAGATTGACAGCCTTTCCCTTGAGGCTTCAAAATACTTCATTCCTAATGAGTATGACAAACTTATGGCTGCAATAGGTGCGCAGGGAACCAATGCATACACAGGTTATGACATGACTGTTTATGTTGAAGATATTCCTTCAAACCAGATTGAGAATTGGGCGAAAGTTCAGGCAGACCGTTTCAAACATAATGTGATAAGAGGATTCCATACTGAGTTGGAGACCGTTTATGAGGAGAAGAACATGTCATTGACTGATGATTCAAGAAAATCACTTGAGGTAATGTTCGCAACCTTGTTCCCTAACCACCCATACGGTACTCAGACAATTCTTGGAACTCAGGAGCATTTGAAGAATCCGTCAATCACAAATATCAAGAACTACTACAAGAACTGGTATGTTCCAAACAACATGGCTATCTGTATTTCGGGTGATTTTGACCCTGATATGATGATTGCCACAATTGACAAATATTTTGGCGACATGGTTCCAAATAAAGAGTTGAAGAGATTGGAATTCAAGAAAGAGGAGCCTATCAAGGAGCCTGTTGTCAAGGAGGTTTATGGTCTGGAGTCACCAAATGTAATCCTTGCCTGGCGCTTCAACGGCATGGCTGACATGCAGAATGATACCCTGAATGTTTTGGGCAATGTGCTTTTCAACGGAAGGGCAGGTGTTGTGGATCTTGATATAAATCAGGCTCAGAGAACATTGGGCGCATACGCATTCCCATATTCACAGGCAGATTATACAGCATATATCATGCAGGGTTTCCCTAAACAGGGCCAGACTCTTGAGCAGGTAAAGGAGATCATGCTCGAGTCACTTGAAAAGGTTAAGAAGGGTGATTTTGACGAGGCGCTTCTTACAGCCGCAATCAACAATGCAAAGAGGGAGAGAATGCAGAAACTCGAGGAGAATGCACCAAGAGCCGACATGTTTGTTACTGCGTTCATCAACAACATTCCTTGGGCACAATATGTGGGTGAACTTGACAGATTGTCAAAAATTACAAAAGAGGATGTCGTGAAGTTTGCAAATGCACATTTCGGCAACAACTATGTTCAGGTAAACAAGTTGGAGGGTAAGGATGATTCAGTGCAGAAGATTTCAAAACCAAAAATTACCCCTATCCATACAAACAGGGATAAGGTGAGCGCATTCCTTGCACAGGTGCAGGCAAGTGAGGTTGCCCCAATCGAGCCTGTATTTGTAGACTATGAGAAGGATCTTACAAAGACCAAGGCAAAATCTGATATTGAGGTATTGTACAAACAGAATACTACAAACTCTCTATTCTCCCTTACATATCTGTTTGACAAGGGTGCAAACGACAGCAAGATGCTCTCTTTGGCTGCAGATTACATCGATCTTTTGGGTACTGACAAATACTCGGCAGAGGAGTTGAAACAGCAGTTCTACAATTTGGCTTGCGATTACAGGATTACTGTAAACGACAACCAGACATTCTTCAATTTGTCGGGACTCTCAGAAAATATGGATCAGGCTTTGGCACTCTTTGAGGAGTTCATTTCTAACTGCAAGGCTGACGAGATTGCATTGGCAGCAATGAAACAGAACATTTTCCAGGCTCGCATCAACAACAAATTGGATCAGCGCCAGAATTATATACGTATGACAGCATATGTGCAGTATGGCCCTGAGAATCCATTTACAGATATCTTCTCTAACCAGCAGATCCAGGCTTTGACATCAGAGCAACTTATCTCTGAAATCAAGGATCTGATGGATTATGAGCATACTATCCTTTATTATGGTCCTATGGGTGCAGAGGAGTTTGTGGCAGATATCAACAAGGTTCACTATATTTCTGAGACTCCGAAAGATATGCCACAGAGCAGACAATTTGTACAGTTGCAGACCAATGAGGACAAAGTCTTCATTGCACCTTACGATGCAAAACAGATCTACATGATTTCATACTCCAACACAGGAGAGAAGTATGATCCGGAAAAGGCTCCTATAATCAACATGTACGGCAACTATTTTGGTGGTGGAATGAACAGTATCGTCTTCCAGGAGATGCGTGAGGCAAGGGGTCTTGCATACTCTGCAAACGCAAAATACAAATTGGCATATGCCGATAAGGATGCTCCTTACAACTATACATCGTTCATTGCTACCCAGAATGACAAGATGATGGATGCAATCAGGGCTTTTGATGAAATCATCAACAACATGCCGCAGTCAGAGGCTGCATTCGCTGTTGCAAAGGACAATATCATAGCAAGTATCAGAACCGACCGTATCCTTGGTGACCGTATTCTTTGGAACTATATCAGTGCGCAGAAAATGGGCTTGACAGAGGATTCCCGCAAACTTTTGTTCGAGAAGGTACAGAACTTTACCTTGGCTGATATTGTTAAATTCCAGCAGGAGGTTGTCAAAGACAGAAAATACTACATAGGCATTTTGGGTGACGAGAAGGATTTGGATATGCAGAGTCTTGGCAACGGAGATTATGGCAAGATTGTGAGATTGTCACAAAAAGATATTTTTGCTTACTAAGATTTAAGTATTATATTTGCATCCGATTTAGTGGAAAATGCAAAAAAATCAATAAACATTAGTTAACAATTAATTTTTACAATTATGGCTTACAAAATTTCAGAAGATTGCGCAGCATGCGGAACTTGTATTGATGAGTGTCCAGTAGGTGCTATTTCAGCAGGTGATATCTACAAAATTGATCCTAATATGTGTACTGATTGCGGTACTTGTGCTGCTGCTTGCCCAGTAGGTGCAATTGCTCAGGCGTAATCTACAGTTCAAGAGTTAAAAGAGCCAATCCTCAATGGGTTGGCTCTTTTTTTGCTTACTATTTCCAAAGTAATGCTTATATTTGTAATTTACTTTAAATGTGTATTAATACAATAATTGTTATAATAATATAATGGTATCATTTTCAGGGTTTTTGAAGAAGATGTTCGGCTCAAAGGCTGACAGGGATTTGAAAGAAATACAGCCTATTCTGTCGAAAATATTGGAGGCGTACAAGAAAATTGACATTTTGTCAGATGATGATTTGCGTGCCGAGACATTAAAAATTAAAGGTATAATTTCAGCAAGGATAGCAGATAATGAGGCCAAGAAGAAGGCGTTGAGAGGCCAACTCGATGATGTGAACATTCCTGCTGACGAGAAGGAGAAACTGGCAACTGAGGTTGACAAACTCACAAAAAGGGTTGATGAGCAGATTGAGGAGGTTCTTATGGAGGTGCTTCCTGAGGCATTTGCCATAGTAAAGTCAACAGCGCGCAGATTTAAGGAGAATGCCACAATCAAGGTGTTGGCTACAGACTTTGACAGGGATTTGGCCGCTTCAAAGGATTTTGTGACAATTGAGGGCGATTATGCCATCTGGAAAAACTCATGGATGGCCGGTGGCAACATGATAACCTGGGATATGGTCCATTATGATGTGCAGTTGATTGGCGGTATAGTACTTCATCAGGGAAAAATTGCCGAGATGGCAACCGGTGAGGGTAAGACATTGGTGGCTACCTTGCCTGTATTCCTCAACGCATTGGCCGGAAAGGGCGTACATGTGGTTACTGTGAATGACTATCTTTCAAAACGTGACTCGGAGTGGATGGGTCCTCTTTACCAGTTCCATGGCCTTAAAGTGGATTGTATAGACAAATACCAGCCAAGTTCAGAGCAGCGCAAGGCCGCATACAGGGCTGATATCACGTTTGGTACAAACAATGAGTTCGGCTTTGATTATCTCCGCGACAATATGGCAATAGAGGTTGACGAACTCGTGCAGAAAAAGCACCACTATGCAATTGTTGATGAGGTTGACTCGGTGCTTATTGATGATGCCCGTACACCTCTTATCATCTCCGGTCCGGTACCTAAAGGGGATGACCAGCAGTTCATGGAGTACAAGCCTTACGTGGAGAGATTGTATAACCTTCAGCGCAGTGATGTGACAAAAATGCTTAACGAAGCAAAGAGACTCATTTCTGAAGGCAATAAGGAGGAGGGAGGAAAGATTCTCTTCAGGGCATTCAAGGGATTGCCAAGGTACAATCCGCTCATAAAATATTTGAGTGAGCCGGGTATCAAGCAGTTGCTCTTGAGTACAGAGGCACTTTACATGCAGGAGAACAACAAGCATATGCACCTGATTACAGATGACCTCTTCTTTGTAATTGATGAGAAACACAAATCTGTGGAACTTACCGACAAGGGTCATGAGACTCTTGCAAAGAATATCAGCGACAGCAAGTTCTTCATACTTCCTGATGTGGGTGCTGAGATTTCTGAACTTGAGAAACAGGAACTCTCTCCAGAGGAGAAACAGGCAAAGAAAGATGAGTTGCTTGCAGATTATGCTCTCAAGTCGGAGCGTGTACACACCGTCAACCAGTTGCTGAAGGCCTACACCATGTTCGAGAAGGATGTCGAGTATGTTACAATGGACAACAAGATCAAGATCGTGGATGAGCAGACCGGACGTATTTTGGAGGGCAGACGCTATTCTGATGGTCTTCACCAGGCAATCGAGGCAAAGGAGAATGTAAAGGTTGAGGCTGCCACACAGACTTTTGCAACAATTACCCTTCAGAACTACTTCAGAATGTACCATAAGTTGGCCGGTATGACCGGTACTGCAGAGACAGAGGCAGGAGAGTTCTGGTCAATCTACAAACTGGATGTTGTTACAATCCCTACAAACCGTCCGGTGGTGAGAAAAGATAATGAAGATCTTATCTACAGGACTAAAAAGGATAAGTACAATGCGGTAATTGAGAAGATTGTTGAGTTGAGGGATGCCGGCAGACCTGTATTGGTGGGTACAACATCGGTTGAGATTTCGGAGTTGTTGAGCCGTATGCTCAAACTCAGGGGAATCAAACATAATGTATTGAATGCAAAACAGCATGCAAAAGAGGCTGATATTGTGGCTGAAGCAGGACAGACAGCCGCTGTAACGATTGCTACAAATATGGCAGGACGTGGTACCGATATCAAACTTCCTGCATCGGTAAAGGAGGCAGGCGGTCTTGCAATCATTGGTACTGAG
Source organism: Bacteroidales bacterium (assembly GCA_015060245.1). Lineage (GTDB taxonomy): Bacteria > Bacteroidota > Bacteroidia > Bacteroidales > UBA932 > Egerieousia. Next base: position 82,541 of record SUYU01000003.1, on the reverse strand, counting down.
CGTCACGACAGCCGCCGTGTTGACCGCCAGTTGCGTGGACGTTCCGGCCGTCAGGGAGATCCGGGATCATCTGTATTTTTCGTTTCATTGGAGGATGACCTCATGAGACTCTTCGGCTCTGACCGTCTTGCAAAAGTGGTGGACAGAATGGGAATGCAGGAGGGTGAGGTTCTCCAGCATTCAATGTTGTCAAATGCCATTGAAAGGGCGCAGAAAAAGGTTGAGGAGAACAACTTCGGCATACGTAAGAGATTGTTGGAGTATGACGACGTGATGAATTCCCAGAGGGAGGTAATCTATACACGCAGAAGGAATGCCCTTTATGGTGAGCGTATAGATGTGGATTTGAAAAATATGATTACTGACTATGCCGATGTTGTGGCATCAGGCAGAGGCTCTGATTATGAGGAGTTCAAATACGACCTTATGCGTCAACTCTCTATTGAACCTAACTTTGACGAGGCATTTTTCAAGAGCGCTTCAGACAATGATCTTGCCGACAAGATTGCTGAAGGTATCAGGGAGATGATCTCACGCAGAACCGAGGTCATGATAAAACAGGCCTGGCCTATTGTAGAGCATGTCCACAATAACCAGACACAATATATCAATTTGGCTTTGCCAATCACAGATGGAACGAAGGGCTTGAACCTTGTTGTAAATATAAAGAGAGCATACGAAAGCGAGGGTAAGGAGATTACACGTGCTTTGGCAAAATCTGTAACCCTTGCCATGATTGATGAGCACTGGAAGGAGCATTTGCGTGAAATGGATGATTTGAAGCAGTCGGTACAGAATGCCTCATATGAGCAGAAAGATCCGCTTCTTATCTATAAGTTTGAGAGTTTCAACCTCTTCAAAGGTGTGCTTGAAAAGATAAGCAGGGATGTAATATCTATCCTTGTCAGGGCTCAGATTCCTTTCCGTCAGAGTGAGGAGGGCAGGACTCCGAACATTAATGTAAGGGAGCAGGCAGCACGCAAAAGAAACGACATGAGCAATATGCAGACCAGCCGTTCTGAACTCTCGACAAATTCAGGGGAGCCTAAATCAAATGCCCCTGTACATGTTGAAAAGAAGGTTGGAAGAAATGATCCGTGTCCTTGCGGAAGCGGTAAAAAATATAAGAATTGTCACGGAAAGGAGGCTTAATCTCCCCTCCCGCATCTCTTGAAGAATAAAACAACAAAACAAATATTTTAACAAAGAACTGAACTTTAAATTATGGAACAGAATAGATTTGATGTGATTGTAGTGGGTGCCGGTCCTGGAGGATATGTGGCCGCAATAAGAGCCTCTCAGTTGGGCTTCAGCACTGCCGTTGTGGAGCGTGCGGAGTTGGGCGGAGTTTGTCTTAACTGGGGGTGTATACCTACCAAGGCTCTTTTGAAGAGTGCACAGGTGCTAAACTATACGAAGCATCTTGGCGATTATGGCATTGAACTCAAAGATGCGGAGGGCAACCCGGTAGAGGCAGGTGCAGTAGCGGCTATGCCCGACATAAAGAGGGTTGTGGAGCGCGAGAGGGGTGTTTCAGCCACAATGAGCAAAGGAATTGAGTTCCTTTTCAAAAAGAACAAGATTACAGTAATCAAAGGCTCTGCATTCCTTCCTGCTGCAGGCAAGGTGGAGGTAACATACACCGAAGGTGAAAAAGAGGGTACAAAAGAGATTTTTGAGGCGCAGCATATTATTCTTGCAACAGGAGCAAGGCCAAACGCACTCCCTTTTGCCCCAATTGACGGCGAAAAGATCATCTCCTACAGACAGGCTCTTGTTCCGGAAACACTTCCAAAGAGCATGGCAGTGATAGGTTCGGGTGCAATTGGCAGCGAGTTGGCATTTTTCTACCGTTCAATGGGCGTTGAGGTTCACCTTATTGAATATATGGACCAGATTGTGCCGTTGGAGGATGCTGATGTTGCAGCCCAACTCAGCCGCAGTTTCCGCAAGATGGGAATCAAAGTTATGGTATCGTCAGGAGTGAAGGCCATTGATACAACAGGTGAGGGCTGCAAACTTACTGTCGAGACCAAGAAGGGAGTTGAGGAGATACTTGTTGACAGGGTATTGTCTGCAGTAGGAGTAATTCCTAATACACAGGGATTGGGTCTTGAGGAACTTGGTGTTGAGATGAATAGGGGAAAAGTGGTTGTTGACCAGTTCTACAGGACAAATGTTGAGGGTATCTATGCTATAGGTGACATAATTCCTACTCCGGCTCTGGCACACGTTGCTTCTGCAGAGGGTATTGCTGCTGTTGAAAAGATTGCGGGTCTTGATGTTGAGCCGGTGGATTATTCAAATATACCGGGTGCAACTTATACATCACCGGAGATTGCATCGGTTGGAATGACAGAAAAAAAGGTAAAGGAGGCAGGCATTGCATATAAAGTGGGCAAGTTCCCTTTCACTGCAAGCGGCAAGGCAACTACAGCAGGAGAGAAGGATGGTTTTGTAAAACTTATCATTGATGAGCAGACCGACAAGATTCTTGGTGCGCATCTTATTGGTGCAAATGTGACCGAGATGCTTTCAGGCATAGTACTTGCAAGGAGAATTGGTGCAACGGCAAAAGATATAATCAAGGCTATCCATCCGCACCCTACCATGAGTGAGGGAATAATGGAGGCTGCTGCTGCCGTTCATGGTGAGGCTATACATATGTAGCATGCACTCTGTCAGAAGAGACTCTATTTGAAACTTTAATTATATTTGAATATGGCAAAGCACGACGTATCACCTTCAATCAATGAAGTGAGCCGCATATCAGCGGGAACAGAGGTAAAAGGTAATCTTGTATCAAAATCCGACATGAGGATCGACGGCAATTTTGAGGGAGATATGGTTACCAGCGGCAAACTTGTCGTTGGGGAGAGTGCTGTTGTAAGAGGCAATATAATTTGTGCAAGTGCAGATATATGGGGAAGCGTTGAGGGTGAGTTCTGCTCAAGGGAGGCCATAACCCTTAAGAGTTCTTCACAGTTTACAGGAAACCTCAGAACCAACAAGATCTGTATTGAGATGGGTGCAGGCTTCAGTGGAAACTGCACAATAATAACCGAAGAAGAGTTTGAAAAGATCTCCTCGGGTTATTTTGGAGGGTAATTGCACGGGTGTATAACCCTGTAACCGTAAAAATAGATAGAGTGCAGATGTCAGGAGACCTTCGGGGTCTGTATAAAAATAGAAGAATCCCGGAAGTGGGCGAGAGATGAACCCCAAAAGTTGGAGATAAAACTTTTGGGGTTCATCTCTTTTTCTGTACCGCCCCATCGTTTTTATAAGATAAATTATTAACTTTGTCATGTTTTGGTATCTGCCGTCGCTATCCGTGGTGGTGGATTAATAGGGAATCAGGTGCAAATCCTGAGCAGACACCGCTGCTGTGAGTTCCATATTTTCCCGTTGATTTTCAATGGCCATTGTTCTGTTGGGAACGAGAAGGCATCAGGGGGAGGAACAAGCCAGAAGACCTGCCGGAACTTAATGTCAGTTGGCTCTCGGGTTATAGAGCCTGGCAGATCTTTGATGGAATGGAGATCCTGGATTTCCAACGTTTTATAATAATTCAGAGTTTATGATACAGACTGTTATTAAGAGAGATGGCCGTATTGTAGGTTTCAATGAGGCCAAGATTGCAGCGGCAATCCGCAAGGCCATGTTGCATAGCGATGGTGGCGAAGATGAGGAACTCATCAAAAAAATTACCGACAGGATTGCTTGCAGGGGCAAGGAGCAGATGCATGTGGAGGAGATTCAGGACCTGGTTGAGTTTGAATTGATGAAGAGCCCACGCAAGGAGGTGGCAAGACTCTATATTGCTTATAGAAACAAGAGGACTGTGGCGCGCAAGGCCAAGACCCGCAGCATGTTCCTTGAGATTATAGAGACAAAATCAAATGATGTTACACGTGAGAATGCAAACATGAATGCAGATACTCCTGCAGGCATGATGATGAAGTTTGCAAGCGAGTCAACAAAGCCATTCGTGGATGATTATCTTCTTTCGGATGATGTGCAGGATGCTGTGGCACACAATTATATCCATATCCACGACAAGGATTACTATCCAACCAAGAGCCTTACATGTGTCCAGCATCCAATGGACAAGATTCTCAAAGGGGGCTTGAGTACCGGACATTGCGAGTCGCGTCCCGCAAAAAGGATAGAGACGGCGAGCATTTTATGCTGCATATCAATGGAGACTGCCCAGAATGAGATGCATGGAGGTCAGGCGATACCCGCTTTTGACTACTATTTGGCCCCTTATGTGAGGAGCAGTTATGTTGAGGAGGTAAAGATACTTGAAACACTACATGGCAAGGATTTTTCTGAACTCTATGATGCACCTGTTGATGATTACATCATAAGGGATCTTGATGGAAAGGACAAGGATGGCAATAGCGTTGCGGAACCGTTGCAGGGATTGGCGCGCATCAAGCAGCATGCGGTAAACCGTACGGCGCAAAGGGTACATCAGGCAATGGAGGCTTTTGTACACAACATGAATACCATTCACTCAAGGGGCGGCAATCAGGTTGTCTTCAGTTCTATAAATTATGGTACCGATACATCGGCTGAGGGGCGTTGCGTGATAAGGGAACTTCTGCATACAACATATCATGGCGTCGGCAACGGTTCTACTGCAATATTCCCTATTCAGATATGGAAAAAGAAGAGGGGAGTAAGTTATCTGCCTACTGATAAGAACTACGATTTGTACAAGTTCGCTTGTATGGTGAGTGCCAAGAGGTTCTTTCCCAACTTTGTCAATCTGGATGCATCTTACAACTACCATGAGCAGTGGCGGGAAGATGATCCGGAGCGTTACAAGTACGAGGTGGCAACCATGGGTTGCCGTACAAGGGTATTTGAGAACCGCTTTGGCGAAAAGACCTCAATCGGAAGGGGCAACCTCTCATTCACTACAATCAATATCGTCAAACTTGCCATTGAGAGCATGTTGGCAACCGACAATCAGGAGCAGAGGATAAATCTCTTCATGAGCAAGTTGGATTCTACCCTTGAACTTGCAGCCAAGCAACTGCATGAGCGTTTCTGCTTCCAGAAGACCGCTATGGCCAAGCAGTTCCCGCTGCTGATGTCTGCGCTATGGAACGGTTCAGAGAAACTCAAGCCGACCGATACAATTGAGTCTGTTATAAACCAAGGTACTTTGGGTATCGGTTTCATTGGTTTGGCAGAGACTCTTATTGCCCTTGTCGGAAAGCACCATGGCGAGGATGAAAAGGCCCAGGAACTCGGACTCAAGATAGTTGGCTACATGAGGGACCGAGTGACGGATTTCTCTACAAGGTACGGTCATAACTACAGTGTGCTGGCTACTCCGGCCGAAGGCCTGTCGGGAAGATTCACAAGGAGGGACAAGAAGGATTTTGGCATTATACCGGGAGTGACTGACAAGGATTATTATACAAATTCAAACCATATTCCTGTATACTACAAATGCTCTCCGCAGCATAAGGCACAAGTTGAGGCACCGTATCACAAACTCACAGGAGGTGGCCATATTTTCTATGTGGAGATTGATGGTGATGCAACCCATAATCCCGAGGCTATCATGAATATTGTAGATTTGATGGACAAGTATGACATAGGTTACGGCTCTGTAAACCACAACAGGAACAGATGTATGGATTGCGGATATGAGAATGCGCAGAAGGAGATGAAGTGTTGTCCGAAATGCGGAAGCGAGGCAATTGACAAACTCCAGAGAATTACAGGTTATCTTGTGGGAACAACAGAGCGTTGGAACAGGGCCAAACTTGCCGAATTGAATGACCGTGTTGTGCATGAGTAGGCCATTGAAGATGCCAATTGGATATGGAAGATCTGAAGATAAGCATCATTGACATCATAGACGGCACCGTGGTTGATGGCCCCGGTTTCCGTATGTCAATATATAGTGCCGGGTGCAGCCACAGATGTCCCGGATGCCACAATCCGCAGTCATGGAGTATTGAAAACGGTCAACCCATGAGTGTGGAGCAACTGCTTGAGAAGGTCCGCAAGTCACCGTGGAATGTGACATTTACAGGAGGCGACCCCTTTTTTCAGGCTAAAGAGTTTGCGGCCTTGGCCGAACTTATAAAGGGCGAGTGCGGCAAAACCATATGGTGCTACACCGGATACACCCTTGAAACTTTGGTTGAGGAGGCCGATCCCGACAAACTCCGTTTGTTGCAGTCGGTTGATGTATTGGTTGATGGACCCTTTATTGAGGCCCTGAAAGATTCCGACCTCCGGTTCAGGGGAAGTTCCAATCAGCGGATTCTTGACTCCGCAGCAATACGGAAGGCATTTTAAAAAGATGCAGCATTCATTTTTCGGTTAAAACCGGCAGATACAAAAAACGAGGGAGCCATTTCGGATCCCTCGTTTTTTATCTTTTGTTGTTTATTATAAGCGCTCCTTTATGTTGTATGTGTTCCTCTCGCTTGCATTGCGACTTACAAGTTCAGCAAGGAAACCTGTAAGGAAGAGTTGTACTCCTATTATAAGTGCAACAAGTGCAAGATAGAACAATGGCTGGTCAGTTACAGCCCTGAACTTGAGTCCTTGGGCCTGGATGACTACTTTCTCTATTATGATCCATATTGTAATGGCAAAACCAATGAGAAAGGTAAAGGAGCCAACAAGTCCAAAAAAGTGCATCGGCTTTTTGCCGAACCTTGAGAGGAACCATAGGCTTATAAGGTCAAGGTAACCGTTTACAAAGCGGTCGAGGCCGAATTTGCTCTTTCCGAATTTGCGTACATGGTGCTGTACAACCTTCTCGCCTATATTGCTGAATCCTGCATTTTTTGCGAGGTATGGGATATACCGGTGCATCTCTCCATATACTTCGATACTCTTTACAACCTCGTTCCTGTATGCTTTGAGACCGCAGTTCATGTCGTGCAGTTTTATTCCTGTAACCTTCCGTGCGGTTGCATTGTAAATTTTTGAAGGCAGGTTCTTTGAGAATTTATTGTCAAGCCTCTTCTTTTTCCATCCGCTTACAAGGTCATAACCCTCCTCCTTTATCATTCTGTAGAGTTCAGGGATTTCATTGGGGTCATCCTGCAGGTCTGCGTCCATTGTAATGACAACGTCTCCCTGCGCCGCTTCAAAACCGCAATAAAGGGCCGCAGATTTTCCATAATTTCTTCTGAAGCAGATTCCCTTGATGTTGCTGTTTTGTCCCGACAACTCCTTTATCTTTTTCCACGAAGAGTCGGTACTGCCGTCATTTACCATTATTATTTCATAGGTAACGCCCATCTTTTCAATTACCGAGCGTATGCCATCAGTAAGTTCCTTGAGGGACTCCTCCTCGTTAAAGAGTGATATTACTACCGATATCTCCATTACTGAATACTATTTTCTTCTCCGGCAAACGGGTTTGTCTTTTTTGTGTAGTTGGCAATGATGGCCGATACTATTACGCCAAAAACTGAATAATAGAAAAGGCTCCAGAACAGCATGATCTGAGGAAGTTTGCCTGATACCTGGTTTATTGCGTCAATCTGCTCATCATTGTAATTGCCTGCTTCAATTACAGACTGCATGGCTGCCAGTGACTGGTCCAACTGCTCAGGAAAAAGCAGTGTAATGCTCAAGAAAGCAAAGCATGAGCATACGACTGACGAGAATACAGACAAGATTGCACCATATCTGAATGACTCTCCGTAAGAGATAGTCTCAAACATGCCGGAGTACTGTTTCATGAAGTAATAGAGGAGATATATGCATGCTCCAAATTTGATTGTCCATAAAATTACTGATACAAAAGTACCAGGATGGAAGATAGTGCTTATCAGTGAATAGACTATGGTTACCACTGATAGTAAAAGTCCGTTAAGAGCGGCTGATTGCCATTTGTTTACAGTTTCCATAACATACATATATTTATATAGGCCACAAAGATATGAAATAGTTTTATCAAATTGATTAAAAATTTATACCTTTGCACGATTATCTGAAAAATAAGACAATATATATAATATGATTAACATTACATTTCCTGATGGCAGTGTACGCCAATATGAGGCTGGCGTAAACGGCTTGGAGATAGCCAAAAGCATAAGCCCAAGACTTGCTTCTGACGTATTGGCTGTTTCTGTAGACAATGAGATTTATGATTTGTTGAGACCTATCAATGCAGATGCTTCGATCAAATTGCACAAATGGGAAGATGCTGAGGCAAAGAAAACCTTCTGGCACTCCTCATCACACCTTATGGCTGAGGCTTTGGAGGCATTGTTCCCAGGCATAAAATTCGGTATAGGACCTGCAATTGAGACAGGTTTCTACTATGATGTTGACCTTGGAGACAAAACAATTACTGAAGCGGACCTCAAGAAGATTGAGGACAAGATGGTTGAGTTGGCCCGTACAAAAGAGACTTTCGTAAGAAAAGATATCTCAAAGGAGGAGGCTATGGCAACCTATACCCAGAAGGGCGATGAGTACAAATGTGATCTCATCAAGGATTTGGAGGATGGTACAATTACATTCTATACCAACGGAAACTTTACCGATTTGTGCCGTGGACCTCACTTGGTTGATACCTCTGTAATCAAGGCTGTGAAGTTGACTTCGATTGCCGGTGCATACTGGAGAGGAAATGAGAAGAACAAGATGCTTACACGTATCTACGGTGTGACTTTCCCTAAAAAATCAATGTTGGACGAGTACCTTCAGATGTTGGAGGAGGCCAAGAAACGTGACCATAGAAAATTGGGCAAGGAGTTGGAGTTGTTTGCATTCTCACAGAGAGTGGGTCAGGGCCTTCCATTGTGGTTGCCAAGAGGTGCTGCCTTACGCGAGAAACTTGAGAACTTCCTCAAGAGCGTGCAGAAACAGCACGGATATCTTCCTGTAATCACTCCTCATATCGGTCAGAAAGAACTTTACGTAACTTCAGGCCACTATGCAAAATATGGTGCAGACTCTTTCAGACCTATCACTACTCCACAGGAGGGAGAGGAGTTCCTTTTGAAACCTATGAACTGTCCTCACCATTGTGAGATATACAAGACAAAACCTCGTTCATACAAAGATCTTCCATTGCGTTTTGCAGAGTTCGGTACAGTCTACAGATATGAGCAGAGCGGAGAGTTGCACGGTTTGACACGTGTGCGCGGATTTACTCAGGATGATGCCCACCTTTTTGTAAGGCCAGACCAGTTGAAAGAGGAGTTCTGCAAGGTTATTGATATTGTACTCTATATTTTCAAAACACTTAATTTTGACCAGTATACAGCCCAGGTATCGTTGAGGGATCCTAACAACAGGGAGAAATACATAGGTACAGATGAGAACTGGGAGAGAGCGGAGAGCGCAATTATCGAGGCTGCAAAGGAGAAGGGATTGAATACAGTTGTCGAGTATGGTGAGGCTGCTTTCTATGGCCCTAAACTTGATTTCATGGTCAAGGATGCCATTGGAAGAAAATGGCAGTTGGGTACCATTCAGGTAGACTATAACCTTCCTGAGCGTTTTGACCTTGAGTATACAGGTGCAGATGACAAGAAATACCGTCCTATTATGATCCATAGGGCTCCGTTCGGCTCAATGGAGAGATTTGTGGCAGTTCTTCTTGAGCATACAGGCGGTAAATTGCCGTTGTGGTTGGCTCCTGATCAGGTTGTCGTATTGCCAGTGAGTGAAAAATATAATGAATTTGCAAAAAAAGTTTGTAATTTGCTGAATAATTGCGATATTCGCGCCTCAATTGACGATCGTAACGAAACTATCGGCAAGAAAATCAGGGAGAACGAGTTGAAGAGAATGCCTTATCAACTTATTGTAGGTGAGAAAGAGGCTTCCCAAGACATGGTTTCCGTGAGAAAACAGGGTGGTGAGGATCTTGGCGTAATGGCCATAGATGCTTTTGCTGCTTATATTAAGGAGGAGATTGAAAAACAATTGAGTAATAACTAAAAATTTTAGGAGGATACTTTTATCGCAACACCATTTAAACCACGCCCGGGGGGCTTTGTAAAGAAAACTAATACGTCGTCTGCCCCTTCTATGAACAAGGGCGTAAGACCAAACGGTCAGAACAAGAAGGATGACGGCCCTCGCATCAATGAAGAGATCAGATCACCTCAAGTAAGAGTTGTTGGTGAGAATGTACCTGAACAAGGTATATATTCGCTTGCTGATGCTCTTAAGATGGCAGTTGAGCAAGAGTTGGATTTGGTGGAAATTTCTCCTAATGCAGATCCGCCGGTATGTAAAATTATTGATTATCAAAAGTTTTTATACCAGCAGAAGAAGAAGGCAAAGGAGATGAAAGCCAATGCCAGCAAGGTCGTAATCAAGGAGATCAGATTCGGTCCACAAACCGATGAGCATGATTTCCAGTTCAAATTGAAGCATGCCAAGGAGTTTTTGGCCGATGGCTTTAAGGTAAAGGCCTATGTCTTTTTCAAGGGTCGTTCAATTCTTTTCTCGGAGCAGGGAGAAAAACTTCTGTTGAGATTTGCAGTTGAGTTGGAGGATTGCGGTAAAGCGGAGCAGATGCCTCGTCTTGAGGGCAAGAGGATGATTATGATGATTGCCCCAAATAAAAAGAAATAATTTTTTACTAACCATAAAATATATTTAAGCAATGCCTAAGATGAAAACCAATGCCGGTGCTAAAAAGCGTTTCGAGCTTACCGGGTCGGGTAAAATTAAAAGAAAGCACGCTTTCAAGAGTCACATTTTGACTAAAAAAACAACTAAGCAAAAAAGAAATCTTACTTACTCTGCTATCGTAACAAAAGCAGATGAAAAAAGAGTAAAGGCTTTGATTTTAGCTTAAATTTATTATTTATTAACCGGATGTCCAGCAGAAAAGTTTCTTAAAGGGAAGAACGCTGGCTTTCATAAAAAATTAAAAGTATGCCAAGATCGGTAAATTCGGTAGCATCAAGAGCGCGCCGCAAAAAAATTCTAAAACAGACTAAAGGTAACTTTTTGGCAAGAGCAAACGTATGGACCGTTGCCAAAAATACTTATGAAAAAGGTTTAACTTACGCTTACAGAGACCGTAAGACCAAAAAAAGATATTTCCGTGCGTTGTGGATTCAGAGAATCAATGCTGCAGCACGCGCTCACGGTATGAATTATTCTCAATTTATAGGAAAATTGGCTAAGAGCAATGTAGGTCTTAACCGTAAAGTTCTTGCAGATCTAGCCTTGAATAATCCTCAAGCATTTGAGGCAATTATCAATTCCGTAAAGTAAATAAGGATTTCAATTGAACTTGGGTTTCTTACATAATAAGTGGTTCAAATTTTCCATTTGGGGGGTACTTTACCTTTTGTGGGTAATATGGTTGGGAAATTTCTGGTGGCTGATAGGCCTGGCGGTAATTTTCGACATCTTCATAACAAAAAAGGTAAAATGGGCCTTCTGGAGAAAAAAATCCAAAGATGGCAAGATGAACCCGTTGTTGGAGTGGGTAGATGCGTTGATTTTTGCATTGGTGGCTGCAACATTCATAAGGATGTTTTTCATAGAGGCCTACACTATTCCCACAGGATCAATGGAAAAGACACTTCTTGTCGGAGACTATTTGTTTGTAAGTAAAGTGGCCTACGGCCCAAAAGTGCCCGAGACACCGGTATCATTCCCTCTAGTGCATAATGTAATGCCTATAACAGGAGGAGAATCATATTCAGAGATCATCAAGAATGATTACAGAAGGCTTAAAGGATTTTCTGAAGTAAAAAGGGATGATATTGTAGTATTTGGATTTCCTCACGGAGATACGGTGCTTAAAGCATTGCCACAAGATGATTATTATCAGATTGTAAGGATGAACAACAATAATAGGGAGTATACTCAAAAGATGTACGGACCTATAGTTGTGAGACCAAATGACAAAAAAGACAATTACGTAAAGAGATGCGTAGCAGTCGCAGGTGATACTTTAAGTGTAGTCAACGGTAATGTATTTGTTAACGGAGAGGCCCAGTTTGCCTTTGAAGGAATACAGAGTACCTATACCGTTTATACAAATGGTTCTGCCATTAATACAAAAGTTCTTAAAGAGATTGGATTGACACCTCAGGAGGTATATTTTGACTCATCACTTCCGGGATATCCGGAGATGACTCTTACAAAGAGTGAACTTGAAAGAGTAAGGGAGTTGGGTATAGTTGCTGAGATCAGGGAGAATATAGATGTTTATCCGCCGGATTATCCCGATTCTCCAATATTGCTGTTCCCGTTCACAGAGAATTTCAAATGGACCAGAGATAATTATGGGCCGATTTGGATTCCGGCAAAGGGCTCTACAGTAACATTGAATCTTGATAATCTTCCATTGTATGAGAGAATAATCTCAACTTACGAAAAGAACCTTCTGGAGGTCAGAAACGGTGAGATTTTCATAAATGGAGAGAAGAGTGATACCTACACTTTCAAGCAGGATTACTACTTTATGATGGGTGACAACAGACACCATTCGCTTGATTCCCGTTACTGGGGATTTGTCCCTGAGGACCATATAGTAGGAAAGCCGGTAATGCTCTGGTTCTCTACAGATAAGTATGAGTCGTTCCCGTCCAATATCAGATGGAGCAGAATGTTTAAGTTTGTATAGCAAAACATTTGTATATTAGAAAAAAAAGAGTGATATTTGCACCCTAAATTTTGAATAATTATAAAATCGCAATATAAAAATGGCAAAGATTTGTCAAATTACAGGTAAAAGAAGAATGATTGGAAACAATGTTTCCCATTCAAAGCGTCGCACAAAGCGTGAGTTTGCCCTTAACCTAAGAACTAAAAAGTTCTGGTTGGAGGAAGAGAAGAGATTCGTAACATTGAGAGTTACTGCTGCCGGCATCAGAAACATCAGCAAGAATGGTTTGGCTGCTTCATTGAAATCTGCTTCTGAGAAAGGTTTAATCAAATTAGTGTAATATATTAGGATATGGCAAAGAAAGGTAATAGAGTTCAAGTAATTCTTGAGTGTACAGAACAAAGAGAAAGTGGTGTACCAGGCATGTCAAGGTATATTACCACTAAAAACAAAAAGAACACAACACAAAGATTAGAGCGTAAAAAGTATAATCCTTATTTGAAGAAGGTTACTTTGCACCGCGAGATTAAATAACAATTAAAAATTTTCAGAAATGGCAAAGAAAGCGGTAGCTACCTTTAGTGGTGATAAATCACAATTGAGAAATTATGTAAAATGTATCCGCATGGTTAAATCTGACAAAACCGGTGCGTACGTTTTTAACGAAGAGATGGTTCCAACGGCTCTTGTAAAAGACTTCTTCGCAAAGAAATAGTTTTGCGTCCAATGATATAGGAGTAGGGTAATCCAATTTGGGTTACCCTACTCCTTTTTATGGCAATGTCTCCTCTTTTTCAATCATAACGGGTTATGCATTTCTCTTCTTTGAGGAAATTTCCTATATTTGCAAGTTACTAAACAAACTTACATATTATGGCATTTTTTGGATTGTTCGGCAAAAAGAGCAAAGAGGAAAAAGCATCTTTGGATCAGGGTCTTCAGAAGACAAAAACCGGTATTTTTGAAAAGATATCACGTGCAATTGTTGGAAAATCAAAGGTTGACGATGATGTTTTGGATGGTATAGAGGAGGCTCTAATTGCTTCTGATATTGGAGTTGAAACAACTCTCAAAATAATAGAGAGTCTTGAGGAGCGTGTGGCCAGGGACAAGTTCATGAATACCCAGGAACTATATGCCATCCTGAGGGAGGAGATTGAGAAACTGCTTGATATAAAGGATGAGGAGACCGAAGAGGAAAAACCTGTATTTGATTTTTCCAAGAAACCCTATGTCATATTGGTTGTAGGTGTGAATGGTGTAGGAAAGACTACAACTATCGGCAAATTGGCCTTGAGATTGAAAAACTCAGGAAAGAGTGTAGTCCTTGGTGCTGCAGATACCTTCAGGGCTGCTGCAGTTGAGCAACTTGTAATTTGGAGTGAGAGGGCAGGCGTACCTATTGTAAAGCAGGGTATGGGTTCAGATCCGGCCTCTGTTGCATATGATACGCTTAAATCTGCCGTTGCACAGGATGCTGATGTAGTTCTTATAGATACAGCCGGAAGATTGCACAACAAGGTAAATTTGATGAACGAACTTACCAAAATCAGGAATGTGATGCGCAAGGTGGTTCCTGATGCGCCTCATGAGGTTCTTCTGGTTCTTGACGGTTCTACAGGCCAGAATGCATATCAGCAGGCAAAGGAGTTTACTAAGGCTACTGACGTTACCGCCTTGGCAGTAACAAAATTGGATGGAACAGCGAAGGGTGGAGTTGTTATTGGTATTTCGGACCAGTTCCATATTCCAGTCAAGTTCATTGGTGTGGGTGAGAAGATAGAGGATTTGCAGGTGTTTGACAAAAAGGAGTTTGTTGCTTCACTCTTCAATAATTGATAAACAAATAATTATTTACAGATATGGATATTTCGTACAATTGGCTTAAGGAGTATGTGGGATTTGACCTTGCTCCGGCTGAAGTTGAGACAATTCTCAATTCCATTGGTTTGGAGGTAGAGGGTTGTGAAGTGAGGGAGGAGGTTCCCGGTGGATTGGCAGGTGTTATTGTGGCGGAGGTCTTGGAGTGCAATGAGCATCCTGATTCAGACCACTTGCATGTTACAAAAGTGAATACAGGAGAGGGGGATCCGATCCAGATAGTTTGTGGTGCTCCTAATGTGGCTGCCGGCCAGAAGGTAATGCTGGCTACGCTCAATACAAAACTTACCTTCAGTAATGGTGAGGAGATAAAGATAAAGAAGTCGAAGATACGTGGAGTCGAGAGTTTCGGTATGTTGTGTGCAGAGGATGAGTTGGGAATAGGGCACAATCACGAGGGCATTATGGTTCTTGATCCTGCCGCTGTACCAGGTACGCCTGCGAAGGATTATCTCAATCTCAAGAGCGATATAGTCTTTACAATCGGTTTGACACCCAACAGGGTTGATGCCGCTTCCCATATTGGAGTGGCGAGGGATTTGAGCGCCTATTTGAAATTGAACAACATGGGTGGAGAGATGACCCTTCCGTCAGTTGAAGATTTCAAATCAGATAATCCGGATGGCAATGCAATAGAGATAGAGGTAAAGGCAAAAGAGGCAGCACCAAGATATACAGGCCTTACAATCAGAGGTGTAAAGGTAACTGAGTCTCCTGATTGGCTTAAGGCCAAACTTGTTGCCGTGGGACAAAGACCCATTAACTCGATAGTTGATATCACAAACTATATCATGCAGGAGATGGGACAGCCTATGCATGCATTTGATGCAGATATGATTGCAGGCAATAAAGTTGTTGTTGATTTTTGTCCTAAAGGAACCAAGTTCGTTACATTGGATGGCGTTGAGAGGGAACTTGATGACAAGGACCTTATGATTTGCAATGCCCAGGAGCCAATGTGTATAGCCGGAGTATTTGGTGGAGAGAAGAGCGGTGTTACAATGGATACAGTAAATGTATTCCTTGAGAGCGCATATTTCAATCCGGTATATGTAAGGAAAACCTCTAAACGCCATACACTCAAGACAGATGCTTCATTCCGTTATGAGCGCGGTTGTGATCCTATGGTTACCGAGTATGCAATAAAGAGGGCTGCAATGCTTGTAAAGGAGATTGCGGGCGGCGAGATTACAGGCAATATAATCGATGTGGTGTCACAGCCTATTGAGAAGAAGGTGGTTGAACTTGATTATAAGCGTATGGAACGCTTGATCGGTAAGGAGATTGGAGCGGAGACCATCCGTAGGATACTTGAGTATCTTGATATGGAGTTTGTCTCGGAGAGTGCAGAGGGTGCAGTGGTCAAGGTACCTGCCTACAGGGTTGACGTCTACAGAGAGTGTGATGTTGTTGAGGATGTGTTGAGAATTTACGGCTACAACAACATTGAACTTCCAGGCAATGTCAAGGCATCAATCAATACAACACCAAAACCAGATCCTGAAAGGGTAAAGGTTCTTGCATCGGAGTTCATGGCTTCAAACGGTTTCATGGAGATGATGAACAATTCGCTTACAAAGAGCGATTACTATGCACAACTGAAGACATATCCGCAGGCTAATTGCGCTATGATAATGAACCCGTTGAGTTCGGACTTGAACTGTATGCGCCAGACACTTCTTTTGAACGGCCTTGAGGTGATTGCCTATAACATAAACAGGCAGATGCCTGACCTTAAATTGTTTGAGTACGGCAATGTATATTCATACAATGCTGATTACACCCAGCCGGAACACTATAAAGAGCCTGAATTCAACGTGCATGGAGCGCCTTTGCGCAAGAATTTTGAGTTGAAAAAGTACTCGGAAGAGCCAAGATTCTCAATCTTCATTACAGGAAACGGTGTACAGTCGTGGAGAAACAGGACTGTTGCGGGCAACTATTTTGCAATCAAGGGTTATGTTGAACTTCTGTTGAGGAAGTTCGGTGTAGATATTGCAAATCTTGAGTATACTCTTGCTCCTGCTGACCTCTTCTCTGAAGGCCTTTCATACAGTGCAAACGGCAAGCAGTTGGCCGTGTTGGGAACAATTTCTCCTGCACGCTTGAAACAGTTCGGCATCAAGCAGCCTGTATTTGCCGCAGAGATCAGTTGGAATGTTCTCTTGAAACTTATCAAGAAGAATAAAGTGCAGTATAAGGAGTTGCCTAAATACCCTGAGGTAAAGAGAGATTTGGCGCTGTTGCTTGATCAGGAGGTCTCTTTTGCAGAGTTGAGAAAGGCTGCATTTGCTACAGAGAAGAAACTGCTCAAGGCTGTAAATCTGTTTGATGTATATACAGGAGACAAGATTCCGGAAGGCAAAAAACAGTATGCAATCAATTTTGTATTGCAGGATCTTGAGAAGACCCTTACTGACAAGGCGGTGGAGGCTATCATGGCAAAACTGCTCAAGACATTCCAGGATAAGTTCGGGGCAACTTTGAGGTAGACCGTTCTGCTTCTGAACTATTCTTTGTAATAAACGTTTTTATCCCGACAGGTGACATTCAGTTACATCTGTCGGGATAAATGTTTTATTATGGAAGAGATTAAAGCAAAGATATTATTGTTTGGTGCAGTTATGGCGGCAGGAATGGCTGTAACTGCAGATGCATATGGTCAGGCAGCAAATGAATGTGGCGTCAAATTGGCCTTCAATGGTGCTGCCTGTACCGGAATAGGACTTATGGCAAAAGATGGAGGGTATGTCATGGCCAGAACAATGGAGTGGGCTGGGCCCTATGTGCCTTATGGACGTGTCGTAATTCCAAGAGGGGAGAGAATAGTCTCCTATACCCCGCAGGGCAAGAATGGGCTTGAGTTTACTGCAAAATATGGTGTTGCGGGAATTGCTCCCCAGCAGAAGGAGTTCATTATTGAGGGATTGAACGAAAAGGGACTCCAGGCTGGTCTCTTCTATTTTCCAAAATTCGGCAAATATGTTCCATACAATCCGCAGAATAACGCAGGTACATTGGCCGATATGCAGTTCGTAACCTGGGTGCTGGGTTCCTTTGCAACAATAGATGAGGTGAAAGAGGCTCTGCAGGAGATTGATGTGGTTTCGATTGCTGTAGGAGGTGATTCCTCTACCGTACACTGGAGAATTGGGGAGCCGGGTGGGCGCCAGGTCGTTCTGGAGTTCATAAACGGGGAAGCACAATTCCATGAAAATCCTGTGGGGGTCTTTACAAACGGACCGGAGTTCAGTTGGCATCTGTCAAATTTGAGCAACTACATCAATCTCTATCCGGGAGTGGCAAAGAGCCAGAAGTGGGGCGATTTTGAGATAACCTCAATTGGCGGAGGCTCAGGTGCATTGGGTCTGCCTGGTGATATGACTTCGCCATCGCGCTTTATACGAATTGCATATTTCAAGGCTACTGCCCCGCAATTGGAGAATTCATACAGGACTGTATTGCAGGCTTTCCATATTTTGAACAATTTTGATATTCCTATTGGCATTGAGCACCCTTTGGGAGAGGTTCCTGATGTGCCGAGTGCCACACCATGTACCTCTGCATCTGACCTTAAGGAACTCAAACTCTATTACAGGACAACATACAACAGTACCATCAGGTGCATCGATTTGAAGAGCATTGATTTTGACTCCGTTAAATATGAATTCAAGCCGCTTGATCCCGTTCTTGAAGAGCCTGTGGAGATGGTAATTGTAAAATAGTTTCATAGGCAGAGGGCATATTTGATAAAAATGGCTAAATTAGTGACCGTTATTGGTCATTAATCAAAATTTTTAGAGATGAAAAAGAGCATTTTTATTTTATGTGCCCTTTTTGCTGTGATTTTTTCACAAGGAGTTTACGCACAGCAGGATGGGGCAGGGGTGGCAAAGGAGTTGAAGACCGGAGACCCTATTCCTGAGTTTGTATTGCAGTCGTCGGTTCACGGAAATCTGAAATCAGGTGATTTGAATGGCAAGGTTGTACTCATATCACTCTTTGCAACCTGGTGCGGTCCTTGTCAGGTTGAACTGGCGGAGATACAGGAGCATCTGTGGCCAAAATTCAAGGATAACAAGGCGTTTGAGTTCATAGTGATTGGAAGGGAGCATACAGATGAGGAACTCTCGAAATATAATGAAAAAAAGGGCTTCACATTCCCTCTCTATCCCGATCCGGAACGCAAAGCCTATTCTCAATTTGCGGAAAAAAGCATTCCGCGTGCATATCTGTTTGGCAAGGACGGCAAACTTGTCCATGCATCTGTCGGTTATAAGGCAGGTGATGTCAATGAGGTCATAAAACTCATTGAAAAGGCCCTTGCACAGTAGCGGCACTATGCAGTATCTGAAAAAAACTGTTAGTAGTAACTTACGGTCTTCTGCTCAAGTTCGCCGAGCAGATTGTTGGCAAGACGGCTGGCTCCCAACCTGAAATACTCCTTGTTGAGCCACTCTTTGCCAAGAATCGTGTCTACAATGGCGTAATAGCATATTGCATCTTTTGCAGCAACCATTCCACCGGCAGGTTTGAATCCAATCTTCTTGCCGGTTTTTTCGTGGTAAGCCTTGATGCATTCGCACATGACTATTGCGGCCATAGGTGTTGCTGCGGGCTCCTGTTTGCCTGTTGATGTCTTGATGAAATCTGCACCGGACTCCATTGCAAGGAATGACGCTGCGGCTATTCTCTCAGGAGTGGCAAGTGCACCGGTCTCAAGAATGACCTTAAGATGCTTGTCTGCGATTGTCTCTTTAATTTTTCTTATTTCTCCGGCAGCCTTTTCAAGATTGCCTGCAAGGAAAGAGTTCAGTGCAAGAACAATGTCAACCTCATCGGCACCGGCCTCTACCGCCATTTTGCACTCAAGGGTTTTTACCTCAAGAAAACTCTGGGCATTTGGAAATACTGCAGCCACTACAGCAACTTTAACGTCAGGGGCAGTAAGGTTCTCCTTAACACTATGGCCGAGGTTCGGATATACGCAAATTGCAGCCGGAGTAGGGTAGTTGGGAAAGTGTTTCTTGAAGTTGTTTACCTTATTGGCAAATGAGGCAACCCTCTCCTCCGTATCTGAACTGTTCAGGGTAGTGAGATCCATAAAGCCAAGGCAGGCTGCAAGATTTTCAGGTGTAACCCAATTGTCAAGATTGGCCTGTATGGCAGAGAGCCTTTTGTCAAGTTGGTCAATTTGTGGAGTATAGCCGTATTTGTCCAATAAATCTTTCATATGTTCCATTTCTTCTATCTTCTTTATCCGCTTGTTCAAGATGTGTTATTCCTGCAAGGTTACTCCTTGCGCTTTGAATCAATGATTATGGTTACAGGACCGTCATTGGTAAGTGAGACCTTCATGTCCGCTCCAAATATGCCGGTGGCGATGCTCTTTCCCATGGCTGTCTCAAGACTCTTTATGAATCTCTCATAGATTGGAACCGAGATATCGGGTTTGGCTGCCTTTATATATGATGGCCTGTTCCCTTTAGCCGTAGAGGCGTGGAGTGTAAACTGGCTTATAAGCAGTATCTCTCCACCCTTGTCAAGAATGGAGAGGTTCATGACGCCATTCTCGTCATCAAAAATCCTGAGGTTTACGATCTTCTTTGTAAGCCATGCAATATCTTCATCAGAATCTGTCTCTTCAATACCTACAAGTATCATCATTCCATTGCCAATCTCTCCGTTGGTCTTGCCCTCAATCACAACATTGGCCTGTGTAACACGCTGTATAACTACCCTCATCGCTTTATCCTTTTATCTGTATATTGTAACCTTCGTCAAGAAGCGGCTGTGCAATTGCAGTCATCTCTTCTACAGTGACCTTCTGCAGATTCTGTGCCGGGGTTTCTCGGTCTATTGTGTACATCATTATCTCCCTCGGCTTGAGTTCCCTAACAAGTTCCCTCCATGCAGCGCAGTGCTCCGGATTGGTGCAATCTACAATCTTGCCCTCAACATTGCCCTTGAGGAACATTGTCTGCAGAATGAAGTTGCTGCCGAAGAGTCTGATGTTTGATATGGCCTTGTCAAGCGAGTAGGCAGCATTGGGCCTGTCAATGAGGTCAACCATTTCTGCAATAGGGGAATCTATTTTAAGTATGGGGTTGTCCACCTTCATGAGGGCACTTCGTACACTCTCCTTGCCAAGTTGGGATGCATTGGTAAGTACAGATACCTTGGCTTGCGGATAGTGCTTGTTCCTGAGCGCAAGTGTAAAATCAATGATTTCTGCAAAATCGGGATGGAGAGTAGGCTCACCGTTGCCCGAAAATGTAATGGTGTCAATTGGGGTCCCTTCAGCGACAAAACTCTTCAACTTTGTCTCAAGAGCCTCAAAAACCTCCTCTTTCGAAGGCAATGCAGTATCCTCCCTGCCATCCTTGTTCCATCCGCATTCACAGTAGATGCAGTCAAAACTGCACCATTTGCCGTAGCGCGGAAGCAGGTTCACTCCCAATGAGTTCCCCAACCTGCGGCTCTTTATGGGACCAAAAATTATATGGTTGAACAAAATAGTTGACATATCAATCCTTTTTATAACTGATCATGAAATATCATATTCTATACCAATCTTCTTGAGCGGCTCTTCTCTGTCAGTTGCATCTTTTCCCAATCAATGTTGTCAACCAGCACAACGCCAGGTCTCTTGCCTGGTTCAAAACTTCCAAGAACTGATTCAAAACCAATGGCTTTGGCTCCGTTGTAACATGCCCATACAAGAATCTCAGCGAGGCTGATATGAGGGAAATTTGCATGCAGACATTTGATCTCCTCCACAATTGAGAGTATTTTGTTGCTTGACAGACTGTCGGTACCAAGACATATGGCAAGCCTGTTCCTGCGCATGAGGTCAAGGGGTGGCAGTTGCCTGTGTATGAAGATATTTGAAAGCGGACAAATGGTCCAGAAAGGCTCCTCGATTGCCGACAATGCTGCGTCAATGCTCTCCTGGTTTGTAGCAACGTTATGTACAAGCATGATTCTTCCCTTTACAGGAGTCTTTGAGAAACTCTTGAGCCTCTCTATAAAATAGAGCAGCGCGGGTTTGCCGGTTACAGGTGGAGTAGGGAGATTACGTCCTTTGTAGTTCTCAGCCAAAGCGCCTGTGCCGGAGATGATAAGATCTTCCTCCTCCTGGCTCTCCTGGCTGTGGTATGAGAGGAATCCGCTCTTGAGGCCCTCCTGTGCCGCTCTTGCCAGAAGTTGCGGACTCATGGTATAGCAGGAATGGGGGGTTATGGCAGCCTTTATTCCAAACTCTTTTGCCCTCTGTTCGAGGGCTTTGCCGCTTGCTATTACCTCCTCGGCCTCTTCTGGCAGGGTGCCGAAAAGTTCAAGAAATGTCCTTGTCAAAAGTGGAGATTTGGCCTTTGTGTCAAAACTCTCGCTACAATTGCTTATGTCGCCCATGGCGCTGGTACCCTCACGGTAAAGAATCTCAAACTGCTCCTCAAGTGCGCGTCTGCGTTCAGGTTCATCGGCAGAGGAGCGCAGTTCATTTATCTGGTTTATGAAACCGCTCATGCCTGTAGCCTCCTTGAAAAGACCCTTGAGGTGTGACAGTTCTATATGGCAATGGGCATTGGTAAAGCCAGGGCACAAAATTCCGTTGTAGAATTCTGTATCTTCACATTCACCCTCAAGTTGGCCGATTTCAATTATGGTACCGTTGTCGTCAACCTTTACATATCCGTTTTTTATAGGATCGGAATTGACAGGGAAAATATAGTTTGCTGCAATCTTTCTCATAGTTCAATGCTTATTTCTCATTTCCGGCACTTTTGGTCCGGACTCCCTTTGTGTTTGTCTTTGATATGCCGGTGGTGCGCTTGAGACTGTTATTTTGCGCTTTTGACCTTTTCTGCATACCCTTTTGTTTCTGTTTTTGCTCTTCGGCACGACGCTCTTTGGCCATCTCCTTCCTCTGCTTCTCCTCCTGTTCGGCCTTGCTGTTTTCAAGATAAATCAGATAATCCTTGACAAGAACCGGATAGAGGGTATCTTCATTGCCTGTGATATTGAGTTTCATGTTGTTCTCCCACCAAAGCACATTGTGGGGCACATCATAGAGAAGGGTATCTGTAAAATTCCATTTTTCCCTCTTTTCAGGAGTGCTGATCCATTTTACGCTTCTGATGAACGGCTCTTTCCACAAATTGTTGATTTTTCGTTTTTTGATTGTATCAAGAGCCCACCAGTCAATATCCTGGTCTGTTGTAAGTGCTATCTGCTTGCGTACGCGCTCCCTTTCCTGTGAGAGCAGATCCTTGGCCTTCATGTGTATTTTGTAGAGGGCGTCACCATCCTGAAGATATACTTTTATGGTATTCCTGTAATCTTCAAAAGTGTAGCCATGCTTTCTGAAAATTCCCTCATACAGGATAAGTGTATCTGTTTTGGCTCTTAAGGGCTCCTCCACTTCAGCATACTGGTCTGCAAGGAACATCTCGCTTATGATAACCGACAACTCCTTTTTGGGAATGATATTCCCCTCTTTTTTACCGCATGAAAAAAGGAGCGCCAGAAGTATGAGTGCAGGAATTTTATAAATATTCACAAAGTGTTGCATATAACCTTATCCAATAATCTGCAAAGTTAATTTTTATTATTATTTTTGCCAATCCAAACGTTGTAAAATGAAGATCAGACCACCTAAAATCATTAAAAAACTCTTCCCTACGTTCATCTGGAATTTTCCTGATGAAAAGGAGGGTATTTTTCTGACTTTTGACGACGGCCCCAGGCCTGAAGTAACCCCATGGGTGCTGGATCTTCTGGACAAATACAATGCCAAGGCTACCTTTTTCTGCATAGGCAAAAATGTGGAACTCTTCCCCGAACTCTTTGAGGAGGTGAAGCGCCGCGGCCATGCAGTGGGGAATCACTCATACAGTCATGTAAAGGGGTGGGGAATGAAGACCGGTGACTATGTAAGGGATATAGACATAGCGGGAGACATGATCCGTTCGAACCTTTTCAGACCACCATATGCCCGTATCGGACCAAATCAGGCAAAGGTGCTGAATGAGAGATATAATGCAATTATGTGGAATATACTCAGCCGTGATTACAACAGGTCCCTTTCGGGAGAGGCGTGTGCAAATAATGTGATTCCGCATATTGCGGCCGGTGATATAATTGTATTCCATGATTCAATAAAGTGTTCGCCCAATCTTTTTGTGGCTCTGCCTATGGTGCTGGAGGCAATAAAGGAGAAGGGCCTTATATGTAAAAAAATAGAACTTTAAGATATGAAAGTATTGGTATTGGGCTCCGGAGGAAGGGAGCATGCTATTGCCTGGAGAATCAAACAGAGCAGTAATTGTAGTGAATTGTTTTGCTTGCCCGGAAATCCGGGAACAGCGCAGATTGCAACAAATCTGTCGGGAAGCGTAACGGATTTTGAAGGAATAAAGTCTGCAGTTCTTGAGAATGGTATTGAACTGGTGGTTGTAGGTCCCGAGGATCCGCTTGTAAATGGAGTGCGCAATTTCTTTGCGGCAGATGACAGTCTTAAGGATGTGCTTATGGTAGGTCCCGGCAAAGAGGGAGCAATGCTTGAAGGAAGCAAGGATTTTGCCAAGGCATTCATGACACGCCACAATGTGCCTACTGCTGCCTACAGAAGTTTTACTTCAGAAACCATAGATGAGGCGGATAAATTCCTTGAGTCGTTGGAGGCTCCGTATGTGCTTAAGGCTGACGGACTTGCTGCCGGTAAAGGAGTGCTTATACCTGAAACATTGGAGGAGGCAAAGGCTTCGTTGCGTGAGATGCTTGGCGGAAAGTTCGGCAAGGCTGGAAATACCGTTGTAATTGAGCAGTTCCTCAAAGGTATAGAGGTTTCGGTCTTTGTGCTTACCGATGGCAAGGATTACCTTATATTGCCGGAGGCGAAGGATTATAAACGCATTGGTGTAGGAGATAAGGGGTTGAATACCGGAGGTATGGGCGCTGTTTCTCCAGTTGGATTTGCAGATGCGGAGTTCATGAAAAAGGTTGAAGAAAGAATCATCAAACCTACTGTAGATGGTCTTGCATCTGACGGAATCGATTACAGGGGGTTCATATTCATTGGCTTGATGAATTGTGGGGGTGACCCTTATGTAATAGAGTACAATGTGCGTATGGGCGACCCTGAGACAGAGGCGGTTATGACCCGTATCGATTCTGACCTGCTTGCACATCTTGTTGCCGCTGCAAAGGGAGAACTTGCCGGTGAAAAGATCAGTATTTCTGCCAATGGTGCGTTGACTGTAGTCTGTGTGTCGGGAGGCTATCCTGAATCATATGGCAAGGGCTATGAAATTTTTGGTTCGGAGTATCTCTTCTCATCAGATCCTGCTGACAAAATAAAGATCTTCCACGCAGGAACTGCCATGAAAGATGGAAAACTCGTTACATCCGGCGGCAGGGTGCTTGCTGTAACCATAAACGGGAACGGGATAGAAAAGAGCAGGGAAGAGGTTTATCCGGAGATAGACAAGATATTTTATACCAATAAATACTACAGGTCTGACATTGGAAATGACCTCTTGAAATATGAATAGCCCTAATGAGGACGCCGCCCATCTATAGAATTCTTCCGGTTGCTGTATTGGCAGCAATGGCAGCAGTTGCCCTTTTTGCTCCGGTAAGGAGTGTGACGGATTCGTGGATTCCATTGATGAGCGGTCTTGAAATGGGCTTTTTGTCAGATAATGGAACTGTGTCAATTTTGCTTGGAACAGGCTTGATTGGCGCAGTTCTTTTTTCGTTGTTTTTCCTGCTGCGCAGGAGTGCGGCAATGAAGTATCCTGCAGTTGCAGTCATATTTCTGCTTCTGCTCTCATCTATTCCCACATTCCTTCAATTCAATGCAGTTTATGTCATGTTGCTCCTGTTGGTGTGGACACATTTCTGTATTGTTGAAAAACAGATATTTACGGCATTTATGCTCTTGTCGTTGGCCTCGCTCTTCTATGCGCCTGCGATTTGGCTGGCACCGCTATCCCTCATTTTCATACCTTTGAGCGGTGCTCCGGACAGCCTGAAATCTTTTGTCAAGGCCCTGGCCGGGTTCCTCCTTCCACACGTATACATGCTTGTGTTCAGGTGGATGACATTTGACGATGCCGGTATCTATCTTATCAAGTTCTGGGAGTGTATGAAAGATATAACTCTTTTCGACAGGGAGTTTGAATTGCCGTCGCTATTCATGTTCATTTACCTTGCCTATCTGGTTTGTCGCGCCTCAATATTTGCTTTGAGAAGTTCTACAAGCAAACTTGTACAGGCAATACTTAAAATGCAGATTTTGTCTCTTGCTATGCTGTTGCCGTTTTTTGTATGTTTTGATAGAGATGTTTTACCCCTTTTTCCGGTGATGGCATATCCATCTGCTGTATTGGTAGCCTTTTATCTCAGCAATTATACCAATACAAAGAGAAGTAGAGCAGAAATGGGGCTTCTGCTCTTGTCTGTAATAATCAATTCTCTTTCAATTTTTGTATAAAGTTTATGTCATGAAAAAATTATTGTTGTCCCTGATTATCCTTTTTGCCAATATTTCATACGCGCAGGATTGGCGTAGCGCACTTGAAAAATTTGATTACAGAGGTGCAATAAAGGCACTTGATTCAGAGATTGCGCTCCAGTTGAACCGTGTGCCGGTTGATTCTGCACAAGTGAGGATGCTGGCTGTCAATAAGGCAAAATGCCAGAAGCAGATAATGGACTTTGATGGAGCCTACGAGAGCCTTGCTATGGTATATGGATGGCAAGAGGCTGATATGGTTGTTCTTGGAGAGATGGCAGAGTGTGTAAGGCTTATGGGCAATACAGCAGAGGCTCTTACCCTATATGGACTTCTTCACAAGATGTATCCGGGCAACCTCTATTTCAGTCTGCAGAATATGTCGCTTCAGTATGCGGCCGGTTTATATGGGGAGAGCCTGAACAGCGGAAAGAGCCTGTTGCGGTCTGATACCCTGCCTGTGGTGTTGAATTGCGTGGGAAACAGTTTCAATAAATTGAAAGAGAAAGATTCGGCACTTGTCTATTACGGCAAATTGTATGAAATGGTGCCGTATGACCATAAAGTCCTTGAAAAGATATCTTCAATTTTGCTCGACAAGGAGTTGTACGATTCCGTTACAGTCTTGTGTTCCAACTATCTTCAGATGGATTCTTTGAATATCCCTATCAATGGAATTTATGGAGTTGCTCTTCATTATAAGGGAGACTACAAGCAGTCCCGAGAGATATTTGAAACTTATCTCGATGCCGGGGGCGACAGTCTTACTGCTTTTTACTATTTGGGAATGAACTATCTTAAAGAGAAGAATTATTATGTTGCCGCAACCAATTTCAGCAAGGCCATGAAAATTGACTCTACAGATGTTGACCTCATCTACTATACTGCCTACTCTACAGCCGAGACTTGGCGCAGAAATGAGGCTCTGGATCTCTATGCCCTTGCGGAACAACTTCTGCAGCCTGATTCAATGATGGTATATAAAATAAGTTACGGCAAAGCAGAGGCCCATCTCAAGTGCGGACACCATAAGGATGCCGAAGCCTCCTATCTTAAAGCCATAAGATATGGTGCAAAGGATATTTCGGGAATGATCTACTGCAGGCTCGGTTATTGTTACAGACTTGCCGGAAAGTTCGAAAAGGCACTTGAGGCTTATGAAAAATATCTGAAGTATTGGGGCGAGGAAGAGAGTTCTACGAAAAAGTTTGTGTTGAATGAGATTGAATATGTTAAGGAGGAACTCTTTATGAAAGAGGGGGCCAAGTCCAAGTAGATGCCGGCTGGCAAAATTACCATGTTTGTCAACCTTGCCTGAAATTATACCATTGAGAGTAATTAAAAACGGGAGTGACCATTGGCCACTCCCGTTCTTTTATGGAGTATAGTACTGTTTTTATACTATTTGTTTGTTCTGCCAGGATAAATCTTAAGAGCCTCTTCAAGACATTTTAGAGCATTCTTAAGATCCTCAACTTTAAGAACGTAAGCCATACGGACCTGATTTGTACCCTTGCCTTTTGTTCCGTAGAAACCTGCAGCAGGAGCAACCATTACAGTCTGGTTCTCGTATGAGAACTCCTCAAGCAACCACTGTGCAAATTTGTCGGCATCGTCAACCGGAAGTTCAGCGATAGTGTAGAAAGCACCCATTGGCATAGGAGAGAATACTCCAGGGATCTTGTTAAGACCGTCTACCAAAGTGTTTCTTCTCTCAATATACTCTGCTTTAACGGCATCAAAGTATGATTTAGGAGTCTTAAGAGCACCTTCTGCTGCAATCTGGCCATATGAAGGAGAACACAAACGTGCCTGAGCATATTTAAGCACACCCTTCATAACCTCTTTATTCTTTGAAACGATAGCACCAATTCTCACACCGCAAAGGCTGTATCTCTTTGAAACTGAATCTAAAAGGATAACGTTCTCCTCAAGGCCAGGAATGTGCATGCAAGAGTAGTGAGGCTCCTCAGTGTAGCAGAACTCCCTGTAAACCTCATCTGAATAGATGTACAAACCATGTTTCTTTGCAATCTCACCAAGTTGGATAAGAGCCTCTTTAGTGTAAAGGGTACCAGTAGGGTTACCAGGGTTGCAGATAAGGATACCTTTTGTTTTAGGGGTAATGTGTTTCTCGAACTCCTCAATTGCAGGAAGTTTGAAACCCTCTTTGATTTCGCATGAAATAGGAACCAATTTAACGTCATTCTGAACAGCAAATGCGTTGTAGTTAGTGTAGAAAGGCTCCATAACGATAACCTCGTCACCTGGATCACAAGTAACTGCCAATGCAAATTGAACAGCCTCAGTACCTGAAGAGGTAACGATAAGGTCAGCAACCTCAATATTGATACCTACACTCTTGTAGTACTCAACCAAACCCTCTCTGTAAGAAAGGTTACCTGCAGAGTTGGAATACTCAATAACTTTAAGGTCGGCATTCTTTACAGCCTCAAGTGCTTGTGGAGAAGACTCGATGTCTGGCTGACCAATGTTAAGGTGGTAAACTTTAACGCCTCTTTTTTTAGCGGCGTCTGCAAAAGGAACCAATTTTCTGATTGGAGAAGCAGGCATAGCCTGGGCTTTTTTTGAAAGTGTTAGCATAGTGTCTAATCTGTTTAAAAGTTTATTGTTAAAAATATCTCTATTTGTCTTAAAAAATCTTCTGATACATTGGCCTGTCAACCGTTTTGGCCATTCAGTATCCCGGTTTTATTGCCTGAGGCTACTTTGTGGCTGTCTCTGCCAAGGATTTCATGAAACCCTCAATTTTAGGCATCATCTGGGATGTAGAAACAGCAAAGTTGTTTGTAAGAATGGCAAATTTTATCATGCCATGCTTCTTGCCGCTCTCAACATATCCGGCATAGCACCTTACACTTGAAAGTGAACCGCTCTTCGCATGGATTCTTCCTTTGATGTCGGCCGGTTCATTCTTGAGGACACTCTTCAAAGTGCCGGGACCACCAGGCACAGGCAAACTGTTCAAGAACTCAACAAAGATACCACTTTTCTGCATAACTGTGTAGTAATTGCAGAAAAATTTTGGAGAAACGTAATTCTGGCGTGAAAGTCCGCTGCCATCCTCCTGTGTAAGTCCATTGGTGTCTACACCCATCTCTTCAAGAATGTTTCTCAAGGCAACGCGTGCGGAGTCGTAACTGCCCACACCAGTCTTTACTTTACCTATGGTCTTGAAAATGGTTTCAGCGTACATGTTGTTGCTTATGCGGTTTGTAACGTTCACAATTCTCCAAAGTTCAGGAGAGAAAGTTTCTGTCACAGGAATCAGTGCCTGGTCTTCTGGAATCTCCATATCCTTGATGTCAATGATTTCAGGATTGCTCTCAATGCCGTTTGCAAGAAGGAACTCCCTGAAATGGTATCCGCAACTCAAATGAGGAAAGCGGTTGGAGTTGTCAGAGGTAATCTCTTTTCTGTCAACCGGAATGGTACCTGTATATAGTGAAGTACAAGTGATGTCCTGAACATAGTAGCCGCTTCTGTCCCTGCCCTTTGCCGGACCGGTTGTAACTTCATTTACAACTTCAAGACCCGGAACCTGCGGATATACAACCTCAATTGTTGCAGCATCTCCTACACTCTTTCCGGGGTACAGTTTGAAATCCTGTACATTCTCATAGAAACTCAATCCGCTTGCTGTGGAGCCGTACGATGCGCCAAAGTTGCCCCAAGACCATGAGTCGGGCATCTGCTCACGTACAAAGTAAGTGTCGTCAACAACAATGTTTCCGTTGATTCTGTTGATGCCCAAACTCTTTATGGCAGCAGTCCAAACTCCAAAAATTGAATCAATTGCAAATGCAACCGTATCTTTTGAACCCAACGTAGGGTCGCCTCCTCCTATGATGTGGAGGTTACCTTCCAATACACCCTCCTTGATTTCGCCGGTGTAGGCAATCTTTGTGGAGTATCTGAAATCCTTGCCAAGGTAAGCAAGACCCACACCTGTTGAGATGGTCTTCATTGTAGATGCTGTAAGCATAGGCATGTTCGAGTTCCATTCTGCAACAACTTTGCCGTTGTCATCAACAGCAAGAATACCTATGATTGCGTTCTGGAACATAGGGTCTGTCTTCATCTCCTTGTTTATGAAATCCTGAGGACTCTTGTATTGTTTGTTTTGGGCAGCGGCCATTGTGCCTAACCCAAAAACAATGAGCATGGTAACCAAAATTCGTTTCATTTCCTTATACTTTATTACTGTTTATTACTACTTTTCCCGCTGCAGATGCCGGTCAGGGACCGGAACATATTATCCAACAAAGTTAAAAGATTTTATTTTAAAAGCGAAATAAGAATGGCAACAATTTGCTTGTTTGCGCCAAATGTATCACGCTGCATGCAAATGTGAATTTATTGGAAATAGTAAAATATGATTTTTTTATAAAAATACTCTTTTTTGTGCCGATAGTTGGTGAAAATTATGGTAATTTTTTAGAAAAATATACCATGGTTGGGCGATTTTTGAGTTTTTATGGGTAAATTTTGTGATTTTATTGTGTTTTGTGGTGTTGATTTGCTTTATAGTGCATATATTTGTGCATTGAATTGAAAAAGTTTCCACTAATATAATCGTTGTTGTTATGACAAATATCCGCAAAAGGGCGCTAGTAGAGTTTGCGTCACATAAACCGGAACGGTTTCATATTGAGAATCGTCCCGTTTCTGAATTCTTTGGCGAAAATGTCTTTGATCTGGAGAAGATGAAGAGGTATCTCTCGGCTGAGGCGTACAGGGCTGTGGTTGATGCCATTGAACTTGGAGAGAAGATTGACAGGAACCTGGCAGACCAGATTGCATCAGGAATGAAGTCTTGGGCTGTGAAGATGGGTGCCACACACTATACACACTGGTTTCATCCTCTGACTGATGCTACAGCCGAAAAGCATGAGGCTTTCATTGATCAGTTGGAGAAGGGGGGTGTATTTGAGAACTTTAAAGGCAGTACGCTTATCCAGCAGGAGCCTGACGCGTCAAGTTTTCCTAATGGCGGATTGAGAAATACTTTTGAGGCAAGAGGTTATACAGCATGGGATCCGGGCTCTCCGGCATTCATTATAGACCAGACCCTCTGTATTCCTACGGTGTTCGTTGCCTATACCGGTGAGTCGCTTGACCAGAAGACTCCACTTTTGAAATCAATACAGGCGGTGGACAAGGCTGCCGTTGCAATCTGCAGGATGTTTGACAGCAATGTGTCGAAGGTAAATACAATGCTTGGCATTGAGCAGGAGTATTTTATTGTGGATGAAGCCTTTTATAGGGCCCGTCCGGACCTTATGATTTGTAACAGGACCCTTATTGGCCATACGGCTGCAAAGGACCAGCAGTTGGAGGACCACTATTTTGGCGCTATTCCAAACAGGGTCATGGCCTTTATGAAGGATTTTGAAACAGAGGCCTATAAATTGGGCATTCTCCTAAAAACAAGGCACAATGAGGTTGCTCCAGGACAGTTTGAGTTTGCTCCAATCTATGGTGAGGCAAATATCTCTGTAGACCAGAATCTTATGATGATGATCATAATGAAGAAGATTGCCAAGAAACACAAACTCAAGGTAATTTTCCATGAGAAACCTTTTGCAGGGGTGAACGGCTCGGGCAAGCACTGCAACTGGAGTCTTGTTACAAACACCGGCGTAAATCTGCTCTCTCCCGGCAAGACGCCAAGGACTAACCTTCAATTCCTGAGTTTTTTTGCGGCTGTTATCCGTGGCGTGTACGAACATCATAGTCTGCTTATGAGCAGTGTTGCCTCCTTGAGCAACATGTACCGCTTGGGAGGAGGCGAGGCTCCTCCGGCAGTTATGAGCATATTCATTGGAGAGACACTTACCAAACTTGTTGAGTCAATAGAGAGACTTACATCAAAGAATTTGACCAGTGTCTCCGACAAGGAGGTGAAGATGCGTTCCAAACTGCATATAGTCAATCAGATACCTGAGATTTTGCCTGACAATACCGACCGTAACAGAACCTCCACTTTTGCCTTTACCGGCAACAGGTTTGAGTTCAGGGCTGTAGGTTCTTCATGCAATGTGGCATCGTCAATGTTTATACTAAATGGAGTGGTCGCTGAGCAGTTGGTAAGGTTCAAGGATTTGGTAGACAGTGAAATGAGGAGCGGATTGAGCCAGGACAAGGCAATGATGAAGATTATCCGCCAATTCCTTGTGGAGTCGCGTGACATAAGGTTTGAGGGCAACGGCTACAGTGCAGAGTGGCAGGCGGAGGCCGAGAAGAGAGGCTTGAGGGGCATCAAAAATGCTCCAGATGCATTCAAGGAGTATATTTCAGATGCGGCAGTGAGGATGTTTGAGGAGCAGGGAATACTGTCAGCCAGAGAGGCTGAAGCAAGATATGAGGTGCTGAATGAAATATATGTGAAGAAGTTGCAGATTGAGGCGAGAGTTTTGGGAGACCTTACAACCAACCATCTGATTCCTACTGCAATTACATTCCAGAATGCACTTGTAAAGAATGTGCAGGGTATAAAGGATCTCTTCCCGGATGAATACAGTGAACTCTGTACTACACAGTTGCGCCTGATAAAGAAAATTTCAGGATATGTGAACCATCTGCACAACGATGTCCATAATATTGTAGAGGCACGCAGGGTCGCAAACAAAATTGAAGATGTGGCAGAGAAGGCAAAATCATATTATGAGACTGTATTCCCGCATATTGAGAGCATAAGAACTGTGGCCGACAAACTTGAAATGGTTGTTGATGATGAGTTGTGGCCATTGCCTAAGTACAGGGAATTGCTCTTCTTTAGATAATAAATGGTGAAGATTCCCAAAAATCAATTAAATTTGTAGGTTAAAGCAAAAAACTATTGACTATGCAAAATTCAACTGACAACAGGTACGCACTGCGCGGTGTATCCTCTGCAAAGGAGGATGTGCATGCAGCCATCAAAGATATTGACAAAGGCCTTTTTCCAAAGGCATTCTGTAAAATTGTCCCGGATTATTTGAGCGGTGATCCGGAGTATTGCCTTGTAATGCATGCCGACGGTGCCGGTACCAAATCATCTTTGGCCTACATGTACTGGAAGGAGACCGGAGACATGAGTGTGTGGGACGGTATTGCCCAGGATGCAATCGTAATGAATACAGATGACCTTCTGTGTGTAGGTGCTACAGACAATATCATGTTGTCATCTACAATAGGAAGGAACAAGCAACTTGTTCCGGGTTCTGTTATAAGCCGTCTTATCGGTGCTTCACAGAAATTCTGTGAGACTATGGCCCGGCACGGTGTAAATATGATTCTTACAGGAGGTGAAACAGCAGATGTAGGAGATCTTGTAAGAACGGTTATCGTCGACAGTACAGTCTGTGCAAGAATGAAACGTTCCGATGTAATTGACAATGCCAATATAAAGGCGGGGGATGTGATTGTTGCTCTCCAGTCATTCGGCAAGGCGGTATATGAGGCAGAGTATAACGGAGGAATGGGCAGCAACGGACTTACTTCGGCCCGTCACGATGTCTTTGGGAAATATCTTGCAGAGAAATATCCTGAAAGTTATGACGCATCGGTTCCTCAGGAACTTGTCTATTCAGGTTCAAAGAGACTTGATGAGGTTGATGAGGTGACAGGACTTACTTACGGAAAACTTGTTCTCTCTCCAACACGGACTTATGCTCCTGTAGTCAAGGAGATCCTTGACAGGTTCAGGAGTCAGATTGATGGTATGATACACTGTTCCGGTGGCGCCCAGACCAAGATCCTGCACTTTGTGGATGATCTTAAGATTGTAAAGGACAATCTGTTTGACACACCTCGCCTGTTTGAGGTTATACAGCAGGAGTCGGGCACCTCATGGGAGGAGATGTACAAAGTGTTCAATATGGGACACAGAATGGAGTTCTACGTACCTGCAGCAATTGCCGATGAGATAATTGCAATATCGGGCAAATATGGTATAGAGGCAAAGGTGATAGGTAGGGTAGAAGCCTCTGAAACCGGCAAGGCTGAGGTCCTTCTTACAAGCAAACATGGTACATTCCACTATAACAAATAGCGTTATGAAATTAAGTGCTCTAAAGAAATATGCTGCGCTCCTTGGAATATCGGCCATAATGGCATCATGCGGAGCAGTCGGCAGCAAAGATGAAAAGGTTGAACTCTCTCCAATCATGAAGAAAGCCCTTGAGGACAAAACCTCCCGCTTTTATGCCAACTTTGAGGAGTTCCCTCAGGACAAGAAGATGCTTCCAATTGGAGTCTTTGATTCCGGTACTGGCGGACTTACTGTTCTGGAAGTGATGTTGTCGCTGGACAAAATGGATAACATAACAGGCAAGATGTGTTCCGACGGAATTCCTGATTTTGCCGGGGAGAACTTTACATTCCTTGGCGATATGGCCAACATGCCGTACGGCAACTATGCTGCGGAAAACAAGGAGCAGTTCTTCAAGGAACTTGTGGTTAAGGATGCACTTTTCCTTTTGGGTGACAAATATTACAAATCTTCAATGGATGAAGAGCCTACAGGTGTAAAGGAGAAATCAAAGATACTTGTCATTGCCTGCAATACAGCCACTGCATGGGGCTTGAATGATATTCAGGTAATGCTTGACAAGAGCGGTACGGGAGTAAAGGTCATTGGCGTTATAAATGCAGGTGTAAATGCATTTTATGACAATATAAAGAAGGATTCACTTCAGCCGCCTACTACAGTGGGTGTTTTGGCAACCAAGGGAACAATCTCCTCAAATGCATATGAGAGGACAATCCGCGAGATGTACCCGCAGGAGGGTTATGCCGGAGAGATAAACGTGGTAAACCATGCCTGTGCCGGTTTTGCAGAGTCTGTTGATATGGAGAAGGATTTTGTAAATGTGGCACTTGATGCGCCGAGAGCGGACTACAGGGGCCCTAAGATGGGTCTTGGCCCGGATGATATCAAGGAGGAACTTCTTCCTGCGTATAACTTCACTTACGGCAAGAACGACATTCTTTACAAGAAGGAGAATGGCAAGTTTACAGAGTTCCAACTCAACTCGGCTGCCAATTATGCCCGTTTCCATCTTGTAACCCTTCTTGAAAAGCATATCGCGAGCGGCAACAAGGCCCCAATGAAGAATATCATTCTTGGCTGTACACACTATCCGTTCCTTTTGGATACATTGGTCAAGGCTGTTGAGGAGTTGCGCGCCTATAGTGTTAATGGCAGGAGAATATACAATGATGTGCTCGCTGAGGATCTTTCATTCATTGATCCTGCACTCTTCACTGCAATTGAGTGCTACCAGACTTTAAGGGAAGACAAGAACCTGGCCTTGAGGACAACAGACGGTAAAGTTGATGCATACGTATCGGTGCCGGCGTATGGTCTGGCTCCTGAATGTCTTGACGCCAACGGTAACCTTTCATATGATTTCAAATATGGCAGGGAGTACGGTACAGAGGATATGACAACTCTATTTGTTCCAATTTCAAGGCGATATGTAAGTAAGGAGAATCTTGCAAGGCTTGAGGCTCTGGTTCCTTACTCATATAGCCAAATAAATAAAATAATGGAGTAGATATGGCCTACGCACAACATATAACATCGGAGGAACTGGAAGGACTTGAGTTTGCAACATTCTCCGGTGAGATAGAGGTGATAGAGAGAATTGACGGGAGTTTTGATGAGGCAATCGGGTATTTGTCGGCTCAGCCTGCAATAGGTTTTGATACTGAGACAAAGCCATGTTTCGTGCCTAAAGTGCCGCGGAACAGGATGGCAATACTCCAATTGTCGGGACCTGACAGGGCATATATTTTCAGACTCCAGCAATTGGGAGTGCCCGACAGGCTTGCGAACCTGCTTGCAGACGGAAAAATTCTTAAAATAGGGGCGGCTGTCCATGACGACATAAAGGGACTTTGCCAATACAACAAGTTCATTCCCGGTGGATTTGTGGATTTGCAGAAACTTGCGGGGGAGTATGGTATAGAGGAGAAGAGTGTAAGAAAGATGGCTGCGATTATCCTTAAGAAAAGAGTCTCCAAATCACAGCAACTCTCAAACTGGGAGAGTGCACAACTCTCTGAAGCCCAGTTGAAATATGCAGCAATTGACGCATGGGTGTGTCTGGAAATGTATAAAAAGTTGAAAGGTATTGCCTGATGGCGGTACCTTTTGTCCTATAAATTGATTTAAGGGGTGTTTGGTCCCATTGTTACTGATATGGCAAGAATAATTCTAAAAAAAGGCAAAGGAGAATCATTGAAGAGATTCCATCCGTGGGTCTTTTCGGGAGCGGTACAAAAAATTGAGTTGGGCAGAAGAGAAGAGGAGCCTGCAGAGGGCGATGTGGTTGAGGTCTGGTCACATGACGGGGAGTTTTTGGGAAAAGGGCATTTTCAGATAGGCTCAATAACAGTACGTATACTTTCGTTTGAGAATATTCCCATTGACCGGCACTTCTGGACAGATGCGATTGGCCGTGCCTACAAAGAGAGAAAGGCCTTGGGACTGGTAAAGGAGGGCATAGAGAGTGTTGCGCCTGCAGATAATCCTGCGGGTTATACCAATGCTTACAGGCTTGTCCATGGAGAGGGCGATTCCCTTCCCGGACTCATAATTGACATTTACGGTCGTGTGGCTGTAATACAGGCACATTCTGCCGGAATGTTCCTTTCGTTGCCGGCCATAGCAGAGGCCCTCAAAAAGACCTATGGCGACAATCTTGATGCCATTTATGACAAGAGTTCGGCAACTGCGCCATTCAAGGCCGGACTTGATCTCAACGACGGTTTCATTTGGGTTGCAGAGGGTAAGGAGGCTCCGTCGGAGGATGTGGTGTATGAAAATGGGAACAAGTTTATAGTCAACTGGGTAGAGGGCCAGAAAACAGGCTTTTTCCTTGACCAGAGAGATAACAGGCGGCTTGTTGGTACGTATGCCCATGGAAAAAGGGTTCTGAACCTCTTCTGCTATACAGGAGGTTTTTCAATCTACGCATTGGCAGGAGGTGCGCTCTCCGTTGATTCTGTGGACAGTTCCCAGAGGGCAATGAATATGGTTGACAGGAATGTGGAACTCAATGGATGCCGTAGCCATCTCCCTGAAGGTAATTGCCACAGTGGAGAGAATGATTTTGTAAAGAGGCATACATCATATTGCGAAGATGCGCTGGAATTCATGAGAAGGTGTGAGGCCGGGAAGTATGACCTCATGATAGTGGATCCGCCTGCTTTTGCAAAGCATAGGGGTGCATTGGACAATGCCTTGAGGGCATACAAGAAACTTAACGCAATGGCCATTGAAAAGGTGAGGAGCGGTGGAATAATCTTTACCTACAGTTGCTCCCAGGTGGTTGACAGGAATGCTTTTGCCCTTGCTGTTTTTTCGGCAGCAGCCCAGACAGGCAGGAGGGTCCGCATACTTCACAGGCTGACCCAGCCGGCAGACCATCCGGTAAATATATACCATCCCGAAGGAGAGTATCTGAAGGGATTGGTTCTATACGTGGAATAGTGGAAAAATGGGCTTGCCAGAGGGCAAGCCTTTAACTTTATTATTCATATGGAGAAACTTATTTTGACATCTACAGGCAAGGAGGAACGGTATCAGGAGGTCATTCCTCAGATAAAGGGTGTAATTTCAGGAGAGGATGATTTGATAGCCAATCTTGCAAACGTGGCTGCAATCCTGAAGGAGGCATTTGATTTCTTCTGGGTGGGTTTCTATCTTGTGAAACCTGTTTCCGGTCATGCTGAGCCAGCCTCCATTGACTCTTTGCAATCTGGAAGAGAACTTGTCCTTGGCCCTTTTCAAGGTCCTTTGGCGTGTACCCGCATAAAATACGGCAAGGGCGTTTGCGGTTCTGCCTGGAAGCAGGCAAGGACTCTGGTAGTCCCTGATGTCGACAAGTTCCCGGGGCATATTGCATGCAGTTCATTGTCGCGTTCAGAGATAGTGGTACCCCTCTTTAATGAAAAGGGTATTGGCTCTGGAGAGGATGCCTCCGGTAGTGTTGTTGCAGTGCTGGATATAGACAGCAGGGAGATTGCAACTTTTGATGAGGTGGATGCCAAGTATCTGGGCCAACTCTCTGCGATGATTGGAGAGTTGCTCTTCTGATGCGGCCTCAGAGTATTCTGGATTGGAGAACGGCCGGTTGTAAAAATAAAAAAACCTCCTGATTTTCAGGAGGTTTTTGGAGGTACCAAGCAGAGTCGAACTGCTGTACACGGTTTTGCAGACCGCTGCCTAGCCACTCGGCCATGGTACCGTTTTGTGGTTTGGACTGCAAATGTAGGCCTTTTTTCTTATTTTACCAAATTTATTTCAAGTCATTTCTCTTTTTTCTCTGCAAAATGTAAAATGGCCGTAACTGATACGTGTATCGGTTACGGCCACATGATATCCCAATTTCAATATGGAGAACCCTACTCCTTAATCAAGTTATAGTACAAACACTCCACTGATTCACAGAGGATGTTTGCAAAATCATAGTCAGTTTTGCCGTTACAGCCGTTTGTAGCCACTACAAATCCGTATTTTCTGTCGGTGCTCCAGTACATTGCAGTGTAGGCTCCCAGTGCAAGGCCGTCGTGGCCAATCAAAGTGTGTCCTTTCAAAAGATTGTCGGTTGTAATGATGCCCATACCGTAGTACTCGTTTGTGTAGTTGGTAGGGATGATTTTTGACTGCATCATTGCGCATGATGTGCTGTCAAGAATCTTTACCCCGTTCAATGTGCCGTAATTCATGTGCATCATCATTGCTTTGGCCAGGTCCAAAGGAGATATTTTAAGACCTCCTGTAGGTGAGAAAAGAGGTGTTGAGTACCCCAAAGTGTAGTTTGCAAGTTCATCCTCAATCGGTTTGTATGCAGATTCCGATTCGGTATAGGACTGGCTGCCTGAATTGTATGAATAGAGTTTTATGAACCTTTCGGGATCAAGTTCATGCACATTGTGGCTGCCGTACAGGTTTAGCGGTTTTAGTATATGGTTCATTATATACTGGTCAAACCTTTCTCCGCTTACCTTTTCAATTATGGCTCCAAGGGTGTTGAATCCCAAATTGCAGTATTGGTATCCTGTGCCGGGAGCATAGTCGTTCCATACTTTCTCCCATGTAGGGGAGGTCGACGGATTCAGATTGTCAAGTGAGAAATATCCGTTTGAGTCACTCATGCTTGATGTGTGTGAAAGAAGCATACGGACTGTAATAGGAGTGTTGGGGTATTTTGGATTTCTGATGCTGAATCCCAAAATCTCCGAAGCGTCGGTTTCAAGAGAAAGTTTGCCGCTCTCAACCAACTGCATGATTGCTGTTGCAGCAAAAGATTTTGAAATTGATGCTATACGTATCACATCATTGTCGGCAATCGGTGCTTTGGTTACAAGATCCTTGCAGCCCAAAGATTTGTTGTATATGATCTGGCCCTCCTTTACGGCAACCACAGCAAGGCCTACTGCAGAACTTCTCTGCATTATGGTGTTGAGTTGCTTTTCAATTGAGACCTCCTGCTGGCCGTTGTTGTTCTCTTCAACTGTTGTGTTTGATGACTGGCATCCAATGAAAGATGCTGCAATGCATACCGAAAGGATGAAATTCTTGATGGATAGTTTTCTTGTCTGGAACATGTCAAAAATTAATTAAAAAGTGGAACTAAAAAAGAGGGAGCATCAGACTCCCTCCTCGTTTTTCTGCAACCACCGCTGCTCAGGACGACTCCTTTTCAGACCGGTGCTTTGCTGTTTTTATATTATAGTTGATCAAAATCTACGTCAGTAAAATTGGTTGTCTTCTCCTCCTCTTGTGCAGCCTCGGCAACTCTCTCTGTTACAGGGCATCTCTCCTTGATGAAATCTATGACCTCCTGAAGGCTCTCAGTAAATTTCTCGAAATCCTCTTTGTAAAGGAAAATTTTATGTTTGTCATAAATGAATCTGCCATCTTTGTCTACCCTTCTCTTGCTCTCTGTTATGGTTAGATAGTAGTCGTTATTTTTTGTGGCTTTTACATCAAAAAAGTAAGTCCTTTTTCCTGCTCTGACAGGTTTGGAATATACATCCTCACCATTACGCTCTTGCGCTCCCGCATTATCAAAATCTTCGAAGTACATAATTTTTGTGTTTTTTATTTAAAAGTTTCACAAAGATAAAATTTTTTTGTGGCAAAAATCTATATTTGCAAAATATTTTAAAATTTATTGTATATGTTGAGCAGAAGATTAATCAGGGTAAAAGTTTTCAAGATTCTTTTTGGCAGGATCGTTGCCGGGACTGATTCTTTAGTGGGTGCTGAAAATGAACTTATTGCTTCTTGTGAGAAGACTTTGGACCTGTATTGTTTCATGTTGCAGTTGCCTGTAGCGTTGAAAATGGTTGCCGAAGCCAAGATAGAGACGGGTCTGAAAAAATTCAAGCCTACGCCTGAAGAGGCCAATCCCAACAGGAAATTCGTGGAGAATAAATTTGTCGAGATAGTGGAAAATGATGCGAAATTTACAAAATTCTGTGAAACCCACGGATTGTTGTGGGCAGATCATGAGGGGTTTGTAAAGAAGTTGTATTCTGCCATCTCTTCAAAGGATTACTTTGTGGAATATATGTCCAATCCTGAAAGAAGCATCAAGGAGGATTGCAATCTTTTCAGGAAGATATTTGAACTTGAACTTGAAGACAATACCTATCTCGAAGATATGCTTGAGGAGATGAGTCTCTTCTGGATGGATGATCTGGGATATGTTCTGGGCACCATTCTCAAGAATATGGGACAGATAGCAAAATCGGAGTCTGTGCTCATTCCTGATGTCTTCCAGAATGAGGATGACAAGGCTTATGCCAAAAAACTTTTGACCCAGTCAATGGTTAAATATGACGAGTACACCAAACTCATTTCAGATTTTGTATCCAATTGGGATATGGAGCGTCTGGTTGCAACTGACCTTGCACTTATCGTGATGGGAATAACAGAGGCGGTTACATTTGAGACCATACCATTGAAAGTTACAATCAATGAGTTTGTTGATATTTCAAAGTATTATAGCACAGCAAACAGCCGTATCTTTGTAAACGGTCTTCTCGACAGGGTTCTCCAGAAAATGTACAAGGAGGGAACCATAGTCAAGAGTGGAAGGGGTTTGGTAGGTTCGGTAGAATAGTGTAAATTTGCGGGAGCCGCCGGAAATTGACGGTGGCCCAGACCAACAGTATTTTAATTTAAAAGTGTAATAAAATGATTATGACAATTCTTCAACAGCAGCAGGCTGCAGCAGGCGGCAACTGGAGTTTTTTGGCAATGATGCTCCTTGTTTTTGTGGTTATGTGGTTCTTTATGATCAGACCTCAACAGAAAAAACAGAAGGAGTTGGAGCAGTTCAGGAACTCGCTTCAGAAAGGAGACAAGATTGTTACCATCGGAGGTATCTATGGTGTTGTTGCCGAGGTCAAGGAGAAATACATTATTGTTGAGGTTGACAATAATGTCAAATTGAGAGTTGACAGAAGCGCAATTGTGAAGGATATTACAGATGTGCCTGCAAAATAATGCGGTTTGAATCTGTAAATAATTTCTTTTCTAAAAGAGGGGGAGACCTTGTAATCTTGGCCTTTTCCCTTCTTTTGGCTTTTTTTATGTGGAGTATGTACAGGATGACCAAGAGATACTCCGCAGTTCTGGATTATAAAGTTGAGGTAAAAAGCAACATCGCAGGGCATGCACGCTCTGCAATGTCTGAAAATTCACTCATAATAAGGGGACAGTCTACAGGTTTCTTCATTTTTCAGCAGCGCTCGGGTGTCTCTTCGGGCAAGAATGTCATTCTTCTCTCTGTCGACTCCAAAAAGTTGAAGCATTACAATAGCCGTGAGGATATCTATTATCTGTTGACAACGGAGGTTGAAGAGCCGGTGCAGGAGTATTTGGGCAATGATTTCAAACTTGAGGGTGTCTCATCTGACACGCTATTCTTTCATTTCCCCAAACAGGCCAACAGAAAACTTCCCGTTGTGGCAAAGCAGAACATAACCTTTGCATCGCAGTATGCTGCACCGCAGGCGATGACCTTGAGACCCGATTCTGTAGTTGTTTATGGTGACGAAAATATTATCTCAAAAATAGAGTCAATTGTCACCCAAAACATAAAGTACAGCAATGTGGATGAACCGCTGCAGGGAATTGTGGCCCTACAGTCAATGCGCGGGGTAAGTTATTCGGATGAGGAAGTCTACTACTCAATGCCTGTTGTAAGATATTTTGAGAGTTCGGTAAAGGTTAAGGTTGGGGAACGTAATTTCCCGTCGGGAGCAAATGTGCTGCTGATACCACAGGAACTGACAGTGCTGTACAGGATGCCTTTTGCTTCAAAAAGGGAAATCAATGAGTCTGAATTCAGATTTGTAGTTGACTATGACTCCATAGGAAGATCAAATATTGTACGGCCGGTTATGCTGCAGCAACCCGAAGGAATCTTTGATGTGCGTACGGAGCCTCTGTTTATGGAGTGTCTTGTCAATTAGGAGTTGATGTTATGTGATGCAGCATGACATCTCTTTAAAATGAATCTTTTATGAAAGTTTTAGGATGTACGGGCGGAATAGGCAGCGGTAAAAGTTATGTGGCCAACATCTTTGGAAAGATGGGGATACCGCTCTATGATTCAGACTACAGGGCAAAGTTCCTGTATGATTCTGACAGGCAGTTGCGCAGCCAGATGATTGCCCTGCTGGGAGAGGGAATCGTAAAGGATGGAATCATTCAGCGTGGCGTGATTGCTTCAATGATATTCAACGACAAGAATCTGCTGACTGAGGTTGAGGCGCTGGTACATCCGGCTGTCATGCGCGATTTTTGCAAGTGGAAGGAGTCTCTCAAAAATGAGAGCAATTACTGCAATGCCCCATTTGTGATAATGGAGTCGGCCATCCTGTTGGAGAAACCTGCAGTAAGGGCGTGTGCCCACAAGGTTCTGACAGTTTCAGCCCCCCTTGAATTGAGAATTGAGAGGGTGATGGCAAGGGATAATGTGACCAGAAAACAGGTCCTGGAGAGAATGTCGGCACAATGGAGTGACAATGAGCGTGCAGAGAATGCCGATTTTATTATCTTTGCAGACGGTAAAAGGGCATTGTTGCCGCAGATACGTTCGGTGTATGATGCAATGGGCATGTTGTAGTATCAGTTAAAAGAGTTATAATATGGGAATAGGCAAGTGGATAACAGGTGCAATCGGATGGGCTTTGGGAGGCCCTATAGGTGCTCTTATCGGGTACTCTCTGGGTGCGCTTCTTGAGGGTTCTTCGCAACAGGGGAACGGCAATTCCGCATCAAACGGATACAGTGAACAGAGAAACAGTTTCATGGTCTCATTGTTGGTCTT
This sequence comes from Bacteroidales bacterium, assembly GCA_015060245.1. Taxonomy (GTDB): domain Bacteria; phylum Bacteroidota; class Bacteroidia; order Bacteroidales; family UBA932; genus Egerieousia. The sequence goes on along the minus strand of SUYU01000003.1, from coordinate 39,190 downwards.
GTCTGCAGCCATAATGAAGGCCGATGGAAAGGTCATGCGCTCTGAACTCGATTTTGTAAAGGGTTTTATCAGGAACAATTTTGGAGAGGGAGCAGTGCCACAGGCTCTGAAGGTGCTTCAGGAACTCCTGAAGAAAGATATTGACCTGCCGCAGGTATGTGCCCAGATAAAGACATATATGGATATTTCCCAGAGGCTCCAACTGATACATTATCTGATTGGCATAGCACAGGCCGACAGCCATGTCAGTTCGGCAGAACTGGATATGCTCAAGAGGATAGCGCTCTATCTTGGAATCTCACAGCAGGAGAGTGAATCTCTCTTTGCCATGTTTGGAAATAAACTTGAAGATGCATACAAAGTGTTGGAAGTTAGCCCTGATGCTACTGATGATGAGATCAAGAAGGCCTACAAGAAGATGGCCCTCAAACATCATCCCGACAGAGTGGAGTCCCTTGGTGCAGATGTAAAGAAGGCGGCGGAAGAGAAGTTCAAGGCTATAGCCGTAGCCTACGAAACCATCAAGAAGGAGAGGGGCTTCAATTGATATTGTGGAGAATCATAACAATAAATATTTTGTACAAATAAGAATTTTATGAAAACAGATTTGAAAAAAGTGTTGTCAATTTCAGGACAACCGGGTCTATTCCTTTATTTATCGCAAGCAAATGCAGGAGTTGTTGTGGAGTCGCTTGTAACAAAGAAAAGAGCATGTTTTGGCATAAGTGCAAGAATTACATCATTGGCAGATATTTCAATCTTTACAGAGAGTGACGAGGTCCGTTTGCAATATGTTTTTGAGAAGATGCACGAGGTTTTGGGCGAGGAGAATGCACCAGCAGGCAAAAGCAAACCTGAGGTGTTGAAGGAGTTCTTCGGCAAAGTGTTGCCGGATTACGACAAAGAGCGTTTCTACGCTTCTCACATGAAAAAGGTTGTAGAGTGGTATACATGCCTTAAGGATAATGCCTCTTTGGATTTTGTACAGGAGGAAGAGGAAAAAGCAGAATAACATTTACCGTCTTGAATAGGGATTTTACATACATAAGGCCCAAAAGGGTGCAGGTAATAACAATGGGGTGTTCAAAGAACCGCGTGGATTCTGAACATCTTATGGCAAAGATTGCCTCTGCCGGAATTGAACTTCTTCCCGAAGATCATCCGCTTCCAACGGAAGAGGAGATCGCCAGGGATCCGTCATGCAGGGTAGATGCTGTAATAATAAACACGTGCGGCTTTATAAAAGATGCCAAAGTGGAGTCAATAAATGTTATTCTTGAGGCAATCCAGGCCAAGAATATGGGGCTGATAGGCCATCTTTTTGTATTTGGATGCCTTTCGCAACGCTACAGGGCTGAACTTGAACAGGAGATGCCTGAGGTGGACGCCTTTTTCGGGGCTTTTGAAACGGGACCGCTGTTGGAGGCCTTGAGTGTTATTGACAAAGGAGGCCTTGATACCGCACGCCATCTTACAACCCCTCCGCATTATGCCTACCTGAAAATATCGGAGGGTTGCGACAGAACCTGTTCATATTGCTCCATACCGCATATCCGCGGCAAACATATCTCGGTGCCTGTAGAACAACTTGTGCAGGAGGCGGAGGAACTGGCAGCCAAGGGTGTGAAGGAACTTATAGTAATTGCTCAGGATACAACATATTATGGGCTTGACCTTTATGGCAAGAGATCTTTGGCTCTATTGCTTGAAAAACTCTGTGCAATTGACGCAATAGAGTGGATAAGGCTGCACTATTCATATCCTGCGCAATTCCCGCAGGATGTGCTTGATATCATGGGAAGCAATCCAAAGATCTGCAAATATCTCGATATTCCTCTCCAGCATGCCTCATCAAAGGTGCTTGCCGCAATGCGCCGCTCAATAGATGGTCCGGCAACACAAAAGATCATAGATGACATACGTGCCAAGGTGCCTGGTGTTGTATTGAGGACAACCATGATAGTGGGACATCCGGGTGAGGACCGAAGGGAGTTTGAAAAGTTGCTTGCCTTTGTGCAGAAGAACCGGATAGAGCGTCTTGGTGCCTTTACCTATTCGGAAGAGGAGGGGACCTGGGGCGCTGCCAACTTCAGGGACAGTGTCAGAGAGAGTACAAAGCAGAGACGCTATGACGAACTAATGGAACTTCAGTCGGGCATCTCCCTTGACTGCAACCATGCCAGGATAGGAAGCCTCGAGAGGGTTATTGTAGACTCTTTCTCTGATGGTGTCTTTGTAGCCCGCTCGCAATATGAGAGCCCCGAGGTTGATGGAGAAATACTTGTAGGGAAGGAGAGTTTCTTTGCAAAATATGGAGATGATGCGCAGCCGCAGTCGCTGGTAGGAAATTTTGCCAGTGTAAGGATTGTGGGGGCCAATGAGTATGACCTGATAGCAGAATTTATTTAAAACCTAAAATATACTGAAATGAAATTATTAGAGGGAAAAGTTGCGCTTATTACTGGCGCTGCAAGAGGCATTGGTAAAGCAATTGCCATCAAATATGCACAAGAGGGTGCAAACATCGCATTTACAGATCTTGTAATTGATGAGAATGGCCTTAAGACAAAGGAAGAGATTGAGGCTTACGGTGTAAAGGTGTTGGCAATAGCATCAAATGCGGCTTCATTTGAAGAGGCTCATGCTGCCGTTGAGCAGGTAGTTAAGGAGTTTGGCAGACTTGATATCCTTGTAAACAATGCGGGTATTACAAAAGATGGCCTTATGATGCGCATGTCTGAGGCACAATGGGATGCTGTAATTGCTGTAAACTTGAAATCGGCATTCAACTTCGTGCATGCCGTTACTCCTGTGATGATGCGTCAAAGAGGCGGTTCAATCATCAATATGAGTTCAGTTGTAGGTGTTCACGGAAACGCCGGCCAATGTAACTACTCTGCATCAAAGGCTGGTATGATAGGTTTGGCAAAATCAATTGCACAGGAGTTGGGCTCACGTGGCGTACGTGCAAACGCTGTGGCTCCAGGCTTTATTATCACTGAGATGACAAACCAACTTCCAGAGGAGGTAAAACAGGGTTGGGCACAGAAGATTCCTCTAAGACGTGGAGGTACTCCAGAGGATATTGCAAATGTATGTGTCTTCTTGGGCAGTGATTTGTCAAGTTATGTTACCGGTCAGGTAATTTCTGTTTGTGGCGGTATGCAGATGTAATTTGCATGCAGTCGCTGTAATTTGTGGCATTTGGTGCCGGATATACGGGAGGGCGTCCTGAATGGTCGCCCTCTTTTTTGAGGTCACTCCGTATGGGTTGGCCTTTTTTTGTTATTTTTGTCATGGTAAATTGAAGGAAATTATGAAATTGAACACTAAATTGTATCTCTCCATAATGGTGCTGGCCTCGGTAGTGTTGTGCATGGCATCATGCGCTCCACAAATCCACTACATGAATGTTGATGTAAGGCAGCCGGCAAAAATAACACTTCCGGATATGCGCCGCACCGCTGTATTTGCTGTTGCAGACAGCGCAAAATATGACAGTGCAAGGGTTGGCAATGTTGCGATTGGCCTTGCAGAGAAAATTGAGGCCGACAGAGGGCTTGGCAGGGGAACGGTTGCCGTCTGGAATATTCCGGAAAGCGAGTTCTTGGGTTTCCCCGGCGATGGCGGTGAAAAGTTGTCGCAACAGAGCCGGGAGTACCTCAGGACCCTCTCTGCCGGAAGTGGGGCAAGCCTGCTCGTTTTTGTGCGCAATCTGCACTTTTTGCCATATTCGGTGCAGAGGCTCGGCTCGGGTAACTATTCAGAAGGCAGCAATGTGACACTCCCTTTTGGTGTTGACCTTGAGGTTTATGATGCATTGGCGGGTTCGCTTGTGCATCGGGGGCATGTGGCAGACAGCCTCTACCTGCTGGTGGACCCTTCTGTTACATCCCGGGAGATGGGAGGCACAATTGCAAAGTATCTGCCGCAGATGTCAAAGAAGATAGGGACCATGTTGGGCGCCGGGCTCTCTCCACAATGGATTACACAGGAGCGGATTATTTTCAGTTACGAAGGCGAAGAGGTGTGGAATGAGGCCTACAGCATGGCGATTGAGTTCAAGTGGGAGGAGGCTATTGAGAAGTGGACACCGCTTGCCGGAGCAAAGAACCCAAGAAAATCTGCTTGTGCGGCATACAATATTGCTGTAGGATGTGAAATGCTTGAGGGTTATGAACTTGCTCTGAAATGGCTTGATTACTCGCTTGAGGCCTTTCCTACAAGAGAGGCATCGGTTTTCAGAAAATATCTTGAAAACAAAAACCGTCCGACGGAGAAGTAGCCATCGGACGGTCCATTTGATTCCTCCAGAGCGCTAAAGTATATTGAGGGATTGCTCCTTTATCTTTTCTAGTTCATCCTTCATCTTTACTACCCACTGCTGTATTGTGGCATGATTGGCTTTTGAACCCATGGTATTTATTTCACGTCCCATCTCCTGTGCAATGAAACCCAATTTCTTGCCGGGGTAAGGCTCATTGTCTATTGTCTCCATAAAGTATTTGCAGTGTTGGCGCAAACGTACCTTCTCCTCATTTATGTCAAGTTTCTCAAGGTAGTAGATAATCTCCTGTTCCAGCCTGTTTTCATCAGGTGATGTGCCAAGTTCCTCCAATCGTGCCTTGAGGCGCTCCTTTACATTGTCTGTGCGCTCCTTCTCATACTTTTCCACTTCACAGACAAATGACTCAATGAGTGCAACACGCCCTGTAACATCTTTGTAGAGTATGGCACCCTCCTTCTCCCGGAATTCGTTGAGGGCTGCTACTGCCCCTTTGACGGCGCTGTACATCTTTTCCCAGATCTCTTCGGTTATCTCCTGTTTTGGAGTCTCCATTACATCGGGCATCTTGAGGATTGCCGAAAAGATACCTGTTGCATCGCACTCGTAATCCAACGAGTTCTGGATTGCCGCTATCTGCTTGTAGTACTCAAGGAACATCTCCCTGTTTATGGTCTTTGCATTTGTGCCGGCGTTCTGCTCTACAGTTGCAAAAAGGTCAATGTTTCCGCGCTGGAGTTCCTTTGCAATGAATTGCCTTGTTTCAAGTTCCTTTTCACGCGGTATTATTGATGATTTTATGCTTATGTCTGCGTTCTTGCCGTTGAGCGAGCGTATTTCGAATGTTATTTTTCCGTCGGGAAGCAGGCACTCTGCCTTGCCGTAACCTGTCATTGATTTTATCATGGTGTCTGACTTTTCACAAATTTGTGTGCGAAGGTACATATTTATTCCCGTTTTTGGGAAATTTAAGGTATATTTTCTATATTTGTGAGTTAAAATTTGTGAAATGGAAGAGATTAAGAATAATGAGGCGCAAGCATCTGAGCGTCAACTGAATTTTCTTGAGGAAATCATTGAGAGTGATTTGGCCAGTGGAAAGCATAAGTCAATATTGACACGTTTCCCGCCGGAGCCGAACGGATATCTTCATATAGGACATGCCAAGAGTATCTGCCTGAATTTTGGCCTTGCAAAGAAGTATGGCGGCAAGACAAATATACGTTTCGACGATACAAACCCTACAAAGGAGGATGTGGAGTATGTAGACTCTATCAAGGAGGATGTAAAGTGGCTTGGTTTTGAGTGGGCCAATGAGTTCTATGCATCTGACTACTTTGAGCAGTTGTATGAGTGGGCATGTGAGATGATCAGAAAGGGTCTTGCTTACGTGGATGACCAGAGCCAGGAAGAGATAAGGGCAAACAGAGGTACCGTGAGCCAGCCTGGTGTGAACAGCCCGTACCGCGACAGAAGCGTGGAAGAGAACCTGAAACTTTTCCAGGAGATGCGCGAAGGCAAGTACAAGGAGGGAGAGAAGGTGTTGCGTGCAAAGATAGATATGGCACATCCTAACATGATGTTCCGTGATCCGCTCATGTACAGGATCAACTTCTCGCACCACCACAGGACCGGTGACAAATGGTGCATCTATCCGATGTATGACTATGCGCATGGCCAGAGTGACTCAATTGAGGGAATTACACACTCTATATGTACTTTGGAGTTTGATGTCCACCGTCCTCTATATGACTGGTTCATAGAGAAACTGGAGATTTTCCCTTCGCATCAGTATGAGTTCGCAAGATTGAACCTTACATATACGGTAATGAGCAAGAGAAAATTGCTTGAACTTGTAAAGAACAATTATGTTACAGGATGGGATGATCCCCGTATGCCTACCATCTGCGGTATCCGCAGAAGAGGATACACTCCAGAGAGCATAAGGTTGTTTGCAGAGAAGGTAGGCGTTGCAAAACGTGACAATACAATTGACCTTTCATTGTTGGAGTGGTGTGTAAGGGAGGATTTGAACAAACGTGCCAACAGATACATGACCGTTTTGAATCCTGTAAAACTTGTCATCACTAACTGGCCTGAAGGTCAGGTGGAGGAGTTCGCTGCTCCGCTTAACCCTGCAGATCCCGACGGTGCAAAGAGGATTGTACCGTTTACCGGAGAACTCTTCATTGAGCGCGACGACTTCATGGAGGAGCCTCCAAAGAAATATTTCCGTTTGAAACCGGGAGGAGAGGTACGCCTCAAATACTCTTACATCATCAAATGTGAGGAGGTTGTCAAGGATGAGAATGGAAATATTATAGAGATCAGATGTACTTATGATCCTACTTCAAAACCTGGAGCAGGCGAGTGGAGGTCGGTAAAGGGAACTATACACTGGGTTTCAGTTGCACATGCAAAAGAGGTAGAGGTAAGGCTTGTAGACCGTCTCTTTACAGAACCGTTCATGGATTCGATACCTGAGGGCAAGGATTACAAGGATTATCTGAATCCTGATTCAATGAATATTGTAACAGGTTATGCAGAGCCTGCACTGTTGCAGGACAACAGCGGTATAGCCGTACAGTTCGAGCGTTTGGGATACTTTATCCAAGACAAGGATTCAACTCCTGAAAAGGCAGTTTTCAACAAGACAACAGGCCTTAAGGATACATTCAAGAAATAATTGTCAGGAAATAAATTATTAATCTAAATAAAATCGGTATGAAAAAATTATTGTTATTATCAGTGATTTTGTTGTCGAGCGTATTGGTTAATGCGCAGGAGACATCAACTGTAGAGAAAACCAAGAGAGGTCCGTATTTGACTAACCGTTTCTTTGATAACTGGTTCATTTCTGCAGGCTATGGCGCACAGGTATATTTTGGTGACGAGGATAACCATGACAACTTTGGCAGAAGATTGGGCACCGCATTGGATATATCATTGGGTAAATGGATTACACCATCTGTAGGCGTACGTATGCAGTATTCAGGTTTGCAGGTGTTGGGTTGTACAAATGGCAAATCTTCATATTCAGAGGCTTATGAGGAGCCTAACTGGTATGAGGAGAAATTCAGGACAATGAACCTTCACGCAGATTTCCTTTGGAACATTTCAAATGCAATCAGCGGTTACAAAGAGGAGCGTTTCTGGAATTTGGTTCCATTTGTAGGTTTCGGCTGGGGCCGTTCTTGGACCGATAAGGAGACTTATGATAACGAAATCGTATCAAACGTAGGTTTGTTGAACAACTTGAGAATCACAAAATGGTTGGATATCAATCTTGAGGCTAAGATGACAATTGTAAATGACCGTTTTGATAAAGTAGTAAAGGAAGACAAATTTGAGAGCCTTGTAGCCTTGACAGCAGGTATTACATACAAATTCCCTGTAAGGACATTCAAGAGGGCATCAGACATTACATTTGTTGACAACAGCGCAATGTATCTTGGCCAGATCAACGACTTGAAAGACCAGTTGGCTAAAGCACAGGCTTCAAGAGATGCTCTTGCAAAAGAGTTGGATGCAGAGAAGGCTAAAGGTCCTAAAGTTGTTAAGGAGATGTACCCTGTTGTTGGTGATTGGGCAGTATTCTTCAATATCAACAAAGCAAACATTACAGAAAAGGAGAGAGTTAATTTGGGTTACATGGCAGATGTCATGAAACAGGTTCCTGAGAAGAAATTCATCCTTCTTGCCTCAGCAGATAAAGGTACCGGTTCAGTTGATTACAACAACAAGTTGAAGGCTAAACGTGCAAATGCAGTTTATGAGGTTTTGACAAAAGAGTTTGGCGTAAGCCCAGAGCAGTTGATCATCAAGATTGCACAGCCTGATGAGCAGCCTCTTGCAACTCCTCAAACCAACCGTGTGGTTATCATTGAGTGTGAGTAATCACTACTTTGTGAAGAGATAGGGAGACTGGCTGACAAGTCATCTCCATAAACAATAAATCCCTGCTGGAAAATCTGCTCCAGCAGGGATTTGTCGTTTTGTAACTGGGTTGCTCCTTGACCATAGCAGTGATGCTGCCTCTATTTTTCAAAACTTCTGAGCAGGTCAAGTTCCTCTTTCCATATATCAGGATCGGGGGTCTCCATAATCAATGGAATACCGTTGAACCTTTCATCCGCCATAATCATCTGGAACGGTACAATTCCCAACTTGCCCTCTCCAAGGCTGCTGTGTCTGTCCACTTTGCTTCCTGCAGGTTTCATGGCGTCGTTCAGGTGCATTCCTTTCAGGTAGTTGAAGCCTATTGTTTTGTCAAATTCATCAAACACCTGATTGAAACCCAACTCTGTTGAGATGTCATATCCGGCGGCAAATGCGTGGCATGTATCAATGCAGACACCAACCCTGCTTTTGTCTTCAACCTGCCTGATTATTTCGGCAATATGCTCAAATGCAAATCCTACGTTGCTGCCCTGTCCGGCGGTGTTCTCTATTACAGCAATGACGCCCTCTGTCTTGTCAAGGGCTATGTTTATTGACTCTGCAACCCTTCTCAGACACTCTTCAATAGTGATCTCCTTCAGATGGCTTCCGGGGTGGAAATTGAGTCTGTCAAGGCCCAAATCTGCGCAACGGCGCATCTCCTCAATGAATGCACCCCTTGATTTCTGCAGTCCCTCTTCATTCGGGCTTCCAAGATTTATAAGATAACTGTCGTGGGGCAGAATCTGTTCGGCCTTGAAACCATACTTGCTGCACTCATCCTTGAATCTTCTGATTTCCTCTTCAGTCAAGGGTTTTGCTACCCATTGCCTCTGGTTCTTTGTGAATAGTGCAAAGGCATTTGCACCAATTGCGTGTGCATTGGCAGGGGCATTCCAGACTCCTCCTGTTGCGCTCACATGTGCTCCAATAAATTTCATAACGTTATATTTTATTTTTCAATCCTTTCTCAATTATCATTCAAAATCGCTGTGCCCGGGTAAATGGGTATTTTGTGGCACTCCAATTTGTCAGGCAGGCATATGCGTCAACTTATCTGTGAATAATCCTTGGCCTGCTTGCCCTCCTTGCGCAGAATCTGCAGTTGCTCCCTGAGTATGCGGTTATGCTCCTTTTCTAGCAGCGGATCGGAGTCAAGAATCTCCTGCGCAAGACGTCGTGAATCCTCCATAATCCGGGTATCGCGTCCAAGACTGGCTATATGCAGATCCATTGCAAGACCGCTCTGGCTTGTACCCTCGAGGTCGCCCGGACCACGCATTCTCAAATCCGCTTCTGCAAGTTCAAAACCATCCTGAGTCTGGCACATGAGGTCAATGCGTTGCTGGCTCTCCTTGCTGAGTTTGTAGCCTGTCATCAATATGCAGTATGATTTTTCAGAACCGCGGCCAACCCTTCCCCTCAACTGGTGCAATTGGCTCAATCCAAACCGCTCGGCGCTCTCTATTATCATTACTGAGGCATTTGGGACATCAACGCCCACCTCAATTACAGATGTCGCAACAAGGATATGGGCCTTTCCTTTGGCAAAGAGTTCCATGTCATAAGCCTTGTCTTCGTTCTTCTGCTTTCCATGCACAACGGCAGTCACATACTCTGGGGCCTTGAACTCCTCAATGATGTTCATGTAACCCTCCTCGAGATTTTTGTAATCCATCTTTTCGCTCTCTTTGATGAGCGGGTATACAATGAATATCTGGCGCCCTGCCTTTATCTGCTGCTTCATGAAAGCGTATATCCTTGCCCGTTGCGCTTCCGTAGCATGAATGGTCTGTATGGGCTTGCGGCCAGGAGGCAGTTCGTCAATCACCGATACGTCAAGATCTCCGTACAGAGTCATTGCAAGGGTGCGTGGAATGGGGGTGGCTGTCATGACAAGTATGTGCGGGGGTATCTCAGATTTGCTCCACAACCTTGACCGCTGGTCAACTCCAAACCTGTGCTGTTCGTCTATTACCGCCAGTCCAAGATTTCTGAACTCCACACTCTCCTCTATAAGTGCATGGGTTCCCACCAGAATGTTGAGCGTTCCGCTCTTCAAATCTTCCGCAAGAAGTTTGCGTTCCTTTGTCTTGGTACTGCCTGTCAGCAGACCAACCTTTACATCTGTGGCCGACAGAAACTTTGATATTCCCTTGAAATGCTGCTGTGCCAGAACCTCGGTGGGGGCCATTATGCAGGCCTGATAACCATTGTCAATGGCAATAAGTGCCGTGAGCAGTGCTACAAGCGTCTTGCCGCTGCCTACGTCTCCCTGCAGAAGCCTGTTCATCTGCCTGCCGCTGCACATGTCGGCCCTCATCTCCTTTATCACCCTTTTCTGGGCACCTGTCAATGGAAATGGGAGAGATGAATAGCATTTGTTGAATGCATCACCTATGCGCTTGAAAACCAAGCCACCCGATTTGCTTGTCCTTATATTTTTCTGCTTAAGCAGACTGAGTTGCAGATAAAAAAGTTCCTCATATTTCAACCTCGTCTGGGCCCTGAGCAGTTCATGTTCATTTGATGGAAAGTGTATGTTCCTCAATGCATTCTGAAGCGGACACAATCCTTTTCTGTTGAGAATCTGATCGGGCAGGGTCTCTTTTACTCCCGACAGATATTTGTCAATCAGTGTGTATTGGAGTTTTGCAAAGGCCTTGTTGCCCAGTCCGCTGTTCTTGAGTTTCTCCGTGCTTGAATAGACTCCCATTATGGGGCTTCCTCCAAAGATTGCTTCTCCGGTTGCCAGACTCAATTCGGGATGCACCATGTTGATTGTGCCGTTGAATTCAGAGGGTTTGCCAAAGGCAATGAACTCGCTGCCCAACTTGAGTTTCTCCCTTACCCATTTGATGCCCTTGAAAAATATCAGGTCCATGGAGCCTGTCGGGTCCTTGAGCGTGGCAACAAGACGTCTGTTGGCGGGAGTATTGCCAGCCTCCATAACGGATGTAATCTTTCCGCGCACCTGGATGTAGGCCAGGGTTGGAACAACTTCAGCAATGGAATGGATGCGGCTCCTGTCTACATACCTGAAGGGAAAAAAGTAGAGCAGATCCCTGAATGTACAGATCCCCAACTCCTTGTTCAGAAGTTCTCCCTTTTTTGGCCCTACTCCGGGCAGGAATTTTATGTCGGACTCAAGAATATTTGCCATAAGGCAAAGATATGAAAAAAAAAATTTGTACCTTGCGGGGTTTTAATTTTTATGGGAGATATGGCAAAAATTATAGTTGGAATTACCCAGGGAGACACTAACGGTATTGGTTATGAGATTATTATAAAGACGTTGTCAGATGCCCGTGTACTTGAGATGTGTACCCCTGTAGTTTATGGCTCCTCAAAGGCCTTTGGTTTTTATAGAAAACAGATATCAGAGACAGAAAATATAAATACAAATGTTGTTTCATCTGCAAAAGATGCCCATCCAAAGAGGGTGAATATAGTCAATTGTGTTGCAGAGAGTACTCCAATCGAGCCGGGTCAGCAGACCCATGAGGGTTCCATGGCGGCGATTGCTGCCCTTGAAAAGGGAGTTGAGGAATTGAAGGCCGGTCTTATAGATGTGCTTGTAACTGCACCGTTCAACAAGCGTGCGGTAAATGAGGAGACATTCAGATTCCCGGGCCATACAGAGTATCTTGTTGAGGAGTTCGGGGCCAAAGATGGCCTTATGTTCCTTTGCGCAGCAAATATGAGGGTAGGAGTGGCAACAAACCACTTGCCTCTGTCAAAGGTTCCTGCTGCAATTACCCAGGAGAGGATCTTGAGCAAATTGAGACTCATGAATGAATCGCTGTTGCGTGATTTTGGAATCGTAAAGCCAAAACTTGCAGTGCTTGGACTTAATCCTCATTCGGGAGACAGAGGACTTTTGGGCGAGGAGGAGATCAATGTCATAGCACCTGCCATCAAAAAGGCCAATGAAGAGGGCATACTTGCATTTGGACCTTATCCTCCCGACGGCTTTTTCAGCATAAACATGCAGTACAAGTTTGATGCTGTGCTTGCAATGTACCATGACCAGGGCTTGATTCCGTTCAAGTCACTTGCGTTTGATGAAGGCGTGAACTTTACTGCCGGTCTCCCTATTGTGAGAACCTCTCCCGATCATGGTACCGCATATGACCTTGCAGGACAAGGTAAGGCAAATCCTCAGTCAATGCTATCGTCGATCTATATGGCAATCGATATATTCAACAACCGCAAGAGATATGATGAGATGAGGTCCAATCCCCTTCCCGTAAAGGAGTTCGAGTCAAAGGAGAGACCGCACAACCATAGGCCTGTGGTTGAGTAAAAGGGCTTTGTCTTAAGCAATATGGATGATTCAATAATATATCTTTTTACTGATGGCTCCAGCCGTGGTAATCCCGGTCCGGGCGGTTATGGTGTTGTTTTGAAGTGTGGAGTCCATTACAAGGAGATGTCGGCCGGATACTCCTGCACAACAAACAATAGAATGGAACTTCTTGCTGTGATTGCGGGACTTGAGGCCATAAAGAGAAAGAATGCCGTTGTACACATTTACAGCGACTCTTCATATGTGGTTAAGGCTGTAAATGAAGGGTGGCTGAAGAAGTGGCTCGCAAAGGGGCTTGAAAAACAGAAAAACCCCGATCTTTGGGAGCGTTTCCTCAAGGTGTATCAGAAACATAGGGTCTCGCTCTTTTGGATAAAGGGTCACGCCGGACATCCGGAGAACGAAAGGTGTGACAAACTGGCGGTTGAGGCTGCACTTTCACCGGAGTTGCTTGAAGATGTGGGGTATAAAGGTGAGTGATGCCTGGTGCTTTTTTTAAACCTTTTTCTCATTCCGGAGTCTTATAAGCGGATTAAATTTCAAGAATGATGAAAAGGATTTTTACAATTATGATGGTTGTGGCAATGGTTATTGCCGGCAACTCTGTGTTTGCACAGAATTATGGTCAGATGCCCCCACAAGGCATGGGTCCAGGCATGGGTCCAGGCATGGGTCCGGGCATGGGTCCGGGTGGTCCGGGAAGGATGAATCCTGAAGAGATGGTTAAGGAGAGGGTTGCAAAATTGACAAAGGCACTGGATTTGTCACAGGAGCAGGCTTCAAAGGTAGCAGCCTTATATAAGGAGCAGATGGAGTCCCGAAGGGAGCAGCGTCAAAAGGCCATGCAGAGCGGTCAGCGTCCCGACAGGGAGACAATGATGCAGCAGATGAAGGCCGACAGGGATCAGATGAACCTTAAGATAGCAGAGATTCTGACACCAGAGCAGCAGGAGAAATTCAAGGCCTATATTGCCGGCCAGGAGGATGGCAGGGCAGCCGGCAAGAAAAAGGGGCGTGCCCCGGGCAAGAGACCTGACAAGAAATAGATAATTTTTAAATCGTTGACATGATGGTGTATAATCACTCAATAAAGGCCTGGTTAATTGCTACTAGGCCTTGGTCTTTTCCGGCATCGGCTATGCCGGTTGTCGTTTGTACGGCCTATCTTTATGGGTTGGAGAAGAGCCCCGACTGGCTCATGGCCCTATGGACGCTTGTAACCATATTGTTGTTCCATGCTGCAGGAAATACCTGGAGTGATTACAACGACTACAAAAAAGGTGTTGACCGGGAGGATACCATAGGCGGCACCTCAATTACAAGCGGAGAGTTCTCTTTGGGCGAAATAAAGAGACTCTCATTTATTCTTCTTGGTGTAAGTGTTCTCTCCGGCCTTATGATTGCTGCGGTTGCCGGTTTGCCGGTACTCTACTTCGGTTTGGCTGGCTTTATTCTTACGATTCTTTACCCATGGTTGAAATATAGGGCGTTGGGCGATGTTGACATACTCCTTACATACTCGCTGCTGCCGCTTCTGGGAACCTCTTATGTGGTTACAGGTGCCATACAGTGGGAGGCCTGCTGGCTTGTACTCCCTATTGGACTTATTACGGTAGGAATTCTGCACTCCAACAATATGCGTGATTCAAATCAGGACAGGCGTGCGGAAATAGAGACATTCGCAATGAAAATAGGAGCGAGGGCATCGGCTGTCATCTATGCATTTGAGGTCCTTTTTCCATTTGTGGCTGTTGCGGTATGTGCAGTCGCAGGTATTTTCCCAATTCTATCCCTCATAGTATTCTCTGCTGTAAAGATAGCCTGGAACAATGCGCTTATGGCAATGAAGTACCAGCAAATGGGAATGGAGGCCATGAGGGGTGTAGATGAGCGTACAGCGCAATTGCAACTCATTTTCAGCATGCTTCTCTCTGTGTCATTCCTGATATCAGGCTTCCTTGCCGACAATCCTATATTCTAACCTCCTTGCCTGTAATGAAAAAGATACTCTTTACCGTTGTTGTGGCATTCATTCTATGGTTTGTAATGTTCTCCCCGCTTACGGCACCATATGTCAATTTCTGGTGGACAATGACTGCTTCTGCGCTGATACTTGTCACTCTGGCAACACTCTTTGGCGGCCGGTGGTGGAGAGATTTCAAATTCACAGGTGCGGATGTTCTGGCGGGACTCTTTATCGCTGTGGCTCTATGGGGAGTCTTCTGGGCAGGTGACAAGATCTCACAGATGGTTTTCAATTTTGCGCGTCCTCAAGTTGACCTTATCTACGGTATGAAGGAGGGCGAGTCTCCATGGCTTCTTACTGTACTGATGCTCTTTATAATTGGTCCTGCTGAAGAGGTTTTCTGGAGAGGATATGTCCAGAAAAGGCTCTCGGGAAGGTGGAATGCAATTGCCGGATTTGTGGCTACAACGGCAATTTATGCACTGGTTCACGCCTCTTCGTGCAATTTTATGCTTACAATGGCAGCCCTTGTTGCAGGTGCAGTATGGGGATTTATATATTATCTCTATCCGCAAAGGCTTGGTGCCCTGATTGTTTCACATGCGTTGTGGGATGTGGCCGTATTTGTTTGGTTCCCTATCTGATGGGTTCCTGCACACTTTTGCACTGAACAAATAAATTCGTTTTTATGGGAATAATAAGTTATCTTTGTAGTATTATGTGTACTACAGATTCTTGCCATGAAAACATTTTTTGAAAGACCAAATTTACGATATGCCATGGTGGGTAGCGGCAGTTGGGCAACAGCCCTCATAAAGTTGCTGCTGAACCATCAGGAGAGTATCTACTGGTATCTGAGAGATGAGAAGAAGATAGAGAAGATAAAGAAAACGGCACACAACCATTTCTATTTGCAGTCGGTATATCTTGATCCCGACAGACTGAATATGACTACAGATTTGAATGAGGTGGTTGAGAACTCGGATGTAATAGTATTTTGTACGCCGTCGGCCTATTTTATGAATACAATGTCAAACCTCAAGGTCTCTCTTGAGAACAAATTCATAATCTCTGCAATCAAAGGGTTTGTTGATGAGAAAAACCTTACCGTTGCCGAGTATTTCAACCAGTACCACAAAATACCTTTTGACAGGATAGGCGTTATAAGCGGTCCGTGTCATGCTGAGGAGGTCTCAATGGAGAGACTCTCTTACCTTACCTTGACAAGCAAGCATGCAGAGGTTGCCAGAGCCTTGTGCGATGTATTTGCATGTGACTATATAAAGACCACTCCCGGAACTGACATATACGGTGTAGAGTACTCTGCAGCATTGAAGAACATATATGCGATTGCTGCGGGAATATGTCATGGCCTTGGTTATGGCGACAACTTTATGGCTGTGTTAATGACAAATGCTTACCATGAGATTGCCGAGTTCCTTAATGCAACGCATCCCGACAAGGACAGGGTTCTTACCACATCGGCATATCTGGGAGATCTGCTTGTGACCGGCTATTCTCAATTCAGCCGCAACCGTACATTCGGAAATATGCTTGGAAAGGGGTATTCTGTGATAAGTGCGCAGGCCGAGATGAATATGGTGGCAGAGGGTTACTATGCTTCGAAGTGCATCAATGAGATAAACAAGGAGTTCAGGATTGACATGCCTATAGCGGAGGCTGTATATATGATTTTGTATGAACGCAAATATCCTGCGTATGTGATAAAGCAACTTACGGACAAATTGTTTTAGCACTTCATGTAATGTTTTGAGATTTTAAAGGAATATTAATTAAAGAGACAATATATTATGATTTCAGTTAATTTGAAGGCTGCCGGAGAGTTTATTCCGGAGAATTTATATAGCGAGTACAAGGAGAAGGCTTATGCAGCATTGGATACAGTATTGGATGGCACCGGTGCAGGCAATGATTTTTTGGGTTGGGTAACACTTCCTGGTGAGATTGATGACAAACTTATTGATTCCTGCAACGAGGTTGTGGCAAGATGGAAAGGCAAGGTTGATGTTGTTGTGGTTGTGGGTATAGGCGGATCTTACCTTGGAACAAAATGTGCAGTTGAGGCTTTGTCACACTCCTTTGCAAGTGCCATGCCTTCAGAGAATCCAAAAATTGTATATGCGGGTCATAACATGTCTGAGGATTATGCGGCAGAGTTGTTGGAGTACCTTCAGGACAAGAATTTTGCAATTGTTGTAATTTCAAAGTCTGGAACAACAACAGAGCCTGCAATTGCATTCAGACTCCTTAAGGATTTCCTTGAGGGCAAGTTTGGAAAAGAGATTGCACGCGAGAGAATAGTTGCTGTAACAGATGCTGCAAGAGGTGCGTTGAGAACTTTGGCAACACAGGAGGGTTATACAACATTTGTAATTCCTGACAATGTGGGAGGACGCTTCTCGGTACTTACTCCTGTAGGATTGCTGCCAATTGCTTTGGCTGGTTTTGATATCAGGCAAATGGCAGAGGGGGCAAAGGCAATGCAGAAGTCTTGTGCAGTCAAGAGTGATGAGAATCCGGCAATCCAGTATGCGGCTGCCCGCAATGTACTCTACTCTTTGGGTAAGAAGATTGAGATTCTTGTAAACTATAATCCTAAATTGCAATATTTGGGAGAGTGGTGGAAGCAACTTTATGGAGAGAGCGAGGGTAAGGATGGCAAGGGAATTTTCCCTGCATCTGTAAACTTCAGTACAGACCTTCACTCAATGGGCCAGTATATTCAGGATGGTGAGAGAAGCATGTTTGAAACAAATGTGCTTGTGAAGAACCAGAAGCATACTGTAAAGATAGGTTCAGATGCCCAGAATCTTGACGGTTTGAACTTCCTTGTAGGAAAACGTGTTGAGGAGATCAACCAGAAGGCCCAGTTGGGTACACGTCTTGCCCATACCGACGGTGGTGTCCCTAATCTTGAGATTGAGATGGACAGGATAGATGAGTACAACATGGGTGAACTCTTCTATATGTTTGAGATTGCATGTGGCATAAGCGGATATATTTTGGGAGTAAATCCTTTTGACCAGCCTGGCGTTGAGGCCTACAAGAAGAATATGTTTGCTCTTCTTGACAAACCTGGCCATGAGGCTGCATCCAAGGAGATTAAGGCACGTTTGGGCCTATAATGAGATAAACTGGCACACTTATGGACGGAAGAGAGTTCTTGCGCCTGGTGGCCAGGGCATTTGTTGAGAATGAAGGAACATCTGTTGCGGAAAAGAGTTTTGTCTTTCCCAACAGGCGTTCCTTGATTTTTTTTCAGAAATATTTGGGTGAGGAGTATGGCAAAGTTTACGGCAAACCTCTTCTCTCCCCACG
Organism: Bacteroidales bacterium; assembly: GCA_015060245.1. Lineage (GTDB taxonomy): Bacteria > Bacteroidota > Bacteroidia > Bacteroidales > UBA932 > Egerieousia. The sequence continues at coordinate 21,352 of SUYU01000003.1, read as the reverse complement.
AATGCTCACCATCAGCGAATTGTTTGCATCAATAAGCGGCCTGCAGCAGGCAGACCCTATAGAGGCACAGTATATTCTGTATAGAAATTATATTAAGTTGAAGTATCCGCAGTTGCCACAGGCCGATGCCATGGCAAAGGAGAGTTTTGATGAATTTGTCCATTGGGGCAACGTGCTGATTTCGGATTTCAATGATATAGACAAGTATCTGATAGATGCTTCGCAACTCTTTACCAATATTAGTGACCTCAAGCAACTCGACAGTGACTGGTCATTCCTTTCGCCTGAACAGCGCAGGGCAATAGAGAAGTTCTGGGGCAGTTTCCTTGACGGAGGGGAGAGTTTCAAGAAAGAGAGTTTTTCCCGTCTGTGGAGCATCATGTATGAACTCTACACATCATTCAAAAGCCAACTTGAGAAGGCCGGCTATGGATATGAGGGCATGATATACCGCAAGGTGGCAGAAAACCCTCAAATGTGCAGTTCCGGCCATTTGGTATTTATAGGGTTCAATGCTCCAAACAAGTGTGAGAGGCAGTTGATGAGATGGCTTCGTGATAGGGCTATGGGTGATTTCTATTGGGATTATTACGGTCCTATGGTGACAGATCCCGAAAATAAGGCATCAATGTTCATTTCCGATGCAGTAAAGGAGTTCCCGTCAAGGTATGCCATAGAGTCAGAACATGCTCTTCCACAGATATATACTATAGGAGTGCCGTCGGGAGTAGGGCAGGCATTGGTCGCTGCCGACATCCTTAAGGGGCTTGTCGGGAGCAATCCTATAAGGAGTGCAGTTGTGCTTCCCGATGAAAATCTCCTCTTGCCGGTGCTTGACTCCATACCACAGGAGTATGACAAGGTAAATGTCACTATGGGTTATCCAATTTCGGCAACACCTCTTACCGGTTTTATAAACAGCGTTGCACAGTTGCAGAAGGGGATCAAGATTAGGGACGGCAAACCAATGTTTTACCATAAGGGTGTGCTGGATATCTTGAGAAACAACTACATAAAGGAGCATGCACGTGAAGGTGCTTCACAGATCTCGGCAGCCATCATAAAGGAGAATCTGATCTATCTGCCATTGGACTCTCCGCTTATAAGTGATTTAGAATCTCCCCTGCTCAAAGCAATCTTCAGGGTACCGGAGGAGTCTGCGGCAATGCTGGATTGCCTTGCAGAAATTTTGAAGGAACTGGACCTTCTTGTAACTCCACTTGACAAGGAGTTCATTTACAGGTATTATCTTGCAGTCATGAGGCTGAAAGGACTTGATATTCCTATGCGCAAGGAGACCTGCTTAAGACTTTTGACCCAGATAACCTCTTCAATTACAGTACCGTTCAATGGAGAACCATTGGCCGGACTGCAGGTCATAGGCTCGCTTGAGGTGAGGGCCCTTGATTTTGAGAATATAATAATTCTCTCTGCCAATGAGGGTACCTTCCCGTCATCGTCACAGTCAAATTCATTTATTCCATACAATTTGAGGGTGGGGTTCGGATTGCCTACCTACGAACTTCAGGATGCAATTGCGGCATACCATTTTTACCGGAGCATCTATAGGGCAAAGAGAGTATGGATGCTCTACGATACAAGGTCCGAAGGCATGAAGAGCGGCGAGATGAGCCGGTTCATAAAGCAATTGGAGTATCACTACAACATTCCTATTGAGAGGAGTGCAGTATCTGCATCTGCGCTTCCCGACAGCGATAAAATGAAGATAGAGGTTAAAAAGACACCCGAACTGATGCAATACATGAATGAGGCTTATATTGCACCGGAAGGGAAGAAGAGTCTCTCGGTAAGTGCAATCAATGCCTACCTTGATTGTCCGTTGCGTTTCTACCTGCAATATGTGAAGGGCATACGTGAGGAGGATGAGATCCAGGAGAGCATAGAGTCAGGCACATTCGGAACAATATTCCATGACACAATGGAGGAACTCTACTCTCAGTATGCGGGTGAGATTGTAAGTGCACAGGTGCTGGATTCCATCATCAGGAACAGAAAAAGGATAGATGAGGTTATTGAAAGCAAGTTCAGGAAAAACAATATTGCAGATATCACGGGACGTAACGTGATAGTAAAGGAGGTGATAAGGAAATGTGTCCTCATAACATTGGAGGAGGACAAGACCCATGCACCATTCAACTACATTGCTGGAGAGGAGACTTTTTATTCAAAACTTGAGATCTCAAACGGCCGGAGCGTCCGTTTCATGGCGGTAATAGACAGGATTGACTCAACTGAAAAATCATTGAGGGTAATTGATTACAAGACCGGAAAGGTTGAGGTGCCGTCAGGAAGCCAAACAATAGAGTCCTATTTTGACAGATCACAGGAGAAGCGCTACGACGCTTATGTACAGGTATATCTCTATGCTATGGTGCTTGATTCCCTTGCAGGGAAGTCGGGTGTGCTCAAACTCAAGAGCGGCAAGAGTGTGAAATTTGTATGCGGGGATGACTCTTCAAACATAGAAATGATCATATATCCGGTTACAAAACTCAAGAAGGAGAAGATATTGAGTCAGCCTTTGAGCAGGGAAAACCTTGATACATACAAGAAGGCACTCCAGGGGTGTGTGGAGGAGATATTTGATGAGAATGTTCCTTTTGTGCAGGCCCCACAGGAGAACAAGTCGTGTGAATGGTGTCTTTTCAAACAGATATGCAGGAGGTGAAAATGGAGAAGTTCATAACACTCTACAAAGCGTCTGCCGGTGCCGGCAAGACTCATACCCTTACCCAGGATTACATAAAACTCATTCTTGAGGATTATGAGGCCTACAAGCATGTATTGGCAGTTACCTTTACCAACAAGGCAACTGATGAGATGAAGCAGAGGATTCTCAAGGAACTCCACAAAATGGCTTCAGACCCGTCGTGCCCGCAGAAGGAGAGGGCCAGAAGTGTGCTTGTGAAGATACTGCACGATTACCCGGCCTTTTCTGTAAGCACAATAGACAAGTTCTTCCAGAGCGTAATGAGGGCATTTGCGAGGGAGTTGGGACGTATGATGACATACAGTGTTGAACTTGATGCACAGTTGGTGCTCTCCAATGCTGTGGACAATATGTTTTCGGATCTTGACAAGAGCGAGAACGGGAAATTGCTTGAGTGGCTCATAGAGTTCTCGCTGGACCAGATTGAGAGCGGGGAGAGTTGGAAGATACAGGACAATATTTTGAAACTGTCAAAGGAACTCTTTACTGAAAAGTTCAAGGTAAAGAGCACTGGAGCCGCACTTGGCGCAGATGAGGCGATAACTGTTGTAAGTGGCCTCAAGGAGAGCATAAACTCTGTAGTCGGCAGTTTTGAGGAGAGTTGCGGGCAAATCGGAACGGCGGCTTTGGCTGTTATGAAGGAGTGCGGACTTGAATGTGCCGATTTCTGGAACGGCAAAAAAAGCCCTTTCAATATATTCAGTGCCCTGGCTGAAGGCGAAAAGTTTGATTCGCCTCTGAACAGCAAGTTTTACGATTTCCATGATAACGTTGACCTATGGTATCCAAAGTCAAAGGCAAAGCAGGCATACCTGTATGAACAGGCTTATGATGCAGGATTGAACGATATTATAGGAGAGTTTATCCAACTCCATGAAAAAGAGTTCATAAAATATAGAACTGCCCTGCTTGTAAAGAAAAACATAAACAGTCTGGCAATTCTTGGAAGGGTATATTCATACATACTGGATTACTGCAAGGAGAAGAATGTGGTGCTTCTTTCGGAGACAACAGAACTTCTTTCGCGTATAATTGACGGCAGTGATACACCATTCATATATGAACGGGTCGGGACCTGGATTGACAACTTCATGCTTGACGAGTTCCAGGATACATCCATCATGCAGTGGAACAACTTTGTGCCTCTTTTGGCCAACAGCATTGCCAATGGTGACAAAAACCTCATTGTAGGGGATATAAAGCAGAGCATCTACAGGTTCAGGAACTCTGACTGGACCATTCTTCAAAAGGGAGTTGATGCAAACTTTCCCAATCAGGTGGATTCGCACCCGCTGAAGGAGAACTGGAGGAGTGCAAAGAACATCATTAGTTTCAACAATACTTTTTTTGAAGCCGCAGCCGCAGGTGCCGCAGAACTCTTTGCAAACGGCGCTGCTTCAGAATCAATAAATCAGTGGGCCCGACAGATCCCTATGATATACAGCAATTTTGCACAGAATGCTTCGCCAAAGAGCCTCGATGGCGGACAGGTAAGGGTAACTTTCATCAGCAAGTCTGCAATAAAGGAGATTGCCGCCGGCCAGGTTGCCGGTGAGGAGGATTACCTTTCATACCATTCTGTAGTAGGAGAGCATCTTTTGCGGAATGTAAGGCGCTTGCTTGATGGTGGATACCGTCAGAAGGATATAGGTATACTTGTAAGGAACAACAAGGAGGGGGCACGCGTTGCGAGAGTGCTTATGGAGGCCGATCCTTCGTACAGGGTGGTCTCTGCAGATTCTCTGATGATCTCATCATCGGCTGCGGTAATGAGGATTATGATCATACTTCAGTGGCTTGATGATCCGGAGAGCATGCCGTTGAATGTAATTGCAGTTCTGGGAGACAATTTTGACGGAATGCCGGATCAGACGCAGATGGAGTATCTGAAGGGAATGCCTCTTTACCAGATGTGCGAGGAGATTGTCAGATGTTTCCTCAACAGGGAGCAGCAGTCGGATGTAACCTTTATACAGGCCTTCCTTGATCTTGTGCTTGAGTATTCGGTAAGGGAGGGAAGCACATTGTCGGGATTCATAAGGTGGTGGAATGAGAGCGGATGCAACAAGTCAATTTCGTCGCCGGAGGGTCAGGATGCATTCCAGGTAATGACAATCCACAAATCAAAGGGTCTTGACTTTGAAGTGGTAATATTGCCATATTTCAAATGTACGCTTGATCATAATCAGTCAAATGCCCCTCTTTTATGGAGTTCCAATGCTTCCGGTGAGTTCGGATATGGAGGACCGCTTCCTGTAAAGTATTCGAAGCGTTTGGAAAATACTCTCTTTGAGAGTGATTATTGTCAGGAAAAACTTGAGGTTTATGTAGATAATCTGAATATAGCCTATGTGGCCTTTACCCGTCCGCGCAGGGAACTTGTGGTGATAGCGGAAATGCCGGAAGAGAACAAGGATGGCTCATTGAGGGGAGATTCCGTTTCACGCCTGCTGTATGAGTTTGTGACAGGCGGATGGAAGACCGCAGAGTTGCCGTCAGAAGAGAGCGGCCTTAAGAGGGTGGAGATAGAGTCTGTAACCGGAGAAGTGGAAATGGGTGATGTCACTCTTGAGTATGAAGAGTATGTTTCGGGTGCAGGACTTGGGGCTTCTGAAGAGCAGCCTAATGGTTTTGCAGGCTATATTATGGGAAGCCAGTTTACAAATCCTTTGAATCAGAAGAGATTGAGGACATCACTGCAGAGTGGCTCCATAAATGAAGGCCTTACATTGCGTGATAACGGCATTCTTATGCATGACCTCTTTGCCGGAATATCGTCCAAGGCTGATATCGGGAATATAGCAGATCTGCAGATGAGGCAGAGGGTAATGGAGATGGTAGAATCTGTAGAGGACAAGGGCTGGTTCTCCGATGAGTACAAAGTAATGAAGGAGTGTTCAATCATCAGGCCCGACGGAACACTTTTGAGGCCCGACAGGGTAATGGTAAAGGGAAACACTGCAATTGTTACCGACTATAAGTTCGGAGATTTTGTTCCCGACAACAAAAAATACCATAAGCAGGTGCAACGTTATATGCAACTGCTTATGGAGATGGGTTATACCGGTGTTGAGGGGTATCTGTGGTACCCGATTGCCGGTAAAGTGGAAACTGTACTCCTTTAGATGGCCATTCCTTTGTAGATTGTGGATTCATCATAAGGAACAATTGTTCCTGTCATTGTAAGTACATTGTTGCTGAAATTAGGGTAGATGGTAACGGTTGCCCTGTTGCTGTTTGGAAACATCTGGATGTTTACAGTGGCAGATACCGCTATGCCCTGATCCATGAAATTGTAGTATACAATGCCCTTCTTGTCGGTACTGATGGTTACATTAGATGGCCTTCCTTCTACTGTAATGCCGCCTACGCCGTTAGGACCTGGTCTGAAGTAACTGGTTGCAATCTGTATTACGGCATTGCCTTCATTCATCGATACGAAATTGGTTGTTGAAGGTACAAATTTTGTCATTCCTCTCGGAAAGATAAGTTGGTCAACCTCCACAACAAAGGATTGGTCCTTCAAGGCCTGCAATGCAGCCTGAAATGCTTGCTGATTCTCTGCGGCAACAATCTTTTTGCGTATGGCCCTTTCGGCTTTTCTTGCCTCTTTCGCATTCATGGGTTGTTCTCCCCCGTTGTTCTGTGCCTGTGCCTGGAAATTTCCTGACATAAGTGCAGCAACCATAATAAATAGGTAATAAATTCTCTTCATGATCTTGTTTTTTTAGTACTACTACAGAACAAACAATTGTTCCTAATGTTTGGAGAGTGCACATATTTTTAAAAAAGCCCCCGTCTGTGGAACAAAACGGATAATTGTATGTTTTCCATTTAAAGTTGTAATTAAAACAAGGTATTATGAAAAAAGTATTTTTATTGTCAGTCGTAATGTTGTGCGCAATCTTTACCTACGCACAAAGTGAGACAATCATTGATGTACAGTCCAAAAGAGGACCGTATGTTACAAACCGTTTCTTTGATAACTGGTTCATTACAGCAGGTGGAGGAGTCCAGGTCTATATGGGCGAAAATGATTCATACGGTTCATTTGGCAAGAGGCTTGCACCCGCTTTGGACATCTCTTTGGGAAAATGGATTACACCGGCGGTAGGTGTCCGTGTACAATATTCGGGATTGCAGGCAAAGGGATGGAGTCAGGGAATGACTCCGTACTCCGACGGCCTGGTTTCGGGCGATATATATAAGGAGAAATTCAATGTCATGAATCTCCATGCAGATTTTCTCTGGAACATCTCAAATGCAATAAGCGGATACAGAAGTGACAGGTTCTGGGATTTTGTCCCATATGCAGGATTTGGCTGGGCACGCTCATGGGCAAATGAAGATGACAGGAATGAGATGGCTGCAAGTGTGGGACTGTTGCACAATTTGAGGCTCTCCGATGCATTTGACATAAGCATTGACATGAGGCTTATGGTTGTTCACCAGCGTTTTGACTTTGTATCAAAAGGCTCCGCATTTGAGGGTATGGGGTCTGTAACTGCAGGCATTACCTACAATTTTCCTGTCAGGAGTTTCCAGAGGGCATCAGACATCATTGTAGTTGATGACAATACAGAGTTCATAGAGACCATCAATGATTTGCAGCGCAGATTGTCAAGCGCACAGGCTGCAAGGGAGTCCTTGGCCCGTGAGTTGGCTGCTGAAAGGGGCAAAGCACCTGAGGTTGTGAAGGAGGTTCATGCAATCCTTCCTGATTTGGCTATCTTCTTTGAAATAGGCAAGGCAAAACTTACTGAAAAATCTATGGTAAATCTCGGTTATGTTGCAGATGCCATCAAACAGGTTCCCGACAGGCAGTTCATTATCTTTGCTTCTGCCGACAAAGAGACAGGTACACCTGCATTCAACCAGAAATTGAGCGAGAAGCGCGGAAATGCAGTCTTTGAGGCATTGACACAAAAGTTTGGAGTTGCCCCTGAACAGTTGACAATCCAGGCTGTAGGGTCAAGTGACCAGCGATTCAGCGGTGCAGCCCTCAACAGGGTTGTGGTAATCGAAGATAACAAATAGTGTAGTATAACAATCAATTAAAGAGTCAGGAGTATGAAAAAGAGTATAATACGCATTTTCACTCTTGCCGTAACAACAGCAGCATCATTTACAGCGGTAGATGATGCTGTTGCTCAAAATGGCAGTTGGGTAGAGCAGTTGCCCGAGGAGTACAAGATAGTTGGCAATGCCAACAAGGATACCCTAATTGTAAAAGTCTTGTACGACAATGCCCCAAACTATTTCGGAGCACCGGATATGCCAAGATTTGCAATAATTGGCAAAGAACGCAAATTCTATCTTGGTATAGGCGGTTATATAAAGGCGTCGTTGAGTTATGATACAGGAAATCCTATAGACAACGCAAACTGTTTTGAGACCTCAATGATCCCGATGGCTGACCCTGCCGGCAACGGTTCACTTTTTCAGATGAGCGCTGCTGCCACAAACATGTTTTTCAACTTTGTCGCCCTGCCCCATACAAAAGACCAGATAGGAGGCTATATAAATTTCAACTTCGCAGGTGCGGACAACAATTACGGATTCTCCCTAAAGGCGGCTTACATAACCTACAGGGGCTTCCTTTTGGGCTACAATACAAGTCTCTTTACAGATGGTGCAGCATCGGCCCCTACAATTGACCAGCAGGGACCAAATTCAATGACCTTCCTCTTCAATACCGTACTTGATTACCAGCATGAATTCAACCGGCATTGGAAGGCTGGTATAGGACTTGAACTTCCGGTAGTGGATGCCACATATAATGGAGGTGTCTATGCAATCAACCAGAGAATTCCGGATATTCCTTTCTATCTCCAGTACAGTTGGGCCGACGGAAAGGGTTGGTTGAGAATGAGTGGCCTTTTAAGGAACATGATCTACCAGGAGAAGGATGATGGCAGGCACAACGGATTTGGTTACGGTGTAAAGGCCAGTGGTGCAATCCCTTTCAATTCAAAGGTTACACTCTATTACCAGGGCGTTTATGGCAAGGGAATAGCAAGTTATATACAGGACATCCAGGGATATGGACTCGATATGGTTCCGGTTATGAAAAGGATTGGAGGATTTGCATCGGGCCCTTATGGAGAGCATTACTATAAAATGAGACCAGTTGAGGCCTGGGGTGCCTATGCCGCTCTCCAATGGCAGGTGAATTCAAGGATGTTCACCTCTGCAACCTACAGTTTCGTAAAGGCTGACACACCTCAAACAGAACCTTCAGCCACTTATAAATCGGCGCAATATGTTGTTGCCAATATCTTCTATAATCTCACCCCTTCCGTAAGGACAGGTGTAGAGTATCTTTGGGGCTGCAGGGAGAATCTAAGCGGGGAGTTCCGGCACAACAACAGGATCCAGACCGCAGTGAGGGTCAATTTCTGAGAGAAGGTACAGAGAATCCGAAGCCCATGGACCCGGTTATCAAAGGGTGGGCCCAAAGTTATATTAATGAATGAGGTTGACCAAAAAGTCATCTCTATGAATAGCAAATCCCTGTTAGAATATACTCTTATACTCTGACAGGGATTTGTTGTTTGATAAGGGGCTTTTGAGGCATCTCCGCTTGACGGAATGTGAGGATTCTAAATTTATATTGTATTCAGTGTAACAGGATGCTGCACCTTCAAGCCTTGATGCCCCTTTTGAGGTTTATTGAGAAACTGATGAGTGAACCGCCCGATACAAGGAGAGATATTCCTACCCATATCAATACTGCCTCCATTCCAAAAATTATAGGGTAGAGGATAATTATGAATGAGCAGATTATGATGCCGAGAGCCCAGAGAATTGTCCAGCCCCAGCCTGAACCCTTGATGTCGCTCATGTCGCTCCCGATTCCTATAAGTGTAAAACCTTTGAACATAAGCCAGAAACCAAGAACGTAAGGGAGAATCAGTGCTGCAACCGATGGCCACAATGTGAGTATTACACCCAAAGCAAGTTCTATCAATCCTGAAATGAGGAGCCAACCACGTCCTTTAAGGCTTTTTGATGCCGACATGACTATGTAGAAAATGCCCGATACAAGTATTGTTATGCCAAAAATTATTGACATTGTAATGTAACTTGTGAATGGAAAGATGAATGTGAGCACTCCAAGTATAAGCAGAATGATTCCAAGGGTGAGTGCAAGCCACCAGTATTTGAAACATCCGTGGTATTTGTCGGTAAGATAAATTAAAATGTTCTCCATTTCTTCTCTTTTTTTTTAAATTTTTATCTCTTTTTTTACATAAATGTCCCAATTTCCATAATTGTATAAAAACGTTTTACAAAACTTCTCTTTTGTCTTTTATGCACTCCTTTTCCGGCAGCAGGGAGTAGTTTCGCACAAAATTTTAAAGGCAAATTTTATGTGTGGATACAAATTTTTCAAATTGGGTAGGCCAGGGATCTTTAAAGCGGTTTTACCTCTGATCTTTTTTATTGCTGCAAGTTGCGGAACACTATACGCCCAGCGGCTTTCAGTGGCCACAAATCTTTTGGGGTATGCCAATCTTGGAACAATCAATGGTGAGATTGGTTTAGGAGTCTCCCGACATTTCTCCGTTTATCTCCAGGCAAAATATAATCCTTTTACATACAGGGAGGGCAGGGAGGATCAGTTCCAGAACCGTCAGGCAACTCTTTCGGCAGGATGCAGATATTGGTTCTGGCATACATGGTCAGGGTGGTTCCTTTCAGGCCAGGCCGGTTACAGCAAATATAATGTAGGAGGAATTATCTCACAGAAGAGTACGGAGGGCGATGCCTTTGGAATTACGTTTGGCGGAGGATATGCCCTTATGCTTACAAAAAGGCTCAATATTGATTTTGGCGCCGGGGTAATGGGTGGCCTTGCAGACTATAGTAAGTACAGTTGTACAAAGTGTGGAAAAATGGAGAAGAAGGGTAAGAGGCTCTTTGTGGCTCCAAACAATATTCTTGTGCAGTTATCATATATGTTTTAGGTGATATGGAAAGGAATGTGTTGATTTTGTGTGTTATGGCGCTTTTTATGGTGTCGTGTGGCGGCAGCCGGAGACTCAAGGAACTCTCCAGGAACAATGTTTCTGCCGCTCTTTCAATTGCCGGAGAATCGGGAATGCGTGATTTGTCAGACTCATTGCCTGAGTTTGCACCGCAGGATAGGGTTGCTGTGGTTGACAGGTTGGGCAAGGTCTACGTAATGGATGCCGAGAAGGATGATGAGTATGGCGAAATGGTCATTTCAGACAAACTCTCTGCCGTTGTGGTTGAGGCAAGGTTCCTTAATGTTGCCGAAAGGAACGGTTATGTTGATCTGGCCTTTGATGTGAAGGTACCAAAGGAGATGATTGCATCGGATTGGCAAGTGAGGATGACTCCGGTGCTGGATTATCTTGGAAGGAGAGTGCAACTTGATAAAATTCTCATTACAGGTTCACGTTACAGGGAGGAGCAACTGCGCGGGTATGAACTGTATGAAAAGTTTCTGAACTCCATAATTCCGGAGGATGCCGATTTCATATCAACCTACACTCACAGAAGGCTGCTGGAACTCTTTATTGAGCGCAATTTTACGGAGGTGGCAAAACTGAAGGGCGATACTTCATTCGTTGATGCGGCAATTGTTTCAAATCTTTTTGGAGTAACTAAAAACGAAGTGGTTGACCATTACACCCGCGGGCATCTGATAAGAAGGAATGAGCGCAGGATTGCCGATAAGGAGAGAATGTTTGCAAAGTATGTAAAGGTGCCAATTGAAAAGGGGGGTGTGAGGCTTGACTCTGTCCTTCATAATCCCGACAGTTCGCTCCTTTACCGCTATACCCATACCATAAAGGCAAAGAGGGGACTCAAAAGGGTTGATCTGACCCTTGGCGGTGAGATATACCGGTCAGACAAATGCATCTATACAATGGCGGCGGCAGAGCCTCTTACCTACTATATCAGTTCGCTTACCTATTTTGCTGAGAGGTCTGTCAGGTACATAAAACGGGTTGTTGAGAGGAACCTTACGGCAAATACAATCTCATATATTGATTTCAGAACAGGTTCACATGAGATATGTGATACCCTGCGCGATAATTATGCGGAGATAGGGCTCCTCAAGAAGAACATTGCAAATATTCTTGGTGACAAGAGTTATGTGGTTGATTCATTGCTTATCACAGCATCCTGCTCTCCGGAAGGAACTCTCCGGACAAATGAAATGTTGGCCAGGATGCGTGCTTGGGCTGTAAGGGAGTACTTCAAGGAGCACGTCAAGTCTCATCTTGTAGAGAACAATTCAGAGTATTGGGAACTCTCATTGGAGGGCGACATGGCAGGAGCAGACAAAATGCAGGGTGCAAGGAATACGAGTGAGGAACTTGACACCAAGATAAGGACCGGCTGGATTGCCGAAGGGTGGGAGAGGCTCCACAGCCTCATACGAAAGGATTCCCTGATTGCTGACAAGGAGTTTATGGAAATGTGCTTTGAGATTGCAGACCCCGACAAAAGGGAGAGCAAGATGATGGAGTCGCCATCGTACGGCTATATCAGGGATGAACTCTATCCATTGCTCAGGTGTGTGAAATTTGATTTTTACATGCACAGGAAGGGCATGCTCAAGGATACAGTGCATACAACTGAAATAGATACCTCATATATGGCCGGAGTGGCGGCCCTTGTTGATATGGACTATGGTAAGGCCGTTACGCTTCTGCGCCCATATAGAGACCTGAATTCTGCCGTGGCACTTCTCTGCATGGATTATAACGGTTCGGCCCTGGAGGTCCTGAACGCGCTCCCGGAGAGTGCGGCATCGGAGTATATGAAATCTGTAGCATACGCAAGACTGGGCAATGGAAAGAGGGCTGTGGAGTGCTTCATGCGCTCGGTTGAGTGCAATCCCTCAATGAGGCACAGGGGAAATCTCGATCCCGAAATAGCGCACCTTTTGAAGGAGTACAATCTCCATTGAAGAGTTGGAAAAACAATTGGCCAATTATTATATGTTTAATCAATCAAATCAAAATTTTAACCAATCAAATCAAAATTTTAACCAATCAAATCAAAAATTGACAATTATGGATTTAATGAAAAAGGCGGCCAGGATGGCCGGAATGGGATCTGCAGCGGTTGCTGCGGCATTGGTGACATTATGTATGGTTTCGTGTGAGGAGCAGATTGTCAGGGAGCCTGAAACGGAGGTCGGACAGGGGGTAATTTCCCTCTCAATCATGCCAAAAACCAAGGCAACGGGAACCTCTCATGGCATTCAGTCAGATGACAACACCATTAATACACTGGAGGTGTTCATATTCAAGAATGAGGGGGCCGACGCTGGGGCTCTTGACAGTTACAAAAAGTTCAATTCAAACGAACTTTCATCGCTGTCAGGAATCAAGTTGCAATGCGTGGCAGGCTCAAAACAGATTTGGGTTATTGCCAATTCCCATAAGGATGACTGGTCCGGAATCAATACATTGGAGCAGTTCAATGGGGTGATGGCTTCACTGGTCAAGGAGGATCTCAAGAGTTTTTCAATGTCGGGCAGCGCTGTAGCGCAGGTAAAGGGTGAGACTGATGTTGATGTGGAGATTTCCAGGTGTGTGGCACGAGTCCATTTGTCGGGAATAAGGACAGATTTTGCCGGCACTCCATACGAGGGTCAGAGACTTGAAAATGTGAAAGCATATCTGATTAATGCCGTTGGGGAGGTAGCCTTCTCAACCGGAGCAGGTGTTGTGCAGGGAGCGGTTTTGAACTACAGAATGTTGGTGCAGAAGGATGTGGAGTCGTGTGCATTGGAAGGAATGCTCCATGACAATATCGCTCAGAAGATAGGTGACGAAGGATACTCTACATCGCACTATTTCTATTGTTACGAGAATATGCTCGAGGCTGAAGATGCCCGGAACAGGTTCACAAAACTTGTTGTTCAGGCAGATCTGAACGGTACAACATACTATTATCCTGTGAGCATCAACAGGGAGGGCTTTGGATATGATTCGGCAAACGGACATGCAGGTGTCAGGAGAAACACCTCATATTCAGTGGAACTTGTAATCAGACGTCCGGGTACATCAGATCCCGATTCACTGCTCGAATTTGGGGCGGTTTCTGCAAATGTAAGTATCATGGACTGGAATACGGTTCCTGAAATTGATGTGGAATTTTAAATGGATGCTTATGGTAAAACTATGGATCTTGCCGGTACTCCTCTTTGCTGCAACAGCAATATCCTGTTCAATGGTTGAAGAGGATAGGGATGACTGTCCATGCTGGTATACCATAGATCTTACAGAGGTTGACGGAAGGGTGGCAAATCTGCAGTTGTGGCTCTTTGATAAGCATGGAAAACTCATTTTGAACAAGGAACTTCAAGGGGCCCCGTATGGGAAGTGCGAGGTGATGGTCAAAAGGGGAAGTGTAGTCTGTTCCGTATGGGGAAATGTTTCGCAGAAGAGCCTGTTGCATAATGACGGGACCATAAATTCCTGCTATTCAAAGGCCGACAGTTGCTCTTCCGATCCTCTGTTCAATTATGTTGCAGTTGTAGATGCCGGTACTGATGCCGTGTATGATACTGTAAGGCTGACCAAAGAGTATGCGGCTGTGGATTTTACACTAAAAGGATCAATATTGGAGGGTGGACCGTATGAACTCGCTATGAGAATGAATACCGCGGGCCGTCAGATGAATGGCGATTTTGTATTGGGAGAGAGCAGTATCTTTTCGTCCCATAGCGATGCGTCAGACGGGGAGTACAGGTTCATGTTCAATATGATGAGACAGAAGTCAATTGAAGAGTTGGAGGTTACTCTCCTCTCATTGGCTGATGGCGGCAGGAGGGTTGTCATGGAGTTTCCGTTTGGAAAATGGCTTGCCACGTCGGGCTATGATGCAGATGCCACCGATATGGAGGATATAACAATGGTACTTGATCTGGCAACCGGAAGCCTTTATGTAAAGAGTGAAGATTGGCAGACTCTACTGCCTGTAAGGATAGAAATATGATGAGTATGGGAAAGTTTATATTGAAGGGATTTGTATATGCAGGACTACTTGCTCTGGCCTCATGCAGTGCAGGCAATATGGGGTTGTCACCTGTTGCGGAGGTTTTGGGAGAGGATTCAATCAGGGTGTCGGTAGTGTGCAATATGTCCCATATGAAGACCCGCAGTGTTGTGGATGAGAATCTTGTAGAGGATATGAATCTCTATCTCTTCAATGAGTGGGGCGATCTTGCATTTTACGGATATTATGAGGATATGGGTAATGTGCAAGCCTCTCTCTGTTGCAGCGGAATATATACGGCATATGTCCTGGCCAATGCAGGAGAGTCCATTTATGCAAAGGATGAGGAAGAGGTGTCTGAGGTGCTTCTCTCCATAACATCTGCTGATGATATTGTAACGCCAAGGGGTGGACTCCTTATGGCCGGCAAGTCATCGCCGCAGGTATTGGAGGGGGGTGACAGGATTGAAGTGCCGCTGGTAAGATGCGTATCAAAAATCTCCCTGCAGTGCAATTTTGAGGCATTGAATCCGGACGTGGAGATTGGAATCAGGAGCATACGGCTAAAAAATATTCCCAAAAGAGTGTTGCCTTTTGGTGAGAACAGGATTACTGATGCCGCATTATCCATTGATGGAATGAGTGTTGAATCTCCGGATGCAGATATGTTGGAAGAGGGTGTCTCCTTTTACCAATATGAAAACATGCAGGGAACACTTAATCCCGACAATCTGGAGCAGAGCGGAAAAGTTGTGCCCGAAGGAAGCATATACAGGAGCATCTGCAGTTACATTGAGATGGACGCAGCATACTCATCCCCAAGAAAGAGAGGTGATATACTCTACAGATTCTACCTTGGAAATGATATGACCTCCAATTATGATGTTGTCAGAAATACACAATATTCAATTGTGGTAAGGTTTAATGGCGACGGTGGTGTCAATGAGAATACTTGGAGGGTTGATTGCGGAAATATTGTAGATCTCGTTTCTTCGGTAACGCTTGACAGAAGCACATATACGTTTGACAAGTGGGGAGAGACCATGCAACTTCAAGCAACAGTGTTGCCGGCAACCGCAAATGACAGGGGTCTTCAATGGAAAAGTTCAGATGAGAGTGTGGCAACGGTTGACGGCAAAGGCCTGGTAACCTCCGTAAATGACGGATGCTGCACCATAACTGCAACATCGGTGGACGGCACCGGCATTTCCGCCTCATGCGATATTGTTGTAGATGCCTGGATTCCAGTTACAGGCTTGTCGCTCTCAACTTCATACGAGAAGATGTATAAGGGACTCAAAGTCGCACTTGCAGCAACTGTAACTCCAGAGGATGCCACAAACAAAGGGGTTGTATGGAGAAGCACAAATGATGCGGTGGCAACTGTTGATGCGAACGGCAATGTGACAGGCGGTTCCACACTGGGGACATGCTTCATAATTGCCGCCAGCGAAGAAAACGGGACAATTTCAGACAGTTGTCAGGTAGACCTGTGCAAACAGGAGTATGTGTCGATCCCCGGTGACAGGAATATAACAATAAAGGTGGGGGAGTCACGTCAGTTGGAGTGGTCTACTATTCCAAAAGATGCCAAGCCATCCTTCAAATCTTTGAACCCTCCGGCTCTCACTGTAACCGAGGATGGCGTGATAACAGGCATACGCCCTACAAGTGCCATCGTTTTCATAAGGGTATTCGGTAATGAAGACCATTACTTCGTGACTGTGGAGGAGTAGCGTTTTATGGCAGGGGACTGATATATTTCAGACTCCTGTCATATCTTTTCCTTATCCTTTGGGGAAATGATTTGTACCTGTTGCCGGCAAAGAGGAGTGAGGCACCATCATCCTGCCCTTCCATTGATTTGTGTGCAATGGCATTTATAATTGGCTGTGCGCCCTGTTCTGCACTCTTTATGAATGGCCTGAAAACTATATTGGCAATAGGGTCATACCATCTGTGCATGGTTATTATTCCCGTGTCAACTATTCCGGGATCGGCTCCATAAACAGATATGCTGGAGCCTTTGCACCTTTTGGCAAGATCAAGGGTATAGAATGCGAGCATCAGTTTGGAGTCGCTGTAACGGCACAGGCTGCTGATTGTAGATTGCTTGCGCTCCCTTTCTGTGGCAGAAAAGCCGCCCTGTGCATTCTTCAATGCCCTGTTAAGTGAAGCGCTGTGGATTGTGCATGAGACGGTATTGATTATTTTTCCGGATATGTGGGAAATGAGTTTTTCGGTAATGCTCTTGACTGATATGTAGTTGACCTGCATGGAGGTTTCATATCCGTCGGGAGTAATGCCCAATTTGTGGGCAATCATTCCGGCATTGTTGATGAGAAGGTCAATCTTTGCTCCGTTCAGACTGCTGATTATGGTATTGCAGAAATCCTCTGCCGACTTGAGCGAGGTCAGATCCAGATTTACAAACTCAATATACTCTCTCTTCTCCTTTGGAATGGAGTCAAGCAGGGCAGTTGCCTTGCGGCTGTTGCGGCAAGAGGCATAAACAAAATACCCGAGGTCTGCAAGATGCCTGCAAACCACGCTGCCTATTCCTCCGGTTGCTCCTGTCAATACCGCTATTTTTCTGCTCTTTTCCAATGTATTGCCCTTTTATCCTTTATCTCTTCAAGTTTATCCTTTACTTCTTCAAGCATGCCGTCTTTTTTCTGGCCCACATCTTGAACCATTCGGGCAAAGATGCATAAACAGGTTTGAAAAGCCTGTTTATATAGCCAGGGATATACTCCTTCTTATTTGTATAAAATAGCCTTTTGAGGGCATTCCTTACCAATTTTTCGGGTCTGTAGATTACACCTATGTTTACTCCGAGTCTCTGAAGGTTTTTTGGAAGCCTGTATAGGTCAGTGGCCACTGCACCGGGTGAAACAGTCATTACATGAACACCAAATTCCTTAAGTTCAAGCCTGAATGCCCTGCTCATTGTCCTTATGTAACTCTTGGTGGCCGTGTAGAGTGATATGCCGCAAAAGGGTGTATGGGCGGAGATTGATGACATGTTGAGGATATATCCTTTTCTGCGCTCCCTCATCTTCTCTCCAAAGAGTCTGCAGAGCATCGTAACTGTGAAAACATGGAGGTTTACTATGGTTGAAACCCTCTCTTTGGGGCAGTCAATTATATCATTGAAGAAGAAAATGCCGGCATTGTTTATCAGCACTTCCACCTCAATGCCTCGTTCATTGCAGAAATCAAAGAGTTCCTGGGCCGCTTCTCTTCCCGACAGATCCTTGCAAATGCTGATGACTTCAATATCATTGAATTGTGCTTTAATTGATGCTGCAACCTCTCTCAATTGCACATCCTGGTTGCTCACCATTATCACGTTGTAGCCGTAGCCGGCCAGTTGGGTGGCATAATGCACTCCCATACCCGAACTTGCACCTGTAACCAGGGCACTTCTGCCGGCAGTATTGCCGTTCATTCTCCTTCTGTTTTCCATCTTTACTCTTCTGTCGTATGCTCCCCTATGCTTTCAGGTATTGTTATTTTTTTGCCCACTTGGCCTCAAGAGCAGCGATTTCTCTCTTCAGTTTGTCGGGAATCTCCTCCTGGAGGTGCTGGTGACAGGCCATATTGGTTGTGTACATTCTTCCTATGCAGTAGTTTGAGTGTCCGCAGTTGCACCTCTCTGTGCCCTGTTTCAAATCATTGACGAACGAGGGGTTGTTGAGAAGGGCACGTCCCATCTGCACAAATTCAAATCCATGGTCAAGCACCTTCTCGATGCTCTCCCTTGAGACGAGACCTCCAACATATATCAAAGGAAAATCTGGAATTGCCTCCCTGAATTTGAGGGCGTCTTCAAGGAAATATGCCTCCTCAAAAGGTACTGTAGGTATCATGAACTTTCCTGCCATCTTTACACCATATTTGAGCCACCAGATATTCATGTAGTGGGTAAGTGTCTTTATCGGCATGGCTCCGCGCATTACATACATTGGGGCCTTGCTCACAAAACCTCCGCTCAATACAAGGCCGTGTACTCCAAGAGCCTTCAGTTCCCTGGCTATTTCGAGCCCCTCTTCAATGCCGTTTCCACCCTTGAACCCGTCACGCATGTTTGTCTTGGCAACAATGGCCATGTCGCTTCCTGCTGCCTCCATAACCTCATTCATGCACATCTGCATGAATTTCATCCTGTTCTTCAAAGGGCCTCCATACTGGTCGCGTCTCCTGTTTGTATATGGAGAGAGGAACTGGCTTATAAGGTATCCGTGGCCTGCATGAACTTCAACACAATCAAATCCCGCCTCCCTGGCCAACCTTACACCATTTCCAAATGATCTGGCCATTTCAATCATCTCGCTCTCTTTCAATTTCCTGTGGAATGTAGGGGAGTAGAGGTTGAAACCTGTTGATGCAGATACCGGTATGCACTTTGTAAACTCCCTGTGGCTCATGTTTCCGCAGTGTCCTATCTGAATTGATGCAGCGGCACCCTCTTTGTGTATGGAGTCGGTCATTTTACGCAGATCTGCTGTTATTTCCGGTCTGAGCCATAACTGGTCTGCAAACGACAATCCGCTCTGGGTAACCGAAGCATAGGCTACTGTAGTCATGCCAACTCCGCCGGCGGCCACACTTGTATGGTAGTCGGCAAGCATTTTCGAAGGATTGTTGTTTGTGGCCATGTTTTCAAATGCGGCAGAACGTATTGTCCTGTTGCGTATGGTCAGAGGGCCAATCTTGCCCGGGGTAAAGAGTATGGAGCCGCTATATTTTTCCATTTTTATCATGTTTGGGGAGAGAGTATTGCAAGGGGTCAGTATATGAATGGTATAACTCTTTTCAGATTCCTGCCCGCCATATCATTCCCAAATTCTACTCTGTATTTATTGTATATTGTGTTTGCCCTTGGTACCAGGTTGGCAAATGTCCAGAGTGCAAATACGGCACCCGCTGCACTCCATGTAAGTATTGCAAAACCTGTCCACTCCAGAATCTCTCCAAAATAGTTGGCAGATGTCACATAGTTGTACATTCCGCCTTTTGGAAGATAGTGATTTGTATCGCCTGGTTTGCGAAGATTCCGTATTATATGGTCAGAATGGAGGTTGACTGCAAATCCGGCAATGAAAATTATGGTGCCGGTGATGAATTGCGGGCTTGTAAGCCATTCTGTTGAGTATCTTCCGTCGGGAGATATATAAAAGAGCCATCCGCCCTGCATAAGTGCATTCAATGTGTTGAAAACCGCCCCCATTGCCACTATGGCCATAGGCATCCTGCTCTTTCCCTTGAGAAGAAGGGGAAAAATGAATGATCTCTGAAAATAGTGCAACTGGAAAAGAGTAAAAATCACCAGTAGCGTGGGTTGGGAAGTGCGTTCACTCATAGCCCACAATATGGTCATCAGGATGAACACCGGAGACTCCATTAATATCCATCCGAGCCTGTTTCCCACAGATGGTCCCCATTTCTTTGTAGTAAACTTGCCGTATCCTGCAGTAACAAAGAAGAGGGCAATGAAAACAATCACCGCCAATATTGCCATAATGAGCAGAAAATTATTGAAGCCCTCGACCATATTCATTCTCTTTGAAAGGGCAAATTTACATTATTAATTCAAAATATGTAACTTTACACAGCAAAATAATGTGTCGGCCCATGAGACGTGTATATGACTTTCTGGCCACTCTGGCCAACAATAATAACCGTGAGTGGTTCAATGCCCATAAAGATGAGTATCTGCAGGCGCAGGCTCTATTCAACGGGTTTGTAGAGCAACTTGTTGCTGCAATAGGCAATTGGGATGAAGAGATTCTCGCCTCCGGATTGCAGGTAAAGGATTGTACCTACAGAATTTATCGTGATACCCGCTTTTCAAAGAATAAGGAGCCCTACAAGACGCATATGGGGGCCTATATTTGCCGTGGTGGCAAGAAATCTCCCTATGCCGGGTATTATTTCCATATTGAGCCAGGTGCTGCCGACGGTTTCCTTGGAGGATCTCTTCTTGCTGCAGGCCTCTATTGTCCCGACACTGCTGTAATACAGAGTATAAGGGATGAAATCTCTGTAAACGGTGACTCTTTCCTCAATGCCATTGCAGAGGCCGACGGCTTTAAACTTGAGCAGTACAACAAACTCAAGAGGGTTCCACGTGGGTTTGACGATGTTGAAGAGAGATGGAAGGAACTCCTCAAATATAAGGATTTCTCTATAGGTGAGCCCCTTTCTGTAGATATGTTGTCTGCCCCACAGTTGCTCGATTATGTCAGTGAGAGGTTTCGCAAGTGCCGGAGTTTCAACAATATATTGAACCTTGCTGTCGATTATGCCCTTGAGCAGAATTCCTGAGTTCCCTGTTGATGCTCTGCAACATGGTGAATAGTCTGTAAATCATTGCTGCGATCACTGCAATGCCCATGATGTTCATAAAAATTCCGTTCATAGTCTTAAATTTTAATTGTTTGTTACAATGCAAAGGAACGGCAGTTTTTTGACAGGTTTTGACAATAAAATTTTATCTTCCGCCTGAATTCAAGAATTTAATGCGACTCAAGGTTCTTTTGTTGTTAATAAATTAAATAATTCGTTAGGTGTTGAAAACTTTAATCGTTTTCTTGGTCTATTGTTAAGTCTGTCTTCTATTTCATGTAT